>NZ_JACXAI010000015.1 GCF_014773385.1 Metabacillus arenae | reverse complement strand
GAATTTAAAAAAGATGACCCCTGTTCAATACAGAGATCATCTTCTTAAAGCTGCCTAGGCTTTTTTTAAATGTCCTTTACAAAGGGTACATTTTAAAGTCTCCAGTAGTTTTTTAGGCAGCACATTTCATAAAGCTATGCAGTTTTGAATAAGGTTGGAATTCCTTTTTAGGCATTTTCGATTTGCTGTATATCATAACAGGTGATTGATAAATTTGCTGTTTATAGATTGAAATCAAAATGAATGGATTTTGTTTTTTTATTGACTCAAAGCACTGTTTGTAAAAATGGTCATTTTCTGTTTTATTCCATCGGTTTAATCTGCCGTTTTCCTCATCGAAAAACTCTTTTCTAACTTGTGTTCTTGCCCTGTGCAGCAAGGTTTTAACTGCACCTTCCTGAATAGAAAGAATTTCAGCAATTTCATTATTTTTATAACCAAAATAATCCTTTAACAGGAAGGCGGTCAGCTGCTTTACGGTTAAACGGGTAAATAGTCTTTCAAATAATGGTTCTAGTTCATCCTCTATTCCTATTTGATCACTATTTTTTTCTGGTATTTCCTGCAAGCTTTCCCGACTATTCTTTTTCAAAGTATCAAGCCAGTGATAATAGGCTGTTTTACATAAAAAAGTGAGATTGATTTGCTTGATAACCTTCTTCTCAGTTTTATCGAAAATTTTTATCATTGTTTCCTGTAACAGGTCTTCTGCATCCCATTTATTTTTTGTCAGCCACAAACAATAACGATTTAAATCAGGATAAAAAGTCAGTAGTGTTTCAGAAAGACTTTTTTCAACAATTTCCACCTGTTTACCAAGCTTGGCATTCATTTTTAACACCCCTTAAGAGAGCTCTCTGCTTTATAAACGATTGAGGACTTAAAAAAGATACGGCTTCGATTATTTTTTTATCCCATTTTCTTAACGTGCAGTAAAACCCTATTATGGCTAATGATTCAGGTGAAACAAGAAGATAGCTAAGGGGGATAAACTGCCCGCAGAAGTCCGGGAAAAGGAACACAGACTAAAAACAGACTAAAAGCGCCACATCCATTGCAAAGTCTGTGTGACCCACATTCTGTGGGCCCCGGGCTTAACCATCAGCAGGGGATGAAGAAATCCCTGCTGATGGAAGTTTCATTTTATTGTATCCAACCAAGTCTTTGCCATTAACATATTTCCTATTGTATTCATATGGACTCCATCTGTTGTGAGAGAATATTCAGAGTTGCTTTTTAAATAGTTAATGAAAGCAGTGTGTGTTGGAACAAGTAGTGTTTCAAATTCTTTGGAAAGCTTATGTACAATTTCAACATATCGAATAAGCAGCTGGTTTCCTTTTGAATCAGGATTTTCCTCAATAATGGTTGGTTCCATTAAAATAAGTTGTGCATTTGTTCTTTCCTTCACTTTAATAAGGGTATCACGGTACACCTCTTCAAATTGATCAGGGAATACAGGTTCTATCCCAGTTGTTTTCAGTTGCTTCCAGACATCATTAATTCCAATTGAAACAGAAATCAAGTCAGCATCCTGCTGAAGAACATCTTGCTCCCATCTTTGAGCAAGATCAATGACTCGATCGCCGCCTATCCCTTTGTTAATAATAGTCGGAATTTCATTTGGCTGATTACATATAAAAGTATCTCTTATTAAACGAACATATCCAAAACCTATTTTTTCACTATCTGCATTTCTGTCTGAATCTGTAATGCTGTCGCCAATGAATAAAACCCGGCTGTTTTTCGTAATGTTCATTTCAACTTCCCCCTATGAATACTGTCAAAATAATCATATAATAATTTGTAATTCTCTACAATTTTTGAAAGAGGAAATGAAATTAAGACTCCTTCACTCAAAAGATGAAACGGAAAGGAATGGGGATTTATGGAACAGCTCTATCTTTTTATATTTATGTCGATTTGCTTAATTATTCTGCCTGGTCCTGATACAGCGATCGCCACAAAGAATGTTCTTACTGCAGGAAAAATGGGCGGTTTGAAGACGGTTATTGGGACCTGTTGTGCTATTTGTATCCACACATTAGCAGCCGTTGTTGGTCTTTCTGCTATTATCGTAAAATCCGCTTTTTTATTTTCCATCATTAAATATGTAGGTGCAATTTATCTAGTTTACCTTGGCTGCAGGGCACTTTGGTCAATTAAGGGGAAGGAACCAGAACCAGCCTCTGAAATTTCTGAAAATCAGAACGGGACGAATGTTTCTTACTTCAGACAAGGGTTTTTAACAAATTTACTTAATCCAAAAGTTGCTGTCTTTTTCCTTACGTTTTTACCTCAATTCGTTAACCAGCAAAGTGATCCTTTCGGGCCTTTTCTATTAATGGGACTAATTTATACAGTTTTAACAGCATTATGGTTTTTTCTTTACTTATTTCTTATCCATCAAATTAGTGCCTTTATGAAAAAATCATCCACTCAAAAGATGATTCAAGGAATCACTGGATTTGTTTTAATTGGTTTTGGAATTAAACTGGCTATGGAGAGGCACCGTTAGAGCTTGTTTCAATTTTGTTCAAATATCTTTGAAAGCTGGAACGAAAAGCTCAGGGGTGCTAGTCCTTCAGCGGAGCACAAGTCTTTCTTCACAGAAAATCGCATCTTCCATTCTTTGAAGATCGGCTTGTGATCACAGGCGGGCTAGGTGCTGGATGATGGTAACATTTTTTTCGCGTTAATACTTAAATTAACATTTAAAGGGCTGAACATCAGCCCTCTTCTCCTTTTTTCATATCACCCAACACAAATTTATGCTGGTTCTTCACAACAATGATACAAACGACCGCAAGCAAGAAAGCGGAAAGTAAAAACGCACTTCTTACACCGGCATACTCGGCAAGTATCCCCATCAACAGCGAGCTTACTCCAAAAATGCCTGTTTCAATTGCTCCAAAAGCAGAATATACTTTCGGTAAAGTCTCTTTAGACACAGAAAGTTGAATAATGGTGTTCTGCGGGATATTTTTAAATTGTCCAAATAAACCCATGCTTGCTGACAAGCCTAGAATGAGAAGCGGAATATTTGTTAGGCTAAAAAGAAATGTAGCTGCAAAACTCCCGATTGAACCTAAAACAATGAACAACCGTACATGCTTTTCTACAAATGTACTGTTTCTGACACAAAAGATGCTTCCTGCTATTAACCCTGCAAAAAATGAACCATTTAAATATCCCCACCATTGTTCAGATTGCTGCAGGACTTCCTCAACATACACGTATAAAATCGCAGCAATCCAGACTGAGCTGGCAAGGGTATCAAAAATATCAATCCATGTCATCGCTTTTAATACCAGCATTCTGCTTAATGTTTTCCATCCCTCGCTAATTTGATGCCAATTCATGCTGTTAGTGGTTGGAACTTGCTCAACCTGTGAAAGCCGTGCTAATAAATAACTTGATATGCTAAATAAACCAAAGACAATCCAGACTAATTTCTCCTCACCAATACTGATCAACAGTAAACTGCCGGCAAACCACATTCCCATTTGAACCGTCTGGGTGACAGCTTCTATTACTCCGTTTGCCTGCAATAGATCTTCTTTTTTCACGTAATAAGGAAGAATCGAATATCGAATTGGATTTGCACAGCCATCCAGAAGAGCGATGACTGATATAATAGGAAAAATAATGAACACCGTCTGCTCATTCAGCAAGCTAATCAAGAAAAAGGCGAGAATGGCTAACATCATTGTTTTCCCTATTTGACTACCCACTAACAAACACTTTAAATCCATTCTTCCGATCAGCATTGGTGTGAGAAGGCTTGAAATAAACATAGATGTAGTAATCGTAAATGGGACTATAGATGACATAGCTGCTGAGCCAGTATGCTTATATATACTACTGATCACACTGACAATATATAAAATATCACCAATGTTGGCGAGTGTTTGACCGCTAAGCAAAAGGTTAACGTTTTTATTAAATTTCAAAGAAATCCCCCATTGTAAATTCTTTTGATTAAATAGAATTTAAATGTGGAATTTAAATTGGACGAATGTTCATTATTGATTAGCTCCTTTTACTGTAAATCACAAAAGAATGGGGGATCTCTTGTAATTCGTAAATTTGTTTATATATATTCCAGAAGTTAGTAACTCTTTCCTTCTTTTAAAAAATATGATACAATTATCTCGAATTAAAAATAAATGAATTGAAGATATTTCCCTAAAAGGAGGAAATGCTAATGGAATTATTAGGTCTTCATCATGTATCCATATTAACAGGTAAAGCTGAAAATAATTACCATTTTTATACAAAAGTTCTTGGTATGCGGTTAATAAAGAAAACAGTCAATCAAGATAATACCCAGTCTTATCACCTTTTCTACGGCGATGCAAAAGGAAATCCAGGTACTGAGCTAACTTTCTTTGATATACCAGGACTTGGCCAGACATATCGTGGAGTTTCAAGCATATCTGCCACCTCATTAAGAGTCAAAACAACGGAATCTCTTATTTTTTGGAAAAACAGATTTGAACAATTAGAAATCGTGCATGAGGAAATGACCAAGCGTGCCGGCCGTGACACATTAGCTTTTCAAGATAAAGAAGGAACTCATCTCATTTTAGTTGCAGATAACGGGGAAAAAGGGATTGCTCCAGGTATACCTTGGGAACCAACAGATATCCCAGCAGAACATGCTATTGTTGGATTGGGCCCTGCACACTTAACTGTTGCTGATTCTGGACCGACCGTTCAAGTATTAACAAATTTAATGGGCTTCCGTCATGTTGGTTCATATCCATCCTTATCAGGTGACTTTCCTGATATACAAGTTTATGCAACAGGTCAAGGCGGAGCAGGTGCAGAAGTTCATATTGAAATCCGTCCAGATTTGCTGAAGGAACGAATTGGACGAGGCGGTGTGCATCATGTCGCTTTCCGTGTGCCAAATGAAGAGGAATACAACAACTGGGCTGACCGTCTAAAGGAATACAGAGTGCCGAATTCCGGTAAGGTTGACCGGTTCTACTTCAAAGCTCTTTACTTTAGAGAGCCAAACGGAATCTTGTTTGAACTATCTACCGATACACCAGGATTTACCTCTGACGAACCAGTTGAAAGCTTAGGAGAAAACCTTTCACTTCCTCCATTTTTAGAACCGCAAAGAAGAGAAATTGAACAAAATCTTCGTCCCCTTGAAATATAAGTCGGCAAGTCGGTACCATGTACTTAAAGTACCTGGTACCGTATCGAAAAGATTCATGTTAAAATGATCATTAGGAATTTATATTATTAAATCAAACTATTGATCAAGGAGTAGAGTCATGGAAAAAATACTTGTATTCGGACATAAGAACCCTGATACTGATACGATTTGTTCTGCCATTGCCTATGCAGAATTAAAAACCAAATTAGGATTGGAAGCAGAGCCGGTTCGTTTAGGCCAAATTAATGGTGAAACTCAGTTTGCGCTTGATTCCTTTAATGTAGAGGCACCGCGATTAGTAGAAAATGTCTCAAACGAAGTAAATTCAGTTATTCTTGTTGATCACAACGAACGTCAACAGAGTGTAACTGATATTGACAAGGTTCAAATACTGGAAGTTATTGACCACCACCGAATTGCCAACTTTGAAACGAGTGATCCATTATACTACCGAGCAGAGCCTGTTGGCTGTACTGCTACCATTTTAAATAAATTGTACAAAGAAAATAGCGTTGAAATCCGTAAAGAAATTGCCGGACTTATGTTATCTGCGATTATATCCGACTCCCTTTTATTCAAATCTCCAACTTGCACGGAACAGGATGTAGCAGCTGCCCGCGAATTAGCAGGTATTGCTGGAGTTGATGCAGAGACTTACGGATTAGAGATGCTAAAAGCTGGGGCAGATTTAAGTGATAAATCCATTCAAGAATTAATCTCTCTTGATTCAAAAGAATTCCAAATGGGTGATTATAAAGTAGAAATCGCTCAAGTGAATACTGTAGATACACAAGATGTGCTTGTACGTCAAAACGACTTAGAGACAGCCATTTCTCAAACTGTTAAGGAAAAAGGACTGGACCTTTTCGTTTTCGTGGTTACAGACATCCTAATAAACGATTCTGTGGCACTTGCTATTGGAAAAGAAGCATCTGCTGTTGAGAAGGCTTATAATGTTTCCCTCGTCAACAACACAGCTGTTCTTAAAGGCGTTGTCTCTCGTAAAAAACAAATTGTTCCTGTTATAACGGAAGCATTGACTAAATAATAGGAAAAGTGAGGTTTTCTTCATCCCTCACTTCTGATATTTGAAAAAAGATCACCGTTTACTAATATACGGTGATCTTTTTTCAAAGGGAATCTCTCTTGTTGATTCCCTTTTATGTCATTTTTTATTTTGAGGATGTCTTTCGGGGGCTGTTAATTACAGTACTTTTCAATATAAGAGCGAACTTCAGACAGAAGAGTTTTCAAGATTAAACTTTTTACGAATAAATGCTATGAAGAGCAATAAAACCGGAAAAATAATTTGCGTAAGCATATGGAAATACATATTAAGAAATTTCCTACCAACTTCTAAAAAATGTTCAACATCACTTGATGCATGCAAGATGGCTAATGGAATGATAATGGTTCCGATTGAGATCAGAATAGAACGATGATCCTTTACATTAAAAATTTGAGCAATACCTACAGCAGCACCATATGTCCAACCCCCGACTTTAAAAAACACCCCTGCAACCATTAATAAAATAATTAATGCATCAAATCGTTCAAGAAAATCTGCAATAGAAACTTGCCTTGTAGCTGAAAGAAGAGGGAAGTTTACTTTCGAGTATATTTCCGGACCTAATACACTCATAATCATAATTGTATTAACTATTAATAAAATACCACCTAACATAATTACGGCCATACCTATCTTTCTGGCATGTTGTTTATTATTTAGAAAGGGAAAAAACATTAAAATGATAATTGTTTCACCAAATGTAACAATCGTATGAGGAAAAGCCTCTTTTACTATTGGTTTTACACCATTACCTCCTACAGGAGTAAGATTATTCATATTGAATTGTTCAACACTTAATAAAAGAACCCAAACCAGAACAATTGCAAACATATAAACTGGAAAGACAACTTCCCCCATACGGCCAAATGCCTCAACACCACCTCTTAAACAATAAATAACCAACACCATAAAACTCCCGATAACGACAACAATAGGGGTTTTAGTTAAAATCGTTCCGATAATCAATTCCCCAAAATTCCGGCAAGCAGATGAGCAGAGAAATACAAAATAAAAGATATAAATTAAATTTATAGGAAATCCGAGATATTTGCCGATGATTTTCGGGATCATCTGGATTAATGTGTCACCAGGATAATATGCCGATAATTTAGTATAAACAAACATTAAAACAAGGCCACATAGCATACCTACAACAATTGATAACCAGGCGTCTCGATTTGCACCTACTCCCAGTGCAAAAATCACCGTATTACCAACCTCGAAACCAACAATCACATAAAAAAGTTGGAGTGAACTAATTTTTTTTTGTTCCATTATGATCTCCTTAGAATAAAAAAGCTTTCGATTATTCAAAATCAAAAAAAATAACTTTTAACCATCATTTCCATGTTAGGATATTTTATCCATTTTGCAATAAGGTTTCTGAGTAATTACCATACAAGGTTTAAACCATTTCTTATTAAAGGGGATACCACCATTGACGGTTCCTTATAACTATAAAAAAAGCGAATCCTTTGTATATAAGGGTTCGCTTTTACTATCTATGTTTAATTTATTTATAAACGCCCTATTCAGTTAATGTTCAACTGAATAGGGCGCAAGTATTTGTTAGTTAATATCAACTTTCGCACCTAGAAAAACATGACGCGTTTAACTAGCTGTAGTGTTCACAGTCATGGAAATAGGCATATTGGTCATATATTATATGTTTTTTCCTCTTTATTTTTTATGGCTTTTTATAATTTAGGTCTTGATAACATCGAATCCTCTAAATATAAGGTCATTTAGATGATCTATTTCATCAAGAGCTGCTTTTACATCATTCTTTTTTTCTGGATCAGTTAAATCTTGGTTTACCTTTTCAATCAAATTTTTAACACGATTAAGCGAGTCTTGTAGTTCATGAATGGCCAGCGTCTGACTTTCGGTATCTTCTCTTAATTTATCTTCTAATTGTGCATTTTTTTCTCGCAAATTCTCGTTGTCTTCATGTAGTTCTGCTTCTATCTTATTTAAAGCCTCTTGAACAGCAAAGATCCCTGAATTCTTATTCACACAAAAAATATGAATATAATTCTTTCCTTCATACTGAACATAAACATCATAGATCGCCGAAGGAACGTTCATACTTCTCAAATTCAATTCAATTTTTGAAATAGAAGGGGTCTGCAGAATAAATTTAACAGCCTTCTTCTTACTACCTGCCCCCACAACATCTAGAAAATTATTCACTTTTGGGAATTCAGTTAAAGTAGTTTTAGAAGCTGAAATAATCCTTAATTTTCGGTCAGTCAAAAAATATGGAAATGGTATATTTTTATATTTCCCTGTTTGTAAGTGCAATTCCATTCGTCTCAGTCCCTGTCTGATTGATCCACTCAATGGCTTGTTTTAAGTTACGAATAATGATAACACCAGGTGCAGTATATCTTTCAAGCTCATAATTATTTGCAAGATTTCCACCTACTAAAATCTTTGGAGAATGAAGCTTTATCAATTCTTCCGAATACTTTTTTAATTTATGAAGATGATATACATTGCTGATAGAAAGCCAGATAAGATGAGGCCTCCATTCCAATGAGTACCCAACAATATAGTCAATTGTCATGTCAACTTCCAGCACTCTTGAGCTCCAGCCGCCTTCTTTAAACATATTTGATAGGATATAAGTCCCAATATCTTGCTTCTCACCAAGGCACAAAAACATTGCCTTATTAGAAGCAATATGAACATTATGTATATATTTAAGAGAATAGTTGTTAAGTATACTTTTGCAAATATAAGAAGCGATTTGTTCTTCTGCAGCAGTAATTTGATTTTCTTCCCACATCTCACTCACGAATTCCATGGTTTCCGTTAAAAGCTGATAGATTTCATGACTTGATTTACGTTCATTTTCTTTAATTTCCATTATATTCTTCCAAGATTCAGTAAGATTTCCGCTTAAAAAGAGTTCTGTTAATTTCTTTTTTGGTTCCATATTTTTCACCAACTTACTCTTTTTAGTATTGAAATCCTTCAACTAAATCGTATCATAAGCAGCTAAATGATTGCAAAAAACCTAGTGACTTTCACTATTTGATGTGAAAAATTGAGAAAAAAAATTCAAACGGTTACTAACGGGTTCTCACTTAGAAAGTACAAAACAGTAAAATTCAAATTAAATTAAAGATATTTTTAAAACAGTTATCATATTGCTAAATTATTTTCCTGCGTTCGGATTAGTAGCCTCAACATGAAAGACTAATAGCTTAACGAGGGCTCGTTTTTCTGTTGCAGAGAATAGGCTTATTTGTTTACTTTTTCTTTATTCCGTTATAAGATAGTGATTAAAATAATCCTACTATTTTCATAGGAATTGAGGTGTTTAGATTTGGCACAAACTGATACTGCTTTGACAAGCTGGGATAAAAAATCAACAACAGTCGTGGCAAACTTAAACCCGATTCAAAAACCTTTTGTTTCTGTTGGGGTTTTAAGTGCCATTATACTCTTTATATCGATAGTAGTATTCACAAATTGGACCCAAGGTCTTTTGTTTATCATAGGATTGGCTTTAGGGATCACCCTCTTGCATGCTCGTTTTGGGTTTACGTCTGCTTTCCGAAGATTGATGTCAGTCGGAAATGTGCAAGGACTTCAAGCTCATATGGTTATGCTTGCGGTCGCGACAACTTTATTTGCCATTATTCTTAGTACAGGATTCAGCTTTACAGGAACACCCCCTGCAGGCTATGTATCACCGGTTGGAGTCAGCGTTATATTTGGTTCCTTTCTATTTGGAATAGGGATGCAGCTCGGCGGAGGGTGTGCTTCTGGAACCCTTTATAACGTTGGAGGAGGCACTTCCTCAATGGTATTGACTCTGCTTGGATTTATTGCGGGCGCTGTTATTGGGGCTTATCATTTTACATTCTGGATGGAAGACACGCCATCACTTCCTCCCATCTCTATTGCTGAATCGACTGGTTTAGGCTACTTTGGGGGATGGATAGTGCAAATGATTCTTTTTGGACTTATTTACTATGTGACGGTTCAAATTGCGAAAAAGAAAAATCCTCCAATGATGAAGCCTCTTCCAACCACAAGCGGGTGGAAGAAAATCATCCGAGGCTCATGGCCGTTATTCGCAGCAGCTATTATATTGGCTTTGTTGAACGCTCTTACTCTAGCAGTAAGAGGAACACCTTGGGGAATTACGTCTGCATTTGCGTTATGGGGCGGAAAAGCATTAATGGCTTTTGGAATCGATGTTTCCCAATGGGGCTATTTCAGCGGAGAACAAGGAGCAGCACTAGGTCAAAGTGTTTTAGCAGACTCTACAAGCGTTATGAACTTTGGAATTATCTTAGGTGCCTTTATTTCTGCGGCAGCTGCCGGAACATTTAAGCCGAAAAAAATTAAACCAGGAGTTGCAGCGGCTTCCATAATTGGCGGTGTTATGATGGGGTATGGAGCAAGACTTGCTTTTGGATGTAACATCGGAGCCTACTTTGGCGGAATTGCCTCATTTAGCCTGCACGGTTGGGTATGGATGGTCATGGCGATGCTGGGAACATTTTTAGCCTTGTTTATCAGACCATTGTTCGGCCTTAAAAACCCAAAATCAACTGATTCAATTTGTTAGAAACTTATGACCACGAAGAAAGGTGCCTGGCACCATACTTCATGGTCATTTTTTTGAATTGCACGCTTCATGAATATGTGTTCTGTTTGCTGAGATTACGTATTTTTATACAGACCACGAAGCTCATTTATTATTCTTCAAATTCCTCAGGCTCATTTAAAACTGTAATGGTCTTATTCACAGCATTTATTTTATAGTTCAAATTCCAAGCAGCCTTTTGAAAATGAACGAGATCGCTGTTTTCAAGATGCAGCTTCATCAGCAAATCATCCTCTTGATCCAGAACAGTGTAGTTTTCCTTACTTCTATAAAGTTCATATTCTTTGTGTAAAATGATGGTCCACCCATGATCAAGTGAGTATTCTTTATAATCTTTAGCAAATCTCTTAAGATCCACAGCCATCCCCTCCTTTTATCTATCACTTTCCTGTCAAAGATTAGCAAACTATCGCTTATCTATTATACTTTATTTAAGGAAATATTAGGAGTGATCTGTATCATGTTTGCAAAAATACTAGCGAAACAACTAAAATCTAGTTCTTGTTCTTAATTACAGAAACATTCATCTGAATATATGATAGAACAAGAGGGTGAAAACAAATTCCACCCTCTTGTTTTTATTTGTTGTTACCTAAAAATATGATCAATTTCTTTAATCTCTTCATTTGTTAAATGAACATCTAACGTTTTCAAGTTACTTAGTATTTGTTCTGCTCTTTTTGCTCCTGGAATAATTACGTCAATTGAGTTGGAAAAATAAAGAGATGAAGTTTTATTTTTTTAAAAATCCAATCTTAACTGCCACTGCTCATTCTAAAAATTTTATAAGGTAATTCTTTTCTATGCCAAACAAAAATTAAAAACGCAGCGACTACACCTAGTATCCCTGTAAAATAAAATCCTGCTTGGACCCCCATGTATGAATTTAAGATACCTGCAAAAAACGGTCCAGCAAACATACCAATTGCATAAAGCGCCTGATATACCCCCATTGCTGTGGCTCTTTTTTGGTGAGGGATAGATTCAATCGCCATTCCCAATAATAGTGGAAAAAGAAGCCCCAATGAAAATCCATTCAATCCCTGTATGATACAGAACCAGCCTTTTGTCTCAATAAATGGGGTAAAAAGCGTAAAAATGGAAGATAAGCAAAATGCCATTGTTAAAGATAACCACTTACCGAATATTGGAACAATTAATTTCCCACAAAATAAAGTAGCGACCGCATGAGGGATCATAAATGAAAATACAATAAAGCTAATATCACTGGACTCGAACCCCATAGTCAATGCATAAGTCGGGATGAACCCAAACATAGTAGTAAAAATCATACTGTGAGCCAAAATAGACAGTAAAGAAATTTTTAGCAGTGAATGCTCTCTCATTACAGAGGTCAAATCTTTCAATTTTATAGGCTCTCTATGAATCCCATCTTTAGGTTCAAAAATAAATAGAGAAAGAACTGCACCTATTGAACTGATCATCCCGCCAATCCAAAATGGAGCATGCCATCCCCATACATCTACAATATATCCACTTACACTCATACCTAAAAGTTGTGCAAAAACAACTACAAATGAAATGCTGCCCATAGCACGATGAATTTCCTGATTAGTAAAATAACTAGTGTATAATACTGTAAAAGCAACCCAAGTTGATGCAGCAAGTCCAGCTAAGGAGCGAGATAAAAGTACCCAGCCTAAACTGTCAGTTAAGGCAAATCCTAAACAACTAAACGCACTTATTATCATTCCAAATATGATAAACGGCTTTCTTAATTTTAATAGATCAGAAAAGATCCCAAGAGGAAGCCGAAATAGAAACTGCATAAGACCATAGCTGCTTAGGCACAAACCAATAAAGGTATATTTACCTCCGATTGACTCAATATAAGGAGACAAAATGGGAACATAGATAAAATGCGAAAACCAAAAGATAAAGGAAACAGCTAAAAAAATAGATTTGTCTCTAGCAGCATGAAAGGTATTCAAAGGATCACTTCCCATCGGTCCCAAATATTAATAAAAATTACTTGTTATAAAATCTGGTTTTCTCGATCAACCATAGATTATTTTAGAACGAAAAGTCTAGTGCGCCCGCTTCTCACCGACACTCACACGTCTCCAGGTGACCCCGGCATGAAGGTTGTTTTTTAACCTTCTCTTTGCCTGGTTGGCTTGTGACCTGAGGAGGCTAGGCGCTGGAGCTGGACAACTTCGCCCCTCTTTAACACGTTAATACTTTAATTAACTTAACCTTTCAAATCTCATAAAAAAGAGGGCCCCAAAGTTCCTTTTGGGGCACCCTCTTCCCTTATGCTTTGTGACTTGTTTTAAATTCCTTCATTTTGCTTTTGACCGTGGCAATGATTGCGTTTTTACTTGGTGTGATAATCGCCCGAGGCTCATATACTTTCTCGTCTGCTGCTAAAACTTCACGAATAGCTTGCGCCCAAGCCTGTATGCATTCTGTATTGACATTAATTTTGGCATGTCCAAGTTCTATTGCCTTTTGGATTTGATAATCTGGTATCCCTGAACCTCCGTGAAGGACAAGCGGTACATCCGTCAATTCGGAAATTTGCTTCATCTCTTCAAAGCCAAGTTTTGGTTCACCCTGATAGGGTCCATGAACCGAACCTAGGGCGGCTGCCAAAGCATCTACTTCCGCTTCTTTCACAATCCGCAAACATTCATTGGGATCGGCATATTGAACTCCGCCCACAAGTCCATCTTCCATCCCTCCGACTGTTCCAACTTCAGCTTCTACTGAAACTTGTCTTGGATGAGCATATTCTACAACTTGTTTGGTCATGGCGATGTTCTCGTCAATTGGAAAATGGGAGCCGTCGATCATGACCGATGTAAATCCGGCATCAACTGCCTTTTTGCATCGTTCTACGCTCATTCCATGATCCAAATGCAGCACAACCGGAACAGTTATCGACATTTCTTCTATAAGTCCTTTAACCATAGCAGCAATTGTTTTAAAGCCCCCCAAGTAATCGACAAGCCTGTCAGAAGCCGCCAATATGACAGGTGCGCGTTCCTCTTGAGCAGCCTGCAGGAAAGCTTGTGCAGATTCAAGGTTATTGATATTGTATTGACCGACAGCGTAATTTCCTTCTTTCGCTTTAAGCAACATGTCTTTCATAGATACTAAAGTCAATCACATCGCACCTCCATTTCGTAAATATTGATCTTCCATTTATACTGTCAGTAAATCGTAATATTTTGAAATCACTTTCACTGTTGTTTCTTTTGCTGTCTTGATCGTTTCTTCAGCATCCATTTTATAGTACTCCGGCCGGAATAATTCAACCGAGACGACCTCTTTGAACCCGATTTCCTTCAAAGTCGATAAAATGCTGTCCAAGTCAATAGCACCATGTCCAGGCCATACCCGATCTTCATCCGTCAAGATGCCGATCGGAAAATCTTCCGTATCATCGATATGCAAGATAAAGATTTTTGACCCATCAGCCTTTTTCAGGTCTTCTAAATCAGATCCCATTGCATGGAAGTGGAAACAATCAAGCACTAATCCAACATTTTCACGGTTTACGGTTTCAACAATATCGTATGCTTGTCCGAATGTATTAACTGTGCATTGTGGATGTCCAACAAACTCGACTGCAATTTTCACTCCATAAGGCTCGGCGATATCTGACAGCTCTTTTAGGACCTCTACACAACTGGATTTGATATCCTTTTTCAATATTTTTTGTTCCGTTACGAGCGGCACTGCCACAACATATTTTATTCCTAATTTCTTTGCAGTTTCCATCATCTCTTTGAACTCATTGATGATTTCCTTGGTTCCTGCTTCGTCACGGTTATTGAAAAAAACTAGAGCGTTTAATGCAAGCGGCTTAATATGGTGTGTATTGAAAAATTCAACCAGTTCTTCAATGGACTTCTCCTTTAAATATTCAGGCAATTTGTCCATTGTGCGAATTTCAATATAGTCGTAGCCGTGTTTGTCGCAATACTCCAGATCTTTAGCTAGATTGGAGTTTTCCAGTGTTGTAGCCTGATTAAAACAAAGTTTCATAGTAAACCCTCACTATTTTTATTATTAAAAGACTGTTTCGCTTTTACCTCTCTTTTTTTGTGGCGGCAGGCGGCAGCCTGCCACACCATGATTTATTCTAAACCTAGTCCTTTTTTTTACTTCTTGCAGGATATATCTGCTTGATTCATCTGCTCGATCTTCTTCCCCGAACACTGCCACAGTAGCGACCCGCGTCAAATTCGATCTCACGCAATTTTACCCAAAGCGCATCTTTCCTCTTTTCTAGCGTACATCGCTTGGAAAGTGGTTCATGAGACAACGCTCAGGAATTGAATGTACGTTTCATATCCTGAAAGATAAAGGATTAGAACAACCTGGGCTGTTTGGAATTAACCGTTATTTGCTGCATGTTCAGCTTAGATTCTTATACAAAATTTGGAATAGCTATTTTAGTATTGCCATACAATCAACCATACTAAAAGTTAGATCCTCATATTATATATTTAATCCTTCTTTAATGGATTTCAGCGTAACTTCGTTGGACCATTCTGGTTTATCAGGATACGCGAATACTGAATTTGTTACAATTCCATCAAATTTCATTTCTCTTAATTTCCGGTATAATGCTTCAAAGTTTATTTCCCCTTCACCAGGGTTCAAATGCTGGTGAATGGTTACTTTTGCATCAGGAGGATTAACAATATATCGTAATCCAAATGCTGCTTTATGATTAAGAGTATCGGCAATTAGAACATGTGCAAGTAAATCTCCCGCTTCTTCCAAGTGTTTCTCTACATCGCCAACACCATCATCATAAAAGAAAGCATGTGGAACAGAATAGACTAGCTTAATCCAATCTTTATCTAGTGCACGAATCATTCGAATGGCTTCTATATTCAACTCAATAAAATCGTTAGGATGAGATTGTAAATTAAGGTTAATCCCTTCTTTTTCAAAATGCGGCATTAGCTCTTCCATTGATTTAACAAAAGCAGCTTCACTTGCAACCGGACGGCTTTTGTCGCCGGCAAATTCGCTGTTCATTAAATCTACACCTAATTCAGAAGTGATTTCAATACAACGTTTCCAATTTCTCACTGCAGCTTGACGTTCTTCTTCAATTGGTGAAGACCATTGTTGAACAGGAAGGACAGAAGAGATTTTAACGCCGGCATCTAAACAATATCTTTTTAAATCTTTTATCAGCTGCTTATCAACCTTTGGATATTCATAAAACCAAATAAAATCTTTACGCGGTGAGAACTCTACATATTCATACCCTAATCTAGCAACTGCCTCGATCGTATCTTTTAAATTTGTATTATCACGATAATGCGACGGATCATATGCTAAACGCAATTTACAATTCCCCTTTCTTTAACGGTTTGGATTTAACCGTTATCAGCTGCATGTTCAGCTTAGTATTCTTATACAAAATTCGGAATATTTATTTTAGTTTTACAATCCAATCAAGGTTGTTAATTCATACTTCTCAGACTGTTTTAGAGATTTCTTTTTCATTTTTATAAAAGGCTGGCTTTTCCCCTAATGTGACAGATTCTTTATTTCCTGTTTGCTGAGCTTTCAAACAAGCATCAGATGTTACAGCTACAATATAGCCATCCCATGAAGTCGGTCCATTAGGCTCACCCGTTGTTTTGATCGAGTCCATGAAATCTTGTAGTTCTTTGTCATAAGCATCCATAAAACGCTGCTTCCAATCAGTCAATATGCTTGCACCAAGTGTCGCGTTTTTACGAGTAATGACACTGGGAACCTCCGGAAGATTTGCTACACCCTCTTCTCCTATAACCTCACATTGTATGTCATACCCGTATTGGCAGTTTACAAATACTTCTACATGAATGGTAATTCCGCTGTTTGTTTCCATCATAATAATTTGCGGATCCTGCAAATGGTCTAAAGCATGCTTTGTTCTCTTCGGAAAAACGACTTGTACAGATTTATAGTCATCACCAACGAGCCAGTGCAAAACATCTATTTCATGAACCAGCGTATCAGATATAGCCATTTCCGTTGTATAGTTTGCATCTACTTTCGCATTTCTGTGTGCACAGCGGATCATTAATGGCTCGCCAATGGTATGGGTGTCAATCGCTTCCTTTAACTGGACGTAACCGCTGTCATACCGGCGCATAAAGCCAACCTGAACTAATCGCTTGCCATGTTTCATTTCTGCCTCAACAATTTTCATGCACCCTTCTGCTGTTGTTGCTAAAGGTTTTTCACAGAATACATACTTTCCAGCCTCAATTGCAGCCAGAACACTTTGTTCATGCGCAGGACCCCAGCTTGTAACGAGTACAGCATCGACGTTTTCAGCAGCTACAAGTGATTTATCATCTGGATAGACGACAGCATTTAATCCAAATTGTTCAACAACCTGTTCAGCCGCTAACTGATTGACATCAGTTACAGCAACGATTTCTCCCCCGCATAAACTGCTTGTAATTCTTTTAATATGTTCTTTCCCAATTGCACCAGTACCTACTACTCCAAATTTTAGAGTCATGTTCATAATCCTCCTGTATGATTTATTTGCCGCTTTACGATCCTTTCTTTATTTGACCGGAACGTCAGCTTTATTTAAAATTTCTTCGTCAGCTTGAACTTTATATGTTCGGAAGTAATGTTCAAGCTGCTCTAGCGTACGTCCTTTAGTTTCTGGCAAGAATTTCACAACAAATGCAATAGCTAAAAGATTCAGAGCTACGAATGTAAAGAATGTCATCGTTAAACCTAGATAACTGAGTGCCATAGGAAAAACTAAACCAATGAGAAAGTTTACGATCCAGAGACAAAATACACTGACACCCATACCAAAACCTCTAAGCCTGAGCGGGAATATTTCTGAAAGCATCAGCCATGTTACTGGTGCAATAGCCCCCTGCATGAAAGCAAGAAACGTGACGGTCAGGGTAAGCACAACATATGGAAGCGCTGCAGAACCTTCAAGAGTAAGAGAGAATATTGCAATAAGAAGAAGCGCCATTGTTACTCCTATCTGACCTGTCAACAGCATTTTCCTGCGGCCCACTTTTCCAAGAAGCCAAATACCGACGAACGTGGCTGCTACCGAGATAGCACCATTTGCAATGTTTCCGATAAGGGCTGCTTCCGTTTGAAAACCAGCATCTTTAAGGATTTCGGACCCATAATACATAATCGAGTTAACACCTGTAACTTGCTGTACGAAGGCAATTCCAATTCCAAGAAATAGAATGCGGCGCACCCATGGCACAGTAAAATCCTTTATAGTTGCTTTCTTAATCTCCGACTCTTTTGCTAAAGCGGTCTGAATTTCAAGGAATTCCGATTTCGCCTGTTTCTCCTCGCGAATCAGCTTTAAAACACGCTTGGCATCCTCATTTTTCCCCTTTGATACAAGCCAGCGCGGGCTCTCAGGTACTTTCAGCATACCAAAGAACAAGAAGATCGCTGGAAGAGATGCGATGGCCAGCATATATCGCCAAACATGGGAGTTGTCTCCCATGGTGTTGCCAAGGATCGCATTGAATACGAAGGCTAATAACTGTCCTGAGACGATCATCAATTCGTTCTGAGTTACCATTCGGCCCCTTCTCTCTGCAGGTGACATTTCCGCCAAAAAGGTCGGAACTGTAACTGATGCACCTCCTACAGCAAGCCCTAGCAAGAAACGAAAGATAATCATAACAGTAATGTTGGGAGCAAGCGTACATCCAAGAGTTGCAATAAAGAACAATACTGCTAGATAAAGGATGTTTCTGCGTCGTCCATAATAATCTGATAGCCGGCCGCCTAACACTGCTCCGAGTGCAGCCCCAAAAAGGAGTGAACTCGCTACCAGGCCTTGCGTGAATGAGTTTAGATTGAGTTGATCAGCTTCTGACATATATGGCAAGGCACCGTTGATCACACCGGTGTCGTATCCGAAGAGCAGACCCCCGAAAGTAGAGACTAAAATAATGGTACGCAAAAATGCGTATTGGTTTCCCTGTTGATTCATGTCAATTTCCCCCTTCAATCTTCTATTTAAGACTGAATAAGTAATTTTTCATCTATATATTTTCGTGTCATTAAAGCATATTCCAGTGGATGAGCCACAGATGGGTCCTGTTCAGCCTCTATTACAATCCATCCCGTGTAATTGTGATCTAAAAGCACCTTATACGGTTTTGTAAAATCAATGCACCCATCTCCTGGGACTGTAAACATACCGCTTAAGAAGGATTGAAGGAAGGACCTGCCTTCTTTTTTGCATTCATCAAGCACCTTTCTTCTGGCATCTTTAAAATGGACATGTTTAATGCGGTCAATGTGCTTGTTTAAAAGGGTCATATAATCACCATCGGAAACATAGATGTGACCAGTGTCATAAAGTAAATGCACAAACTTTGGGTCAGTGCCCTCCATTAACCGGTCAATTTCAGCTATTGTTTGGACACCTGTCCCCATATGATGATGATAGACCAATTTCAACCCAAATTGCTCAGCCATTTTCCCCAATTCATTTAAGCCCTTACATAATTTTTCCCATTCAGCATCCGTGAAGAAAGGTTTTTTGGTAAAAACATTTTTCTCTAACCCCTGCACACTGTAAGTTTGCTCCGATACGACTGCCACATCTGCATGGACATCCTGTAAATATTGGCAATGTTTGTGGAATTCGTGAGCTGCTTCCTCAATGCCATCACGAATAATAAAACTGCTAAACCACTTACCTGCTATTTTTAAGTTTCGAAGATTAAGTTCTTTATTTAACACTTTCGGTTCCGGAAAAAAACCGCCCACCTCAGTCCCTTGAAAACCTGCCACAACAATATCGCTTAAAAGGTGCTGTAATGTATTTTCTGCCCCGATTTCCGGGATATCATCATTCCGCCAGCCGATTGGAGCAATCCCCCATAAGATACCTTGATTTTCCATCATGTATCCCCTTCTCTTAATTTTAATATTGTTTTGCATTCTTTAATTTCTGTTGTTTGAATTCATATGACTTTTGAACACCTTCTCGTTCTGACACTTCAGGTACTCCAAGATTCCACCAGCTGCCTTCATAGCCATCTGACATCGTTTTTGGAAGGACCTTCATTTCAATTAAAGTTGATTTATCTTGTTTCATTGCATCTTCTAAGGCTGCTTTTAATTCTTCTACAGTATTTGCACGATATGCTTTAGCCCCATATCCTTCTGCGATTTTTGCATAATCTATATTTAAAATTTGATTGTCATCTGTTCTAAATTCACAATAGTAGCTGCCATTTCCGAAATCCATCTGTAAATTATTAATGCAGCCATATCCAGAATTATCGAAAAGAAGCACATTGATCTTTTTATTGTATTGAATCGCTGTAATCAATTCAGAGTGCAGCATTAGGAAACTGCCGTCTCCAACAATTGTGTATGCTTCTTTTGATGGATCTGCTAATTTCATCCCTAATGTCCCTGACACTTCATAGCCCATACACGAATAACCGTATTCAAGATGGTACGTGTTTGGCACATTTGAATGCCATAGACGCTGCAGATCTCCTGGAAGTGACCCGGCTGAACAAATAATCATACTATCCGGATCGATCGTGTCATTAATGGCAATCAAAGCTGTCGTTTGGGCAAGTTCCGTATTTAATACATCCGCATATTCGTTTAATACATCCTGTGAAAAATGATTTTTAATCTCAGGATCGAAATTCTCTCTGTTAAATGTCACTTTACCTAAACGGTCACGCTCGGCTAACCATTCTTCTTTTAGCTCAGTGATCACTTCACCAAACTCACTCATGTACCCTTCAAGCATTGGAATTAATGCCTCAAAGGTTGTTCTAGCATCTGCCGCAACTGGAAACGCATCCAATTTATATGCCTGCATGCGGCTAACATTGATATTTAAGAATTTTGTTGTTTCAAAGTCAAAAATCGTTTTTGAGGAAGTCGCGAAATCGGTGAATCTCGTACCAACACCAATAATTAGATCCGATTGACGCGCTGCTTTATTTGCTGCTAATGTTCCAGTGATTCCCAGTCCTCCTAAATTGTTTTTGAACGAGGATTCAACCGTTGATTTACCAGCTTGAGTTTCTACTAATGGAATATTGTATCTTTCTGAAAATTCCATTAAAACCTCGCGCGATTCTGAATATTTCGCCCCGCCGCCCACTACAATTAATGGTTTTTGACTAGCTTTAATTAATTCAGCTGCGCCGATTAATTCACGCTCTGTTGGTATTTTACGATCAATATAATGGACACGTTTTTCGAAGAACTTCACATCATAATCGAATGCTTCCCCTTCAACATCTTGTGAAATACAAATTGTCGCAGGGCCAGCCTTTGCTGGATCTGTCATGACTTCAAATGCCCGAATTAAACTAGACATTAATTGCTCAGGGCGAGTAATACGGTCCCAATATCTCGACACTGGCTGAAGTGCATCATTTGTTGTAATCGCAATGCTGTGTTCTTGCTCCATTTGTTGTAAAACAGGATCAGGTTGGCGTGTCGCATACGTATCAGCCGGCAACAATAAGACAGGAATGTTATTTGCCAGTGCTGTACCTGCTGCAGTGACCAAATTGGCTGAACCTGGTCCGCTTGAACTCGTAACTGCATAGATTTTTTTACGCAGCATTTGTTTACTATAAGCAATGGCTGCATGTGCCATTCCTTGTTCGTTTTTCCCTTGAATGACCTTTAAATGTCCTGAATCTCGTTCAAGCGCCTCACCGATTCCTAATACATTTCCATGTCCAAAGATATTGAAAATCCCTTCGACAAAAGGAAATTCTTCGCCGTCAATATGAACATATTGCTGATTCAAAAACTTGATTAATGCTTGTGCTGTTGTTAACCTAACTGTTTTCATAATCGATTCACCTCAGGTGAAGAAGAAATGGTTTCATTTTTAGCAATTAATTGCTCGATTTCTTCTATTGTCGGCATCGCTTCTGAAGAACTATGTTTACTTACTACAATTGAAGCTGAGGCACTCCCGTATTTTAATGCGGTTTCAACATCTTTCCCTCTGATTAAAGCGTATAAGAAAGCTGAAGCATACGAATCACCTGCACCAAAGGTTTTTAATACTTTGGTTCGATAGGCTTGGCCTTTATAAGTTTCACCTGATTTCATATAAGCATATGAACCATCTACTCCATGTTTAATGACAATCAGTTCAGGTGAATAATCAAACAAATGACTGATCGTCATTTCGTTATTTCCTTCTTCGATATTTTCCATCACATCGAATTCATCACGGGTACCAATTACAACATCTGCCTGCTGTGCTACCAATGAATAATAAACAGCTGTTTCATCAGAAGAATCCCATGAATATGGACGATAATCCAATTCAAAAATAACCTTTACTTCATTTTTCTTAGCCAGGTTGACTGCTTTAAGCACGGCCTCACGGGATGGACTTTTTGACAAGGCTGTTCCTGAAACAAGCAGGATTTTTGATTTTTTTATATAATCCTCATGAACCTCGGACGATGCCAGATAAAGATCAGCTACTTCCTCCCGGTACATTAAAATACTGCACTCTTCAGGACTCTTAATTTCTGTAAAGGTTAACCCTGTTTTATGCCCGTCTTTATCGACTACAAGATTTGATGTATCTATTCCAACACTTTTCATATACTGCTCGATAAAGCGTCCATGCTGGTCATCAGAAATTTTACCAATAAACCCTGTTTTTAGGCCTAATTTCGAGCTGCCAATGACGATATTTGCAGGCGAACCTCCAACATATTTTGTAAATGTCATGGTTTCTTCCATTGGACGGTTATACTCTTTTGCATTTAAATCGATGCATGCACGGCCAATCGCAATAATGTCAAATTCTTTTTCAGTATTAAATTCATATTTCATCCCAGTAACAGCTCCTCTGCATTTATTGTTATCGCTTTACGATCCACTCATGATCTGGATCATTGTAAAATTTCCAAATCCTTGTCGGGCCCGCCATTACATTTAAATAATAGGACGTATAGCCATCTGGAACCCCTACTGGATGATATCCTGATGGTACGATTACAACATCACCGGACTCTACCGTCATCGTTTCATCAAGGGAACGATCATCCGTATAAACACGCTGAAAAACAAAGCCTTGCTGCGGGTTCATTTCATGATAATAGGTTTCCTCTAAAAATGACTCATCCGGCAAGTTATCACGATCATGCTTATGCGGCGGATAGCTTGACCAGTTCCCGCTTTCTGTGTACACTTCAACAACTAACAAACTATTAGCAGATGGATCAGAATCTGGTAAAATATTGTGTACCGTCCTTTTATTGTTCAGAATTCCTCTATTTTCTATTCCAATATCTGCAGCTTTAATCAGTCTAGTAGGCAATTGTTTTTTTGAAGGTGAATAGCATAATGCTACACGAGCTTGGGTTACCGCCTCTATTTCAAAACGGCGATCATTTGAAACGTATACACTGTCTGTTGGCACCTTCTCGAATACGCTCTCACGGGTACCTAGGTTTTTGAACGTTTCTTCATGATCTGTGACGTTTATTTTTCCCGTTAGGGCCACAATGCAGCACTCTTGCTTCCCTAATAATTCTGAAAATTTTGCACCTGGGGCTATTTCAACTAGTTTAAATTCAACATATTCTAATTGAGAATTTTCGGCCGTGACTTCCTGAACAAGAGTAACTCCCTGTGTAATTTCCCTTTTTTCTGGTTTTCGAAGTAGTTTACTCATATATCCTCCTTATATCACCCTGGAAATGTACCATCTTTTCACTATATTAGCCACAAGAAGGGTTCTGCGGGCTTTAGCTGCTTACAAGGTCATGATTTAAAGATCCGCCCCATTATATTTTTCACAAATATAATGGGCCGGTTGTTCGAACTTCAAATCGTCATTTTTTACTAAATCTATTAATCTAATAAATTTGCCTGGATGAACGATTACTTATTCAAATGTAGGCGCTTTGTAGCGTGCTGTAACAACTTTTTTCCGTGTATAGAAATCGACACTATCTTTTCCGTTTGCATGCAAGGTTCCAAAGAATGACGATTTCCATCCAGAGAATGGGAAGAACGCCATTGGAGCTGGAACGCCTAGGTTAACCCCTAACATACCTGCATCGATATTTTCACGGAAGTAACGGATGGACGAAGCATTTGTTGTAAATAAACATGCACCATTTGCAAATTCTGATTGATTGGCAACTTCAACAGCTTCTTTTATATTCTTCACACGCATAATAGACAATACCGGAGCAAAGATTTCATCCTTCCAGATGGTCATATCTGTTGTGACATCATCAAAAATGGTAGGCCCAATGAAAAACCCATCATCCATAGAACGTTCACGTCCGTCACAAACTACACTTGCTCCTTCTTCAATGCCTTTTTCAATATAATTGATTGTGCGTTTTTGATTTTCTTCCCTGATGACAGGACCGAGCAATACACCATCATCCAGTCCATTGCCCATTTTAATGGCTGCCGTTTTCTCTTTCAACTTAGCAATAAACTTATCTGCAATTCCTTCTTCCACAGTTACAACTGCGCATGCCATACAGCGTTCACCAGCTGAACCAAATGCGGATGCGATAATATCTGTGATCGTCTGATCCAAATCAGCATCATTTAAGACGATGGTATGGTTTTTAGCACCTGTTAATGCTTGGACACGTTTTAGATTCTCACTTCCTCGTTTAAATACGTATTCTCCAACAGGCTTAGAGCCAACAAAGGAGATCGCTTTAACTTCAGGGTGATCTAATATTCCGTTCACAACATCATGTGCACCGTGAACAATGTTAAATACGCCTTTTGGAAGTCCTGCTTCTGTAAATAACTCTGCTAATTTTTCTGTTAAAAGCGGAGTTCTTTCTGATGGTTTTAAAATAAACGTATTTCCAAGCGAAATAGCCATTGGAAACATCCAGCATGGTACCATCATTGGGAAGTTAAATGGTGCAATTCCACCGACAACCCCAATTGGATAACGGTAATTTGTTGCTTCGACATCTGTAGCAATCGAAGATAGTGAATCTCCCATCATTAAAGTAGGTGCCCCCGCTGCAAATTCAACATTTTCTATTCCGCGCTGGACTTCGCCTAATGCTTCTGACAGGCTTTTTCCATTTTCCATTGTGATCAAATGGGCCAATTCTTCTTTATGCTTTATCAGTAATTGCTGATAGTTAAATAGAATTCTTGCACGCCGGGGAACTGCTACTCTTTTCCACTTTTCAAATGCCTCTGCTGCAACTTCTGCCGCATATTCAATATCCTCTTTAGTTGATATCGGAACTTGGGCTATGATTTCTTTTGTAGCTGGATTAAAAACATCCTCATATTTATTTGTTTTACTTTCAACCCATTCACCATTTATATAATTTTTTAATTTAATTGCTTCCGTCATGTTTTCTGCCTCCTTGGAAAATTTGTTTTATTTCTTAAATTAGTAAATCTTTAGATTGTATTCTGCAAATTTAGATAAGCCTTCCTTAATTCATTTCACAGTCCAAACTATATTTTTCTCTTTTCACCTCTTCTTGGAGAACTTTTGTTATGTTTTGGTTAAGTTTTGGTGATTTCTGATTTCATGATAATATTAAAAGCGTTTTCAGTCAACTATAGTTTTTAAATTTTTTCGAGATTCGAGTAAAAAATGATAATTCGTGATTTAAATTCGAGAATCCTCCCTTATCACCAACTAAAAAAGCAAAATTTACTCATTTTTACAAGTTTTATAGTGATTTTTCCAAAAAAAAAGCAATTATTATAAAAAGAATGGGTAATTTTTGGGTAACTATTGATAAAGCAAAGTAGAACATTTATAATTTTACTAGAAGTACATTTCTGGCTCTATTGGAAGTAACTATACATTTGTCATCGTGCATTTTTTGTCACCACCTATTCATTCATATAAATAAAGGAAACAAGAGGGGTAAATATGTTAAAAACAAAACGAATTGAACAAATACAGGAATATGTGTTGGAACATCAAACAGCATCCTTAGATGAGCTGGTCAAGAAGTTTGATGTATCAAAAAATACGATAAGACGTGATGTTCAGCAGTTGGTTGAACGAGGGGAAATTAAGAAAGTCTATGGCGGGGTAGCTGTAAATCATGCAACACTTAAAACATTTAACGAAAGGCAAACACGTAACCAAAAACAAAAAGAGGCGATTGCAAGAGCTGCAGCTAATTTTGTGGAAGATGGGGATATTATTTATATTGATTCGGGAACGACAACATTAGAAATGGTGGAATATTTACAGACAAAACATGTAACGATCATTACTAGTAATCTAGATTTTATTACGAATTCTCTTCCTTATCATAATTTAAATGTCATTTCAACAGGCGGAGTCCTTGACCGTAAGACAAAATCGTTTGTTAGTTTTAAAAACATGGATTTATTAAAAGCTTATAATATCAACAAAGCTTTTATGGCCTCGACCGCCATTTCCATTACAAATGGGGTGACTAATTCATCCCCTCTTGAAAGTGAGATAAAGCAAACGGTTGTCAGGCGGAGCTCAGAAGTGTATTTGCTTGTCGATCATTACAAATTTGATAAAGCTGCTTTGATGACCTATTGTGGTCTGGATGAAATTGATTATATTATTACGGATACTCAGCCAAGCAAAAATTATCAAGAATATGCAAAAAAGCATGATATTGAGCTTATAATCTCCGAATAACTAAATGTATAGCAAACACCAGTTATTTTGAAGTAGAAGAAAATTGTTTGAAACAAGCCTTTGGCTATTCCCAATAATAAAGCTTTTAAGGAGGAAATACCTATATGCCATTATTACGTTTTGATTTAATAGAAGGCCGTGACGAAAAGTCTTTAAGAAAATTATTGAATACTGCACATAACGCTATGGTTGAAGCATTTAATGTACCCGAGCGAGATCGTTATCAAATTGTCCATCAGCACCCTTCCAATGAACTAATTATCGAGGATACAGGATTAGGTTTGAAAAGGAGCAGCAATTTAGTCATCATAAGTATTGTTAGCAAAGCAAGGACTATCAGCCAAAAAGAAAAATTATATGCTTTGCTTGCACAAAAACTTGAATCCGAGTGTGGTGTTTCACCCGAGGACTTAATGATTTCCATTACAGAAAATGGAGATGCCGACTGGAGTTTTGGACTCGGGGAAGCACAGTTTTTAACAGGGAAATTGTAATTTATATACAACCTAAGAACAAAGAATCCACCTGGAATAAATAAAAGCTGTTCCAAAAAGACAAATCCATTACTAATTAAAAGTTAGAACCATTGCTATAGCCGCTTTACTGAAATACTAAAGGGGGTCTCTAAGACGAAAAATCGACTTATGAGATCCCCTTTTAACTACTTCTTCTAAAAAGCTTTCACTTACTAATCTCTTTTAATTCCAATTTTTGTCCAGGCTGAATAAGTGAAAGGAGCGGCAAATCTTCAGAAATGACCTGCCCAATGACATTGACTCGTTCATCAGCCGGAAGATCCTTTAAAGCAATTTGCACTTCCCCCCGATAACGGCCATAACGATCATTATCCATCGAAATCGTTCCTCGAAAACGCTCTGCCATATTTTTCGGATGAACGGATTTTGTACTTCGTGTATCCATTAAGCGAAGCACATCTCGTGCAAAGTCTGGACGGGGGCGATACTCACCCTCTTGCAAGCCGGACGATTGAATGCGGATAGGCATTACTTTATCTCCGTCGTATTTTATAAGCTGTTCTAAAAGCCCCTGTCCAGGATCCGGATCACCGATAAAGACATCCGTAATGCCGTGATGGTACTGGTCAACAGCTGCAACAAATGGGTCTATATCACGGTGTTGCTCCAAAGTAGGGAGACCATCGTATAGGGGTCCTCTTTTCTCCCCCCGCCCTGGAACATATGCGTAGACTGGAATCTCAAAGCTTTTGAACAAATCCGTTTGATCTTTGAAAAAAGCATCAGCAAGTCCTGTTTCACGGCGCGGGTAAAAGTTATGCCAAGCGATTAACCTTTTACGGTCAATCCCGCTCGATAGCAAAGTATTGAGGTCCTGCTTTAAAATAATGCTTGCATTGAGAGCAATGTGAAACTGCTTCGACAACCTAATGATTGTTTCATGATCAAAAAAATCATCCAAGCGAAGTCCGATAACCCCAAGAGATGTTAAATCTTCTAAAGTTTGAATCCCTAAATGCTTTGGTGTTTTCAATGAAACATCTGCATATACTTTGATTTCATGATCCTTTGCCACATGAAGTAAATGTTTTGCACGGCTTGCAAGGTCACCTTTTTCTTCAGGGATGTGAAGCGAGGTAAATGCCCGCTTCACCCCCTTTTGACCTGCCTCAGCAATACGCTGCTCTGCTAAAGGGTCACTTAAATAAAATGAAATTCCGATCAATCAAATTCACCTGCCATATCATCATGAAACCCAAATAAATAGGTAAAGATAAAACCAGCTACATAAGCGATCAGTAATCCAATCAAATATAAAAGAATCTGATGGGCATGTACAAGGAAGCTTAGCGGCAATCCGGAAACACCAACGGCTATCGTTGCAATATTAAAGTATGCTTGAAATGCACCGCCAACCCCTGCTCCAAGACATGCTGTTAAAAACGGCCGGCCAAGCGGCATCGTCACCCCGAAGATTAACGGTTCCCCGATCCCCAGCATCCCTGAAGGAAGAGCTCCTCCTATTGCTCGTTTTAAACGTGCTTTCTTTGTTTTCATATAAATGGCAAAAGCTGCACCAACTTGTCCAGCACCGCCCATTGCTAAAATCGGAAGGAGCGGATCATCGCCAATTGAGTTAATGAGCTCAAGGTGAACGGGTGTTAAGCCTTGGTGTAAGCCGGTTACAACAAGAGGTAAAAATGTTGCGCCCAACACAAAGCCTGCAACAATTCCGCCGACTTCTAAAATAGAAAGCAAACCATTTGTAATCCCATCTGAAATAAATCCGCCAATTGGCATAAATACAATATAAGTCACGATTCCTGTAATGAGTAATGCTATCGTGGGAGTAACAATAATATCAAGTGACTGAGGGATAAAACGGCGAACACGCTTTTCTACTGTTGCCATAAAAATTGCCGCAAATAAAACTCCGATTAATCCGCCGCGACCTGGCAATAATTCTTCACCAAAGAGGGTAATGCCAGCAACAGCCGGGTTAATCACTAAAATACCAGCAAGTCCGCCTAATGCAGGAGAACCGCCAAATTCCTTCGCCGCATTGACCCCTACAAGAATGCCAAGGTATGCAAACAGCCCTCCGCCAATTACTGTTAAGATTGTGGCAATTTGTGAATCCGCCGGCAACCATCCTGCTTGAACAACTGCCTTTGTAATACCTGTAATCAATCCTGATGCAACAAGAGCAGGAATCAGCGGTATGAAAATACTTGCAATTCGACGTAAAAACATCTTAAATGGAGTAGCATTTTTTTGTTTAAGCTCTGATTTTTTCTGTGCCGCCCGCTCTCCTAAATCAATACCTCCAGATGCTTCAATCAGTTGTCCGAACTCTTCTGTCACTTTATTTACTTTTCCAGGACCTAATATAATTTGCAGCGTTTCTTCTTCAACGAGTCCTAAAACGCCATCAATCTTTTTTAAATCTTCTTTATTTACCATGGTTTCATCTTTTGGTGTTACACGGAGACGAGTCATACAGTGTGTATAGGACTCAATGTTTTGAGCTCCGCCAAGTTGTTCTAATATCTCATTTGCTAAAACTTTATTTTCCCCTGCCATTTCAAATCCCCCTCTTTTTACAAAAAATGTCTCTATCAGGATCTTTAAACGAAAAGCTCAGAGGCGCTAGTCCTTCGGCAACAAGCATTCGGGCGAGCCGGCAGAAAGGTTGTTCTTTAACCTTTTGACGGATTAGCTTATAACCTAAGGTCCGATGGCGCCTGGAGCTGGACAAGAATAACTAACTTTAATGCATTAATACTTTCATCTACTTAAATTTTCTGAAACAACAAAAATTGCAATTCCATTTCATTGAAAACGCTTTTTTAAAAACGTTATATAAAGCACAATCCATTTGAAGCAACAACAAAACAATTGACTTATTTTTTCAAAAATTTTATTGCTTCCCTTGTTTTATCAATATAATCAACTGTCTCCTCATACTGCTTGGTGGCCATACATAAAAATAGGATATCAATGACATAAAGCTGGGCAAGGCGAGAAGATGTTGCTGCACTCCGAAAGGGTGCTTCAGTTGAATAGGAAGTATTTAAATGAATATCCGCTAATGATGATACAGGTGATTGGCCGTATTTCGTTAAACTAATTGTTTTCACACCGCGGTTTTTTGCAAGTGAAAGAACATTTGTAACCTCAGGTGTTTCCCCTGAATGAGAAATGCCAAATACGATATCATTTTGATCAGCGTTTGCAATCAATGTTGCGACAAGATGCGCATCTGTAAAGGCGGTTGAACCTTTATTAATACGAAGAAACTTTTGTTGAGCATCCTTCGCAATAATATGCGAGGCGCCTATGCCGAAAAAATGTACATTCTTTGCTAAAAGCAATGCAGCTACAGCTCGCTCCAGTTCCTCGTGGCTGATAATTTCCGCTGTATCACTTAAACTTTGAATACTATTACTAGTTGTTTTTTGGACAATCGATTGTATCGATTCATCAGGCTCAATATCACGATAGCCTTTTTCAGCTGGCTTTACTAAATCCCCTGCAATCCTTACCTTTAGCTCTTGAAATCCTTTTACTCCAACCGATTTGCATAGCCGAATAACTGCTGCACCACTCGCATTGGCTAAAGATCCCAGCTCCCCTGCAGTACTGTTTACAACATCATGAGGATGCTCTAATATATACTCGGCAATTTTCCTCTCAGATGCCGGGAGCTGTGGAAGAATATTTTTGATCATGTTTATTCCGCCTGTTGCCATCCTTACCCTCCTTACTCAATTTCCAGTTCAATTGCTTTTCTAACATAACCATTAGCCTGTTTAAGAAGGGCTGCCGCCGCTTCATAATTTTTTTCCGTTTTAAGCATCACAATGGCTGTTTTTACTTCATTATTTGCTGCTTCCAGCGTTTCTTTTGCTTTATCATAAGAAGCTCCTGTAATTTTACATATGATATGGATGGCTCGTTCTTTTAATTTATGGTTACTCACATGCACATCCACCATTAAATTCTCGTATACTTTTCCAAGATGAATCATCGTTGTTGTCGAAATCATATTTAAAATCATTTTATGGGCTGTTGCTGCTCTTAACCTTGTTGATCCAGTCAATACTTCTGGCCCAACAACAACTTCAATCCTATGGTCTGCGACTTTGCTGATCGGCGAGTTCTCATTACAGGACAAGGCAACGGCTTTTGCGCCAATATTGCGTGCATAGTTAAGCGCCCCAATGACATAAGGTGTCCGGCCGCTTGCCGCTATTCCTATAACCGTGTCATTTGCTGTGAGGTGAATATTTTTTAAATCTTGCTCTCCAAGCTCTTCTTTATCTTCAGCGCCTTCAACCGCCTTGATAAACGCTTTTTCCCCTCCAGCCATAATACCCTGAACCACCTCCGGGTTCGTACTAAAAGTGGGCGGGCATTCAACCGCATCTAATACACCCAGCCTGCCGCTTGTACCGGCACCAATATAGATAAGACGCCCACCTTTTTTAATTGATTCATAAGCAAATGTAACCGCGACTTCAACATCAGGAAGAACCTGCCCAACAGCTAAAGCAATTTTTTGATCTTCTTCATTCATCATTTTTAAAATATCCTTTGTATCCGCTGTATCTATCTGTAGCGTTCGATCATTTCGGGATTCTGTTGTCAAAAGGGTCAGTTTTTGGTCCATTGATCCGTCCTCCAATTTTAATGGTATAAAACTATATTTCACTTATCTCAGTTACATTATAGAGTTTTTGAAATTATATTTCAATAAACAATTAATTTAAATGAAATATAATTTTAATTTCTGTAGCTTTAAATTAAATTTTAGTTAAATTAGCTATATAAACCTCGTAAAAGAGCAAATATTAAAAGCGTGCTTTGAAAAAAGAGGATCAAAACACGCTTTTAATATTTTTAATTTGAATCATTCTTTAATATAAAAGTTTGAACGCTACGCGTCTTTCTGAAGGTGTGAGGTTGGAGGTGGGAATTGATGAAATCAACCAAAAGAGCTGATTTTTTCTCTTCTCTTTAACTAGTTCTTTGGGGTGCCAGCTTCATTTTGGCCACACTTCAAACGATTTCTGTTTGTTCATTCCATAACAAATAGCTTTTTGCTCTTGCCCCCCCACCGATCGTTTACTTATCTTCGATTTTTCCCCTTATATCTTCGAAATCTGAAATTTATCTACGAAATCGGCAGACTTATCTTTGAAAATTTCAAAATATCGATTATTCGACATAAATCATCATTTTCCTTCTTTCACCTGCTTGTGGCTCATAAAAAAATTTAAATAATGAAACCTCCTGTCGATAGGAGGTTCATTTCATTTCCTTTAAATAAAATGTAAGAATTTGCTGAAGGCTTTCTTCCTTATCAAGCTTATAACTAATGAATTTAGTTTTAATATGATTTCTGATATTCAATTTGTTTAAAAATCTATATATTGGAAATTATCAGGATATAACCGTCGATTTTGAAGATCTATTTTCGAAGATAAATCAAAACACGCTCGAAAAAGATTACTAGAATCTCTTATTTCCTTACGTAATCTGTTAGAAAGACATAAACGTTTCAATAAATTACTCCTTCCCATCCGCCTCTCAAAGACACAGACGATTGTTTCACCTCCTCCTTTAGAGATATGGATTAGAGTTTCTTCAATAAGGGTATATTTTTGTAGGAGAGGTGATATGTTTGCTAGATGCAATAAGAGATTTCTTTTTATTCCTAGGGGGCTTTTTTAGCATTACGATAATCACAGCGATTATTGTCCTTTTCTTTCTTATAAGAAAGGTAAGGAAGAAAAATAGCAAAAAAGCCGGTTATTTAAAGGATGAGGAAAGGAAATATAATTCGGGATCCTAGGTCAAATAGGCCATATATTCCTCACATCTTGTTCAAAAAAGCGTATGTAAGGCCAAAACAACTTTTAGGTTAGGAAATGAATAGGAGTCTGTCCTGGCTTTAAGTCCAAAATGGAAGGCAAAGGAGAGCCTTCCATTTCTTCTATGAAAATAAAACGTTATTTACAGACTTCCTCTCAAACTTCTCTAAAAACTTGTGATTATGTATTGCAATTGGATGAAAGCTTGTTAAAGTTCTTTGTTGATATTCTCATGTTTCTCTTCTCCATCATGATCTTTTCCTATAAGGATAAAAATAATCACAATTCCAGAAATTGCCCATATAAAGCAAGAAAGGACAGGGTTATTCAAGTCAGTAAGCAAAAAAACAGCAAAAATAATGAACGAAATGCTAATGACTTTTTCCATTTTACTACCCCTCACCTTATAATAACGGGAACCTGGTCTTAATAACTGATCACGACATAAAGAAAACCTATAAGCAATATAAGAAATAAAACAGTCGCTACCATCCTGATTCCTTTTAGTCTTCTTTTCATCATTTTTTTAAAATACCGATCATTCATTTAATCATCTCCAGAAAACATAAACATTCTTGTCTTTAGAGAGCTGTTCAAGACAAGGCAAAGGAATTCCTGTTATCGGTATTAAACCACTTACCATCCAAATATTTTGAAACACATGGAAGTAAATTAACGTAATTACTTTTCAAGCCAAGCAAAAATCCAATTCAATTGATAGTCGTCAAGGAAGATTTAAAGGAACTTAGTAATATATTCGATCCATTCGTTTCTCCAAGTTTATTATAGTCTGCCAATTAAGACGTAAAAAAATTTAATAAAGTTTCACAAATTGGAAAATTTGATTAGAATTGGTATGCAATGCAGAACTTTAGAAGCTAGAAACACCTTAGTTAAGCATAATTTACTAGTATTAATGTTTGAAAAAGAAAAACACAACTTAATACCTATTTCCATTCTGGACTCTTTACCTCTACTGGCTTACACTCTTTTAACGAATCCCGGAAGGAAGTTAGCAGAAAGGAATGTATGTTAGAATGAGGACAAGTCAAATTAATAAATGGGGGAATCATCATGAAGATCAATGTTTTTCTTGATGATTATCGAACATGTCCGGCGGATCATGTGCTTGCAGAGACCGTTGAAGAATGCATTACATTGTTAGAAAAAAACTCCATTGATCATCTTTCTTTAGACCATGATTTAGTAAACAAAACAAAAAATGGGCTAATGCTTGTACATTATATGGTAAAGCACAAGCTTTATGCTGAGAGAATTACGATTCACTCAGCAAATTCAGTCGGCAGTAAAGCCATGTATAACTATTTAAAGCAAGCCCAACTAAATTTAAAAATGCCTTCAGCTATTAAAGTGGTTCAAAGACCTTTACCGTTGAACTAGTGGCTGATTAACAACCTGAAACTCCTATTATTCAAATAAATATCTATCTATTATGCCAGTCTACTCATATTAACAGCTTTGTTCTTTCTGAAGTTGCAAGTGAGGTCTGGCTCTTTTTATATAAAATCAGAATGTTAAAGTTCATTAAAGCACTAAGGTACAGGGGGTATGTATAAAAAAATCAGCTCTTTCGTTGATTTTATCAATTCCAACCTTTCAGTTTTAGAGGTGGGAATAGAAACAATCGGCGGAACACCAATTGCCTTTATTATTTCTTGTCACCTTTTTCGTACTCCTAAGCTCCTCCAAAAGCTCTAAATTTATCTTAATTTATTGTAATGTTATTGTTATAATATTCTTAAAGAACTAGAATAAGTGACTAATAATGAAATAGTTACGTTAATTTTGACAAGGTATGGTGAGGAATGTGCTTTTTAGTCCAGAGTTTTTATGTAATATGCTGCTTGCTTTGTCTCCATTACTTCTCGTGCAATTCCTATATCTTTACCAGGAAGTTAATAAGGAAAGCCAAGTCAGGGATTGGGTAATGTCACTCGTACCTGCAGCTGCCATCATTTTAACAATGTTTTTTCCAATATCTATAGAAGAAGAATTTTTTTTCGACTTAAGGCGAGTCCCTTACATATTAGGCATCTTGTATAGCGGATACAGTATGAATATTTTTCTTTTTTTCCTCACTGTTTTGGTTCGTATAGCAATGGGTGGTGATGGAATTATTGTAACCGTTATCTCTTTTGGCTTACTTAGTCTTATTACACCATTCTTTTCAAAACGTTATTTAAAAGGATCCATAAAAGAAAAAATTGCGATTGTTTCTTTAGTAATGACAGCTTCTGTTTTCTTTTCTATGATTCATATTGAATTTTTCTACACCTCTCCATATAGCATGCTTTTTTGGACTGAGCTGCTTATCATGAATCTCATCGTGATCATCCTTGCTACTGTTTTATTTGAAATTTTTTTAAAGAACTTTCAAATTTTAAAACGCGTATTAAAAGCGGAGAAGCTAGAGGTTGTCAGTCACCTTGCAGCAAGTATATCTCATGAAGTTCGCAACCCGCTGACCTCAATAAAGGGATTTCTTCAGCTTATGTCAGACAAGTCCCTTTCTCAAGAGAAAAGAGAAGAGTACGTGAAAATTTCTCTCCAGGAGCTGGACCGCGCGACACAAATTATTAATGATTATCTTACATTTGCCAAACCAGTCAGTGAGGACACAGACCGAATCAATGTACATATGGAAATACAAAATTGTATAAATGTATTAACTCCACTTGCCAACATGGCTAATGTTCAATTTCGCATTAATTTTCTTTATGAAGACATTCACGTAATTGGTGAAAAATCCAAACTAAAGCAATGCATGATTAACACGATTAAAAATGGCATTGAAGCTTGTGAGAACAGCGGAATTATTGAGATTCAAACGGAAATAATTTCTGATCAAGTCAATATAAAAATCAGCGACAATGGCAAAGGAATGACGAAGGATCAGGTAGAACGGCTAGGTGAACCATATTTTTCAACAAAAACAACTGGAACCGGCCTTGGAATGATGGTTACATGCAGTATTATCAAAGCGATGAAGGGAAAAATACAATTTCATAGTGAGGTAGGTGTGGGTACAGAAGTTCTTATGTCCTTACCAACCGAAAAAAAATAGCGGCCTTAAGGGCTGCTATTTTCCTTTATGCATGCTCAAAAGCACGATAGATATGCAGGATAATGGCTGCAAAGGTTAGAGCAAGAACAGTAAAAAATGAAACAATCATAAATGGATTTGGAATCAGTCCACATAGCAGGATAATCAAACCACCGATCATAAAGCGGTGTGAAACGGGTCTCGCCACTCGATTCCATAAAGTGTGGGATCTTTCTGACAAGAGTGGGTTTTGTTGTTCATGTACAAGAAATCTTGGAAGAGTGTTCCCTGCAGCAATAAAAATAATTCCTACACTGATCGGCACAACTAAAAGAATATTAAAGGAAACATTGATAGCTTTTAAAAGAATGGCGCCATGAACAGTAAAAAGCAAGAATAAAAGGGTCAGAAAAATACTTTCTAATCCTTTTTCATATCTTTTAAAATAAGATACATTCTTTTTAAGTCTTTTTATAAAAAGAAATTGAAACTGGATGAGCAGCATCACTACAGGTAATAAAAACACAATTATTTCTTTCCGACCATATCCAGTTGCCGTCCCATTTGCATCAGCAAACTGACTTGGAATAGAGCTCGGAACGATCGGATAAAAATAAATACTTACACCAAAAGCCATAAACAATAACAACCATGAAACCAATTTTTTCATCATCCTACTTCCCCTTTTCAGATTGTTGTAAATGCATAAACCACTTCATTAAATCTTGAAAGACAGATGTGTTCAGCGAATAATACACAAACTGCCCCTTCTTATGGGCAAACACTAGCTCTGCATGCTTCAAAATGGTCAAATGTTGTGATATCCCAGGTTTACTCATTTCAAAATGACCGGCAATCTCACCCGCTGTCATATCCCCTTCTTTTAATAAATCCAACATCTTTCGTCGATTTTCATCTGATAAAGCTTTGAACAGGTCGTTAATGGGCACATCTGCTCGTCCTTCCACGAAAATAAATATTTAAGTAATTACTTAATTAAATTATAATTGATCTATTGAAAAAGTAAAGCCATTTTCATAACAAATAGGGAATTTTTCTCTCTAACAAAAAAAGATAGGGCTTTTTACAACGCTCTCTAATAATCGTTAGGGCAAAATCTAAACTCTTTTTATAGTTTATTGGAATGTTCCACATAATTCTGGCGAAGTTTCAAACGATTTCTCTTTGTTCATACGATCACATCTGTATTTACTCTGGATCTGCCAACAATTATTCAATCTTATCATCGATTTTTCACGCTGTATCTTCGAAATCTGAAATATATCTTCGATTCTTAACTTATTATCTTCGAAATCGGCTCATTTATCTTCGAAAATTTCAAAATATCGATTATTCGACAATAACTGACAATACTTTATAGGTATAGAATTTTTATATATTTTTAAGAAACCTCCTAAAAAAGGATAACATATACATTCTGAAATGAACGAAAAGTGCAGAGCGCTAGTCCTTCGGCGACAAGCACTCGGGCGAGCTGTCAGGGATTGACCCTGAGACCTAAGGGCCGATGGCGCTCGGAGCTGGACAAAGATCACACTCTTTATCACGTTAATACTTTAATCAACTTAAACTTTCATAACTGACAAAAAATACCACAGTATCAAGGACTGTGGTATAAAAAATATGACACTTTCTTATCTTTTTCCAAAGGAATTTTTTATATTATTTATATTTTTCAGGGATCATACAAAAATAGAAAGCATAACTGGGATTTAATAAAGCGGGTAACACAATTGTTAAAAGTTCCATCCTTCTCCACCACTGTTTATTATTTTTTAATGAAGCAGGCCACCTATTTTACTTCCTTTCATTTCCTATCATTTTATTTTAGAACATTTTTTGATAAGTTGGTAGAATTTTTAATTAAACTAGAATCAAATTTTATAGCTCTTTTGAAGAAAAAGGCAAAAACAATTTTACCCCTCTTTTATTAAAAGGGAGCACTTTCATGTCTGCAATTAAATGGCTGCTGTATCCAATCATACAAGTAATAAAAATTCCCTCTACTTGCATAGAAATTTGTAATTGATTTGCCATAATTCCAAAGTAGATTAGCCCTGCAAGCGAGTGAGTGTAGCTTCTGTGAGGAAGAAATGAAGCTATAATAATATAAATCCCCAGTAATATCAGCCAGTTTTCTTGGAGAGAAAGTCCTCCAGCAAGGACTCCTATTCCAGTCATTGTGAGCATCCTTTTTTGTGTTAAAAAAGAGGCGAGGACGATCATTCCCGTTCCAGTTGCCATTCCAAGCCATTTTTTCTCTTGGACTCCATCTATAAAACTATAGATAATCATCAATAATCCGATAAATTGAGCAATTGACCTAACAAGTTCATGAGAGAACGTAATTTTTTTACTTAAAGCGCCGTCAATGTCCATATCAGGGATTAACCCTGCTATTGCGCCTGCTCCTATAAATAAAAAGGTCATCATAGAATCCGCTTGAGAAGTGCTGGCAATAATAAAGCCTCCTGCAGCTCCTATTGTTGCATGAGTTGTTCCGTTCATTGGTGTTCACCTTTCTCTTTATTGTATATGAAGGAAAAGGGACAGCTTCTCTTTTAATAATTTGAGGCAAACATGGTTAAAAATATGTAGTAAAAAGCTCTGTCCCTTAATTGGAGGGTGTAAATCCCTGCAACACATTGTTCCTTTATCTTGCACGACTTGTATAAAAACGCCATGTTGTTTAAAGCTTCTACCCTAGTTTATATGATTATCTCTAAATCATAAACTCCTATTCTAGCTGGGCTAGAGCCGTGTCTCTATAAGCTATCCGTACATACATTATAAGAAGTTTATACACCTTAATTATATAGGATATCATTACACGCTGTATATGTATTAATAAATATTTAAAGCAATTGCCACCCGGGATGTTGTTGATACAGGTCAGCTGGCAGCCATGACCTGAGAACATTTCTCCTGCTTATATCATTCACACAGAGCCCCGTTTATATTAACCATTTATTTATGATAAATGTTGAAGCTGTCACTGGATCATTACGGAAATTTACTTGTTTAGCTCCCTTACTACCATTAAAAGGAAATTATCATCTGAATCTTGTTTAATTTAAAACAAGATCCAGACCTAAATTGATAAGAAGTACGCAAAAACCGACTGACTAAAGAACACTGCCCACTCCATATTCACACTATCTTCATAGAATATAAAGGATTATAAAGGAGGTGTTTGTATGAGCAAAGATTGCGGAAGAGGAAACAATGGCTTTGCATTGATCGTAGTTCTTTTCATTTTGCTAATTATCGTTGGCGCAGCATTTGTGGGTGGTGCATATGACGATAACAATGGCTGCTATGGCGGAGGCTATGGTGGAGGCTATGGCTGGTAATAATATAAAAAATGATCAAAGAGCTAGGCACTTTGCTTAGCTCTTTTTCTATTTATATTCTCCATCATTTTATCTTAAATCCTATATATTCTAAAGCTTGGTTTAAGCTTGAAAAAGAATCTGTATCTTTGAAATTAAGTCCAAGTTGAATCATTGTTTGCGCAATTTCCGGCCTAATCCCGCTCAGTTTTGTTTCAACACCTATAAGACTTAAAGCATGGATGACTTTGAAGATTTGATTGGCCACCATTGTATCAATAATGGGTACACCTGATAAATCAATAATCAAATGCTCCAACTCAAATTGAGAGCTTTGAGTTAAGGCAACGTCCAGCAAAATTTGGGCTCGGTGGGTATCAATATCTCCTATTAACGGAAGAATACCTATCTTCTCGGCTATTCTTACAATTGGGACAGACAGTTCATCTACTGCTTCTTTAGCAATTTTGAGATTGGCATTATATTCCTTCATATACGAAATATTAATTTGCTGAATGGCGTAGTCTACAACAGAATTAAAGGCAGCAACCACTTCATAAAATTGGTCCAAAGTAAGATGAGAAATCTTAGCTTCTTCTTTTATGATAGTCCCTATTAAATTTCTATAAAAACGAATTTCCTCATTCGCTAAATCTAATGGCAAATTAATTGTTACCAATAAATCGGCTGCTTCGTTTCCCCACTGATCAACAAGATGATAAGCCTCTTCCTCATTCAATGTGATTGAATTGGAATACATCTGAATCACATTTTCTCTCCATGTTATTAGATCTTCTGTTTGGTTTAAAACATTTGCTGGGTAAGAAATATTTATTTGTTCCGTTATTAAATTTAATAAATGACCTTTATTCACTTCAATCTTTCTGCTAATTTTCTCGAGGGTTGGATGAATCTCTTGCTCACTCACTCTGACTTATAGCTCCTTTCGTATTGAATATAAATAAATGGCATTAATATATACCCTTATTTTTTTCATGTAAACATATTTTCATTATACAAAAAAAGGGGGTGGTTTACAGTTTGTACTAATCTCAGGTGCAACTGATAAGCCCACCCTTCTTTCTTTCCATCTCTTTAATGATTTTAGCTGTTATACTAATGATTTGCAGGTTATATCTGCGAATATCAACTTCCTAGTGTTTTTCTGTACTTTTGCTGGGGTATAAAATGATATAGATAGATAAGTTTAGATCATTTTCAAAAGATGTCATTCATTTTAATTAGGAGGATTTTTAATGCCTGTTTTTCATAATGAAGCACTGAAGAACGAACATATTCTAATTACGGGAGCAACTGGAGGAATTGGTTATAGCACAGCAAAGGCTGCTGTTCTTGCTGGTGCGAACGTTACCCTTACAGGAAGGAATGAAGAAATGTTATCTAAGATTGAACAAGAATGTAATGAGTTAAATTCAAATGCCAAGGTTTTTTCCTATAAAGCAGACCTTACAAATAAAGAACAACGCCAACATTTGCTAAAAGCATCAATTGATGAGATTGGTTCCATTACAGGGCTTGTAAATTCAGCAGGTATTAGCGGCGGAGCAATTTTGGAGGATTTATCAGAAGAGGATCTGCGAAATATCATGGAACTTAATTACATGTGCACAGTTTTATTAACTCAGGATGTTTATTTGCAGATGAAAGAAAAGAAAAAAGGTTCAATCGTTAATGTTTCCTCCTTATCCGGATTAAGAGGGACTCATGGAAACACAGCATACAGCGGTTCTAAATTTGCTCTAATCGGTTTTACTCAATCGTTCGCTTTAGAAGCTATAAATGATCAGATTCGAGTAAATGCGGTATGCCCTGGCTACGTTGATACAGAGATGGGGAGAAATGCCATTAAATCTAAGGGTGAACGGGAAAATCGAAGCTATGAAAAGCAATTAGAAATAGCAAAAGAGAGTATCCCTTCCCGCAGACTTTCCACACCTGAAGAAGTTGCAAACACGATTCTATTTTTGCTGACAGATGCTGCCGTTAACATTGTTGGTGAGTCAATAAAAATATCTGGCGGAAGTGTCATGAGGTAAAGTGAATCAAGTTATTAGTAAACAATTTTAAAAAATAAAAGGAGAGATTTGATGACTGTAAATGAGATCGTGACTTACACTTTTCAAGACGACGGCATTATCCCAAATAACTCTAAACTTTCAGTCCTTCTGTACCCTGGCGTGTTTAAGGACCAACCTAATGATATAGAGGAAATTTTCAACAAAAATAATTGGCTGAACAGCTGGACAAACGGGGTTTTCAATTACCATCACTATCATAGTAATGCCCATGAAGTATTAGGAGTAATGAAGGGCTCTGCTACGATACAGCTTGGTGGTGAACAAGGAAAAGAGGTCATTGTTGCTGAAGGCGATGTCCTCGTTCTTCCAGCGGGAACAGGTCATAAAAAAATCAAATCAAGTCCTGATTTTAGAGTGGTTGGCGCCTATCCAAACGGAATGAGTCACAATATGAAAACTGGAGAGCAATCAGAACGACCTGTAGTTTTCGAAGAAATTAGCCAGGTTCCTTTGCCTGAAAGAGACCCTGTTTATGGGGCTGAAGGCCCTTTGCTTGATAATTGGTCATCCTAAAGACCTTATAAATAAAACCGCCTCCTAACCGAACTCGTTAAAAAATAGAAAGGCGGCGGTTTTAATTAGACACCCACATGCTTATGCCGTCCGATGACCAAACAGAAGGTTTATTATTTTAGATAAGATCGGAAACTTCCGGCCAATCTTGCTACCACCTTGACAAACATCCGGAAGCAAACTCCTAGATTCTCCCACAACAGTGAAAAGAATAGTTTCATAATGTATGACATGAACTAATGTGACACTTGCAGCAACACTTAAAAATAGAATTTAGACACTAGGATTGTTAAATAACTAGAATTATAAACCCATGCCTTCCTTTTCCTCTATCTCCTGAAGAAGTAATTCCGCACCTTCAGGACTTAATATAATTCCACCTGGGTACATCTTGTTCTTATCTGAAACTTCACCGGTTACCGCACAAGCTTTGTAAGGTTTGTACTTTTTGAGGATGATTTTATCAACCTCGACAAAAATTTCTACTGGATCCTTTATATCAAGATCAAGAGTACGCCTCAATTCAACCGGAAGTACGACTCTTCCTAGTTCATCTACTTTTCTTACAATACCTGTACTTTTCATACTTATCATCTCCCTTTGTAATCATTCGTTATTTCATGGTCCTGATATTCAATAAAGTATTTGGTGATTTTCCCCATATAGTTCTTCACCCTAAATTGAAGAGTGAATTAAAACTAGGGCGGTATATTTTGTTTGTCTACTATCTTATTAATTTGATTAAATGTATACCTCGTAAAATAGGATTGTTTTTACATAATTTTCTTCTGGCTGTTCGTTCCCTTCGCTTTCAAGAACTTTTTCCTCTCATGTTGACATTCCATTGGATCAATTCAGGATGATCGTTTGATACATTCGTGATCTCAAACGATTCAGGAAGTACTTTTGCTTGGGTAAGCGCCCCGGTCATGACTTTCTTTCTATTAAACCAAAACCAATCCCCACTGGATCCACTAAATAGGCTAGATAAAAATCAGCAAATTCCATTTTCTCACGAGCTACTTGTGCACCATTTCCCTTAGCTTTTAACAGAGCGTTATCTATAGAATCCACTTCAATCTGAATTCGAGTACCATGAGGATAATCACTTGGTCCGAGGGCGACACCGCCGTCTACTCCTGGTTTTTCTTTTGAACCGGTGTTAACTCCCCAATAATCCCATTGAGGCTCACTAACCTTCCAACCAAACACTTCAGAATAAAAGGCAGCAGCCTTTTTAGGATCCTGACTGCTCATTTCAAATGATACGACACGTCCCATATAAGTTCTCCTTTACCATTTATTAGCGCTACATTGAAAACTTTTTACAGGGACATATTTCCATATTGTACCGTCAATATCCTTCTTCTTTATTAAAATAAATCCTTTAAGAATAACCAGCTCTTGAAGCATTTAATTTTAATACCGGTCTGATTTACCTAAGAAAAACCGCTCCGTAACAAAGCGCCCCTACAATGACATAAGCTGGCTGCACCTTCCACTTTTCTAAAAACAAGCAGCTTGCTGCAATTAGAATCAAGCTGTGAAACCAGCCTGCCTCAAAGTAAGAGCTTCGGAAAAATTCGAATGTCATGACTCCGAGTAACACGGCAATAGTCGGACGAACCAAATTAGTCAGAGCCTGCACTTTTGGTGAATCTTTAAATTTGTATAAGATCCCCAAAAGGCCAATCATCAACATCAATGAAGGCGCAACGGTTGCAAAAACACCAATGAAAGCACCAAGAAGCCCGCCTTCCATATAGCCGATATACCCAGCCATTTTGGTAGCAATTGGACCAGGAAGCGCATTTCCAATCGCCAGCACCTCACTAAATTCTGCTGTCGTCATCCAGCCGTAACGGTCAACCACCTCATTTTCCACCAATGGAATGGATGCCGGCCCTCCTCCATACCCAAGGATGCCTGGAATAAAGAAAGCCAAAAAGATATCCCAATAGATCATGAGGTTTCCCCCTTTTTCTGCTTTTCTTTTTTCATTAGCGAATATAAAAGGATAGCGCCTATTACTATTCCAGGATGAACATTTAGGAGCTGCATCAATAAAATACTGACAATTACTAAAATAGATGTAGTGAGCCACCCCATCTTTTCTTTCGATTTCTTAAAAAAGTCCCAAGTTAATACCGCCAGCATGACTCCGACAACTGGAACAACCGCTTTTGTCATTCCTGCTACCCAAGGTAGATCTTTAAAGGAAGTAAGGGAAGTAAGCAAAATAATCATGAGTAGAATCGTTGGCAGGATTGTCGCAAGAACAGCTGTACTCATCCCTGCAACCCCAGCGACTCTGTGTCCGATATACCCAGCCATTTTGGTAGCAATCGGGCCTGGGAGAGTATTTCCCAGTGCTAATATGTCTCCAAATTCATCATCTTTAATCCACTTATACCTTCCTACTACTTCTTTATGAACGAGCGGAATCGAGGAGGGCCCTCCTCCATATCCAAGCATACCCACCTTGAAAAAAGCTAAAAAAAGCTGCCAATACTTCATTTGATCAAGTCCTTTTCATGTTGTTTCACCAGGCTGCAACTGTTCCGTCTGTTCTCGTTTCACTTCCGCCGCACAATACACCTGTTTTATTGTCGCGCTCACAATCGACTTCAAAGAAGGCAGACACCGTTTTACCTACAGCCTCTGAATTTATCACGACACTAAACTTTTCGATAATGCCCTTTTCCATCATTTGGTTAACACGTTCTCTAACCGCAACTCGTGAAAGACCAAGCTCTTTTCCAATATCCACATAAGACATTCTGCCATTGATTGAAAGCAATTCAAGAATTTTTTTATCGGTTTGGTCAACTTTCAAATTTTTCACCACTCAAAACGGAATTTTTTTAATAATTTTATTACCTAAAGATGATCCTCACAAGTTTTATTCTATATCTAAAGCTTTGAGAATACCTAATCTTTATTAAGGTTTGTTTCTATACTATACCTATCCTTGGGGCATTGCCGATTTTTCTATCACATCCCATTAAATTTGAATAGTCTTGCCTTTCATGCAAACACTATTCAAAAAGAAGGAAGTGATATCATGAAACGATTTGTTAATGGCTTGCTCATCTCAATTATGGCTTTAACTACTTTTTTTCAAATGACACTTCAAGTTAATGCAGAAATAACCGCACCAGTGCCTGAATATGCGAAATGGGGAAAACTTGCCGTTAATAAAACAAAAGATAAATATCCAAATGCTCAAGTCATTGACTACCTTCACATTGGAAAGGAAGAAAATAACCGAATCTCAAAGGAAAAATTCAAATTAATCGTCAGGCAAAACAGCAAAGAGTTCGGGGTATTTGTCACGATTGAATTTAATGAGGACACAGAAGAAGTTAGAAACATCTCTTTTCAAGAAACAACTCCTTAGGAGCTAAAAGCACGAGGTGATCCCGTGCTTTTTTCTATTTGAAGTTTTGCTTGTGACCCGGGTTTCGGACTTAGCACCGGAGCTGGAAACCAATAATATTTTTGAGATACTTTAATTAAAACTTCAACTGAATCTAGCTCCCTAAAGTTATTTTACATAAGTGGTAACAGTAGGTGGTGCTCTTAGTCTGTGTTCTTCTTTTTTCCGGAGAACAGCGGGCAAGTTATCCCCCGCCTATCTACTTTGTTCCTTTTAACTGTATGTTAAAAGTATGTCTCAAGGGTTATAAATTACGAATAAGTTACTTAACCACCTCTAAGATGGTAGAAAGCGAAGAGCTCCCTATGTCTCCTTTTAGAAGTATAAATTTACGCTAACATGGAGGAAGATTTGTAATTTTTCTTAGTATATACATATCCCTCCAATATTGTCCTTGCTGTGCGGGCTACCTTTATTGCATTAATATGCCCGGCAATTAAATCTACCTTGGTTTGCATAATGCCGGCAGGATGTGCTAACCGAACTACTTCTTGATTAACAGTAATAATTTCTGACAAGATCGTATTGTTTAAAAAGGCGCCTGCAGTTGTACAAATGGCACCTGTTATTGCAAGAGCTTGATGAGGTTTTTGCATGGACATCATTCTTACCGTACAGTCCATATCCGAAGCTTTTCTTTCCACACCCATTACATCCATATAATCCATAGGAGGAGAGATGATTGTCATTTTTGGGACAGCGGGAGATTTTTTAGTTGCGTCTTCTTTAGGAGCAAATTTACACATTTCAGCCGCAATTGACCTTATTTCCTCTAGTTCGGTCAATTTTTCTTGAGTAAATTCATGAGGCAATTCAGATCCAATAAGACCGACATCTGGAGCATGTACAAAGACTAATGGATTGGCCACATCAATAATAGAGACATTTATATGACCACTAGATGTTTGAATCGCATCGATAGAGTTTCCAGTCGGAAAAACTTTTCCGGATACTGCTCCTTCAGCATTAGTGAAAGAAAGGTAAATAGGAGAGCCTGTACCCGGAACACCTGGAATTGAACATTTTCCATCCGTTTTGACTTTCCCATTTTCAACTTCCACTTCAGCAATAATAACCTTCTTAGTATTTGTGTTATATATTCTAACTGTTGTAATAGGCTCTATCGCGCGTACTAATCCTTGCCCAATAGCATATGGCCCTACCGCAGAGGAAATGTTTCCGCAATTGCCTTTATAATCAACCAGTTGATTTTCAATACTTATTTGTGCAAATGTGTATTCCACATCGATCTTTTCTAAATCTGACTTTTTGATAATAGCCGCTTTACTCGTTAATGAATTTGCACCGCCAAGCCCATCAATTTGTCTGCGATCTGGACTTCCCATAATATCCAATAAAAAGTCATCCCACAGCAATCGATCGGCTGGCATGTTCTCAAAATTAAGAAATACACCTTTACTTGTCCCGCCACGCATAACAACTACAGGCACTCTCATCTCAATAACCACCTTTTTTTCATTTTAAAAAAGTTTCAGTTCTTCTAAAAATATAGTAAGATAAGTAAAATCATAAGTAAAATAGATATTTTATTAAAGAAAAACAAAAAAAAACTTATAATTAAAATGATTGGAGCTGGACAATATGGATGAAAAAGACTGGAATGCTATACGAATTTTATATGAAGAGAAAAATATTAGTCGCGCATCAGAACGTTTATATATTTCTCAACCAGCGTTAACCTACAGACTTAAAAATTTAGAGAAAGAGTTTGGGACTAGTTTGTTTTTTAAAATAAAAGGAGGCATTGAGTTTACTTCTGAGGGTATGCACTTAGCACAATACTCAGAAGAAATGATAAAAAAATTGCAGAAAACAAAAGACTTTGTGTTAAATATGCAAAGTGAAGTCAGAGGAACATTGAGGCTCGGAGTATCAAGTAACTTCGCTCAATATAAGCTGCCTAAACTATTAAAAAAGTTTTCGATTAAATACCCCAATGTGCAATTTAATGTGAATACAGGCTGGAGTGCTGACATTATGAACCTGCTTGATTCCTCTACCGTGCAATTGGGAATTTTACGCGGAAATTACGATTGGTATGGAATAAAAACCTTGTTACATAAAGAAAGACTTTGTTTAATTTCTAAAAAAGAAATAAATATAGAAAAATTGCCCGAATTACCATTCATTAACTACAAAACAGACAGCTCCCTGAAAAATTTAATTAATGGATGGTGGCAAGACAGGTTTTCTGAGCCGCCATTCGTTACGATGGAGACAGATAGACAAGAAACGTGCAAAGAGATGGTCAAAAATGATTTAGGTATTGCCATACTGCCTGAAATTTGTCTTCAACGTTCTGATAACCTCTATACTTATGGTTTATCTTATAAAAATGAAGAACCTGTATTAAGAAATACATGGTTAATGTATAATCAAGAATCTTTAAAACTATCCACTGTTAAAAATTTCATAGATTTTTTAAACAAAAATCCTAACATTTAATTAAATAAAACGCTAAAAAGAACGAGAAAAGCAATCCGAAATTTTTCTCGTTCTTTTTATGCTCATTTTTCCCCTTAATAATTATAAGTTTTTTATTAAAAAAAGTGCAAAAAATTTATATTTTACTTATTTATTCAAGTGTAATACGCTAAAAAAAGGAATATTCCGAATATACTTAAAGTTCTATGTGCACTATGAAGCTTCATTCCGAAATACTATTTTTAATTACATTGTTTGTAAGCGATTTCTTAATAGGAGGAGATTACTATTCTTACTTTTTTAGGAATTTCAATGGTAGTAGTTTTTACTTATTTAATCATGGCAAAACGGTTGTCACCTGCTGCTGCTCTTGTAATAGTGCCAATTGTCTTTGCACTTATTGGCGGGTTTGGCTTAAATCTCGGGGATATGATGCTGGATGGATTAAAAGAAGTTGCTCCTTCAGCAGCTTTACTATTATTTGCTATTCTATTTTTCGGAATTCTAATCGATGCCGGATTATTTGATCCACTAATCAATAAGATGTTGAAAATCGTCAAAGGAGACCCAGTTAAAATAGCTATAGGTACTGCAGTTATCGCAATGACAGTCGCATTAGATGGTGATGGAACAACTACTCATATGATTACAATTTCCGCAATGTTGACACTTTATTTACGGTTAGGTATGAACCCTCTCGTTCTTGCAACAATTTCCATGCTTTCCGTTAGTATTATGAGTGGTATGACTCCTTGGGGAGGTCCAGCTACAAGAGCCATCGCATCTTTAGGCGTCGATGCAAATGAATTCTTTCTTCCGTTACTGCCTACAATGTTCGCAGGTATGGCATGTATTCTTTTTATATCCTATGTTCTTGGAAGGAAGGAGCGCGCAAGAATTGGTATTATCCATATCGAGGAAATTCCCAAGGATTCATTAGAGCTAAGTGAAGCGGCTGCAACTTATTCTCTGCAAGACAATATTAAACGTCCTAAATTAAGATGGATAAACCTACTATTAACACTCACCATTATGGTCATTTTAGTAATGGGTATACTGCCTGTTCCAATTTTATTTCTAATCGGATTTGTGATCGCTGCCATGATTAATTATCCTAATTTAGAACAACAAAAAGATCGGATCGGATCTCATGCTGGTAATGCCTTAACAGTTGTTGTATTAGTATTTGCTGCCGGTATTTTCTCTGGAATTTTTTCCGGAACAAAAATGGTAGACGCAATCTCAAATTCATTGGTGTCCATCATTCCTGAATCTGTAGGTTCCTTCTTCCCGATAGTCGTTGCCCTAACAAGTATGCCGTTTACTTTTGTTTTGTCAAATGACGCTTATTACTTTGGCGTATTGCCAATTTTAGCTGAAGCAGGAGCTGCTTATGGAGTAAGTCCTTTAGAAATTGCAAGGGCTTCAGTGCTAGGGCAGCCGGTGCATTTTCTAAGTCCACTTGTTGCATCCACGCTATTACTAGTAGGAATGGTCAAAACGGACATTGGTGAACTTCAGCGTTTTGCATTTAAATGGGCTCTTTTATGTTCGCTGGTCCTTACACTCGTTGCTTTCTTAACGAGTGCTATATAGTGAACCTTCCATCAGTGGGATTATCTTCATCCCCACTGATGGGTTAGATGTGGCCAAAGAAATGTGGGTCACATAGACTTTGCCACGGACGCCTGCGGATAGTCTGTGTTCCTTATTTCAGGACACCTGCGGACAAGTTTATCTTTTTTTTGTTTCTGAAGATTGAGAAGGTGGTTTTACTGCCCGCTTTGAGTGAGATGAATCAATGATTAACTCCCAATCTTCATTTTTATTCCAGCAATAATAAGCGGGGCCTTCCAAACTCAGAAGATAATCTGGAGTTTTGGATGGGCCCGGCTATTTTTACAAGAAAATAACCTAATTTTAAGATATAATCGTTCGTAACATATAGCTTCTCTATCAAATTGTTTCATTATTTTCTTCTATTTTACTTATCACTTTAAAAATAACCTTTGCCAGGTTCATTACGGTATATAATCGGGTATCATTTAAAAACTGTGATGATGGCAGCGGATCGATATAATTAACAATTCCCTTGAAATGATAATCTCCTACCTCCGGCAATATCTTCTGAAGGGCTTTTCCTGGAGCAAGGGGGCCCTCTTTAAAAATAACATAACCCACTTGATTTTTATCACCTAGACAAGCATCTATACTAAATATAAGAGGTTTTTTAAATTGTTTATTGATTTCTTTCAATATTCCTTTTAAATTAAACGCATGAACGGGTTCTTCTAATGTTCCGTAAACGCGGTAAGGTAGTTGGCTTTCTTTGAGCATCGTTCCAACCAATGGACCTAATGAATCTCCAACGTATCGGTCTGAGCCAATACATAAAAAGACAATATCTTTATTCTCAAGTAATGATTGCTGAATAATTTCTTTTATTTTAATTGCAATTATTTCTATTTCCCTTTCTTTTCGTCCATTGGTTTTCACATAAAATAGATCTTTTTTTTCTTTATCGTTATAAAAAGGACTCACTACTATCCCCCTCAATTTGATCTAAGCAACTAATAGTAAGCTGTTTTCATAATTATAAAGTAAAACTTCGATCAGTAGGAGGTTTTCTGTATCCCTCCTTATGGTTAGTTCCTATAAGGATTGCTTAAAGATCTTTGAGACCAACAGGTTGTGGCTCCACAAACGCTGCCACATGATGCGACGTTCTTAGTCTATGTTCCTATTTTCGAACCTTTACAGGCACGCTAACTTCTTATTTCAACTAAATCTAAGCCCAATAGGATTTACTGCCCAATATGAGTAGAAAAAAATCAACAGAAAATTAAAAACTGTATACCTAAGCTGATATGCGAGAGTGTGTTTTCTTTTTTAACTCCCAATGTCTTAAGAATCTAAAGATTGGGGGGAGTATGAGGCAAACGGCGACCACCCGGAGCACCTGTACCGCCACGACAAATGTAGAGTCAGCTTCTAAAACGACTGCAGTAGTAGTCATTTCTGCGATGCCGCCTGGAGCAAATGCTAAAGCGGAAGTGTGAAAAGGTATACCCGTTACAGTCGAAACAATAAAAGCGCATAAAAACATGGAGAGGATCAAGCCAATTGTACTCAAAAACGAGATGAACAAGGTTCGCTTTAATCCTCTAAACATATTTTTATGGAAACGAGAGCCAATGCTTGCACCTATAAAAATTTGAGAAACAACGATAAAACCTTGCGGCCACCAGGCAACGAGATCGAATCCGATAAATACAGAACTAAACGACTTAACAATGGCAACACTCACCATACTGCCGATTAGCCATGGGGCAGGAAACTTTAAATATTTTCCAAAATAATATCCAACCCATGCTGTCAGTACTAATGCAACGGTCCATAAAAGCTGCTCTATTTCAAAATTTGTGCTTTCTGTTGAAGCAGTATGGCTATTTTCAAAATCAACAGAATTGCCGATCCACAAAGATATGATTAAGGGGATAGCAAGTATGACTAAAAATACACGCATCGTTTGAATTATGCTGACAATACCAGTGTTAGCACCAACATCTTCTGCAATACTTGGGAGAGAGGACATGCCGCCAGGGGCAGTTGCAAAAAAACTAGTGAGCATATCCAATTTGCTGTATTTCCATAAAACGAAACCAGAAAGTAAAGAAAAAAAGATAGACAGAAGAAGCATAATGAGAATCGTTGCCCAATTTTCTTGAAAAATGAATAGAACAGAGCTATTTATTTTCTGGCCTAATTCAATACCTAAAATACACTGTCCAATATATAACCAATATTTCGGGATCCCCTTTTGATTATGAGGTACTTTCCAGAATTTTGAACGCAGAATAGAAAGAAAGGTTGCCATGAGGAGTGTTCCAATCATCCAGCCAATTGAGAGGCCTGTTAGAGAAAGAAGTAATCCCCCTACCCCGCTTATTGCTACAAAACGAACAAATTGTAAAAAAGCTTTATTTTCTTCCATTCTGAATCCTTCTTTCGGTTTTTGAACTTGGATAAAATCACTTATAAAATGTAACTAATTTACTATTTTTGATTGTTACAACAAATATAGTATACTTTTAGAAATAAATAAAATATCGAAAATTAATATTTATATATAAAAATAATTGATGGTAAAACGGAGGTTATTCGTTTGGATATGCGGGATTGGATGGTCTTACAAACCCTTTACAAGGAAAAAAACATTACAAAAGCAGCTCAACATTTATATATTTCTCAGCCTGCTTTGACAAATCGTTTGCAGCAATTAGAAAAAGAATTTGGCGTTCAAATTGTAAACAGAGGAAGACGAGGAGTCCAATTCACCCCGCAAGGAGAATATTTAGCAAGATGTGCAAATGAGATGTTGTTAACCATTCAAAAAATCAAGGAGAATGTCCTAAATATGGAGCAAAACGCAGCAGGAACATTAAGGTTAGGCGTTTATAATTTTTTTACGGATTACAAGCTTCCCAATCTATTAAAGCTATTCAAAGAACAGTATCCCAATATTGAATTCAAGGTGACGACAGGCTATAGCAGTCATATTGCTCATTTAATTTATAATCAAGATGTCCATATTGGTTTTGTTAAAGGAGATTACAGCTGGAAAGATCAAAAACGTTTGTTATTTGAAGAGACCATATGCATTGCTTCTAAAGAAAAAATAGATATTCATGATCTCCCCAGCTTGCCAAGAATTGACTATCATACCGACGCTCTCCTAAAGACTTCCGTGGATAAATGGTGGTCCGAAAATTTCATCCAACCACCACTAGTCAGCATAGAAGTCGATAAAGCAGATACATGCAAAAAGATGGTCGTTAACGGTTTGGGTTATGCTATTTTACCAAGTATGATTTTAAACGATGTTGATGATGTGTATAAAATTGTGCTCAAAACGAAAGGTGGTCAACCGATCATTCGTAAGACATGGATGCTTTACCATGAGGATTCCTTAAAATTAAACATCGTTAAATCATTTGTTGATTTTATTGAAAATTTGGACATAGAGAATGACATTTAATAATGAGCTTGGTTATCTGTTCTAAAAATCTATTATCAGCAGTAGCTTTTTTAGCGGGGGCATCTAATGATTTTCATTACGTCAGGCTGTTAGAGGATTTCGAATCGTCATATTACTCAATGCTTTTCAAATAAATAGATCTTTTGTACTCTCAATCCTTATTTTGCGATCCATCACCGCTTTATTTTTCATTTGCTCATTTCTTATTCCATTTCGACATCCCAAAGTAAAGCTTAATCTTCCTCCAACTTCCTTAATCTGTCGCGAATTTTCAGCATGCCTTCGCGTGGATTAGGTTGTTGAATAATAACATACCGATATTTTTCATGTCCTTGCAGTTCGATAATGAGCAGAGGTTCACGACTGCCGTAAGAAAGAAAATACCATTCATCCGCATACTTGAAGCTTCCCTCATAAATGTTTAAAAACGGTAGAAGTTCCAGGCATTCGCAGCATCCATGCTGGAGCATCAAAGTAATCAACAAATGCCTTTTTTATTATCGTGTAGGGCATGGTCACCTTAGATTTCAGGGCAAAAAAACTTGTTAATCCAGTCAGCTTTAACGTTACTTCTTTTTCACCAAAATGCAGTTCCCTTCCCATTTAAAATATTCTCTCCTTTTCCTTCTTTTTAAAATATCAATTTGGTATGTAACCAATTATAAACAACTTCTATTTATGGAACAGTTTTTTCATTTTAGTGCTTCGATAAATGGTGATTCCATTCATTTCCTTATCTTATAAAGCGAATTATACTCTTCAACAATTCTTTATTAATCCTTACCTTCCATTAACCCATATCAAAATACGCCTCAAGACTTAGTGGTTACTAGTGCAACAGTACATTGTCGAAATTTACCACCTATATTAAAATCAAATTATAATAAAACAGAAGGAAGGGACAGACGTGAACAATAAACTCATCATATCTATTGTCATTTTAACGGGAATTTTTATCGCTTTATTTGTGAATGTTTACTCGATTTTTCCGTTTGGAAACAAAGAAACAGAGGCTGCCGTTACGGACAGCACAGATGAATTGAATTTGAAGATTTCTGATGCAGAAACGAAGGTAATCCCAGTAAAAGACAACAAAGTAAGAGCAGAGCTTAAAGGAAAAGGGGACTTGAACGTTTGGCATAGCGGAAATACTGTGAATGTAGAATATAAGAGCAATTGGTTTGAATGGTTTTTGGCTGGCGAGAATCAGGTAACCATTTATTTACCTGAAGATTATAATCGAGACATGTCTGTAAATGTCGGTTCCGGAAGCCTGACATTTGATCATAATGATAGTCAACCATTTGAATTAAACGAATTCTCTTTAAATATAGGCTCTGGCGAAGTGAATTTAAACAATTTGACTGCAAAACATTTTGACCATGATGGTTCCTCTGGAGATTTAGCCATTGAAACGTTAAAAACTGTGACAAGTGAATTTAATATTAGTTCAGGCAGTGCTGCTATTAAGAATTTTAGCGGAAAAATAAATGGAGAAGTATCCTCAGGCGAACTTCTTATTCAAATGAATCAGCTGACGGATTCGATTGAATTTGATGTCAGCTCAGGAGATGTTGAACTTGATTTACCGACTGAATCTGATTTCACACTCAAGGGTAACGCGAGCAGCGGAGAGATCACTTACGATTTTCCCCTTAACAGTGTGAAAGAAAATGATGAGAAAATCGAAGGAACCCATGGATCAGGAAAACACTCTATCGATCTTAATGTTTCAAGCGGTTCGATTGAGCTCTACTAAGATGCAAAAGAGGAAATAGAAATGGCAGCTTTCTATGTGTCATTTCTATTTTTTATGGTACCTATTAAATTATAACAAGAGAGTACCCTCAAAAATAGAGCGTGTCAAACCTACGCTGCCACTCGGGAGACCTCTCCGGAAAGGGAATGACTTTTGAACACAGAGGGGTTTAGCGCCTGGAGCTGAACAACTCACTTTAGTTTTTAATTAACTTACAAAACAGTCTAAGTTAATTTTTTAAAACTTGTAAAACAATATTTGTTCCCGAAGGATCCTGTGTGAAGTTTAATTCATTTTCTTCGTTTACAATTGAACCTATTCGATCTAATTGTTCCACGATTTTATTTTTCACATCATTATTAGGAAGTATGAGCGAATACCATTTTAAACCTACACTATTTTTTTTCGGTGCAGGGATTCCTGTTCCATTCCATGTATTAAAAGCAATGTGATGATGATAGCCTCCTGTTGAAATAAAAGCTGCCTGATCCCCATACCTTGCTGCCAAATCAAAACCCAATCCTTCGAGATAAAACGTTTCTGCCTGTTTGATATTTGCTACATGTAAATGAATATGCCCAATTATTGTCCCGCTCGGCATCCTATTCCATTCTTCCCCGTTTGCTTCAGCAAGTAAACTCTCAGCGTCAAGAGGATTCGTCACCATGCTAATTTCGTTATTTTGCCAAGTCCATGTTCTAGAGGGGCGGTCAGCATAAATTTCAAGCCCGTTTCCATCTGGATCATCCAAATATAGTGCTTCGCTTACTAGATGATCAGAAGCTCCGAGTGGATACTGTATATTGATTAGATGAGCGAGCATTCTTCCTAAATCTGAGCGGTTTGGCAGCAGCAGAGCAACATGATATAGTCCGGTTTTTCTTGGCTCTTTTTGTAATACTCCCTCCGGCTGTTCAATGGTAATTAGAGGTCTTTTCCCATCAGCAGATAATACAGCTGTTTTCTCAGTTTGCCTTAGCACCTGAAAACCAAGAGTATCCCGATAAAATATCATTGACCGCTTCAGATTTTCAACAATCAACTGAACTTCACCAACGAAAATTTGTGGAGCCTGATGAAATGTCATATCCTTATCCACCTTTCCTTTTACAATAATAAGGGAGTTACTTATGTAGTAGAGATTGAAGGTTAAGAATAAGCCGATTGTTTTTTCAAAACAACCGGCTTTTTTTAGATTTAAAATGTGCGAGCCAAATCTTTTGCACGGACAATTCCATTCTCTTTAATTTCTTGTGCCTTTTCTGGCATTGCATTATGTCCTTCTATAAATAAGCCCTCAAAAGAAGGAACTCCATAGAACTGCATGATGATTCCGATATAACGATGTCCCATTTCCATTTCAGCCGCAGGGCCTTCAGAATAGAAACCGCCGCGAGCTTGAATGTGTAATGCTTTTTTATCTGTTAACAAGCCGACTGGACCGTGTTCTGTGTACTTGAATGTTTTTCCTGCTACTGATACTGCATCTAAATAAGCTTTCATAACAGGCGGGAATGAGAAGTTCCATAAAGGAGTAACAAATACATATTTATCTGCATCCACGAACTGTTCACTTAATTCTGCTAAACGGGAGACTTTTATTTTCTCTTGTTCAGACAATTCTTCAAATTTTGTACCTGATTTAAGCTTTCCCCAGCCGCTGAACACATCTACATCCATTTGAGGAATATGTTCTTTATACAGGTCAAGATGAACAATCTCATCGCTTGGATTTACCTCTTTGTAAGTATCAATAAATGCTTTTCCTGCTGCCATACTAAACGAAACAGCATCATCATGCGGATGAGCCGTGATATAAAGTAGCTTTGCCATAATTGTTTCATATCCTTCCTTTAATGAATTATCACAATACTATATTATCCGTGGAGGATTAATCTCTTATACAATATTAATAGTAGGAGCTCCAAATGTAACTATAACAGTTACACCAACATGTCGTAACCATTATAGTTACATATAGATCTGTTTGTCAAATAAAAACGTCTAAGATTGAAAATTGAACAAATTCCAACTACAATAAAAGTGGATGGTGAAAAAACATGATTAATTCCCGCTTTTCAGTCGCAATTCATATATTAACTTTAGTGGCATCGCAAGCAGAATGCCATCTCAAATCAGAAATCATTGCAAGCAGTGTAAATACAAATCCTGTTGTCATTAGACGAATAAACGGCATGCTTAAAAAAGCAGGTATTTTATCCTCCAAAGCTGGAGTAATCGGATCAACTCTAACCCGTGACCCTTCAAACATAAAACTTTTAGATATTTATAAGGCTGTACAAACTGAGGACGACCTTTTTGCCGTTCACGAAAAACCTAATCCTGAATGTCCAATTGGTGAAAAAATTCAACAAACCATTAATACCAGTTTTCAAAAAGTACAAGCTGCCATGGAAAAAGAACTCGCTAAACAAACCTTGCAGGATATTTTGGACCATTTGCACTCATGAAAAAAGAACGCTATCACTCGGACAGCGTTCTTTTTTTATCTTTTAGGGGCAATTTTTTAAAAAAATAGATCGTTCTGCTTTGTTTGAAAAAGCAGGCAGATTGTTGTTTACAGATTCGTGCAGGACAAAAAGCAGGACATGATCAGAATAGTCAACTTTCTGAATAAGAACCAATTGTTCAATCCCACCTATATGAACAACCTTCATTTCAAGGAAAGTACTTGTTTGTGAAGAGGCGGCCACTTAACCTCTTAGCAGCGATTCAGCTCCATCAATAAAAATATCAGTCCCGGTAATATGACTTGATGCGTCCGATGCCAAAAACGCAACCAGATCTGCCACTTGCTCAGGGGATCCTGACTTTTGTTCCAAAGGCTGGCTTCCTTCTGGAAACTCGACTGGTATTTCAACCTCTTCAACTGCCTCATCTTTTTCTGTATTTTCTTCAATATTCGTATCAATTGCACCCGGACATATCGCATTTACTCTTATTTTATATTGAGCAAGCTCTAAGGCCGCCATTTTCGTAAAAGCAACCTGTCCTGCTTTTGACGTAGCATAAGCGGACATTCCAATGTTCGAAAAAGTCCGGTTTCCATTGATAGAGCTTGTAATAATAACACTCCCGCCGTTCTCCTTTAAAAATGGGATGCTGTATTTTAAAAATATAAAAGTGCTTCTTAAATTCGTTTGCATGACTTCATCCCAGTCATTCACGTCAAGTTCTTCAATCGAGGAGAAGGTTCCATTAATACCTGCATTTAAAAACAGACAATCAATTTGCCCCCATTTGTCTCCAATTGCCTCAATGCATTCATGGATTCGCTCTTCATCTTTGATATCTACATCTAAAACGATTGCTTCTCCTCCCTTATTTTCAATTTCCCCTTTTACCTTTTCAGTCCGATCCTCTTTTAAGTCCACTAATGCAACTTTCATCCCTTGCTCAGCAAGCTTTATTGCCGATGCCCTCCCAATACCTGAACCTCCGCCTGTTACAACCGCAATTTTATTAGACATAAGATTCCTCCCTTTCCTAGTTCATAAGATACTATCTATTTCCCTCTGTCATTTTTTTTAACCCTTTATTCTTGAAAATAATGCTTACTTACCTATTATTACAATTAATTACAATTTTTATAAAAAATCTTGACTCTACCCAATCTCTGCTTATTCTAACTAGCTTCCATGATGAATAAGCCAGAGTTTTAAGCTTTGACCGAAGTTTCGATGAAAATATACAATTACATTAACCAAAGGAACTTAATTAACTCTATCTAAATGAAGATAATGAAACAATCTTTCAACTAAAAAACCTAGCCCTCTGCTTTCAAGCAGGGCTAGGTTTAATCATGGGTTAACTAACCCTCTTAGCTCTGGTACAACGTGTTTAGGTATTTTTCCAGTTACTCCGGCAACCAGATTTTCTGCAGCAACCATTGCCATTTGTGACCTTGTTTGCATTGTGGCTGATCCAATATGAGGAAGGGTTATGACATTATCTAACTTAAGAAATGGGTGGTTTTGATCAATTGGCTCCTGCTCGAAAACATCAAGACCGGCACCACGAATTTCTTTGTTCTCCAATGCTTTAATTAGGGCTTGTTCATCGATTGTTTCTCCTCTTGAGGTATTAATAAAAAAAGCGGACTGCTTCATTAAGGAAAACTCCCTTTCCGCGATTAGATGCTTTGTTTCCTCAGTCAGCGGAACCATCAGCACAACAAAGTCGGCTTCTTGCAGTAATTCATTTAGCTTTTTATAGACAGCACCAAGGCTCGTTTCAACGTCAAGCTTTCGATTTCGATTATGGTACAGCACGTTCATATTAAATCCAAGCTTGGCCCGCTTTGCAATTGCTTCTCCGACACGACCCATGCCAATAATACCGATTGTTTTATGATGAACATCAAGTCCAAATAAATCATCTTCTAATTTCTCTTCCCATTTTCCTTCCTTCACAAATCGATCAAGCTCAGGTATTCTCCGGGCTGCTGAAAGTATGAGTCCAAATGCCAGATCGGCTACTGTATCATCGAGCACAAATGGAGTATGTGTCCCAATCACATTGTGCATAGCCATTTTTTCAATATCAAAATTGTTATAACCGACAGAGCTGTTACTTACGATTTTCAGATGTGGAGCTCGTTCTAACAACTGAGAGTCAATCTTTATTCCTGATAATAAAAGGCCTTCTACTTCCTGTATCTTATTCAGTAGTTCGCGTCTAGGAATCGGGCTTTCCCCTTTCCATACTTCAACCTCCGTGTGTTCTGTTAAAAAAGATATCACCTCATTTGGAACTTGTTTTGCCAGAAATACTTTAGGTTTCATAATATTCCTCCTTAAAACCTGCCTCTAACAGGATTTCCTTTTAATAAAGTGAATAATCTGATATTTCCATATTAAGGTTAAGAATTGTTCATATAAATCTTTGCTTAAACTAAAGAAGAAACAATCTACCATATTGCAAATAGCTTCCAATAGACTTTATTTCTTTTTTTGTATATTTGGCAGTTAGTAAAGTATATATATAAACTTTTGTTTTTTTTAAATAAGAATTGAATGAAAAAGAAGTTTAGCTTCATCAAATTCCAATAAAGATCGTCATTTTCTCTTTTAGTTGTTTATCATAGTGAAGATATGGGCATAGTAATGAAATTACAATATAAGCACTTTTACCTGTTTTCTTCTCTGCTTTCAGTTTTCTACAATGTTTGCAGAAATAGTTTGATAACTTGTTTTTATAGAAAAAGGAGTGATTTTGATGAAAAGAGAAATGAACCTTGGATGGTTTATGGCAACGGTACTTGGCGGCACATTGCTAGTCATTTCATTAGGAGTAGCCTTCGGTCAATAGAAACCAGAAGAATCACCTTTCCTTCTGGTTTCTAATAGTCTGTTCGAATGTTTTTGCTATGTACTAGTTTCAATAAACCCTTCTCTTCTCTATCGCTTTTTCATCTTAATTTAATGGAAGGGTAATAATAAACGAGGTTTTGTCATGAGAGGACTCACAGGAAATGTGCCCATTATGATTTTCAATTATTTTTTTGCATATGTACAAGCCAATACCAGTTCCTAATTCCTTTGTTGTATAAAAGGGCTCAAAAATAGTCGCTATATTTTTTTCAGGTATAATCGGTCCGTTATTAGATAAGATCAATTTGACCTCATTATCACTTAAAATATAATCAATTGTAATTTTTCTTTCTCCATCAACATTCTTAAGGGCATCAATAAAATTTAAAATAATATTTAAAAAGACTTGTCTGAGTTCACCCTTGTTGGCATATAAAATAATATCATGGTTAATTGTAGAATGTATTTCTACATCTCCATCAAGTAAACTTGGATAGATAAATCCAAACATATCATCGAACAGGTTGTATAAAGAGAATTCTTCCCGCTTGTTTTCTAAAACTTCCTTCTTTGATACGTGAAGAAATTGTGAGATCCGATAGTTCAATTCCTTTAACTCATGACTGACAATATCTAAATATTTTAAATTTGGCTGTTCCTGCTGGATAAGCTTAATAAAACCAATTGCTGCAGTAAGAGGATTTCGAAATTCATGGACAAACGTCGATGCCATTTGTCCTAAAATTGTTAATCTTTCTTTATGTGTCTGATCGATAAATATATTCTTATCATTCAGTTCTTTTTCTTTTATCTCCGTATATTTCTTAACAGCCACATAAGAAAATTGATCAAATAAGTCGTTAACCTCTTCCAGGTAAGGCTGCAGCTTCTCAAATGATATATTTGATCGATACATATGTTTGATTATTTCACTTCTTCCTAAATTCACATTGTAAACAAAATCACTTATGTTCACATCGGCTTCCACTCTCTGTATAGCAACTAAATTAGCCAGCTCCCCAATTTCCCTGGAACTTAAAGGATTTCTAATTGTTTGCTTTACAAGCTCATACATGGCGATTCCGTTTTTCTTCACCTCATCTTTATGGAAATCTGTATCAGAGATGATCACCCGTTCAAGCCATGATTGTACAAATACAGATACATTCTCCTCTAAAAAGTCAATGAGATTCTTAGATGTATGTCCCAACAATGTTCATCCCCCTTTTATGTAATTACTGGTTATATATTCAAGATAAAAGTCCTTTTCCCTGCACTCAGGCAAGAATGTTTAGGTTAATTAGCGTATGTATATCATTGATTAGCTCCAGCATTCCGGTTACATATAAGAAGAGCTTCCTAGATAGGCTCTTTCATTTTATTAGTGAATATTGAGTGTAAACCATGGGCTGATACCAATAACCCAAGGAATAATGAAAAGCATTCTTCTATTATATTAACAGGAATATTGAAGAACAGAGTATAAAAATGCAGAGAAAAAGTGTTCTATTTCCCAAAATTGAGTAAAAACGAATAGATAGATATTTTTAAGTATTGTTATAAAGACAGGAAGAGTCTGGATAGCAAATTAAAATTAGAATCGCTTGGAAAACAAGGATGCCAGGGAAGAAAAAATATTTCTGAGGGATAAATTACACATTATCGAAATGCTGGAGAAGCTCGAGTTTAAAGTTAATGTAAAAAATAATTGAAAGAACATGCCACAAAACCTGCATTTCACCTTAAAGAATGTGTACAGCTTGATCCTGTGGCAAATTCTAGTGAAAACGATCCATCTACCAGAAAAGCTGAGAAATTAATTTTAGGGCAGCTTTTGAGAAATTTCTTGCTTAAAACATCCGATTCCAAGTGATCGGGCCGACTATTCCATCAACTTCAAGACCTTGTCTTTTTTGATAGTCTTTGATCGCAGCTTCGGTTTTCGGACCAAATATCCCATCTGGTGTAACCCCAACCGCTCTTTGAATTCTTTCTACATTTTTTCCTCTAAACCCGAGTCTGATCAATTGTCCTGGGTATGGAACAATTGCTTTAGATTGATCTTTTTTAGAAGCTTCGTTGAGTTTTACTTTCGTCTCAGGGCCAACAATTCCGTCTACTGTCAATCTAAATGTTTTCTGAAATGCTTTTACTGCACTCAGCGTCTCACTCCCAAATTTTCCATCTGCTCCAAACTTGGGTAATCCAAAACCTGACTTCAACAGTTGATTTTGAATGGCCTTAACTTCATTTCCCTTGTCCCCAAATTGAATGAAGTCCTCTATAATAATTGAACCTGTTTCTTCTTTTGGCTTGTCTGCTATTATTGGAATTTCAGCTGTAGATTCTAGTTTAAAATGGCTCACAAACGCATTAAAAACAGCCTGGGCAATAGTTTCCCGGTAAGAATTCACTTTTAATAGCTTCGCTTCCTCTCTATTGGTCATAAATCCGCCTTCTTGTAATATTGCCGTCATTCTCGAATGGCGTAACACAGCAAAGTTTGCTGTTTTTACTCCACGGTTTGAAAGACCGGTTGCTTCAATAATGTTTCGCTGAATCGCTTCAGCTAAGGAAACAGCCTTGGGGGATCTTGACGTATAAACAAATGTCTCAATCCCTCTAGCCTCATTAAATCCCCCTGAACCAAAAGCGTTTGCATGCTGGGAATAATAAACATCTGCCTTCCAATCATTTGCTTTATCAGTTCTTTCCAGTAATGGGACATCTATCCTGCCTTTCGGATCATCAATCCTTAGTATAGAGACCCCTTTACACGTTAGTAATTTTACTGACAGCTTTTCTATCACTGCACTGTTAAAATCCCATTCATACATCGAACCATCCGGTACTCTTTTTCCAGGAGTAACGCCAAACCCAGCATGTCCAGCATCTAATGCAAATCTCATTTTCCCTTCTCCTTCCACTACTACTTTTCATAAGAGATATATGGAATTTGAAATGGCTAGTAACCTAGTACAAGCGTTTTTTTAATAGTAGGATATTTATTTTTGACGTATGACTTCATAGATTTCATTTACACTTTGATAGTAAGAGGGTCAGTAGTAGATGATTGTATTTTTCATGCGCAAAGGATGTCCCTAAACTGTTCATAGTATTTACCAGAAATTTTTTATCAAAAGAAGCAGAACGAATATATATAGGCCCAGACAAAAGAAAAAAGTATAACCCATAGGTCATACCTTTTTTCCTTTTTGTTTATGAAAGTGGGGCAAAACCAATTCTTTTCTAAGTTCATTGTATTTCTTCCGTACAAACAGAAAAAGTTCCTTGTCTTGGTCGATCCTTACATCAACTAAATTCCATAATTCTTTATGCTCCATGATCAAGTCATTTCGAAATAAAACATCCTCAAGTTCCGGCTCTATAAAAGAGACATTGGCATAAAGGACTGAACGTATTTGTTTATATTGAGTCAGTTCTAGCCCATTATATCCTTGATTCTTCACATAGTCCTCAAATAGAATTCTCCAAACAGGCTCATACACCTCATGCAGCATTTTTTCTGATATTTCTCGTTCTTTTTTAAATATCTCAATTGATTTAGCCGATTTCGCACCAAGAAAGCCTCCAATAAAAACGATGAGCAATTGAATACATAAATTAAATAACTCGGCCCATATCTCCATTTTGATCACCGCTTAGCTTTTGCTTATTCTTACATTTTATTGGCAAAATGGGAGGGTTATTACATTAAAGAATTCTATTCTCATAATTGATAGGGTTGATCATCTGGATATTTAGATTTTTTGCGCCTTCATCCGGATATTTGCCTCTTTTAAGGATTATTTGCACCCGTATTCGAATATTTGCACCGTTTCAGAATTTTTTGCATCTTCATCCCGATAATGAACTATTTCTACAATTCTCCATAAACATCGACATCTTGAAACAGGATAGATAATATGAACCGATCACGTGGTGCAGTAATTATCCACTTACAACCATTGAATAATCGATAGCAGGTCTATTTTGAATTGTTCCGTTTCCGTGCCGCTATTAAAAATTTTATATTACGACCTGCCATTTAAATACTTTTCTACTTCTTCCATTATATTAAATGCACCCTTTGAAGCATTCGAGCACACAACCAAAATCGTCTGTGATGAAGGATAATATGCAGAATGGAAGCTGACTCCGGGATCATACCCCATGATATGATATTTAGAAATCGTCCCCTCTGTTTGATTTATCCATACGCCATACCCGTAGAATTTTTTATCCTTATGATTAACATGTGGTGTAAGTAGTTTTTTAGTATAGGGTTCACTTAAAAGCTTATGTTTGAGTAAAGCTTCCCATAACAAAACCATGTCTTCCACTGTTATGTATGCACCGCCATCAGACCCTCCTCTTACTGGAAGAGAATAGATATTCGTTTTCCAAGTTCCATCTACAAAGTCAATATAACCCTGAGCCGTTTTAGGTGGTAAGGAATCAAATGCAAAGTATCCCGAGTTAACCATATTTGCTTTTTTAAAGATATTCTCTTCTATATAATCAATAAATTGTAATCCACTTACTTTTTCAACTATTAATCCTAATAAAATATAACCAGTATTATTATAGTGAAATTGTTTTCCAGGAGTGAATTTCATTTGATCATTTTCAAAGAAAGGTAAAAAATCTTTTACATGACGGATTGTGTACATTGGGGTATTTCTCCATAAATCTTCAAAATCATCCATTACTTCTTCATCGAAGTAATCCGGCACACCAGAAGTATGGGTGAGCAAATGATGGATTGTTATATTCTCTGAAAAATTAGGAAGTTCATATTCTATACATTCGGATAACTTTGTATCGAATGCAATTTTTCCTTCTTCAACCAGCTGACAAATGGCAATCGCAGTGAAAAGTTTACATCCAGAAGCGATCCCATAACGAGTTCCAGGCTTATTCGGTAATTGTTCTGCACGATTAGCATAGCCTCGACTAGATATGACTGGTGCTTTTCCAGCTTGTTTGATAAGTGTAGTGCCTGAAAATCGTCTAGACTCTTGAGCTTCATTAACGACTGATAATATTTTCTTATTCATTTTATTTCTCCTAATTTGTTTTTTACAGTTTCAATTGTATATGTGTGTACTTCAGCAAAATATCTTGAGGAATCTTTTCACATAATAGTAATTAACATCCAACTTTATACACTTATTCTAGCAGAAGTTTCTGTTAAGCTAACATCTTTCTATAACACTTGACACATATCCATATTTTTCTATTTATAAGACGGGAATTGTACTGTCGTTTAGAGTGGGAAAAAGGAATACGAAGCAACTATTTATTATTCAAAAAAACAGACCGCTTTGCGGTCTATTCTAATATCAGCTATTAACTAGCAATCTTGCTTATATCATTCTTCTAGCTGTTCGTAAGCTCTTGATCTTTAAACTGAGAAAGATGGCCTACTTGGTTGTAATCGCGGATGCTCCACTTCTGATCTTGAAAATAAATGTTGTTAATACAAGCATTTAATAATTTTGTTTTACTTGAATCAATTTCTCCATTCGAAAGAGTGGCTAACACCATATTGATTACTGCCCCGTGGGCAACTAAAAGTATTTTTTTCGTTGGATAGAGATGGTTTATTTTTTCTATGCCGTTTACTACACGTTCTTTAAAATCTTCTATTTCTTCTTGATTTGGGAACTTTCCATCTGGATAGATTTTTGTTCTTTTTTCAACCGTTAGTCCTTCAGCGTCTCCGAAAGAACGCTCTTTAAAATCTGACATTTCAATGAGTTCAAGATTCAGATTATCATTGATAATGATTGCCGTTTGTTTTGCTCTTTTTAATGGGCTTGTAATAAGGAAATCAAAATCTGACACGCTGAAATAATCTCGGCAATCCTCGGCTTGCTTGATCCCCGTCTCATTCAGCGGAATATCGGTGGTTCCTTGTAATTTCCCCAGTTTATTCCAATCAGTTTCTCCGTGCCGAACCAAACAGATCGTTGTCATGATGGTCATCCTCTCAAATTTTTATTCATTTTCATCTATGTTATCGATTGTGTCATGTTTTATTTTGATGATCAACCAATTTCTTTTTCACAAATCCATCATACACGACTAAGATTACTTGCGTAAAAAGCTGCGGATGATAAAGGTGAACCTTTTTATGCCTTCATTCTTTTAATGAATATTTAAGGAGCTGCTGGGAAAATTAAACAAAATAATGATAGTGGTTGATGAAGGGGGGAAGAGACATTGGAAAATGCTTGGCTATCACTATTGCCATTTCTTATCGTCATTGCAATGTCTATCTGGCTAAAGGAGATCTTACCTGGGTTGGTGCTTGGTATTCTTGTCGGGTCATTGATTGTTAAATCCGACCTATTAGGCGGGTCTCAGCAAACTATAAACTATATTGTTAAGACGTTGTCCAACGACACTAATATTAAGATTATCGGGTTTCTTTATTTATTTGGCGGTCTTGTCGGCATGATGAAAATATCGGGAGGAATTAAAGGGTTTTCCGAATGGATCGGCACGAAGATCAAGTCTCAGCGCGGGTTGCTTGCACTTATCTGGCTAACACTGCCCTTCACCTTTATGATGCCGATGTTTCGCATCATGATGATTGGTCCTGTCATCAAATCTCTTATGGAAAAAATGAATTTATCGAAACAAAAAGTCGGTTTTACGATGGATGTTTCAACAGCATCTGTCATTGTGCTTTTACCTGTAGCTACGGCTTTTGTTGGCTTCATGGTATCTCTTGTTGAAGGTGGTATACAGAAGCATCATTTAGATATGTCACCTTATCAGGTTTTCTTACTTAGTATTCCATTTAACTTTTTTGCGATAATTATGCTCGTTATCGGCCTCCTGAAAACATTTTGGCCTTTTTCTAAAAAAACAAAGGAGGACAATAAAAAAGGAGAACAAGGAAAAGTGGAACAGGAAGATCACCAATTTCACCGCATCGGGATAAAAAGAGAATTAGCTATGGTTAAAGCCCAGCCATGGAATTTGATCATTCCCCTCTTTTTGCTCCTCGGCTTGTCATTATTCCTTTTGTGGCAAGATGGAACGGCTAAAGGAGCCAAAACGATTATTGAAGCATTTTCGCAGGCTGACGCAACATTTGTCATGCTGCTGGCTATTTTTATTTCACTCTTTTTAACATTTATCTTCTACCTTTTTCGTAAACAGCCTCTAGATGAAATTCTGTATCACTTTTTTGATGGAGGAAATCAATTGATGCAGGCAATTATCCTTCTTATTCTTGTATGGTCACTGTCGCTAACAGCAGAGGATCTTGGTTTTTCAGATTTTATCGGTTCCACATTAGGGGGATTTTTACCTGCTTTTACGATCCCGGCGATTATTTTTTTAATTGGTTCCATGGTTGGTTATTTTATTGGATCTTCATGGGGGACTTGGGGATTGTTTATGCCACTCGGAATGACCTTAGCTACTGCTACTGGAGCATCAATTCCCTTGACTGTTGGAGCTGTTTTTGCAAGCGGATCATTTGGTGCAATGACCTCACCGCTTGGGGATACAACGATAACCACAGCTTCTATTCTTGAAATGCCGCTTGTCGACTATGCACGCTATAAATTAAAAATAACCGCTATCGGCGGAGTAATCGCAATCGTTTTGTATCTTGCCAGCGGTTTCTTTGTAGTGTAAAAGAAAATCCCCAGTTTTTTCAAAACTGGGAATTATTATAGAAAGTCTACATACGAACTATTGTTGATCCGCCCCCTCCTCCGCCGCCAGTCGATACGAATTTACTTTGTTCTTGGAGAATTAAACGCAATAACTGGTTGTTTTGATGAATAATTAACATAATTAGGTGAGTTAGCGTCTGTATCGTGTATTGTACATCGTTCCCTGGCGGCATTATAAATGGTTGATTTTGGATGCCATCTGTTGGAATAGCAGAAATTCCATAGTTTTTAAGAATACCATCAAGTTCTTGAGTATAGCCCAGAGGAATTTGACCTTGCCCTCCGTATTGTTCATGGAAAGCATTATTCTGATTGTGAGTGTGAGCTGTTCCTCCAAAATTAATGGGTATTCCCTGTTGAATATTGCTGCATCCCTGCAAATAATGAACGGTTTCCGGTCCATTAAAGCCCGCATATCCTTGGGCTCTGCCGTTACCTGACATCGCTATTGGCCTACCGTTTGAAGAACTGCTCTGTGGTTGACTATTTCTATAATAAGCAGAGTTCTGATTGTAATTTTGCCGATTTTCTTGTTCTTGATTTTTCCTACTGTTTTGGAACTGCTGATCGTTCCAACCCGGCTGAACAGGATAAAAGTTAGACATACAGCTACCTCCTTCCTAATTATCCTATGCAGTTTTTCATTTACTGGTATATGTGACTAGAAAATAAGTGAAGGAGGTTTGCCTGAAGACCCAAAACTTTTTAATCGTTCATCGATTGTTGAATTTGCCTATATTCTTTTTCTAGATCCTTAAGAGGTATTTCAAAGAGCTGCCTGTAATCACCTGAATTGTATACACCATTATTTATTAAAAACTCAATAATTGATTTTTTTCGCCTCTCAATCATTTTAAAAAGTTTCATATCTAACACTTCCTTAAAATATGAACTTTGTTTGACAGTCTCCGTCCAAAAAATCGCTTTATTTGAAACGGAGAGGGGAAGGCCCCTCCCTAATAGCTGAATGCATTCTATTTCCATCGATAAACTCGGATTTGAAATAAGAACTTCTTAAATAAAACACACCTTATCTATCATTTAGCTTCCAATTCTTTTAATACTTGTTCAATATACTTATTTTCAATCACTTCCGTTGTATCTAATTCTTTATTGATTCCTCCTGCTGAATATAAAAAGTCTGCCTGTTCTTGATGGGCCTTCTGAAATTCTTTAGTTGCCGGAGAAAAAATAAGGTCTGTTTTCTTTAATACTTCCTTGATTATTTCAACATCTACCTTTTCTTTATCAGCTATTTCTTTTGATACTTCATCAAGATTGTTACTAAAATGCTGTCTGACTTCTTCGTATGTTTTTAAAAATAGGACTGTGAGCTCTGGATGCTCAGCAGCAAATTTTGACCTTGCTACCAAAAAGCTTGGAGCATTAATATTTAAATCCTCTCCACTAACTAGGATCTTTGCAGCAGTTTGATGAACTACCGTCGTTGCGTACGGCTCCCATGTTGACCAAGCATCAATAGATCCATTATCCAGTGCTGGTCTTGCTTCATCTGGTTGTAATTGCACAATCTTAATATCCTTTTCTTTTAATCCAGCTCGATCAATTGCCATATATAAAAAATTATAGGCACTGCTTCCTTTAGCAACTGCTATTTTTTTCCCTTTTAAATCTTTAAGGTCCTTAATTTCACTGTCTTTTGCAATAACTATCGAATTCCCCTTTTTCCCATCAGTGGTAACGGCAATTGCTTTAAAGTCGACACCGCCCGATTGACCGGCAATAAGAGGTGTTCCCCCAGTGGCCCCTAAATCGAGTCTTTCTGCAGCTAGTGCTTCAAAGTGGGGAGGACCACTCGTAAATTCATGCCATTTCACCTCAGCCCCGACCTTCTCAAAGGCTTTTTCAAAGTACTTTTTCTCTCTAGCATATGGTAAGACGCCTGTGCTCCCTTGCACTCCAATATTTACGACTACGTTTCTCTTAGATTCGCCAGAGGCTTTTTCACTTTGTTTATTAAAAGAACCGCACGCAGTTAAAATAATAGAAACTGCTGCTATAAGAATGATAAAGCTCCATCTAGCCCATATCTTGAACATGGAAGTCAACTCCTTTCTATAAATTAAATAGCTTTCATTTTTTGCCCGACATCCTTCAAACCTAAATTTCCCCGAAGGGTTTGACTCCCGTATTCTGTTCTAAACAAACCTCGGCTCTGCAGTTCAGGGACTACTAAGTTGATAAAATCATCAAGTCCCCCGCTCATTAACTGTGGCATAATATTAAAGCCATCAGCAGCCCCATTTGTAAACCATTCTTCCAGCTCATCTGCGATTTGCTTCGGACTTCCAGCTATCGTATAATGGCCTCTTCCTCCCGCAAGCCGAAGGAGCAGCTGTCTAATTGTCAAGCTTTCCTTTTCAGCTAACTCCTTTATTAATTGAGTTCTGCTTTGGTGTCCCTTTATTTGCCTTGTATTAGTCAGGGTAGGTAAAGGTCCGTCCAATGGATAAGATGATAAATCGATTCCTATTCGATTTGATAGTTGAATCATCCCATACTCTGAATTGGTTAATGAATGAAGCTCTGCCTCTTTTTCTTTCGCTTCCGTCTCTGTTTCTCCTACAATTGGGCATATTCCAGGCAATACGATAAGGTTCTCTTTAGATCGTCCGTACTTAACAGCACTTGATTTCAATCGAGAATAGAAAACTTGAGCATCTTTCAAAGATTGTTGAGCTGTGAAAACGGCTTCTGCGTATTGTGCTGCAAATTCTATCCCATCGCCAGACGAGCCTGCTTGCACTATTACAGGCTGACCTTGGGGAGATCTAGAAATATTTAGAGGTCCGCGCACTTTGAAATTTTTTCCATCATGCTCAATTTCATGAATTTTATTGTTGTTTGCGTAGACTCCTGTAATTTTATCCATAATTAGGGCATCCTCTTCCCAGCTGTTCCATAGTTTAGTCGTAACATCTACAAATTCCTTTGCCCGTTTATACCGTTCTCCATGCTCCGGTATAGAATCGAGGTTAAAATTTTGTGCTTCTTGCTCAGTACCTGATGTAATGACATTCCACCCTGCTCTGCCTCCGCTCAAATGATCAAGTGACGCAAAGCGGCGAGCAATATTATAAGGCTCGTTAAATGTTGTCGACACTGTGGCAATAAGACCTATCCTATGGGTCACTACAGCTAAAGCAGACAATAATGTAAGAGGTTCTAAACCTCCCCAATCTCCATATTTAACAGCTTGCCTTGAAATAGAATATCTGTCTGCAAGAAATAGAGAATCAAACTTTGCTTGCTCTGCTTTTAATGCAATTTCTTTATAATAGTCAAAATCGAGTGTTTTTTTCACCTCTGATAAAGGATGACGCCATGCTGCTTCATGATGTCCCAAGCTCATCAAAAATAAATTCAAATGCATTTTTCGATTAGACTTCTCCATATTTTTCACCTCGTTCATTATGATTCTACCCTTGAAAACTATCCCGCCATTTGAGGAGCTTTCTCTCAAAATGCCGGACAAATGAGTCAGATGCTTTGCCAAACACTGCAAAAATAATAATTCCTACAAATACAATAGAGGTTTGTGAAAACTGTCTGGCATCCATGATTAAATAACCAATCCCCTCACTTGAACCCATGAGCTCTGCAGCTACCAGTGCCAGCCAGGCAGTCCCAAGGGCTAGACGCAAACCTAATAGAATATTAGGAAGGGCAGATGGTAATACAAGATTTGTAATTTGCTTCCACTTGCTAAATTCCAGAACTCTTGATACTTCAAACATTTTGCTATCTACACTGCGTATACCGAGAAATGCATTCACATATAAAGGAAAGAAAGCTCCCTTCGCAATCAAGAGCAGCTTTGAAACTTCTCCAAAACCAAACCAAAGAATAAACAAAGGAATGACCGCCAGGGTAGGAACCGTTCTTAGCATCTGCATGGTCGGATCAAAGGTATGCTCTGCTTTCTTAGAAAAACCTACTGCCAAACCAGCAAAGAGACCAAGGCTTCCTCCTATTAAGAAACCTCCCAAAGCTCGAAATAAACTTACCTGAAAGTGATATAATAGATTCCCTGATGCAGCTAAATCTATAAATGTGGTCATGATTTCGCTGGGACGGGGCAGCATGTTCTCGGATACTGCTCCCATAAATCCTGCTAATTCCCAAACAACCAGAACAAAGATTGGGAAAATAAAACCTCTAATGAGTACGATCCCTTTCTTATTTTTTTGCTGATTCTGAATCGTTTTTCTAATGATCGTCTCTTTTTCGTCTGTTCTCGTAGACAGCCATTCTGCTTTTTGACTCATCCTTCGTCACCTCCATTAAATTCCTGCACTATTAATTAGCTCAAGCTCTTCGACTTTTTCAAACTCATTTAAAACCAAATGGCGATATTCTTGAAATGATTTTGTTGATTTTTTTCTAGGATATGGAGAATCAATTTTCACGATCTTTCGAATGGACCCGGGCCTTGCATTCATAATAATCACACGGTTTGCCAGATAGACCGCTTCGTCAACATCATGAGTAACAAAAATCATTGTTGTTCGATTTTCTTGCCATATATCAAGCAATACTTCTTGCATATGTGACCGAGTAAAAGCATCCAGTGCGCCAAAAGGTTCATCTAACAGAAGTACTTTTGGATTTCGCAGGAGTGCACGGGCAATGGCCACTCTCTGCGCCATCCCTCCAGATAACTCTTTCGGATAAGACGTTTCAAAACCTTCAAGCCGAACAAGCTTGATGAGTTCATTTACTTTTTCTTTTATGTTTTTATCTTTAAGTGAATAGTTTGCAGCAATGTTTTTTTCTACGGAAAGCCAAGGAAATAATCTGGGCTCTTGAAAGATAAACCCCTTATCAACACTTGGCCCTGTAACTTGTTTCTTGTCTAGACCGACTTGACCATTATAGTCAGCATCTAACCCCGCAATAATTTTTAATAGCGTACTCTTTCCGCACCCGCTTGGACCTATAATGGTAATGAACTCTCCTTTTTCTATTGATAAATGAATATCTTTTAATGCGTGAGTTACCCCTTTGTCTGTTTGAAATCTTTTGTCAAGCTGATGGATCTTTAAAAGCGGCATAATCATTCTCCTTTCTTTCAAATGAGTTGAGATTTAATTGGAATTTTAGAACTTATTTTCCTTTCATCAAGCTTCTTTTTTACTAAGGGTAAGAGGAGATTGCCTGTGATCTTTGCTTCTTCCAGGTTGGGATATCCGGATAGAATAAAAGAAGAGATTCCTAAATCTATATATTCAATCAATCGATCAGAAATTTGCGCTGGCGTTCCAACAAGTAAAACAGAGCCCCCTCCCCTCACAATAGAAAGACCTGCCCACAAATTCGGTCCTATCACATAATCTTCATTCTTTGAATGTTCTCTAAGAGAATTTTGCCTTCGTTGATTCGTCGCATCCGTTTGGGAAAATTGTTGATTTGAAAGCTCAATCGCCTGTTTATCTACTTTGCTGATAATCTCCCAGGCTTCTCTCCATGCTTCCTCCTCAGTTTCTCGCACAAGAACCTGTGCACGAAGACCGTATCGAAGGCGGCGATCAATTCCTTTATCTGCTTTTACTTCAGACCGGATTTGTTCTACTTCATCTATTTGCTGTTTTATCCATTCCAGTGGTTCTGCCCACATTAAGTAAACATCAGCCGTTTCTGCTGCCGTTCGCTTTCCTGCCAGTGAGCTGCCGCCAAAATATACCGGGGGATGTGGTTTTTGAATGGGCGGAGGATAGCTTGCTCCTCCCTCTATTTCATAGAATTCTCCTTTAAAATAAAGAGAAGCTTCAGCTTCCACAGTCTTCCTGCCTGCAAGAAATTCACTTTGATGTTGATTGGGTTGGTGAATCCATACATTTTTTTACAATTTGCAGAAATTCAAGTGTACGATCATAACGTCTATCGTGATCGTTTGCCAGCGGATCACCCGTTGCTGTTAAATCCCTTGGCGAACCCCCAGTCACGACATTAATTAATGCCCTTCCTCCTGAAATGACATCCAATGAAGCAGCCATCCTTGCTGCTAATACAGGAGCTATCAGGCCGGGTCTCATTGCAACCAAAGACTTCAGGATTTTTGTATGAGTAGCTATCGCAGATCCTACCACCCAGGCATCAAGGCAATTTCCTCCAGTTGGGATTAAAGCAAAAGTAAAACCAGCCTCTTCCGCTGTTTTAGCAACTTCAACCATATATTCCGAGGTTGATTCCCTTTCCGGCTTTATTCCAATGTATTTCCCATCACCAGTAGTTGGGATAAACCAACCAAATTCAACATTATCAATGCTTTGATTCATGCCTTTCTCCCCTTTTGTTTGGTTTTTTTAAAATTCAATTACTCACGCCAATCTTATGGTTGCTTCGAAAAGCTCTATTTACAAATTCAATTAGTGATTCGTCAATTGCTACTGCCTTCTAATTGTTATGAGCTTGTTGTGATAAACTCTGCTCAAGATTTGCGAGAATAGCCCAATAAAAAAAGAGACACCGTCTATTGAATAGAACTCGTGTCTCCGGATGACCGGTCGAACAAACTTCAACGTATTATAGGCTTTTCGACCAATTCCCTTATCAATTCAGCCAATTCCATTTGCTTTACGTTTAGATTGACTTACTTTCGTTTTTAAAAAGCGATTTTTTTCGGTGCGGTCGATTTGCGTAATTTCTCCATCATGTACCGTGATTAGTAATGAACCATATTCAATCTGTTTTAAAGCAGAAAGAATATGCTGAGTTTTTGCTTCGCTTAGATTGGCCATTTAGTTCCCCTCCAGTTTTTTTGAAATCTTAACTAATTGATGCAATTGCTGGTTTACTCTTTCTTCTAATTCGCTGTCAATAATCGGCTTTAATAGATTTGATTTTTCAATTTGTGCATCTGTAAGGTAAACCCCTCTTAAAATGGTTTGGGCATGTAAGGTAGCTAATAAAGGCTTTAAAGAAAAATCGATTGCAAGTAAATGGGATTTACTTCCTCCGACCATCAGCGGATAGACTGGCTTTCCTTTAAATATATCTTGGGGAAGCAGATCTAATAATGCTTTTAAAACCCCAGAATAGGCTGCTTTATAAACTGGTGAAGAAATAATAACTCCTTTTGCCTTTTGGATGTTTTCGGTAATTTCCACGACAGAAGGATGATGTACCTGAGCATTGATTAATACAGCAGGGTCGACATCAAGAACAGAAATATTTTTTACGCTTAATCCTTCATTTTCCACTAGCTTACCAAGGTAGCTCAAAAGAATGGAGGACCTTGACTCTAAAGATGGGCTGCCGGCAATCGTAACAATATCACTCATTTGTTCCCTTCCTTTCTGATTGGAAAAATAAAAGCCCCAATGCTTACATGAAGTAAGTTCTGGAGCCTTCGGTTTTCCGATTAGCACGATGATTTTTTTGTAAACTACACACTTTTATATTTCATATAAAATAGGACTAAAAGTGACGTCCATTTATTTTCTTTCCAAAATGAATGAAATGGAAAGAAAATGAATTTTATTAATTGTTTGTATTTTAATCTACATTAATCCGATATGTCAACTATGATTTTAACAAAAATGAAATTGAGACAATATTACTACTCACTCTTCTCCCTCTAACGCTTCTTGTCAAAAGTATCGAATATATTAAGTATGATATTTGTAAAATTCTAAACAAGCCTCTCCACCTTACAGTTTCATAATAATGGTGAGGTCTGGTTCATACAAACTTTAAACATAACATCCTGGTTATTGTGCCATTTGTAAATGGGTTGTAAATTAACTATACGATGTTGAAATAGCGGGTCTATCATGGTACTGTTTTGTTATGGAATTCAATATCGAATACCGATTTCGAAATTAGATTTGGGAGGTGCTTAGCTTTTTGGAAGACAAAGTATTACGGAAATTATTTCTAGGATTTATCCATATTCATGTCCTCCACCACGCAAAAGAACACCCCATTTTTGGTTCTTGGATGCTTGAAGAGCTAAGGGAACATGGTTATAACATAAGTCCAGGAACACTGTATCCGATTTTACACACAATGGAAAAGGATGGGCTTTTAACAAGAGAGGACCGGAACGTGGAAGGTAAAATTAGAAAATATTATTCCATAACAGAGGAAGGTACTACTGTTTTGGTTGAGGCACGCCAAAAAGCTTATGAGCTTTTTAAAGAAATAATAGACTAAGTGAGGATTTACGGCATGACAAATAAAACAAAGAGGGATTTCAAATCATTCATCGAAATACTGCTCATATCTACCAGGCTTGGCCTTACATCATTTGGGGGACCAATTGCTCATTTAGGATATTTCCATGAGGAATATGTCCGCAGAAAAAAATGGCTAGATGAAAAAAGCTATGCTGATTTAGTAGCGTTGTGCCAATTTTTACCTGGTCCAGCAAGCTCCCAGGTTGGGATTGGTATTGGCGTTATGCGTGCAGGGGTACTTGGCGGGATATTAGCATTTATTGGATTTACGCTGCCTTCTGTTATAGCTCTAATTATTTTTGCTTTAATTATGCAAGGGCTCGATATTGAAGATGCTGGATGGATTCACGGTTTAAAAATAGTTGCCGTAGCTGTAGTAGCACATGCTATTGTAGGTATGGCTCAAAAATTAACACCTGATTTGCAGCGAAAATCTATTGCTTTATTTGCATTGGTTGGCACTTTATTATGGCAGACAGCATTTACACAAGTCGGTGTGATTTTATTATCCGGGTTAGCAGGCTTTCTTATCTATAAACACCACAAGGAAAATGATAAATCTAAGTTATTTTTCCCTGTTTCCCGCAAATTTGGAATAGCCTGTTTATCCCTATTTTTTGGGTTACTCGTTCTTCTGCCCATTTTAAGAGAGGCTACTTCATTACATTGGATTGCCTTATTTGATAGCTTTTACCGGTCAGGTTCATTAGTTTTTGGCGGTGGTCATGTTGTATTACCATTACTAGAACGTGAATTTGTTCCAGCCGGCTGGTTAAGTGAAGAAGCATTTTTAGCTGGTTACGGTGCTGCTCAAGCTGTACCAGGACCGTTGTTTACTTTTGCAGCTTATCTAGGAGCAATTATGAATGGCTGGCAAGGCGGATTATTAGCAACTGCAGCCATCTTTCTTCCAGCATTTCTTCTTGTTTTAGGTACTTTGCCCTTTTGGGAAATTTTACGTCACAATCCAAAGATAAAAGGGGCTTTAATGGGGGTAAATGCAGCAGTGGTCGGGATTTTAATCGCAGCTTTCTATCATCCAATTTGGACCAGCACCATTTTAGAACCAATTGACTTTGCATTTGCAGCCGTTTTGTTCAGCCTGCTAGTCTACTGGAAGCTGTCGCCTTGGATCATTGTTTTAACAGGAGCTATTGGAGGTGCTCTTTTATCTCTATTATAAATATAGCGGTACCAGGTACCATTGATACCTGGTACATGCTATATTTATTTTTTCACAATTTCTGACAAAATTTCAAATGACCGCAAACGGGCTTTGTGGTCAAAAATTTGAGCATTAACCATCACCTCATCTGCCTGGGTAGCTCTTAGAAAATCCTCTAGCTTACCTTTTATGACCTCAGGACTTCCAATCATTGATCCTCCAAGCTGCTGGTCGATCGATGCCTTTTCGAAATCATTCCATAAATCATCCATATTTTCAACAGGCGGCTTAAGCTGTCCTGGATTTCCCCGCACTAAATGCAAAAATTGCTGCTGCATTGAAGTAGCTAACCACTTAGCTTCTTCATCAGTATCAGCGGTAATTACATTCGCTCCAACCATAGCATATGGCTCCTTCAGGAATTCTGAAGGTTGGAAATTACTCCGATATATTTGCAAAGCAGGAAGCGTATTATTCGGGGAAAAATGACTGGCAAAAGCAAACGGAAGCCCTAGTTGACCGGCAAGCTGGGCACTGAAACCGCTTGACCCCAGCAACCAGATTGGAATATCCAATCCTTCTCCGGGAACAGCACGAACATGTTTTTTCCCTGAAGGACTAAAGTATGATTGCAATTCACTTAATTGCTCTGGAAAGTCTTCACCACTGCTTCTATTCTCGCGGCGCAGGGCCCGAGCGGTAAGCTGATCGGTCCCTGGTGCACGTCCAAGGCCAAGATCAATTCGACCGGGATACATAGATTCCAAGGTCCCAAACTGCTCTGCGATAACTAACGGCGCATGATTAGGAAGCATAATTCCACCAGCACCAACACGGATTTTACTTGTACCTGAAGCTACATAGCCAATTACAACAGAGGTTGCAGAACTTGCGATACCGGTCATATTGTGATGTTCTGCCAGCCAGTATCGATTATAGCCCCATTTTTCAGCACATTGAGCAAGCTCCAAAGTATTTCGGAAAGATTCAGCAGCCGTACCACCCTCTACAATCGGAGCTAAATCAAGAACCGACCATTGAACATTATTTAGCTGTTTTTTACCAAGTTGAACATCGGACATTTCCTTTTGTCCCCCTTCTTTATATATTTGTTTTCATCTATCAGAAAAAAGTTTGATAAATTTAATTACCTTGGCATTATATCAATTTTTTTTGATTAACTAAAATAAAATGAACTTTTATACAGATTAGTCATACAGATATTTTCTAAATTCGCTTACACCATGCATGACACCATTCCATTAATGATCTCAATTGTCTAACAAAAATAAAATAGTAATGAAATAGTTTTTTACAAATTGAAACCAATTCTAACCTAATCCGTAGTATACGACATAAGCTTAAAATATGAATATGAAGGTGATTCTTGTGTCCTTATTTAAAAAAGTAGTTGCGAGTATCGGAATTGGTGCAGCAAAGGTTGATACAAAGTTGAAGAGTTCTGTATTTATGCAAGGTGATTTTCTGGAAGGAGTCGTGGAAATAAAAGGTGGAGATATGGAGCAGAATATTGACTCTATTAATCTTCGTTTAATGACGCTCTATGGTCATGAAGATAATGACAGACTAACACATGTTCCAATTTATCAGCATAAATTGAATGATCCTTTAACGATTGGGAAACGAGAGGTGAAAGAGATTCATTTCCGTTTTAAGCTCCCACTGCATACACCGATGACAATGCAAGACTCTAGAACCGGCAAAAACGTTCCTCCGGTTTGGATAGAAACTGGATTAGATATAAAAAATGCAGTTGACCCAAAAGATTTAGACCACATTTCAGTTGAACCTTCAGAGGTATATAAAAACATATTGGACGCAATAAAAATTGTTGGATTTAGATTTTATCAAATGGAAAATCAAGCGACTCCTCGAGGTATCAAAAATCACCTCCCATATGTACAACAGTTTGAATTCAAACCATCCTATGGAAAATATCAACATAAACTTGATGAGCTTGAAGTATATGTTATCCAAGGTGAACAAGAAACAGACATTTATTTTGAAATAGATAAAAAGAGTAAAGGAGCATTTGGCTCTATTCTTGAAAAGCTTGATTTAGATGAACATCGGGGTCACATGACGTTATTAAACACCGATATCATTACTAACCGCAGTTTGGTAAGTGATCGTTTTGAAGAAATTATTGATTCGGTTTTGAATTAATCCTTGCAATATAAAGGAATCCGACTTTTTCATCTGTATATTTTAGATGATTTGACCTATGTTACATTATTAAATATAATAATTATAAGACAATTAAACATATTATCCTTTTTTAAAGGGGAGTAGCTAAGACAGTAATGCCGTCAATACAGGTTTATCCTCGGCTTTGCTGGCAACATGTGTTGTTTGCGAGACCTTTACCATTTATTGGGCGAGGTCTTTTTTTTGTCATATTCAACCACTTTCTGAAAGGAATGATTTTTATGTCTATTAAAAAAATAGTAACTGCATATATAAAGAAAGAGGGGCCTAAACTTTTGAAGGAGAAAGGGATCCCTTTGCTAAAAAAAGAGCTGAACAAAAGGAAAGGTAAAAAATCCTGAAATTGCTTGCAATAGCTTGCTTAGGATGGGATCGGGGGAGGAGGAAAAGGTTATTGAATAAATATTCGGTTTATGCAGAGAGTATAGAATTTAAACCTAGCCGAAAAGGAAGCATTCAGTTTTACAAACACCACCCTGATCTAAAACTAATCGGGACAGGCAGGAGTGCTTGTGCTTTCAGAATACGAGATACAGACAAAGTTATTAAGATATTCCCTCCTCAATTTGAGCATGTTGCTCAAGAAGAGGCAGAAATATATAGAGTCTTAGAGAATACTGACTATTTTCCAACTATATATGAATCTGGCAGTAACTACATTGTTATGGATTTCATTGAGGGACATACTCTTTTTGAATGCTTAAACAAGGGAGTACCAATTGACTCCGAAAAAATTAAAGAAATAGATATTGTCTTGGAGCTTGCTAGACAAAAGGGCTTAAATCCTTCTGACATCCACTTAAGAAATATTTTTCTTACACCTGCAAGTGAAATCAAGCTGATTGATGTGGCGAGATTTAAGCAAAAAAAGCAATGCAGCCAATGGGACGACCTGAAAAATGCCTATTATCGATATTATTTGAAACCCTACTTTCCAAGGAAAATACCTAGCTTTCTCTTAAACCTGATTGCTGCATTATATAAGAGTCATCTTATCCCAATACCAAGGAAATAATAGAATTTAAGTTGAAGAGCTTATCAAAAGGTACGAAAAATACTTAATGATAAGCTTTTTTTGCAATTTCTGCTTTTAAGACCATTTGACAGACGATCAAATTTAACTATTAATTTGGCAGTTTTGTTAGGAAGATTTGCTTTTAGACATACTTCCCTCATATTCACTGGTGCTGATGTGGAATAAGAGAATTTTGTAACTATTCCAACTAAGGTTATTTGGCCTTCGACCGCTTGAAACACAAAAACCCGAATAAGGCACTTTTTTATCCCACTCTTAACGGGCAGTAAAATCCCCTCCTCAATCTTCAGTGGGACGAAGATTGAGGAGGGGGCCTAACTGCCCGTAAAGGTCCGATTGGTTCATCTAACCATCAATGGGGGATGAAGAAAACCCCCACTGATGGAAGATTCACTTTATAAGTGTCCATTATTCGGGTTATCGTTCACCACTAAGTTAGTAGGATGAAGTGGTTTACTTTGATTTTATTTTATAATTCTTCACCATTTGTTTGAATAACATTTTTATACCATCCAAAGGAATCTTTCTTATATCGCTTCATTGATCCGTGTCCTTCATTATCACGATCAACATAAATCATACCATAACGTTTTTTCATTTCACCTGTTGTAAACGACACGATATCGATGATTCCCCATGGCGTGTACCCAATTAAATCAACCCCATCGTAAGTGACTGCTTTTTCTAATGCTTCAATATGTGATTTTAAATAATCGATTCTTTCCGGGTCATGGATTGAGCCATCCTCTTCTAACGTATCCACAGCACCAAATCCATTTTCTACGATAAATAATGGAATTTGGTATCGATCATAAAAACGATTTAATGTATATCGCAATCCAGTTGGATCAATCGCCCAACCCCAGTCACTAGATTTAATGTATGGATTTTCCACACCATTTGGTAATCCACCATTCACGACATCTCCTGTATTATCATTTACGACATCGCTTTTTACTGTTGTAGACATGTAATAACTAAAACCTAAATAATCAACAGTACCATTTCTTAAGATTTCTTCATCGCCGTCTTCGAACTTGATATGATAACCTTCTCTTTCAAACTCTTTTAAAGCATAGCTAGGATAATAGCCGCGAACATGTACATCAGGGAAAAAGTATCGTTGTCTCATTTCCTCTTCAGCTAACATGACATCTTCTGGATTTGATGAATAAGGATAAATCGGTACATGTGAAACCATTGCCCCAATTTGGAACTCTGGGTTAATTTCTTTTCCTTTTGCTACAGCTAATGCACTTGCAAGTAATTCATGATGTCCCGCTTGATACATGACTTCCTTAGCGTTTTCGCCTTCTTCTACAACAACACCCGAGTTTGTCCATAAGAACAGGGGATTATTAACATCCATTTTGTTATTAATTTCGTTAAATGTCATCCAGTATTTCACTTTATCTTTATATCGATTGAAACAAACTTCAGCGAATTTTGCGAAAAAGTCTACTACTTTTCTATTTCTAAATCCACCATATTCTCTTGCTAGATGTAACGGCATTTCAAAGTGAGATAATGTAATGACAGGTTCAATTCCATGCTTCAGTAATTCATCAAATACATCATCATAGAATTGTAATCCTTCTTCGTTAGGTTCAGCTTCATCACCTTTTGGGAAAATTCTGCTCCAACCGATCGATGTCCTTAAGCATTTTAATCCCATTTCAGCAAATAAAGCGATATCCTCTTTATAATGATGATAGAAATCAATAGCTTCATGGTTCGGATAAAACTCATTTTCTTCGAATGTTTCTGTTATTTTTCTTGGTACGCCATGTGCACCTGCTGTCATGACATCCACTACACTTGGCCCTTTACCGCCTTGATTCCATCCACCTTCGAATTGGTGAGCAGCTAAAGCACCGCCCCATAGAAAATCCTGTGGCAATTTTTTCATTTTCATTTCCTCCTTATTTCACTACAGTAAATAATTTCGTATCTAATGTACTATCATTATTATCTTCGATGATAATTTCTTTATAAGCATGTGAATTCGTTATAATAATAGGTGTAATTGTTTTTAATCCTTGATTTTCGATTGATTCTTTATCGAATTCGATTAGTACATCACCTTTTGTGACTTTAACGCCGTCTTCTACATATAAAGTGAAAGGTTTTCCAGCTAATTTAACTGTATCTAAACCAATATGCACAAGTAATTCAACACCAGATACTGAACGTAAGCCGATCGCATGCTTTGTAGGCGCAACCATAACGACCGTTCCATCAAACGGGGCATATAATTTATTATCTGATGGCTCTATCGCTATACCTTGTCCCATCGCACCTGAGCTGAATACTTCATCCGGAACCTCTGAAAGTGGAATTACCTTACCGCTAAATGGAGCATTTACTGTTTCTTCATTACTATTAGGATCATTTGATTCTACTAAGCTTTCACTACCTGCTTTTTTCGCTGTATCTTCACCATATCCAAAGATTTGAATTAAAATGACAGGAAGAATAACTGCAATCACACCACCTAATAAAATTCCCCATATGGACATTGGGTAATCCGAGTCTATACCATTTACAATGGTTAGCGGTCCTGGTAATCCTGCATATGCAAAGTAATAAGGATTAAAGAAACTTGCTGCTATGGCACCGATGGCACCTGAAATACAGCCAAATATAAACGGCTTCTTAAATCTCAAATTCACTCCGTAAATGGCTGGTTCTGTAATCCCAAATATTCCAGTTACCCCAGCCGAAACACTGACTTTTCGTGTTTCCTGACTTTTAGCCTTCAGAACAACGCCAAGTACCGCGCCAACCTGTGCAATAACTGCAATTGTTTGATACGCCTGGAATGAATCTCGGCCGTATAAATCAAAATTCGCTAATACCATAGGTGTGATTCCCCAATGCACACCAAAAATAACGAGCACTTGCCAGAATGCGCCAATAATCGCTCCAGCCACAGCAGGTGCGTTTTCTGCTAAGAAGTTATAACCACCAGCAATCCCATTTGCTCCCATAGTAGAAACAGGACCAATTAATAAAATCGTTAAAGGTACCATAACGACCATACATATAAATGGAACAAATAACGGTCTGATCACTTCGTTCATTTTCTTATTTAAAAATCTTTCAAGATAAGACAAAATCCACACTAAAAATAACGGCGGCAGCACTGAAGATGTATACACTGTTTCAGATAAAGCCATACCAAAGAAAGTAATGGTATTTCCTTCTGCAATTTGGGCTGCCATCTCTGTCCATGTTGGACTGACTAATGCAGCACTGCATGCTACTGCAATATACGTGTTTGTTTTAAAATGTTTTGATGCTGTTATTGCAATAAAAATAGGTAAAAAAGTAAATGGCGCCCATGAGATAAAACTTAAAACTTGGTAGGTTCCCGTTTCTTCAAAGCCAGCAAAGAATAAATTAATTATTATTAACAACCCTTGCAAAATACCAGCTGCAGCTAAAATATATACAAACGGTGCAAAAACCGCTGACATCGTAGCAATTACACGGTTTACTATCGTTCCTTTGTTGTCACTTTTTTCATCAGATGTTTCAACGTTCACTAAACTTGAAAATTCTTCATAAACTTCTCCTACATGTTGACCGATAACAACTTGGAATTGTCCGCTATTTTCTACTACTGTAATGACTCCTGGCATAGATGATACTTTTTCTTTGGCTTCTGGTTTAGACCGCTTTAGTACTAATCTAAGTCTGGTTGCACAACGTGTAACTCCAATTACATTCTCTTCTCCGCCAACAGCTTCTAAAATATCTTTCGCAAGCTTAGGATAATCTCTAACTTTTCCCGACAATTTAAATCCCCCCTTAATTTATTTGATAACACTTACATTATAATTGTATCGGTATAATTTATCAATAACCGAATAAATTTTTTATATATGTATAATATTATTGAATGAGCTTTTGATAAGTTTATGCTATAATTCTGATATTGAGTGACATAAATCAACTAATGAGGAATGTATATGTTAAAGTACCAGCAAATTGCAATCGAAATTGAAAAGTTTATTGAGGATCATACGCTTCAACAAGGAGATAAACTGCCAGTATTAGAAAAATTAATGACTCAATTTGAAGTGAGTAAGAGTACGATTACGAAATCTTTAGATCTGTTAGAGAAAAAAGGGGTCATATTTCAAGTAAGAGGCAGCGGAATTTTTGTTAGAAGGCATAAGAGAAAAGGTTATATTAGTTTGCTTTCTAACCAAGGGTTTAAAGAGAGTCTTGAGGATTTTAATATCACTACAAAAGTAATTGAATTAGAAGTGAGAAAACCAACACAGGAAGCGGCTCATAATTTAAATATTGAACCTGATAACGATGTCTATTATGTAAAAAGAGTTCGCTATATTAACGGGCAAACGTTATGCTTAGAAGAATCGTTTTATAATAAATCCATCATTACCTATTTGAATAAAGAAATTGTTTCTGAATCAATATTTAACTATATTAGGGAAGGATTAGGATTAAAGGTCGGTTTTTCGGATTTATACCTTCGTGCCGATAAGCTTAAAGAGGAAGAAGCGAAGTATTTAGGTTTAAAAAAAGGGGAACCTAAAATTTACGTTGAAACCATTTTTCATTTAACCAATGGACAGCCATTTGACTTTTCAAAAGTTTCTTATAACTATGAACAATCACAGTTCTTCATCCAAGCGAATAGCCATTTTTTATAAAAATATAAAGAGAAGCTTGGTTTCTTATTCAGAGAGATCAAGCTATTTTTGTTGCCAGTGCCTGCCCCTGGAACGTTAGAGGATTTCCCCCCGCTGACTCTGTTACTAAAGCATCTCTTCCTTTAAGTATACTTAAGCTGTCCTTCTAAAACTCAGATATTCTTCATCTAGTATTAGAATCCTACTGATGAGAAGGTGATATTTTCCCAGCTTTTTAGTACAATACATACATCCATTATTAGTTCGGGGAGATTTGTTATGTTTAAAATATTTATAGTAGAAGATGATACAGGGCTTGCCCTGCTGCTAGAGGAACATCTCAATAAATATGGCTATCAGACCTTTGCTGTCCAGAATTTTGACACGGTTTTAAGTGAGTTTAAAAAATTTGACCCCCATATTGTATTGCTTGATATCAATTTACCAAAATATGATGGCTTCTATTGGTGCAGGCAGATACGAACGAGCTCTACTTGTCCAATTTTATTTCTTTCAGCGCGTGAAAGTAAAATGGATCAAGTAATGGCGTTAGAGAATGGTGCTGATGACTATATCACCAAACCATTTGATTATGAAATTGTAATCGCTAAAGTTAAAAGTCAGCTCCGTCGTGCTTTCGGAACCTATTCGGTCAATGAACAAATTCGCACATTGGATGTTGAAGGATTAATGCTTGATATCGAAAGACTAAGCCTTTCTTTTCATCATGAAAAGGTTGAGCTTAGCCTGACAGAAGCCAAAATCCTTGATGAACTGATGAAGAAAGCAGAGCGTGTAGTTAGCCGGGACAGGCTGCTTGAGAAAATTTGGGACGACCAAGCATTTGTCGATGACAATACATTAAACGTGTATGTGACCCGGGTTAGGAAAAAGCTAATGACCTTAGGGATACACGATTCTATTCAAACAATACGCGGACAAGGCTACCGTCTCTATCCGAATTGGGGTGATCAGGAATGAAACTTTTCTTTCGCGATCAGCTGCCCCTCTCATTCCTTTACATCGTGCAGCTGCTAATTATTTCCTTTGTTTATTGGCTCGATGGAAATCAAAACATTACAACTAGTTTGTATGCTGCTTTTCTAAGCTTCACCCTATTCATCGGTTATCTTATTTTTCGTTATTTAAAAAATCGAGTATTTTACTATCGTTTGGAAAGATCACAAGTTTCCCTTGAGGATTTTCCTAAACAGGAATCACCTTCCCCATTAGTAGAAAGCCTGCACGAGCTATTAAAAAAACAGTTTCGCCGTTTCCAAAATGAATTACATAACACTGGGCATAAATTAGAATCTCACATTCAGTTTATCAATCAGTGGACCCATCAAATGAAAACTCCAATTTCTGTCATCTATTTACTTATTCAGGATGAGGAGGATAAACGCTTTTCTGCTATAGGATATGAAGTGGATCGATTAAAAAAAGGGCTCGATATGGTCTTGTATAGTTCTCGGCTAGATCATTTTGAGCATGACTTTCATGTGCAAATCCTAGATTTAGAAAGAATCGTCCGCTCAGCTGCATCTGAACAAAAAAGGCTGTTTATCCGCAAAAAGGTTTTTCCGCATATTCTGATCAAGGAACCCATAAAAATCACTTCAGATGAAAAATGGTTAACTTTTGTTGTCACACAGCTTATTACGAATGCGGTTAAGTATTCCATGGGAGAAAACAAAAAAATCTATATTGAGGGGTTTTACTCTTTAAACAATACCACCGTTTTAGAAATTCGTGACGAAGGTGTAGGTATTCCCAAAAGCGACTTGCCGCGGGTATTTAATCCTTATTTCACTGGTGAAAACGGGAGACGATTTCAGGAATCAACAGGAATGGGCCTTTACCTTGTCAAACAAATATGCAGAAAGCTCGGTCACCAGGTCGAGCTGGAGTCAGAGACTGGGAAAGGAACTACTGTAAGAATTTTATTTTAATTTTTTCTATAATAATCCAGAAGTTTTAGTTTTAAGTGAAGACAAGCGCCAAAAAACTCCGGCTCGACTAATGATTTTTCCCGCTAGAACAGGGATTTCCGCTTTTCTAATGAAACCTTACAAACTTGTAAGGTAATGTAAGATAGTGAAATAGCAACGTTTTATATGCCTTTATATAATGAAGACATTAACCTGAACAAGGAGTCGTTTCATTTGTCGATAGTAGAAATTAAAAATGTAACAAAAATTTATGAAGGCAAAGTTTCTCACAGAGCATTAAATGCCGTCCATTTTTCAATCAATAAAGGTGAATTTGCCTGCATCATGGGACCTTCTGGAAGCGGGAAAACTACGTTGCTAAATGTCATTGCCACGATTGATGAACCTACTTCAGGAGAAATTATGATAAATGGACAAAATCCTCATATACTTAATAAGAAAGAAAAAGCATTATTTCGCCGGCATGAGCTCGGGTTTGTCTTTCAGCACTTTAATCTTCTGGACAGCCTCACAGTAGAGGAGAATATCGTCCTTCCATTAACACTAGACGGAGCATCTGTAAAAGAAATGGAGATAAAATTATCTGCTGTAACTGAGAAGCTAGGGATTGAGCATATTTTAAAAAACCGGACATATGAAATTTCTGGGGGACAAATGCAACGAACAGCAATTGCCAGAGCAATTATCCATCAACCATCCCTTATCTTAGCAGACGAACCAACGGGTAACCTGGACTCAAAAGCTTCCAAAGATGTAATGGAAACGATGGCTGCCATTCATACACAAGCAAGCACAAGCATTTTAATGGTCACCCATGATGCAGTTGCCGCAAGTTATTGTGATCGGGTTATTTTCATTAAAGACGGCAGTTTTTATAATGAAATTTATAAAGGAGAAAACCGGCAGGCATTCTTCCAAAAAATTCTGGATATGTTATCGCTATTAGGAGGGGATCAAACTGACCTTTCCACAATTCGTCTTTAGAAATTTCATTCGCAATAAAAGAACTTATGCAGCTTATTTTCTCAGCAGTTCGTTTTCTGTTATGATTTTCTTTATCTGTGGATTGTTTCTTTTCAATCCATTTATTCAAAAAGGAACCATTTATTCTGTTGTCGCTCTCGCCACAATTGCAGCTGAATGTATCATGTACATTTTTTCATTCTTTTTTGTTTTTTACTCTGTCAGCTCCTTTTTAAAAACAAGAAAACGCGAATTCGGCATTTTATTAATGCTGGGTATGACCAAAAAGCAGCTAAACAAAATGGTTTTTATGGAGAACATGTTGATTGGCATTTGCGCCATCATAGGAGGGGTTGGTGCTGGACTTTTTTCAGGAAAGCTTTTTTTAATGATCGGTGCTAGGTTTCTCGGGATCTCTTCTCTCCCCTTTTATCTATCACTAGAAGCTCTAGCTCTTACCATCGTATCCTTTTTAATTTTGTTCCTTATCATTTCCTTTTGTACAACATTTCTTTTGAAAGAAAATAAACTAATTGATCTCTTCCAATCTGTTCAGAGACCAAAAAGAGAACCAAAGGCTTCTGTTTTGCTTTCGTTATTATCATTTGGGCTGTTAGTAGTTAGTTATACCTTATCAGCCACTGCAACGTCAGAAACAGTATATATTTTGATGCTGCCTGTTAGTATTATGACGATTGCCGGAACATACTTTTTTTACAATCAGCTTAGTATTTTTATTATTCGGTATTTAAAGAAAAAGCGATCTTTATTTTGGAGAAAAACGAACATTATTACTCTATCAAGCCTTGCCTACCATATTAAGGATAACGCAAGAATGTTCTTTATGGTTACAATCGTTTCAACCGTTGCATTTTGCTCAGTCGGAGTTTTCGCCTCAACAAATAGCTTATTTAAACATTTTAATGATGATTATCCAGCCGCAATCAGTTATATAGAAAAAGCAGGGAGTAGGGTCGCCCAAAAGCATATGGAAAAAATTAAGCTGGAGTTAGAAGAAAAGAATCTTGACTATCAAACTCTCACAATTCCTATTAAATATGTCCAGGCAAAATCTTCTTTATCATCAAAATCAAAACATTTAGTACCGGTCATTTCATTCTCTGATTACAAGAAAGCAATAATGATGGCTGAATTTCCTGTTTCAGATCAACCTTTAAAAGAAAATCAAGCTCTTGTCGTTCTTACTTCAAAACAGGAACTAAAATCCAGCAAGGAAATGGAAGACATTTCAGTCACCTTCACCTCTAACAAAATGAATTTTGAAACACTCGGCTATTCTAAACACGTAGCAATACCGGATTATCTATTGATTGATGTAGAAGATAACTATAATTCTGGAGGTTTAATCATAAGCGACCGCCAATTTAAGCAGATTAATACCCCTGTAAAAGTCGATCATTATACTGGATTTTATATGGATGATTTTGAAAGAACGAGCGGAATTGCTGAACAAATCTCGGATAATGGAAAAATCCTGTATAGCTCAAATAAACCTTATGCTATTGCAGTAAGCGGGACCTTAATCGATATACAAAGAACCTTATTTCAGACAATGTTTTTTGTAGCATTGCTTGTTGGAACAGTATTTTTCATAGCTGCGGGAAGTTTTCTTTACTTCCGTTTATATGCAGATTTAGAATATGATAGACGGCAATATCTTTCCCTTGCTAAGATGGGATTGACTGAAAAAGAATTAAATAGAATTGTTACTAGACAGCTCAAACTTTTGTTTTTTGCACCGATCGCAATAGCCGTCATACATAGTGTTTTCGCATTTACTGCCCTGCAAAGCTATTTTTATTTATCAATTGCCGGTGAGATGGCCTTTGTATTAAGCGGTTTTACAATCGTACAAATCCTTTATTTCTTTTTTATTCGCCATCACTACTTAAGAAACATTAAGAAAGTACTTTTTTAAATACGGGAGGAAACAATGGAGAACTGGATCACAGATTTTATGCAGCAATTTGGCTATTTAGGAATATTTCTTATGATTGCCCTGGAAAATGTCTTTCCACCTATCCCTTCGGAAGTCATTCTCACATTCGGAGGGTATATGACAACTAGATCCGAGCTTACTATTCTCGGAGTGGTTATATGGTCTACCGCGGGCTCTGTAGCGGGGGCAATCATTCTATTTTGGATTGGTTACTTACTAAACGTTGATAGATTAGAAGCTATCGTCGATCGCTGGGGTCATATTCTCAGAGTTAAAAAGGAAGATATTCGGCGCGCAGATGCCTGGTTTGATAAATATGGATACTGGACCGTTCTATTTTGCAGAATGGTTCCACTTATTAGAAGTTTGATTTCTATTCCTGCTGGTGTTTCGCAAATGAATTTTGGGCTGTTTCTTCTTTTTACAACGATTGGAACACTTATTTGGAATATTGTTCTAGTCAATGTAGGAGCAGCGGTTGGCGAATCATGGGAAGAAATTGTTCAAATTATGGATATTTATTCTAATATTGTTTATGCCTTAATCGCAGTTGCCTTGATTATTTTTATTTGGCTCTTTATAAAGAAAAGAAAATAAGCATAAAGTATCCTTACAATAAGATTCATAGAGTTAAATCGATTGGGAATGTTTTTAATACGAAGAGGTTATCCCACCTCTTCGTCCTAGAATATACGGGATAAGTACAAAAGCCCTTGAAAATACGGGGATTATCCCAAACCTAGCTTTTGGTTCCTTTATATTAAGGCAGTTCGGGTTTACTTGCCCGTTAAGGGTGAGATAAACTAAATCTATTACACAATAATGAAGGAGATAATACATAATGGATTTTCTTAATCTCATAAAAGCAATTATTTTAGGGATGGTTGAGGGGTTAACAGAATTTGCTCCCATTTCCTCTACAGGACATATGATCATTGTTGATGATCTATGGCTTCAATCTGAAGCATTTTTAACAAAATATGTAGCAAATACGTTTAAGGTTGTTATCCAGCTTGGTTCCATCCTTGCTGTTGTTGTCATCTATAGAAATCGTTTTATCGAAATGCTCGGACTTGGAAGAAAAAAGGAAGGGAACCATCAAGGGACCTCTCATCTTAAACTCACTCAGGTTATTGTAGGCCTGTTACCTGCTGGTATTTTAGGAGTGTTATTTGAAGATTTTATTGATGAAAATTTATTTTCTATTGAAACGGTTTTAATTGGTTTAGTTATCGGAGCTTTTTTTATGATTGCTGCAGACTATTTTGGACCTAAAAAACCAAAAACCAATACAGTTGACCAAATTACATATAAACAAGCTTTGTCAGTTGGATTGATCCAATGCTTTTCCTTATGGCCTGGTTTTTCACGGTCGGGGTCGACGATTTCAGGCGGTGTTTTACTCGGAATGAGCCACAAAGCAGCTGCCGACTTTACATTTATTATGGCTGTTCCGATTATGGCTGGAGCAAGCTTTCTATCCTTGTTGAAAAACTGGCAATATTTTTCAATGGATGCAATGCCCTTTTTTGCAGCAGGCTTTATAACAGCATTTGTATTCGCGCTAATCTCAATCCGTTTCTTCCTAAAGCTGATTAACAAAATTAAACTTGTTCCGTTTGCCACTTATCGAATTGTTTTAGCTGCGATTATCTATTTTGTTTTCTTTTAGGATCAAGCGGCTATTAGCTATTTCTATATCCACGAGGTTAAAGAAGAACAAAAGGACCGCGTTTGACTAATATAGATACAGTTATAAAACTCAGTTAAGGCTTTACACGGAGCTCAAGCAGCGGCAGCACCCTTTAACTTAAACTGATAAAAAAGGCAGCATCTCAAATGAAAGAGATGCTGCCTTTTTGAAATACTTCGCAATTTTATTTATCTTTTTCAGACTTCTCATCTTTCATAATCCCTTTTACCCCATTACGGAACTCAGTATTCTATGAAAATTAGGAAGGGATTTAAAACCGAGCATCTTCCTTTACTCTCCTGTTAAAAACAAGTTCAATAAAACAATTTTACTTGATTTGATTCCCTAAATTACGTTTACACTTGCACAAATAAGCTTTTTTTCTTACTTATTAGTGCATCTAATAAGAATTTTCTCCGGACTTTCTTTTACCTTTTGTATTCCACTTGAATATGTTGTTTAAAAAGGAGTAAATATGCTTTGATTCTTTGGTTAAGAGCGGTCCTAAAATGGCTAGGATTAACACATAAAGTGCAGAAAATGGCTTTAAAATAGGCATTAACCCTCCTGCGATTCCTAAGTTAGCCATGATAATAGAGAATTCACCTCTTGATACAATTGTCAGCCCTATGTTTGAAGAGGCCTTATGTGACAACCCGCTTTTTCTTCCGGCAATCATTCCAGCTGTAAAGTTACCAATAATAGTGATAATCACCGCTCCAATTGCCAGCCAAAATGCATCTCCTAAAGTAAGAGGATCAATACTCAACCCAAAGCTAAAGAAAAAGAGGGCACCAAAGAAATCCCTAAATGGAACGACTAAGTGTTCAATTCTGTCCCTATGCTCTGTTTCAGAAAACACTAAGCCTAATAATAAGGCACCGATCGCTTCTGCCACATGGATCGTTTCTGAAAAGCCTGCAACAAAAAATAGGGAAGCAAACACAACAATAATAAAAATTTCATCTGATGAAATATCTAATAACCTGTTAAGCAGACCTGATGCTTTCCTAGCGATGATGAAGAAAGCCATCATATAGCCGAAAGCAATTAAAACAGACAACAGCGAGCCCCAAATGGTTGCAGTGCCACCCAGCACTAACCCTGAGATGACGGAAAGATAAACGGCAAGAAATATATCTTCAAACATGATGATACCCAAGATCAATTCAGTTTCAGGGTTAGCTGTTCTTTTTAGATCAACAAGCACTTTTGCGACAATTGCACTCGAGGAGATGGTAATAATTCCGGCAATAATTAAAATTTCCAGGACCGGATATCCCATCAAGTAACCAAAAAGCAGACCCAAAATAAAATTAATGAGAATATAGATGGTTCCTCCAAATGCGATTGATCGTCCAGATTTAATGAGCTTTCCGACCGAGAATTCAAGCCCAAGGTAGAATAGTAAAAATAAAACCCCTATTCTTCCCATAAATTCTATAATTTCAAAGCTTTCAATAAACTTCAGATCAATAATTCCAATTGTAGGTGCATGCGGTCCAACAGCCATACCAAGTAAAATTAGAAATGGGATAATGGTGAACTTTAGCTTTCCGGCGATTAATGCTGCTATAGCTACCAATACAAGCGCTGTACCTACTTCAAATACTAAATGGTCCATCCTTATCCTCCTCTAGTTAGTAATTCTTTGATGACTGTTTTTAATTGGGTTCTTTCTCCTGAAATAACTATGGTGTCATTTTCATTTATGATTTCATCTGGTCCGGGATTCAACACCTTTTCTTGATTCTTTTTGATAAGCGCTATGATGGTTACACCATATTGATTTCTTATATCCAGTTCTCCAATTGTTTTCAGGTTAGCTTTTGCATCTTTTTCAACTTTAAACCATTCAATAATTAAATCATCAAACGCCATTTCAATCGTTTCAAGGGCTTTTGGTTTATAAAAGATACCGCCTAAGATTGCTGCAAGTTGTCTCGATTCTATATCATTAAGGGTCAAATTAGACACACTTTCATCGGAATCTTTTGAATCAAAATGGTAAACTTCTCTTCTCCCGTCATCATGTATGATAATGACGATTTTTTCTTTAGACTTTGTAGTAATTTCAAACTTCCTTCCAATACCTGGTAATTCACTTTCTCTAATGTTCATATAAACACTCCTTGAAAAAATAATCATGACAAATAAAGCAAACCTTTACTTTTGGGAGAGGACGCTGGAATTTATAGACCTTTATTTTCTAAATGAGGGTTAATCATAATAAGTTGAATTCATGGACACTTTACTTCCACAGGAAATGATTCACACAGACGAAGCAATCTCTAAGCAGTACTCTTAGTCCGTAGACCATTTACAGTCAGCTGTTGTCCGCTGATTTTCTTTTGTTTCCTCTGGGATTGAGCAAAGACATATATTGCCCTTATAGGTATTAAAAAGACCTTCCATATTCGGGCATGCTAAATAGCCCTATACTTTTATAGGTAAAAATTAAAAATTGAAATTTTTTAATTAAAGGTAATTTGCATGGTAATGAATAGGAGTAAGAAAAGCTTGTATTTTTATAGGGTATACAAGATTTCCTAGATGGAAAGGATGGATGTATAAATCCGTTTCGTCAGCCGATGCGAAAAGATCGTCTGAAGGATTGATATAATGATCATCCTCTTTTAGTTTATAGGAAAAAGGGGACTTCACCATTTCAGATTCAGGCTGAAAGGTAAAGGAAGAAAACTTGATTTCATTTGACAAACCAACAAAAAGTTGATCCTCATGATGAATAGGAGAAATTAACATAAAGAAAATAAACATAAAGCTCGTCAGTATTATTTTCACTATCCTATTACCTCCATTCATCAAAAATTTTTACATCAAATTTAATTTTACTAAACTTTTTACATTGGAGCAAATAAAAAACTAATTCTTATGTTGAATTCACTATTTATTTTAGCTATAATGTAAAAATTGAAGTGAAAGAATTCTACTCTCATATACGGAGGAAGATTATGAATATAAGAGAAAGTGAACTCCCCGGAATTGGTTATAAGTATGAAATCATAACCAAGGATAGGGAAAAAATTGCATTGGTAGTACACGATGATGGCAGGCGTGAGATCTATCACTTTGATGAAGAGCATGAAGAGTGTGTTTCTAATATAACCTTCTCCGATTCTGAAGCAAGGCAGCTAGCTGCCATTTTAGGGGGAATGGTCTACCAGCCAAAGGCATTGGAATCCATTGAAGTTGCTTTGAACGATTTAGTCATTGAATGGTTTAAAATAGAGAAAGATTCACCAAGTGCTGCGAAGACTATTGGTGAAATAGAAATTAGACAAAAATACGGGGTAAATGTCATCGCTGTTATCAAAAAGAACGGTCAAAAAGTGCTTAACCCTGGATCTGATGAAATCCTTGAAATTGGCGATACGATTGTAATTTCCGGTGAAAGAAAAGAAATTAGAGAACTGATCAAAAAAATTTCCAATCGTTAAATAAACCTTTTTAAGTATTACCTATCTGGTAGTACTTTTTTTATATCCAAATATTCGACTTCATGTATAATTGGCTAACTATTTAAATTGGGACAAATTGCTGGAGAATTTGTTGAAGGAGTAGATTTTTGGTTATGGAGGTTGTGTAATTGCAGGAAAAAAAGCTCAGATGTCACAAGTACTTTAATGGGAAACATCGGGCGGCTAATAACCAAATGGCCGATGGCGATTAGTGCTAACATTGGCAACACTCTTTAACAAATTAACACTTTAATAATCTTAAACTTCTGAAATAATAAGAAAGACGCTTCTGCGGAAGCAAAAACGTCTTTTCTTATTTCTCAAAACTTAAATTTGTCTTGACCAATGACGATGCTGAGAAATGGCATCAATGAATTTTTTATGATGAGAATTCAAATTCGCTTGTTCTCTTGAGGTGACCACCCCTGGTCCATCTATCTGTATTCCTGCTGATGTAAGCAAATCGCAGCCCTCATTTACTGCTCCAATTGATTTAAAATGACTGTACGCTTCTTGAATAAAGTGCAGCGCCCCTCTTTCCTTTTTCAGAAGATCTATACTTTCCTTTCCGCCGGCCACATAAATCGCATCGAATAATACGGAATCACTTGTAAGGAATGTATGTGTCACTTCAAGCTCTTGACCCTCTGAGCTTTTAATCATTCCTAAATTATGACTGATAATTTCAGCAATGACCCCTTTCTTCTTTAAGTCTTCCATCACTTGATTTAATCCAGGATAGCTGAAACCATCTGCAGCTAAAACAGCCACTTTTCTTGTTTCAGGGATTTTAATCGTTTTCTCCTGACTCAATGCTGGTGAAGTAAGCTTTTCTACTGAATCGTCCATATTTTCAGGCGGCTTAGCGCCAACTCCAATAGCTACCTGTCTCGCAAGCTTGACATCTACTTGGCTGATTGTCTCCACTACCTGCTGCTGGACAGATTTACTCTTCACCTTTCCTACTTCAAAACAAAATGCTTTAATAATGTGCTGTTTCTCGGGATCAGTCATACTGTTCCAGAAAAGTTTAGCCTGGGAAAAGTGATCCTTAAAGCTTTCACTTCTCTGGCGGATTTTACGGCCCTCAACCTTTTCTTGATAATGAACATAGCCCCCTTCTTCCTCTGAAGCGGGTTGGGGATCATTATTTTGAAGAGAGTTTTTATGATAGGCAGCCTGCCCTTTATTAATGGTCATTCGATGGTATCCATCATTTTGATTGTTATGAAACGGGCAAACTGGACGGTTGATCGGAAGCTCATGGAAGTTAGGTCCTCCAAGCCTGATTAGCTGGGTATCTGTATATGAAAAAAGTCGTCCTTGAAGCAGCGGATCATTCGTAAAATCGATTCCCGGTACAACATTCCCTGGATGGAACGCAACCTGTTCAGTTTCAGAAAAAACGTTATCTTGATTACGATCTAATACCATTTTTCCAATCATTTTTACCGGAACCATTTCTTCCGGCCAAAGTTTAGTAGGATCTAAAATATCAAAATCAAATTTAAATTCTTCCTCTTCTTCAATCATCTGAATGCCCAGCTCGTATTCAGGATAATTTCCCATTTCAATAGATTCCCATAAATCACGGCGGTGAAAATCAGGATCCTTTCCTGCAATTTTTTGAGCTTCGTCCCAGACGAGGGAATGGACTCCAAGCTTTGGTTTCCAATGAAATTTTACGAAATGCGCTTTGCCTTGTTCATTTACAAATCGGAAGGTATGGACTCCAAATCCTTCCATCATTCGATAGCTTCGCGGAATCGCACGATCTGACATTGCCCACATGACCATATGAGCCGATTCTCTGTTGTTTGCAATAAAATCCCAAAACGTATCATGAGCTGAAGCAGCCTGCGGCATTTCATTATGAGGCTCTGGCTTTAAAGCATGAACCAAATCGGGGAATTTGATAGCATCCTGAATAAAGAAAACAGGGATATTATTACCTACTAGATCGTAATTTCCTTCCTCTGTATAAAACTTTGTCGCAAAACCCCTGACATCCCGAACAGTATCTCCTGAACCTTTCGAACCAGCAACTGTTGAAAAACGAACAAATACCGGAGTTTTAACGGACGGATCCTGAAGAAACTTCGCTTTTGTAAACGGCGCCATTGATTCATAAGGCTGGAAATACCCATGGGCGCCAAACCCTCTTGCGTGAACAACCCTTTCTGGAATTCTCTCATGATCGAAATGGGTCATCTTTTCCCTGAAATGAAAATCCTCCATCAGCGTTGGCCCACGGTCACCCGCTTTTAAAGAATGCTCATCCTCTGATACATGTAAACCTTGATTTGTTGTCATCTTCTTGCCCCGGTTATCTGCCCTATACTCTTCTAACTGCTTGTCCTTCCTATTTTCATCGTTATTATTCATGTCTCCAGCCTCCCAATCTATTATTTATAAAAATATCTCATATGTAACAGACATATATTATGTGATTACCACAGTGCTTTTCTAAATAAACCGACTTACATGAATATATTGACACTTATCTACTTTTGGTAGGTTGAATAGGCTAATTTCTTTATATATACTCTTTGACTAGTTATTTAGGATTTTTCGCTTAATTTCGGCCACATTTCAAACGATTTCTTCGTTCATACAATAACAAACGCTATTTGCTCTTGATCAACCACCCAAAATTCAAAAATTCATCTTCTGTTTTTCGTTTTTTTCCAATATATCTTCGAAATCTGGAAAATATCTACGATTTTTCACATTTATCTCCGAAAACAGTGGAGTTATCTTCGAAAATTTCAATATATCGATTATTTGACAAAAATCGACAAAAATGAATTCTTTTACAGGTTTCTTCCCTTCCAAAAAGTGAAAACGAAAAAAAATTCCGAAATTGTAAGAAAACCGCAAAGCCCGTCTTAAAGTTACAAGCATAAGCCAATCGGCTGCTTAATATCTCTTCATCTGTTTTTAAAGTGTAGAAATAATCTAAATATTAGTGAATATAATCATAGGAGAAATTATTTGGTGAGGTGTAAAAAATGAAAAACCAGCCCAAGACGTTCACAAAAGTAAAGTCGTACGTCCCTTTCCATAGTTCTTTTGATCCTTGTCCTCCAATCGGAAAAAAATATTACCGTACTCCCCCTAACCTGTATTTAGGCTTTCAGCCTCCAAATCTTAAACAGTTTTCTCCTTATGAGGCATTAAAAAAAGGAACATTATGGCAATTTTTTTATGATTACTATGAAAATCCTTATGAAGATGGGGGAGGTAATAGACATGAGTAAAGCTTTACCTCAAGAGTACTACAGCCATCTGGAGGAAATTCAAGCAGTGGATTTTGTACTGATTGAATTATCCCTTTATCTTGATACTCATCCTAATGATTCTCAAGCTATTCAGCAATACAACCAATATGCCCAGTACGGGAAACAAATTAAAGAAAAGTTCGAATCGAAATTTGGACCATTGGAACAAAGAAGTCTTAATCCATCAAATGAATCTTGGGCCTGGAAAAAAGGACCTTGGCCATGGCAAGTTTAATGAATAAAGGGGAGATATAGAAATGTGGACTTATGAAAAAAAGCTGCAATACCCTGTAAAAGTAAGCACCTGTAATCCTACTCTTGCAAAGTATTTAATAGAACAATATGGAGGGGCAGATGGGGAGCTGGCTGCTGCCCTTCGATACTTAAACCAGCGCTATACTATTCCAGACAAAGTGGTGGGGCTTTTAACAGATATCGGGACAGAGGAATTCGCTCACTTGGAAATGATTGCAACTATGGTTTATAAGTTAACAAAGGATGCGACCCCCCAGCAGTTAAAAGAAGCAGGACTAGGTGCTCATTACGCAAATCATGACGGGGCCTTGTTTTATCATAATGCGGCAGGTGCTCCATTTACTGCTACATACATTCAAGCAAAAGGCGACCCGATCGCTGATTTATATGAGGACATTGCCGCAGAGGAGAAAGCGAGAGCAACCTATCAATGGCTCATTGACATGTCCGATGATCCAGATATAAACGATTCCTTACGCTTTTTAAGAGAAAGAGAAATCATTCACTCCCAGCGCTTTAGAGAAGCAGTTGAAATTTTGAAGGATGAACGTGATCGCAAAAAAGTTTTCTGACGTTATTTAAATTGTAGAGAAGAGATTATCTTTAAGTTGGGTTGTTCTCTTCTCTTCCTTTATTGGTGGAAATATGGAATTTAGAGGATGAAGGGCTGAAAAAGCTTTTCTAAATAATCACTTCACAAATTAGAAAAGCGCAAGGCGCTAGTCCTGCGGCGACAAGTATAAGACGAGCCGGCAGAAAGGTTGTTCTTTAACCTTTTTGACAGATTGGCTTATTACCTGGAACCGATAGCGCCTGGAGCTGGACATCGAGAACTATCATTAATTTTGAAACGATAAAAAAAGGCCAATTTTACAAGGCCTTAAAACTTAACTTCATCTTGATTTGTTACCACTAGCAACGTTTTTCCCTTGTCTAATTCTTCTTCCAGCTGCTCAGCCTTAGATGAGTCAAAGCCTATCTCTTTCATTTTAGATCTTAATTTATCACCTTTACTCTTAAAAATATTTTTCACCGCCGTGCCTACTCCTGTCACATTAACCCCAATCTTATTGGCATCCGTTTCCTTTCTTGAACGTCTTACATGATCATTATCATGAGCGAGAATGTAAATATCCTCATCTCGAACACCATTGTTTCTAAGCTTATCAATTGATTCACTCAAATGTTCATCATTATGAAATATTTTAAACTTCGGTTTCAATTAGATCTCCTCCTCTTGATAATATAACTACCCACTTTAAAATAAATAAAACAATAGATTTGTTTACGAATGAATCGAAGAAAGCCCACTGCTTCAGCTGTGGGATGAAAGAGATCATTAACATAACTAATGAAGTATAGTGTCAATTCTTGTCTTTTCCTTATCAAGATAGTATAATAAAGGAAACGTATGTTCGATTTATACTTTCCTTATAGAAGAAACAGGTTCTAGGGTTACATTATCGCAACACTTTGACAGAATCACTCCTCTGGAAGAGGAGATCAAGGATTAAGAAATTGGATTGAAATGTTTGGCAATATACTTTTGGAAGGAATTATTGACGAGACTAAAGAATGATTAATAAGCAAGGTAGAAAATATCATGCGAGATAGATAGTATCAAAATGGAAGCTGGATGGCGGATTACAAAAAAAATTTAGCAAGGCTAAAATAAAACCATCCTTTTTGACATAAAAAAACCACTAATAGTTTTTTTGGGGGAGGCAGTATGTATAAAACAGCACTACTTTGTATAGGTCCTGCTCTCATGATTTTTATAGGCTTGCATTTATTCCACAGTGTGCCAGTCACATTTATGCTCTTTTATGGCTGGCTGCTGCTCATCCCTGTCATTTCATATATTCAAAACAAGAAAAAGCCTCATATTTTCAAAAAGTACTCATTATCATGGAAAGTAATTATGATAGGTTTAATTTCGGGTATTATTTGTCTTTTTACAATTTATGGACTTGCATCTATCCTATTAAACACTATTTTTGATTTAGTGATACTTCGGCAGCTTTTGGAGGATTGGGGGTTTAATGGCTCGTATATACTCGGTCTTATTTTTGTACTTATCTTCATTAATCCGGTTTTAGAGGAATTATATTGGAGAGAATTTATGCACCAACGATTAATAGTAGAGATAGGGCCTTTTCCTACAATTTTTATGACCTCTTTTTTTTACAGCTTGTATCATCTTCTCTCACTAATGCCAATGTTTAATTGGCCTTTTAACTTAATTGCCGTTCTTCCAGTATTTATTGCCGGTTTTCTGTGGGGCTATTTCAGATATAAATTAAAGTCGATTGCTGCTTCTATAATATGTCATACCTTAGCTGATTCGGGGATTGTTCTTGTTTATTTAAGTTACATAATGGAATAAGGAGGGGTAAACTTCAATGGAGGAAATCGTTGCTCGATGCCCGATACTCCTCTGTCTATGGGCAAACTGTGAGTCCTGAATCAGCAAGGAATTCTTGTTTCCAAATTTCTAAGGAAGTTTTTCGAATTACCCTTAAGGCACAAAACACAGAAAAGAGACTTAATAGAAGATTTCGTTGAAAGAATCCTTATACATTTTAAACTTATAAAATAATAGAGAAAAAGAATGATTGTAAAGGGTGTATCGATGGGGAAAAGAATATGGATTTATTTAATGGGATTAGCCGTAACTGCTTTGGGAATAGCATTAATCATTTTATCAGCCGCCGGGGCTGGACCTTTGGATACTATTTCAGTGGGTTTAACAAAACATTTTGGATTAACCATAGGCATCTGGTCCATTATTTCACAAGTGTTTTTAGCATTTTTGACCTGGATAATTGAAAGAAAAAGATTGCCAGTAGAGTCTTTTATACCGATCATCATCCGAAGCTGGTTTTTGGATGCTTGGATTTATATAGTATTTAACAATATTGATTTTTCAGCTTCATGGGAAATGCAGTGGTTAAGTTTTATGATTGGGGTCATTGCATTAGGCTTGGGAATCGGTATTTATATAGAGGCAAAATTCCCTAAAACACCTGTTGATGGGTTAATGATCGCTATACATAATAGATTTGGTTTGAGCCTTAGTATCTCAAGGATCATTATTGAAACAAGTGCCGTTCTAATAGGTTTTTTATTAGGCGGGCCAGTAGGACTTGGAACATTGATTGTGGCTTTAACGTTAGGAAGAATTATTCAAGCCTCTAATCATAGCATAAAAAAGATATCGAATATGTCGGTTTAAAAGAATGCATTATTCAAAACAGGCTTTATACACCCCTGGACAGTATCACTTTTAAATAGCAAAAACTAGGATTCACCGTTTAAGGGAAATCCTAGTTTTAAGAAACACTTATTCTTTTTTTAACTCTGCTTCTCCTGAAGCCTAAACCATAAGGTTTAACTGACCGTTAAAAGTGGGGTTAATTTTAGTTAACTCCTACATTACTCCAAGCAGAAGAGATTGCATTAGCTTCGGTTGACCCATAAAGATCTGTCGCAGATTGAATGAGCGCCTGTCGTGCTGAAGCAAAATCACTATTTGGTGTTAAATAGATTGTTAATGCACGATAGTAAATCTTTTCAGATTTAGCACGGCCGATAGCGTTAATTGTATAATAAGCTGCCTTGTTCGGTATTCCGCTATTGATATGAACGCCTCCGTAATCACCTTCCTCTGTGTTAGGAAGGGTTCTGTATTCATTCATATGATCCGGCTGATCATAAAGATTCGGATTTGACAAGCTTCTTAATGCATCACCTTCTCTGCCGGGTGTGTAAACATCTTCACCGATCATCCAATCATTAGGATCTAAGAAAAAGCCGAATACATCTGAGAACGATTCATTTAAGGCCCCAGGCTGAAATTCGTATACTAGATTTGCTGAGCTGTCTGTTACAGCATGAGTCAGTTCATGAGCAACAATATCAATAGCTCCTGATAAAGGGGCAAAAACCTTCCCATCTCCATCACCATAAATCATTTGATTTCCGATCCATGCTGCATTGTTATAATTAGTGTCAAAGTGAACTGTCGAAATAATATCAGAACCATTGCCATCATAGCTCACTCTGCCAAACTTATTGTAGTAGTAATCAAAAACTTTTCCAGCATAATGATGAGCATCTACTGCAGCTCTTTGGCTGGTTTCAGTAAATCTGTTATCTGAGTCTGTAATATCATAACCAGGCAAACTATTAAATCCGCCATTACGGTTATCTAACGTATAAATTCTACCATCCATCTGTTTTGTCGAATCTACTAAATAATAAGTATTATTTTCAAAATGAGTATTTAATGATTTTGAATCCCCAAGTACACCTGTACCTGAACCAGCAGCTTCTTTAACTTTATTTACAGATTTTAAAATTTTACCATTTTCAGCGTTTACCCAGATTTGCCAATTAGCAGGATAGGGCTCAGGGAATTGAAGCTGTATATGATAAGCAAGTGTATATGTACCATCATCATGATAAACGACTAAATCAGACTTTTCTGTTAAGGTATTTTTTTCAGCATCTACAGTTTTTAGATTTTTTGATGAATCTTTTCTGTCGACATCAATATGGGTCCAAGCAATAGATAAAGCCTTATTTTCAGACAATTTCTTGCTTTGCTCTAGCTTCTTTGGTGCATTCTCATGAAATTCACCATTTGTTGCAACAACATTGCCATTTTTGTCGGTATGTACAATTACCTTTGCTTTAGAAATTGGCACATTTTGTATACTTGGTTGATAAACATAGTGTGTCATACCAAGGTCGTCTGTCTCTTTCTCTAAAAGAACTAGGTTAGAATCCGGGTCTACACCAAAAACCTCTTGATTGATTTTCAAAAAGCTTTTCACATCTTTTTCTGACTTTACTTTATCAGAAGTAAGTATTCCCCTTAAGAACGTCTTATTGTCCTGCTTCCATTCAACTTTTACTTCCGGGTTTAATTTAAATACTGCATCTAGTGTTTGACCATAAGCTGTTCCAGTACCAGTGCCAACTAATATAGCACTGAAGGACAATATACCTATAACAGTTTTCCAATTCTTCTTTTTTATCACAAAATTCCTCCCAAACTATTATTCTAGTAAATTAATTTGTTTTTTTATAATAATCGGAATTTTATTAAAAAGGAAGAAATAAATAGAAAAATGTCTTAAATTGATAGAATACGCCTAATAAAAGGAATATATTTTAGATTTAATAGTTTAAAAGATAGAGCACAAAAGAAACATATTTTATTTGATGTATGAAGAGTCACACACTTTTCTAAATAAGCTGAAAAAGCCCCCAAATTTCTTTAGATCAACCTAAAAAACTTACACTTCCAGTTAGATAATTCTTTAATTTCTAACCCTTGCTTGAATGATTAAAAAATGAGGATTTGTCATTAAATAATGATAAGAGTCTGGATTTTTTTCTTTAAATGCTTCTTCTGGTTGGGGTTCGATTAATTTCTCAATCGAAAAAAAATGAGAGGTCACGGAAATGATATCCTGCAGAGCTCTCCTATAAAATTGTACATCAATTGTTATACCCGGTTTATTCCACTTATCTATTAAAAGGTTTTTTTGAAAGTAATTATCACAATTAAACCTAGTAAAATCCATAAAAGGATGATGAGTCGAAAATAAAAACATCCCATTCGGCTTTAAAACTCTTTGAAATTCGGTGAAAGTATTTTCCCAATCTTTTAAGTAATGAAGGGTTAATGAACTAACAATGATATCAAACTCATGATCTGGAAATGGTAAAGCTTTTTCTAAGTCATGACATAGAACAGCTGCTTTCCCCTTTAGTCTTCGCTTTGCTGTGTTTATCATTTCTTTACTTATATCAATACCAGTAACATTTGCTCCTCGATCAGCCAATGCTTCTGAATACCAACCAGCAGAACATCCTGCATCTAAAACACGAACTCCGCTCAATCGCTCAGGAATTTGTTTCATCATTGCCGGCCGTTCATAGTCGGCATTAAAAGGGCTGTCCATATCGATGTCTTTTTCATAGGTTTTAGCTAATAAATTATATGTTTCTGTTGTAGACTTAGACAGTATGTATTCCCCCTCATCATTGTATTATGGAAGCAACAATATCCTACTGCTCTAAAAACCATTTACGAAGCTGATTGATATGGGCCTGATGATATCTATTATGGTCAGCGATATGCCATAGCCCCCATTGTACTGTTGCTTTTTTTCCCCCTTCATACTCTACTGTCTTTTTCAAATCATTGTCTGTCAAGCAAAAGCAGAGACCCTTAAGCATATGAAAGATTTCATCATAATCGTTTAATAGTTTTTCTAAAGAAATTCCTTTGATTAAAGGAATCTGATTATTTTCATCAACCATTGGTCCATATTTTTCGTTAAGAGACTTTGGCATTGGTTCATTCTTGATTCGATATATCCAATTAAGATCGACAAAAGCTAAATGTCTTAATAGTTGTGCTGTACTATTGTAGATATGATTTGGCCCTTTATAATCTAATTCTTCCTGATCCATATCTTTTACAATTGATTTAAGACGGTGAAAATTACCCTCAACCATTGAATACAGCATCCCTGCTATAGGATCCATTTTCTGCTCCCCTATTAGATCCAATATCATATTACTCACCTCTAAAAATGATTATCGACCCAGTTTTTAAAAGTTGAATTGGGTCTAAAGAATCCGTTTAAGTTCATAGGATGTACTTACTTCCTTCTAAATATTTATATTGATATGAGACTATCAAATTCTTAATAGAAACATAACTGTTGCATTGTTAACCATTGATTTTCTGATAATGAGCATATTCCTTTATGAATTCCTGTCTTGCCCGGTGAAGAATGGTTTTGGTTGAGCTGACTTTTAATTGAAAAAGCTCCGCTATTTCTGTCAATTTTAACCCTACAGTATATTTTAAAAGAAGAAATTGCTTGTGTCTTGGTTTAAGCTTATTAAGAATGCTATGTATATCTTGTGATTCCTCACTTTTTAAAGTCGAGGCTTCAGGAGTTTGTTCTTCTATCCATCTATTAATCTCATGCTTAAGCAAAATCTTCCTTTGCTTATCATAATTTCTGCGAGTATCGTAAAATTGATTTAATGCCACCTTAAAAAACCAAGCGTTCACATTCCTAATCTCGTTAGACTGTTCTTGTGAAAGAAACCGATAAATGGTCTCCTGGATAATATCTTCAGCATCATGTTTACTTGCTCCTTTTTGTAAAAGATATCTATAAATAAATTTTAAGTACTCACTCATCTCGTCATTCAAAGCATAATGTTTCATGCAAACCTCCTTGTATAACTAAATCCCATTAGAGGGAATTTCTACATCATTACTTGACTAGATCATTCATGGAAACTATCATTTATCTATCTTTTCTTTATATTTCTCTTAATGATGAGAAGGGTTATCCCTTAATAGTGGGATAAATTGTAATTAAGTGTAATTTTACACTCTATTATCGTTATTTACATGGGGAAATAGTACCTTATTTATTTGGGGTATTCTTTTTTGTTTTTTCTATTGTAGAAGGTTCTATGAATTATGCTGCTCGTTAAGATAAGGATTGCTAAAATCGAGTTTTTCTCATTCACTAAATTACCTCACTATCTAAGTCGTTTAAGAATCTTAAGAATAGAAATAACGTCATCCAATATGGCTAGCTCAATAGTTTAAGCTTTGCCAATTCCTTCTCTGAGATAACTTTAAAACCTTCATTTGTTAACAAGGCAGAGGTAACACCCTCTCCAGGAATTTTTTCATTTTGAAAATTGCCATTGTAAATCATTTGGGACCCGCATGATGGGCTTGCCTCTTTTAATACTATGTATGTTGCATTCAAATCTTTTGCCATCTTCAACGTTTGATAGGCACCTTTTATATAAAGGTCTGTTACGTTTTTTCCAGACTTTTCAACAACTTTTGCTGTCCCATTTAACACATCTATTCCAGTACCACCGATAATTTCTGCTGGTTCCCTTGGAGTAGAAAAGCCCCCTAATAACTCTGGGCAAACCATGGTCGCTTTCTTTTGGTTAACTAATTGTTGGATGGTATTTTCCAAGCTGTCAGTACCATTATATCGGCATTTTATCCCCGCAAGACAAGAACTAACTAGAATCATATTTGATTACTCCTCAAGTATAAAAAATTTCTTTTAAAGGGTTGGATTGTTTTAAATAAAATCCCTCGTTCAACTTGTAATCTCACACCTTTAGACTATTATACCAGCAACCAAGCAAGGAGGAGAAAACTACTATTTTTAGAAAATAACGTTTAATAGAATGAGAGGGAGGTAGTTTAAAAGTACTGCACTAAAAAAGGAGGAATTAAAAATGGCACAAAACAATAACAATGATAACAAAATGAGTCGTGAGGAAGCTGGAAGAAAAGGCGGAGAAAAAACAAGAGAAAATCACGATAAAGAATTCTACCAGGAAATCGGTGAAAAAGGTGGAGAGCAAACTAGAAAAAATCACGATAAGGATTTCTACCGTGAAATTGGATCTAAGGGCGGACGCCAAAGCGGTAATAACGACAATAACTCATAAAGAGAAGGGAAGAACTGATGGACCAGTTCTTCCTTTTTTGTGTTTAAGCAGATTAAAGTATTAACGCATGAAAGTTTGTTATCATTGTCCAGCTCAGGCGGACAGGTCGTCCTAGTGCCGGCAGGCATAAGGACGTGACGCCTTTGCCGGCCAGGCCCCATCGGTCCTTAGCTCATAAGCCAATCCCTGCCGGCTCGCCCGAATGCTGGTCGCCGAAGGACTAGCGCCCCTGAGCTTTTCGTTCTTAACAGAACTTTTAAGTTCCTTTAGTTATTGAGGGATGAAAGTGAGCTTCTATTGTCCAAGAAGTCCCTCTAGCTCACAAGTCGATCTTTAATACCTCTCTGTCATGGAGGTCTTGTTTTTGCCCTAGGTTAGTTGCCGATTCCTTCATTTCTTGAGTGAAAATTATATTTTTTCCAATAAAGTTATATATACCGCTTGAGCAACTTCAATGTCCTTTACTTCTTTAAAGCCAAAGCTTTTGTATAGTTTTTTTGCTGGCAGATTTTTTGCCCCAGTACTTACAACTGCTTTTTTATCTTTCACCATATTCATCATCACAAAAGCGACTAGTTTCCTAGCAATTCCTTTTCGAAAATGACTAGGATGAACAACCAACCTGCAAATTTCAATTGCAATATGATTTTCAGTATAGGAAATAAAGCCGGCCAACTCATCTTCCAGCATAAATCCAAGGAACTTTTCCTTAGAATTCATTATAGTTCCAGGTGTATCTTTTAATTGAGGGATCCCATGGAAATTAATCATTTCTGCCTCAACCTTATAGGCTGGTATTTGTACATTCAGTATTTTTTCTGCCATTTCTGCATTGTTAACATTTAAGCTTTTTATCATGCTTTTTCCTCCTCAGGGCCAAAACCATTAAACGATCAATTACTGATAAATAGAAAACCAGCAAAAGTGATGACATATAAGAGAAAGATTCCGAACATTGTTTGCGTGGATTTGTTAGATAGTTTAAATGCTTCTCCTAAGCCGCCGCTTAATACCTTCGCAATAAATATAATAACGGAAATTCCTAATGATGCCATTGAAATTAAAAATAAAATCTGTTCCAAATCGAACGCCTCCTTTAATTAAAAAACCCTTACTTTCTTAGAATAAAGATAAAGCCCCAGAAGTGATATGGATACGTATGCTGCTAATATCACTGCCCCTCCTGTTTGCAGGCCGATCTCTGAATACCCCATTGAGCTGATATATGTTTGAATACTTATTCGGTATATATAGGAGAATGGGAAAATAATCGAAAGATCTGCACCTAAAAGAACTGTCATGATAAAAAATGAAGCAACTCCTAATATCATCACTACTACAATGTTTTTAGTCATAAATGCCACTAATCCAGCAATTGGAATAATCAACAAACTTAAAACTGTAAAAATCATTGATGTGAGGAAAAGTGTCAATAACTCTGAAAATAATATATCGTTTTTAAAAACCAGCCATAAAGTAGTTAAATGGATGATGTGATTGACGAAAGAAATGCCAAACAATAAAAAATAGATTGCTAAAATTTTAGAAATGATGAGTTGAAATTTGTTATAGGGATATGCCATCCAATTTAATACCGTTTTATTTTTAAATTCGATATTAAAATAGAATCCTGAAAAGATGAAAATGACAGTAGGAAGAAGCACGGCATATTGGTTGTAAACAAACATATAGTATTTTTCCCAATCAAACTCGATATCCATGAAAAACAAACCCATTGTATTAACAATGTACGGGAAAAAGCCAAAGAGCAAGACAAGATAAACTGATTTTAATCTTTTTAATTTCATAAATTCATTACGCACTAATAAATTCATTCGTCTTCACCTTTGCAATTAATTTTAAATAGAGATCTTCTAAAGAAAGAACTTTCACTTCCATTTCATTGTAAGAAACACTATAATTCTTTAGTTCCTTACTTAATTTTTCTGGATTTAAAGCAGAAATAAATTCGTTATATGCTTTACCGCTTGTTAGAACATGTTCAGATATTTTATCTATTAAAGCTCTGTCTAAATGTTTTACAGGGAATTTATATAAGAAGATTTCTTGAGTTCTTTTCAAGGATTTAGATTCAAAAACAACTTCCCCGTTATTCATAATAATCAGTTCATCTGCCATCAAATTAATTTCACTCAACAGATGACTGGACACTATAACTGTTACCTCTCTATCTTTTACAATCCTTAGCAGCATTTCCCTAACCTCTTTAATCCCTTGAGGATCCAGACCGTTCGTCGGTTCATCCAACAGTAGAAGTTTAGGATGATGGGCAATGGCTCTACCTATCCCCAGTCGCTGCTTCATGCCAAGTGATGTTTGTGAAAAAAGCTTATCCTTATGCTCATGCAGCCCCACATCAAGCAATACTTTGACTATTTCCTCTTTGGAGTAATCCAATTTTAAGTATTTTAAATGCAGCTCGATATTTTCATATAAAGTTAAATTATCATAAAAACCTGGAAACTCAATGATACTTCCAATCGAATGTATGGCACTCATATTAGAACTTTTATATAAGTCATGATGATCAAAAGCAATCGACCCTTTTGTAGGTGGAAAAACCCCCAGCAGAACCTTTAATAATGTAGTTTTCCCCGCACCATTTGGACCTAATAGACCATAAATTTTCCCCTTTTCAAAAGATAAATGAATATCTTTTAAAATTGCTTTTTTTCCAACTGACACATGAACATTTTCTGCTTGTAATAATGGTTCTAATTGTCGCATTACTTCAGGCTCCCTTCTGTTTGATTTATAATCAGTATAAATTTCTACATTTAAAACAAATAAAGATTCAGTTTAAAAATAGGTTAAAAAGGATTTTTTTACTCAATACGTTTTTCATGGTTCCTTTTAACAAACAAAAAAAAGCCGGTTATAGCAATCGCTATTAACCAGCTGAAAGGATTCGAGGAAAAAGTTGGTTTCACTAAAACAAATCTTTTTCAAAAAATAGGTGATTCCTCAATTCGATTCGTTAGAATTTGCATTCGAGTGAAAACATAAGCAGTTTTATCAAGGTCTAACTATTCATATATTTCATCTGCATTTTCATATCTTAATTTTTCTGAAAGGATCGTATCCTTTTTGTCATTTTTGATTTTCTTCTGTTCTAACTTATGATCAATATTCATTTTGCTTTGATTTTTTTCCTTACCCTTCACAAATTATCATTCCTATACTCTGGCATGTTGGTCATCGCCTGGTTTTATCTTATTTTTACCATTCAAAATCTATATGTAATTTAAAAAGGGAGTTTCAAAAAAACGAAAAACTATTCTGCTTAAAATTATTATACTATCCCTGATTATGGAACGAATTATATTGATCCCAGATTTCCTTTCCCATCATCGACTTTTAATGAATGATTGGTATCTCGAACCGACGCATAAAAAATTGTATTCAATTTTGAATACCCAGCCGCTTCAAGTTCTTTTCTGAGCCATTTTTCATCCTTATTGATTAATTTCAAATTATGAAACTGGATGTTCCCCTCGATGACAACAGCAAGCGGCAGCCCTTGATAAGTCACTTGATGGTCTAATAATTTTGGAGTTACTGGCAATGTGTCCTCTTTTGGCAAAACACTGATTTCACCGTTTGGTTCAAGAATAGCATACTGGATATCAGCAATATCAGGATATCCTTTATTTCTAATACTTGACACTAATTCCCGTAAAGACAGACGACTGGACTCTAAGTTCTTTTTGATCAACTTGCCATGTTTAATTAATATAGTAGGTTCTCCAATGACATATCGATTTAGCAAGCGATAAAGACTAAGCTTTGTCAAGACGATATGTACCACAATGACTATGACAATACCGATGACTGCTTGACTAACCCCCTTCACCTGAATGGGTTTAATAGCGAGGGTAATGATAAAAAATAATGCAGCTAAGTCATGGGGAGTAAATTGTGCTAAAGCTGATTTACCCATAAATCGAATAACGATAATGGTTAACAGTAATAGAAATATTAATGTTCCGATAAAAAAAAGCATCAAAACACCTCTATATATTGATACAGTGTTGTAACATGAGTGGTTCATACATATTTTTTACAATTTCTCTTTCATTGTACTGGATTATAGAATGGACACCGCTTTTTCATTAACCTATTGTTGGAAAGTTTGAATTCAAAATGGTTCCATGAAACTCTCCGAAATATTAATATCTGCCGCGTCGATATGCTTCAATATGAATACCATAACCCCTTCAAAATAAGTAAGTGAGTTTCTTAAGCAAAAACACCTTTTTATTGTATGGATACTTTTTGAAACTATACGTATGATAAATTCCCATTGCACGATATAGAGGTAAAGTCTACTTTTCCACATGATTGCAATTAATAAGACACGACAGCATTTGTTACATGCTAGAATTACATTGAATTTTTAAAAATCACTATGCCGGAGAAAGGAAAAGGGAAAAAGTTTGTTTAGATGATGCCCTTAAATGCAGGTCACAAATGCTTACACTCCAAACCGATATACCCCATGCTGCACGTTATTGGTCACTTAAGATGCAATAAACGATAGAAGTCAATTTCTCCAAGATTACAATGTTAATATTATTAATTTTTCAATAACAATTTTGAACATTTCACCTTCATCGATTGACCAATTCTTTTCCCTCCTATATCCTTATCGGAGAAACATGTTTTTTATCTTACTAAAATAAAATTGAATCAATGCTGGTATTGATACCAAATTCTAATCATGAAGGAGTTTCATAGTGGTTAAAAGAATCATTTTTTCATTTTTTGTTATTGTTGCTTCTTTTTACATATTTCCAACTCTCTTAACTGATGAAACGATCGTCATAAATGTAAAAAATTACGGTGCTAAAGGAGATGGAGTGTCCGACGACACAGCTGCCATCCAAAGCGCTTTAAAAGATGGAGCTGACAATAAAATTTATTTTCCAGAGGGTGAATATAAGATATCGAAGGAATTACATATTTCTGATAATACTGAGGTGTACGGGTCAAATGCCAAAATAAATGCATCAGCTGACTTAATAACGGTTATGAGAGTGAAGGGATCGAATATCATTATTCGTAATCTTACAGTGAACGGAAAGAAAACTGCCCTGCGTGGTATTACAATCGAAGAGAGCTCTAGTCGTGTCGTCATTTCGGAAAATGTCATTCAAAATTTCACACAACCAGAAGCCCGCTCCCTATCTCGCTTAACCGTAAGTGCGATAAGAGTAAAGGGCGGAACAAAAAACATCATAATGGATCAAAATTACATAGAGAATGTGATGGCTAGAAACCCTGTAAAAGGGTGGGGGCACTATGTGGCTAGAGGGATATTAATCCGCCCTGACAGTAGCAATCAGCCGGCTCCAAAAAATATTACAATCAGCAACTCAAGCATCACAAATATTGGCCCAAAAGATGATGGAGATGGAATTGTCGTACAAGGGTTTAAAGATAAAATTAATCTTAAAATACTTAACAATTCATTTTCATATACATATAAAAGAGCAATAAAGATACAATCTCCTGGAGTTCTGATTAAGGGGAATAAAATATATAATAACTTTTATCAAAACAATTTCTATACCACCTATCCAAATAACAACCTTCATGACATGTGGTCAGCTATCTCTATCTATGCTGATCATTCTACAATAGTTGATAACACGATCACTGGGGTTGGCCATTATGGAAGAATCATTGACGTGGCGAATGCAAGTCATATTAAAATAATAAAAAATCATCTGAAAAATGGACATAAAGGAACTGATAAAAATACATCTATAATAGCAATTACCTCTAATCATTCAAATGATGTACTTAAAGATTATACAATATTAGACAATACCTTAATAAACGCAAAGTATGGAATTTATACGAACAGTGATATTACAGATTTAAACGTCTGGAACAATAAACAAGTGAATATTAACAAAAACTTTTAGAAGCTTTCTATTTAAAGTATGAGGTTGAAAAAGAACTCTAAGCTTTTACTCCCCTTCTAATCACCAACATTTTAATAATAGTTGGCTTTACGAAGAAACCACAGCCTTTGCTGTGGTTTCTTCGTGTCAAAGGGAGGAAATATCTTTCCTAAACCATTTAATCCATAAAGCTTGCAGAAGGATAAGTTTTTTGTAAAAATGTATGAAAAAAATTTCTAAAATCCAGTTACAAATTCTCCCTAACAAACTGAATCAACTGATCGATATGCTCTTCTGTCCCTGGTGCATCATGGCCTGCATATGGATGAACAATCAATGTTTTTTCAGATGAGATATGATTATAAACGCCAAAGATTGTCTGGGGGGGACAGACAGGATCTTTTAAGGCAACTGAGATTCGAATCTTTTTTTGTATCCGGTTTGCAAGGTTGAGATTATCAAAGTAAGACAAGGTTTCTAAAACCTTGTCGACATACTTTGGGTTTTTGGCAAGATAAGTTTCAATAGCAGTAAGAGACCCTTCCATTTTTTGCTCGATGGCGAGCTCAATGTTACACATGTTTGGTACATCTGCGGCGAAGAGTTTAGGTCTGGAATCTAACGCAGCAACGGCTAAACTAATTCCCCCGCCAAAGCTTCCCCCGATAATGCCGACTCGTTCATGATTTATTTCTGGCCGATTCATGACAAAATCTATTGCTCTTTTTGAATCAGTATATACTTTGTAGTAATAATATTCTTTTTTATCAAGCAGTCCTTGAGTCGCCCATGAACCAGCATGCCCTGTCGTATAAACAGAGGATTCTCCTGTTTTTCCATGCCCTCTTGCATCCACAGCCAGCACAGCATAGCCCTGAATAAGCCAGTGCGTATATCTAGATGGAGAGCCTTTACTGCCGCCATAGCCATGAAAACAAATCAAACAAGGTAATGGATCAGGTGCTTTGCTTGGTAAAAGATAATAGGCTTGAATCGGTGTGCCATCTATTCCTTGATAAGTTACCTTATTCACGATTACTTCATTAATTGGATAATCCATTTGCTCAATAGTTTCTTGCAGGGGAGTCGAATTAGAGAGCTGGATTGCTGAATCCCAAAAATCATCAAAATCTTCTCGTTTTGTTAACATAGGTTTATAATTATTAAAATCAGAAATTGTTTGTTTATAACGATCCATATAGTTTCCACCTCATCTATATATTATTGACTGTCCCCTTCGGCAATTCTAGCAAAAATGCCCGGGTGTTGGTGAATCGGGCAAAAAATTTTACGTGTAAAGATCGTTTTAACATGAAAACGGATTCAATGAGTAAAACAACTTCAGAAGAGCCTTATTTGCCATTCCAAATTCGCCGAATATTATCTAAACCAATTTTTATAGCGTTCTTACATTCTTCCATTCCTTCAAATTCTAAAGATATGTGCCCGTCATAACCAGAAGATTGCATAACCTTAACAATGCCCGGAATGTCAACATCACCATGGCCGACAATGGCTCCGCGTAAATAATTACCTGTTGTTGTCTGGAAAAATCCATCTCCTGGGTTATGGGAAAAAGGACGAATATAAAAGTCCTTAACATGCACCATTGATGCAATCGATAGATTCCGTATAACAGACGATAATGGATCTTCATCAACACATAGGAAGTTACCAACATCAAGTGTTGTCCTAAAATTATCTCTATCTACTAAATGAACGATTTTATTGACACGATCTGCATGCTGCACGTGATAACCATGATTTTCAATACTCGTTATTATCCCATATTCCGCGGCATAATCTGCAATTTCCTTGCAAACCTCTACAATAATCGGTAAATCCCTTTCAAACTGAATGATTGAAGTATTGTTCCGAGGCCTTGAAGCAACATCATGGCGCATCCTCTTGACACCAAGCCTATTTGCGATATCAACCTGCCTTTTTAAATTTTCAAGTTCATCTTGAAACTGACGTTCATTTTTATCAACAAAATTTGCCTCTACTGCATAATTAGAAATTTCGATTCCCACTTCTTTTGTGTGTTTAACAATATCAGCGATTAATGAGTCATTGTCATCTAACGTAAATCCTATAGGAACAATTTCAATATGCTCCCCATTATTTGCTTTTATCCAATGAATAGCATCTACAATCGTCATTTCCCCAGATTGCAGTGCAGAATAAAAGCTATATGAGCTGACTCCTAGTTTCATTTAAATCCCCCTGGTATCCCGTTTTTTGAAATTTCAGAATTAAAGAGATATACTTCTTCCTTATAAAAGACTTGAACTTCCAAGACGCGTGTTTCCCTTTAATTCTACATAATTATTCCAATTCAAATCAATTATACCATCTGCATTCAGCAGCTGAAATACCTCTGTTAAATCTTTTCAATTCATTTTCACTAGTTAGGACAAATTTAATATTAAGTGTATTCTGAGATTTTTCATGATGAGCTCCATTATGTTTTCTTAAGCAAAAGACTTATTACCATTTTATGCTTATTTATGTTAGAAAATATAAATTTAACATTGACAAAGGGAACGTTTGTTCCTACAATAAAAGTGATACGGGTCCGAAGGAGGAATGAAATGAGGAGCTGGTCTTAAAAAGTACATATTGGGCCAATTGATCATGCTTGGGTCTCTTAACAGAAAAGCTTATGCCTCAGGTGATGGAATACTCCTAAAAAACTGGAAGTGTTTAAAATTTATAACAAGCAAAGTAGTTGTGACTTCGTTCATTGAGAAAAATGTTACTAATGCAATTAGATTGGTTATCATTAAAAAATATTAAAAATGTAGAAGGAGTGTTGAAAATGAAACATCAAGCAACGCCATATCTTACGTTTAACGGGAATGCCAAAGAAGCATTAGAGTATTATAAGGAAGTATTTAATGGCGAAGTCTTAAATATCCAAACCTTTGGTGAGGCAGACTTTCCAACTCCACCAGAAGCAGATGAAAGAATCATGCATGCTCAATTTAAAAAAGGCAGTTTATTTCTCATGGCATCTGATACATTTTTAGACCATTCAGTAGAGATCGGCACTAACGTTTCATTAGCTCTTGAATTAGAAAGTGAAGAAGAAATTCAAAAATACTACGATGCTTTAAGTCAAAAAGGTACAATCCTAATGGAACTTCAAGATACATTCTGGGGAGCAAAATACGCTAAAGTCAAGGATAGCTTTGGGATCATTTGGGATTTGAATTATACCAAATCTTAAAATCATCGTAAGTCAAATAATGTATAGCCTCTTAAGCTGTATAAACTAAAAAGCATTGCCTGAAATTCTATTAAGACCATTCATCCTATCTTAGATGTAGGCTGAATGGTCTTTCTTTGTGGTCCTGGATATTTAGGTTCAGGTAGATGATTAACATTGTTGTTCTCAGGGCCTCCTGGCTCCACCTGTACCTAGGTCATTAGCCTTTCTGCAAGAAATCGAGTTTTAGATTCTTGAGATTTCCTCCTAAGTTTAATCTCTGATTCCTCTTTGGAAGATAGAAAATTAAATGAATGTTGAAAAAGATTAAGTTTTTGGACTGGTGAAATACCAACTATTTTTATTTTCCTTATCTTTTTTATTATTCTTATGTTTTCAAAATCAGGCTAATCTTCCAAGTCAATAATCTATTCAATTTTTATAGATACACATATACTATTACAAACTGAAAAGGAGTGATGAGGAAATGGGAGATTATAAAGAAAAAAATTGTCATTCGGATGACGATCAATCCAAAAACTTGAGCAAATCTAAATCAGATAGTCATGCAAAAGCAGATATTGACTTTGATAGCAAAATTTTTTCAAAAAATGATAACGATCTAAAAAACGACAACAAATTAAAAAATCTCGATGAAAACAAAAATGTTAACATCGCTAAAGTCTTTGATAGTGGAAATTCTAAAGTTTATGTTGATATTGACATTGATTCTGACTCTAAAGCAAAAGTACGTGCTCATTCTAAATCTGATTCTGATTTGGATCTAGATAAATAATTCAGGTTTGAATTGAAATTAATATGTACTAAATAAGTGAGGAAACTGTATGGGAAATTCAAATTATGAACAGAAAGTAACAGACCTTTTATCATGGGGAAGAGAAAACTACGATGAGCGTATATCAAATACATCGCACATGAATAATAGCGGTAATTCTGATGTAGATGTCAATGTAAACGTCCTAGTTGATGTTATGCCAATTGCATATGCAATACTATGTTCATCTTTGGCAAAAAATGAAATGTCCATTCAAGAATTTGATAAAGCTATACAAAAGCTTGAAGAGTTGACAAAGAAAAATAATAGACCCAAAACTATTTACGATGAAAATGATATAAAAAAAGTGAAGTGCTGCAAACGGAGAAAACATAATTAACAGTGAAAAGGGCAGGTAATCTGCCTTTTTTACATCAAAAATAAAAAACCCTAGAACGGTTTATCCTCTAAGGGTTTTGTGTATGATTCCCACTGGTCTCGAACCAGCGACCTCCACCCTGTCAATGTAAGTTATTCATAATGACTAATACAGATCGTGTTCGATTAAGCCCGATATCATAGCTTTTCCCATAGGATAGAATATGCTCCATTTTATAAAATTGGGGACAGTTTGGCTGATTGTGTCCCAGTTTGTCCCCACTACCATAAACACCACCATACCCATACTGATTAGTACACTAATTCGAGTTATTTTGTCGATCTCTTAAGATTCCTAATATTTGTTTAGATATATAAGTACTTCTCTTTTATTTTAAAATAGAATAACATCTACATTATCTACATGATCTACATAGGCCTTGATATATCAACGTTGCTATTTTTATAAGTCTGATATAATCCGGCATTCACAAAACACTTATTTAAGTGACTCTTAGCCTTATGACGTTTAATAAATTCATTAAGCATCCCATAACCCTCCTATATGATTTTAAATAGGACCCAAATTATGAAGCTGAATGTACCAACAGGAAAAATAACACGGGTTATCGACATTCTCAAACCCACTTTTAGCTGCGTTCACTTCAATTAGGTGTGAAAGTATGCCTAAAGCTCCTGCACCTAATACAAGGGCATACAGTCCTGTCATCTGAGGTGACATATTAAAAAAACTTTCTATGGACATACCAGGCAACAAAGAATATAAAATAGGAGTATAAGGTTGTTCTTTTAGGGGTATCGCTTGCCGGCGCATAAATTCTCTAAAAGGTATAACCTCTGTTTTTTGTTTGAACATTTTTATTCCCCCTATCTCTTTCCTATCTCTTTCCTTTCTCTCCCTCGCGCTTTCTCTCATTCCTATCTCTCACCCTTCTAAGTTCTTAACATGTTTTCTTTTTCTTGCATAAACAATGTTTCTACTTGTACAATTGCAGTAACGATACATAGTTGAATCTATTACGGAATTGATTTTCAAAACATATGAAATCCTGTATAGAAATATTTGCTGCACGTTTTCTGCTGTTTTTATTTCGTGTTATAAGCCTATGTCATACCGCTTGTCCATGTTTCACCAATTAGTAAAATATTTTTTTAATAGCTGGCGAAACTATTTTGAATAGGTTGTCTAACTCTTGTCGATAATGCTTGTAAATAACAAGTATGAAAGGGAGATCCTGCAATGTGGGGAATTGGCAAAAAACGCAGTAAAGTTGGAAAATTTATAGATAGGCATGGATATACTCAGGAGGATTTATGCAAGGCTGCTATGATCGGAAGGAATACAGCAAGCCGAATTTGTTCCGAACCCAATTACTCTCCAAGTATGAGCACGATTAAAAAAGTTATGAAAGCAATAAGAAAGATAGAACCAAACGCTAAAGCGGACGACTTTTTTGATATGTGAAGGAGGATATATGAAGGTAACTTTTATAAAGGGACCTAATTTTGAACAGACAGAAAAAGAAGCTTATAAATATTTATATAAAATTTTACGTAAACAAGTGATGGAAGATTTGCGAATGAAGATGAAAAAAGATCAAAAAGACAACAAATAGACCTTAAGTCAAATGCAAAAATTAATGTTTTTTTGGATATGTGAGGTGAATTTATTGAAAGTGACTATAATCAAGGGGCCACATACTGAAGAAAACATACGAAAATGTTACCACTACATACTAAAACTTTATCGGGCAAAACAAAGGAAGTTAGAAGAAGAAAAAAGAAGTAAACAATGACCTCTCAGATTAGTCTGTATGAGGTTATTTTTAATTGGTCAATGGGGTTCAGCGTCCAAAAAACTCCTTACAGACCTTTTTTCAAGCTTATGATTAAGGTCTAAATAAAGTTTAGGGCAAATGAATATTGATTCTCTTTCAAAACCGACTAATCGTAGCTTGATAACTCAATGGATAAGGTAATTACGTAACAAAAAAAGAGTGATTTTATCACCCTTCTTGATCAATCTTATTGATTTAAAAAATGAAATTTTGTCCTACAAAAAATATTAAACAAAGTAATAAAAAGCCTGTAAAATCCATGACTATATCTTTTTTTGATGGTTTTCTAAATATAAATCCTGAAATAAAAAGTCCAGCTGCCATGATATAAAGCCAAATCGAAAGTTTTGTTACCGAAAAGAAACCAATACAAATTGCTACAACTACCCCTATCAACAATAGTTCAGTTTTATTTTCCACTTTACGAAAAATGGTAATCAACTCCTAATTCCGTTAAAAAAATGTTTATTTTCCATGAAATTTAGTATATCATAATATTTGGTATTACTAAAAACCACATTTTTCTATTGGAGGTAAGAAATGAAAAAGATCGCAACATCTATCTTAGCAACCGTCGTTTTAATTGGTAGTAGTGCAACTTTGCTACCACCAAAAACTCAAGCAATGGAACCAGTAAGTCCAACAGTAGAGAAAGAAGTAAATCCTCAAGTAGATTATACTACCGTGTCAGATTCCGCAAAAGTTATTTCAAAAGAAAGTCAAGTACTATTGAAAGAGGAAGTTCAAGGCTCTGGTGATCATACCGCTTTTGTTAATGTTCCCGATGGTCCTGTTTATACTTGGGATTATGTAGGAACTACTAAGGGTAATAATGTGTTTTATAACGAATCAAGAAGTTGGCTTTCTAAAGCCCTTATGGCTGGCATTTCTGCAACTATTGTAGGACAGATAGGAACTGCATTTTGGGCAGGTGTAGCAGGGTATGCTATGGGTTCAGTTAAACTTCCAAAAGATAAAAATTATTGGTGGAAAGTTAAGAAATGGATGGATAGTGATTCAAAATACTATTATTTCAAATATGAAATTAAAATCTATTCAAATTCTTCAAGAACCAAATTAGTAGATTCATATTTTACTATTGAAAGAGCATCATAGTACTCAACAAATGGGAAAAGGACTCGTTATCGAGTTCTTTTTTTAAGGAAAAAACTCAATACAAAATGTTATGTAAAAAAACGACCCTGCAATTTTGCTGAGTCCGTCAATGTTTTTAAAAAAAAAGCACCAAAAAGGATGCTTAATCAGGAATATAATCATCGAAAGTTATTTTCTTTTCGAATCGTGCTTTACAACACCCCAAGGTGACTTTCCCACTGAATCACTTAAAAACTCAACCTCTTTAATTTTTTTAGTATTTTTCTAAGCATTCTGAACAAAGGTGTTTTTTTCTTATTTTTCTTAAGATAAATCTATAGAATTCGCTTTTATGGTCACTATCAAGGTTAACTATGGAAGTCATCTCCTTCCCCGCGTGTATCGTGTCAAATAAATCCTATCCTTGCGCGTTCGTGTTACAAAAACTCGTTTTAAAACCTCATATTACATTGTTTTATAAACTCCCTATCTCTTTTGGCCTGTAAATCAACCAATTTACTTTTAAGATAGGCAAATGTTTTATAGTGCATGTTTTTAGGTTTGAAATAAGGAATCTCATTAACGTTAGGATTCTCAAGCCCTAACTTCCTCTGTAATCTCCGGATTTTTAAATAAAGATAATCAAGGGGATCTCCTGATTTCTGACATGTTAGATATGTTAATCCGTGACAATCGCGACAACAGAAGTATCTACCCAGGATATAAAGGCGGGATGTTCTTGTTTCGCAAGAAGGACAATTAAACCACAGTCTTTTCCCGTACCCAACTTTTGTTGAATCGATATTTGCCCTGGTAGTTATCTTTTTTTTGTCAGCATAGTAAGAAAGGATAATATGATCTCCTTTTGTTAACACTCTTATAGATTTTTTACCTTTATCCCACGAATAAGTTAAACTTTTTTCATTTAAATGATCCTTAAAATTCTGTATGTGTAAATGCATCGTTTCCTCAACTGTCCGTTTCCGAACTAACGGGCCCATAAAGCCATAAGCCCCACTCCCTAAACCGCCCATTTTAAGTCGCCATCTCGCGAGTAAACTCCTTCATCATAATCTGTCCTATAAATAAGAAAAACCCCTTTATAACAAGGGGTCTCGTGTTTCTGTACTAATGATTCCGACTGGTCTCGAACCAGCGACCTCCACCCTGTCAAGGTGGCGCTCTCCCAGCTGAGCTACGGAATCATGGTATGATACTGTTTAGCTGACAAAATCTATTATATGACGGGACTTGCGTTGAGTCAATAGATTTTTTGCAAAGCTTTTATTATTGCCCTTTTTTTCTAAATATATAAAATTAGCTCTAGCAGGATTGGATTGCATAAAAAAAGTATTGATCGATCAATGTACTTCCAATCTCATGATGAAAAGTTCAATTCTGAAGGCTGTCAGGATACGATAGTGCTTATTTCCCAGAAAATATTTCTTAGGTAAAAAAAGAAGACCACGATGAAGTGATCTTCTTACTATTTTATTTCTCACCTTTTGTCCAGTTAATATAAATATATCCATTTGAAGCTTTGACCTTTACTTTTTTCCCTTCAATTTGGTACTCTTCTATATCTTCCGCTTTTATGACCAATTCAATTGACTTTACCTTTGCTTTAGCCTTGATTTGGACTTTTTTATTCTTTTTCGTAATAGATAGTTGATCAAACTTGAAATTACCGTCTTCGGTGGTTGTTCGACTTATTAAAACTTCCCCGTTTTGCGCTTCACGGTTATAGTAGATATGATCTGTTCGATCCGGCAAGTGAATTTGCATTTCATTTTCATTAAGCTTAGTTGCTTGTATTGGATTCTCTCCTGATTTTAATGGTTGCAGAACAGTAGCAAAGTTAGCTTCATTTCCAGAAATTCTTTGGATAACCATCGGGATTTTGACATTTGGCTCTGTTGAAGGTCCAGGTCCGTTGCCAACGATCACTTCAGATTCTCCTGTCGGCATAGAAATCATATGAAGACCTTTACCACTTTCTTTCATCCATGTACCTTCCCATATCTCTGAAGTTACCGCACTCTTTGGTTCGGCAATATGCTGATATCCATTTTCAGTGCCTACTGGTTGCTGTCTAGGAGAAAGTGATAGATTTGTTGTATATTCCCCTAATCCATGTAAGGATAAATCATATTGATGAACTTTTGTGCTGTCCCCTGCATGGAACCAATCAACGATATAGTTTTGGTCGGCAAGCACCGCTCTTTCATAAGTGACACCTGGATAGGCTTCCGGTACACCAGCCTTCATAAAGCCGAATCCTGGTTCATGGAACGAAAGCTGCAGTTCTCCTTCCACTTGTTCTTGTGAGGTACCATCTACTGTGACTGTGTTATGGCTGATTGTTTGTTTATACCACTCTCTAAAAAGGTTGTGTATATAAGTTGGCGTTCCAAAGTCAGGTGCCAACATTTCCCCTTCCCCAAATAAGTCAAGGTGAAGTTTGTCTGGATGACCATGGGAGCCTCCATATGGACCATAGTCCATCATGGCAAATGTTTGATCAGCCGCTTCTCCTTGTCTTAAAATCGTCTGACCAATTCCTTCAAAATTTTGTCCGGCGATAGTTGGAAGTGGAGTTTCAGGTATCCTGTCTATTCCATGGAAAAGAGCAAACCTGCCTTCTCTCGGATTTAATTCATACTTTTTACTCAAAATAGCTGCAAGGCTGCTTTCCTGATAAACACTGTAGGCCCCTTCAAACTCATGATTACCGTTTTCCTCAACCAAATCTATTAATGAATTTCCGTAGCGGCCCCCATCATTGTTGTGAGGCAGAGTCAAGTTGGGATAAGCATATTGCAGCGGCGTGGTGAACATCTTTTTCAAGTTAGGGTGGCTGTAAAGATCATATCCCCAATTGCCGCCTGCTTCTGCAAGGAAATTAAGCGCACGTAATGTGTACATATGATAGGCAATCGACCCTTCCCACCAAAAACCGTCACTTAATACACCATTATTCATTAAATAGTTGAAACCCCGGTCTCCGTTAATTGCTTTTTCTAAGAAGTTTTTATCACCAAGTGTTGCCCCAACCATCCCGATGGCCGCATCATGCCATGCTTGCCAGTTTGATTTCGTGTTGTCAGCATTACTTAATGTATTTGCTGATAACCGCAGCAGATTTAATTCGATTTTAGCCTGTTCTGTATCAGTTAACAAACCGCTGTCAAGAATCAGGTCATAGGCGTTGGCAAGCTCTACCATACTCACCGACTCATCAAGTGACTGCCAATGAAGCTTCCCTTTCCTTGCCTGCAGCTTGTAGTTAGGATATATGTTGGCATAATCCAATAAAACAGCTTTAATCTTTTCGGCATAGCGTTCTTCCCCGCTAAGAGCATAAGCTGTTGCCGTATCTCTTAAGCCTTCAATTATGTCATTGTGACGATAGTACCGCCAGCCTGCATCATATGAATATCCAGTATAATACTTATCTTCTGACGGACAATAATGACGGTTTGGACTATCAGGATTGTATTCTAATTGTTCATGATCCCCGCAGCGGAACCACATGCCATGACCGCCTGGAAGATCGGGTACGGTGGTATTTTTCAATACATATTGATCTGCCTTTTGAATCAATTTTTCATAGTATGTTTTCGCCCATTCTTCTGATTGAATCCTTTCTTTTGCTCGAGTTAATTCGTCTTTTGAGACAAGTGAATTTGGATTTTCATGAGAGGACTTATTCCACTGAACTATTTCATAGGAGAGTGTCATAGATGGTTCTTTGTTCAAGGTTAGTTCTGTATTAATAGGAATGTTTATTTCTTTTTTGGTACCTGGCTGTTCATCTGCCTCGATGTTGACTGAGAACGAAATTTCTTTCTTTTCTCCAGGTTGAAGCGTCCCTTCTATAGGACTAACCGTTACTTTGCCGGAGAGCTCTTCAGGAATATCAAATTTAAAGGTACCAGGCTTTGTTGTTTGGTTCGTAAACGATGTGACATAATTCAATGTATCCATTTGGACGGCAGCTTGCTTGTGAATAACAGCAGGATTGATATAGAGTGGTTCTTTTACAAGTTTCATGGCGTCAAAATAGACAACCGTTTCCGGGTCAGGATTTGCAGTTGCAAACCATTTGGAATGGAATTTTAATAGATCAATTTGGTCAAAGCCGAGCGGCTGATAGGATGGTGAAAAGTCATCTTTATAAAGCTTAACCTGCTTCCATCCACTCCAGTCGACGTTGATGCTGGCAAGATAGTAATCGTAATTTGTTGTTTCCGGATTGTCTGAGCCCAAAATGGTGTAAATATCTGTTCCTGTAGCTTTTTCTGAATAAAGCCAGAATTCCAAGTAATCGTGGTGGCTCCAATCTTTTGGTATGGTTCTAGACTGTACTACGGTTTTTTTGTCCAGTTCCGACCATTTACCTGATTTGGCTCCTTCTTTTACATGTGTTGTATCTGCAGTGAGTGATGTCCATTTACTTATGTCCTCGAAACCATCGACAGGCAATAAGCCAAGATCAGCAAGTTTTGAAATTTCCATAGAGTCAAAAATAAGTTCTGTTTCCGGATCAGGTGTTTCTCCTTGCCATGAAGTGTGGAACTTAATCATGTCAATCTTACCAAATCCAGCCGGTGTTCTTGATGTCTTAAATGTATCAAAAGGAATCGTAACCTTTTTCCAACCTTCCCAGTCAGCTATCATGGTAGTGGAATAGTAATCAAGTCCCACTGTCTGTTCATTATCGGAATAAAGAATTAAATAGATTTTGCTTCCGGTGGCTTTTGCTGAGTGTGCCCAAAATGTTAAAGCATCATGATTGCTCCAATTATGTTCGAAATCTTCAGTAAATACAGTCTTTAAATAGCTTCCTGTTGTGTCATTGTATATTTCCCAGCGCCCTGCCTTACTGCCTTCCTTTACAAGTCCTTCTTCAGGCTTTAACCCTTTCCAGGTGTCTTCCTGTTCAAAATCTGAAATCATTAATGGTCCGTTTGTTGTGCTTTTTTTCATAGCAATCAAATCCTTTGGAAAAAATAGACCTATACACCATAATAACACAAATAACAATAAGATTTTCTCTCTTTGCATCTTTTTTCCCCCTTCACTAGTATTATTATCCTTATGTTGGACCGCACGACTAGATAACTATACTTATAATTTGTATGCGCTTACATTCTATTATAGTACCAATAAAACTTTTTTAATAGGACAAATTATTCTTTTTATAAATATTTTTTAATTCATAATTCCTATTTTCCTTGAAATATCAATCAAAATAACCATGATAAATACATCAATAATCAAACAAAAAAAGGGATTCGCATAGTAAAATGTGAACCCCTTTATCATATAAGAAACATATTTTCGTGTATTTAAGCTCTAAGTGGTATAGAGTGATTTTCTTGATTTCGTCAAGTGCCTGCCTATCCCCTTAAGTGGGACGCACAGCATTTTTCTGATTATGCTTGTAATGATTTTACTGGCTGATCTTTTTTATATTTCCACAGGTACTGAATAGCTAATAATGCGACAAAAAAGCCTAAACCTATATAGTCTGATATTGCTCCTGGATAAATGAGCAGTAAGCCTGCAACTACTGCCACGATTCGTTCAACGATAAACACTTTTCTCATCCAGAAGCCTATAACACCCGCACTTATCGCAATCATCCCAGTAAATGCTGTGAATACTACCCAAATTACTTCAGTCCACGTCGTGTTAATCATTAATAATTCTGGAGAAAGGACAAACATGTACGGGATAATAAAGGCAGCAATCGCGAGCTTCGATGATGTAATTCCTGTTCGAATCGGCTCTCCTCCTGCTACTCCTGCGGCAGCAAAAGCTGCTAGTGCTACCGGCGGGGTAATATCCGCAATAATGCCAAAATAGAATACAAATAAATGTGCCGATAAATCTGGTACAGACAGCAAAATTAAAGCTGGTGCTGCGATCGTTGAAGTAATAACATAATTGGCCGTTGTCGGCGAACCCATTCCTAATATTAAGGAGGCGATCATTGTAAAGAACAATGTTAAGAGGATCTCTCCACCTGCTAAATCAATTAAACCATTTGCAAGTTTCAGTCCGAGACCGGTTTTTGTTACAATACCAACGATAATTCCTGCCGCAGCCGTTGCTGATGCAACAGATAAAGCCGTCCGGGCACCATCGACAAGGGCACCGATGATTTCAGCAAATCCCATCCGGATTTGCTTGTTTAAAAAGCCTGATACAATACAAAGTAAGATTGAATATAATGCTGCATGCATGACCGTTATCCCTGACATTAGAAGAACAACCACTGCAACAATTGGAAGTAATAGATATAGCTTGCTAAAGACTTCCTTTCGATTAGGCATTTGCTCTTTCGTTAACCCTTTTAATCCAATTCGTTTCGCTTCAAAATGAGTCATGATCCAAATGCCTGCAAAATATAAGACAGCTGGGATGGCAGCAGCTTTTGCAATATCCCAATATGTAATTCCTCCGCCGATGAATTCAACCATTAAGAAGGCTGCAGCTCCCATAATTGGAGGCATCAATTGACCGCCAGTTGATGCTGTTGCTTCCACTGCCCCTGCGAATTCTTTTCGATATCCAAGCTTTTTCATCATAGGAATGGTAAAAGATCCTGAGGTTACAACGTTTGCTACAGAGCTTCCAGAAATTGTTCCTTGTAGAGCACTTGAAAAAATAGCTACTTTTGCAGGTCCGCCAACGCTTCTCCCTGCAACAGCTACGGCAAGGTCATTAAAATATTGACCGACCCCTGTCTTAACTAAAAATGCGCCAAACAAAAGAAATAAAAATATAAAAGTAGAAGATACACCTAATGGTGTTCCTAATATCCCTTCAGTGGTAAAGAACATCGTTTGAACGAGTCTTTCAAGCGACAAACCTCTATGGGATAAAAATCCTGGCATGTACGGTCCAAAAAATCCATATGCGAGGAACAATACTGCAATAATTGTAATCGGCAAACCAACCGTTCTCCTTGTTGCCTCTAATACTAATATTACTGCAAGAATGCCGATAGAAAAATCAAGTGTGGATAGACGCCCGACTCCCATAACAATCGTTTCAAACATCACAGGCCAATAGGCACCTACTACAATACTTAATAATGCCAAGACACCATCATACCATGCTATTTGAAACTTGCCTGATTTCTTTTTTTTGCGATTAGCCGGAAATAAAAGGAATATTAAGGATAGAGCAAATCCTAAGTGGATGGAACGCTGAATTTGCGCTGTAAACACTCCGAAAATAGCTGTATAAACTTGGAATAATGAAAAAGTTAGTAAGCCAAAAAATACAACCCATCCTAACACACCTTTTAGTTTCCTCGTGCCGGCTTCAGGATCGTATTTCTCAAGTAATTCCTGCTGCTCTTCTTCTGACAATGTATTGAATTCTTTATCTTTCTCCAAATATATTCACTCCTTTCGCTTGCTGCAGTAGATTCATTTTCGTTTTTTTTATTCTAACCCAGCTTCCTGGCTCTATATAGTCCTTTAGAAATGCTTGTTTCCTATCATATTTCACCTTATGATTCGCAATGACTTGGCCTGTCCTTAAATCTATATGGTCAAACTTACGATTCATGTTAGAAATAATGTATTTTCCATTTTCTTGTTTGAATACTTCATTTTCTTCTGCTTGAGAAGGCATTCCTACTGCAAAATCCTCATATTCAAGCTTTTTTTGAACAATTTTACCTTCCTCAAGCAAATAGGATTCCTTTACATTTGATAAATGAATAGAATGCTTATATTCTATTTCAAATCGATCCCCGCTATTTACCGGAAAATAAGCAAGAATTTTAGAGGTATTCTGATAATAAAAAGCGACAACCCCTTTGTAAGGTATGAACAAAAAGAGAGCTAATAGAGAAGGAATGAATAAAAGCACGATGATATATTTATAGTGAAATACGCTTTTCTTCATTTAATACCTCCGTAAAACTACGAAAATCTCTGGGTGTCATGAACAACCGATGAAAACTAGACAAGCCTCAAAGGAAGATGAGTTTTCCCTTAATTTGAGGCATAGCATGTGAGATAACAACAGAGTTAGACGACAAGAGCTTGACTAACTTTTTTTCTCGGGTACAACGATAAAACGATAGACCAATGCTAAGCATCAGTCTATCAAATTGATTCTATTCATTATTTGATCCCTTTTTCATCAAAATACTTTTTCGCCCCAGGGTGTAAAGGAAGATCTCCAATTCCGTCTAAGGCTGTTTCAGCTTTGATGAAATCACCCTTTGCATTGGAAATGCTGTCTGTTTTCTCAAACAATGCTTTCGTCATGTTATATACTGTTTCCTCATCTAAATCATTAGATGCTACAAGCATTGCATTTACTGCAACTGTATTAACGTCTTCCTCGATCTTATATGTGCCTGCAGGTACTTTATCATTGGCATAATAAGGATAAGCCTCCTGCAATTCTTTCATTTTGTCATCCGCCAGAGGAACAATAACAACTTCTTCTTGCACAGATAAACTATCTACAGCTGCAGTCGGAGCACCAGCTGTTACGAAGGCTGCATCAATGCTGCCTGATTGAATTCCGTCAGTAGATTCATCAAAAGACAAGTTTTGATGCTTAATATCATTAACTGACATTCCATGAATCTCTAAAATTTGAGTTGCGTTAATGTTTACACCCGATCCAGGAGCACCGATAGAAACTGCTTTCCCTTTTAGATCTTCAACAGACTTAATACCGCTATTCTTCGTCGTTACGATTTGGATTGTCTCAGGATAAAGTGAAGCAACAGCACTTACATTGTCAACTGCTTTTCCTTCGAACATTTCTTTTCCTTCAACTGCGTATGTTGCGATATCTGTTTGTGAGAATGCTATTTCCGCATCGCCATCTTTAAGAGTCTGCATGTTTTCAGCAGAAGCACCAGACGTTTGGGCCGTAACACTCACGTTTGCTTCATTTCCCCAAAGGTTTGCAATTTCCCCGCCCAATGGGTAATATGTACCACCTGTTCCACCTGTCAACAAGCTTAATTCCTTGCTTTCGCCGCTTCCGCCTTCACCTGAATCACCTGATGCCCCTTCACTTCCACCGCCGCAAGCTGCCATCAGCATAGAGATTGCAAGTGTCATAGCCATTACAAAGCTTAAACGAAACCTTTTCAATTGAACTCCCCCTTTTTCTTTTTGAATAGTTTGAAAAGTAGCACATTAATATTCTAACATATTGTTACATATAATTGTCAATTGTTACATTTGTTTGAAAAATGTTGGACTGATCGATTTTTTACTACAAGTCTACTTTTATATTTCATAAATTAGCACAAAATTCTATTCAAATCTCATAAATACGAACTTATACACTTGAAGAGTTAATTAAGTTTAGTACTTAGCTATAACATAGAAAAAATTAATTTTTACCTATTTTTTCATTAGACAAGGCATATGAAGCTATCATAAATTATTTGTAAATTTCATAGAGAAATTTCGTATTAGTCCAAATGATATACTCCTATTTTTAAAATATAGTTAAAATAAACCGTCAATTTCCTTATCATGAGAATGAATGGATATTATATGGATAGTTATAGGAAAAAATAAATAAAACTTTAATCTTGCACTTTGATATTTTTGACAGTTCACTCAAAGAGTTTTGTAAAAATGTTAACCCAACAATATGAATTTATAAATGAAATGACGGAAAAATTAACTAAATATCCTTTCCATATTCTTTAGGTAAATTCGACGATTGCGGACCCGATTTTATGATATTTATATGGGTGTACAATTCGTATATCTTGCTAAAGGAGTGAAGGAAATGGATTTGGAAAAAATGATTAAGGACATGAATTCAAAAAAAATGAATCGCCGCACATTTATTGGGGCTTCTGGGAAAACAGCACTTGCAACTACGATTGGACTTACTATTCCTAATTCAATAATGGCAAAGGAGGCAGATGCATCCTTTAAATTTAGTGAATATCCATTTACTCTTGGTATTGCTTCCGGTGATCCTCTTCCAGACGGTGTTGTATTATGGACAAGGCTCGCTCCAAAACCAACGGCTGCAGATGGACTTGGCGGCATGCCTGACAAAAATGTTTTAGTGAAATGGGAAGTAGCAGAAGACGAAAAATTCAATAAAATTGTAAAGCGCGGAACAGAAGCGGCAATTCAAGAACTGGCTCATTCCGTCCATGCTGAAGTCCACGGTTTAAAACCGGGAAGAGAATATTTTTATAGATTTACAGCTGGAAATGAAACCAGCCCTGTCGGTAGAACAAAAACAGCTCCGAGAGGCAACATGCATGTGAAAAACTTGAAATTCGCAACAGCATCTTGCCAGGCATGGGTAGGCGGGCGATATGCTGCTTACCGCAATATGGCTCAGGAAGATTTAGATTTTGTCGTCCATCTTGGTGACTATATTTACGAAAAAAGAGATACCGAATCTCTTGCAGATTTTAGAAATCAACATGCTCTATATAAAACTTCTCCTGATTTACAAGCTGCCCATGCAGCGTTTCCGTTTATCGTTACTTTTGATGATCATGAAATCGAAAATAACTGGGCAAACAACATTTCACAGCCAGACGGTGAAGAGTCTAATCAAAACTTCCTTGAACTCCGCGCGGCAGCCTTCCAGGCGTATTATGAACATTTACCATTAAGACTTCGCTCAAAGCCTCATGGGACAAATATGCATTTATACCGTCAATTTACGTTTGGTGATCTAGCTGAATTTAACGTGATGGATACCCGCCAATACCGTGATGATCAGCTTCACGATGGTTTCCCTGGAGCTCCGCTTGATCCTGCTTCATCAGATCCTTCAAGGACGATGATGGGTTCAAAACAGGAAAAATGGCTTTACCGCAATTTAAAAAATTCAAGAGCCAGCTGGAACGTTCTTGCTCAGCAAACCATTATGGCCAGGTACGATTACGATACAGGCTCCGGTATAAGTGTAAATCACGACCAGTGGGATGGATATGATGCTGAACGAGACCGTATTTTAAACTTTATTAATAGACATAATATATCAAATCCGGTTGTCATAAGCGGAGATTGGCATTCAAGCTGGGTAAATGACTTAAAATTGGATTTTAATAATGCCGAATCTAAGACGATTGCAACTGAATTTGTCGGCACATCGATTAGTTCAGGCTGCGGATGGAAGGATGATGTTGAAGCATCACTTTCTGTAAACCCTCACGTTAAATTTTTTAATGGAGATCTGCGTGGATACGTTCGTTGTGAATTAACACATGATTCTTGGCGAAGCGACTATCGTGTTGTTTCATCTGCTAACAGTCTTGATGCTAAAGCTTATACAATGACATCCTGGGTCGTAGAAAATGGAAAGCCGAGTGCAGCTGAAATTGGCGTTTCCAAAGAGAACAAAACAGGTATCCTAGTGAAATGATAAAATTATCTAACGAGGACAACGTTACAAAATATAATTTAATCCATAGTTTCTGTAAATGCACTGAATATAAAAGATATTGTAATATTTGTCCTTTAAATCGTAATCTAGAAAATCATAATACTAGGATGACGGTGAACAAAAACTATTTAAATAGACATGATTTAAGTCTATTAGTATAAGATAAAAGAGGCATTTGCCTCTTTTTTTCAGTTAAGAAAATTTAAGTTAATTAAAGTATTAACGTGATAAAGAGTGGTATCTTTGTCCAGCTCCGAGTGCAATCCGCCCCTAGGTCTCAGGGTCAATCCCTGCCGGCTCGCCTTGTGCTTGTCGCCGATAGACGGGCGCTCTGCGCTTTTCGTTCTATTGTATGAATGAATTTATATGCTATTTCTTTAAGGATAAAACATTAGTTTTAAGACTTGAAGAGATCAGCGGTTCACTAATTGCCTTTCTTTATAGATCCCTTATATGTTATGAGCACTCCCCTCATTGAATGAGCTTTTTTACAAGTCCATTAACCTGAGGGTCTCAACAATCCCATTTTACTGAATTTCAGAAAAAAATACAGCAGCCAATTATAGGCTACTGTATTTTTTGAAACGTCTTTCGAGGGGAGAGCTTATTAAGAGCTTGTTTAAAATCCTCGATCAAATCTTCACAGTTTTCCAATCCTACACTCATCCTCAATAGTCCGTCTGTGATGCCTCGTTTTTCACGTTCTTCTTTTGGCATTGCAGCATGAGACATTCTTGCCGGATACGAAAGTATCGACTCTACTGCACCAAGACTTACCGCAAAAACAGGTATTTCTACGTTATTTACAAATGTTTTGACAGCTTCTTCATCGGCAAGCCTAAAGGAAAGTACTGCCCCATGCCCATTCGTTTGATAATGGTGGACAGCATGTCCGGGATGATAGGACAGTCCTGGGTAGTAGACAGCTTCGACTGCAGGATGTGTTTCAAGGTAGTTTGCCAGATCCATCGCTGAATTGCTCGATTGTTCTATGCGGACATGCAGCGTTTTTAATCCTCTTAAGACAAGCCATGCGTCTTGAACACCGAGAACGGCTCCAAATGAGTTTTGAAGCTTATAAATCTTCTGGCCGAGCTCTTCATCTTTCACAGCAGCTAGTCCTGCCAAAACATCACTATGCCCCGCCAAAAACTTCGTTGCACTGTGCAGCACAACATCTACCCCTAAATCAAGAGGGCGCTGCAATGCCGGTGTCATAAAAGTATTGTCAAGAAAAGTTAAGCAGTTGTTTGCCTTTGCAAGCTTGGTTACTCCTTCAATATCAGTAATTTTTAGTAATGGATTTGATGGAGTCTCCATATAAATGACCTTAGTATTTGGCCGTATATTAGATGCTACCTCGTGTAAATCAGTCATATTTACAAAAGTATGCTCAATCCCGAATCGGCTTAAAACCTCGGTGATCATCCGGTAGGTTCCTCCGTACACATCCTCTTGGACAAGCACATGGTCATCTTTTGATAAAAGCAGAAAAGCCGTTGAAATCGCAGCCATTCCAGATGAGAAAGCAAACCCTCTTGTACCGCCTTCTAAATCGGCAATCGCCTGCTCAAGTGCATCTCGAGTTGGGTTACCAGAACGGCTGTAATCAAATTTTCCGTATTCATCAAAATTTGTTTGGTGGAACGTACTAGCGTGCTGAATAGGTACGCTCACGCCCCCAGTAACAGGATCGAATTTATGATCATTATGCAAAAGCTTTGTCTGAAATGTCCAATTACGATTGCTCAACAGTTTCTGCCTCCTTTACTTTTACAAATGCCTGCTCCAAATCGGCAATTAAATCCTCTTCATGTTCTATTCCGACAGAAAAACGTAATAACCTATTGCATACTCCATTTTCAATCCGGACTTCTTCTGGGATATCCATATGTGTTTGTGTTGCTGGATAGGTCATCAAGCTTTCTACCCCGCCAAGACTTTCAGCAAATGTGATCGTCTGCAAGTTTTTCAGGAACAAATTCACCCATTCTTCCTTTAAAATCCGAAAGGAAAGCATTCCGCCTCTTCCTGGGTATAAAACATCTGTCACTTCTTCTTGTTCTTCTAAAAATTCAGCAATTGCCTTTGCATTTTTTTCATGCTGATTAATTCGCAGTGCCAGTGTTTTCATTCCGCGAATGAGCAGCCATGAATCAAATGGTGAAAGGACAGCTCCGATTGCATTTTGATGCTGAAACAGCTGCTCACATAAAGCTTTTCCTTTTGCTGTTACCAATCCGGCAAGGACATCGTTATGGCCGCCAAGATATTTTGTTGCACTGTGAATGACTATGTCAGCACCTAATGTGAGCGGTTTTTGAATAACAGGCGTATAAAATGTATTATCGACAATCAAGTATAGATTATGCTTTTTTGCTAGTTTAGCCAATTCTTCTATATTTGCTTCCTGCATTAGCGGATTTGTCGGTGTTTCTACGAAAAGAGCTTTTGTGTTTTCATTAATCAGCTTTTCCGCTTTCTCGATACAGGCAAAATCATCATAATGAAATTTCAACCCATATTTACGCCATTCTTGTTCAAATAAACGATATGTTCCGCCGTACAAATCAGCTGATACAATAAGTTCATCTTCGCTTTTGAAAAGAGCCATAATTGTCTGAATGGCTGCCATTCCAGAACTAAAGGCAAATCCTTGATCCCCTTCCTCTAAATCAGCAATCGCCTGTTCTGCGATTTGTCTCGTTGGATTTCCGGTCCTAACATAGTCAAAGCCTGTAGACTCCCCAATTCCATTGTGTCTATAAGCTGTTGTGAAATAGACCGGTGGATTGACTGCTCCAGTTGCTGCTTCACTGCGATTTCCGATTTGTGCTAGTTTTGTCTCGATTTGTCTACTCATTCTGCTCACCAACCTCAGGATATTTAAACGCTCAAAAAGATATAAAAAAGCCTTCCTCATAAGAAGAAGACTTTGGAATCTTAGAATGCTTCTTCTTATCTTTCAAGCACATACTTGCTGGAATTAGCACCTTGGTACGAAATAATCATTATTTCGCTTCGACCGGTTGCTGAGGCTTCACAGGGCCAGTTCCCTCTGCCTCTCTCGATAAGAGTTATATTGTTTTAAATATTCAAATTGTTCTTATCACTTTAACGTATAACTGTAGAAATTGCAAGAGGATTATTGTAAAAGTTTTATATCCTCTAAAATTTCCTTAAGCGGAGGATTAGATACACCATCAAATAGTTCATTTAGCGTATTCCTTTTTAATAAAAAAATAGAAGTGGTGTGGACTAACTCCTTCCAATTTAGCGGCTGGTGCCCTGAAAATTCGGATTAAAAAAAGATTCAATCTCTTACTGGCTGTAACCAGTCACAAACGGCTAGTTGAAATGTTGAGAAGTTAATAATGGACTTTGAAAACTTTTCTCGAATCGTATGAGTAAAATGTTTGTGGGAGGAAACGTACCTCTTCAGGATGACATGGATCGGTAGAGCCATGTCATCCTGAAGAGGCAAACAAGCGGAAGCG
>NZ_JACXAI010000014.1 GCF_014773385.1 Metabacillus arenae | reverse complement strand
TTATCCATTATAAAGGACTTTTTCTTTGCACAAAATAATAAAATTGAACATTTTGAGTATTCTTAATAGTGAAAATTAATTAATGCAACACTAGTGTTGAAACATAAATTAAGTTTAGAAAGCAACTTTGAAAGAAATGCTAAAAGGCTGCCGAGAAAAATATCGGCAGCCTCCTTTTTATACAGTAATCAAAATAAAAAGAAGTGATGGCATCTATCTAATAAGCTATAAACTTCGTTCCTTTTTTATTGTAATTTTTCTCCATTGGAACGAATCACATCCTTATACCAATAAAAGCTTTGCTTAGGAATACGACGAAGTTCTTTCAAGTCAAATTCCTCACGGTCGACAAAAACGAAGCCGTATCGCTTCTTTGCACCTGAGTGCGTGGAAATTAAGTCAACCGCTGACCACGGACAATATCCGAAAAGATCTACCCCGTCAGTAATAGCAAGCTGCATTTGTTCAATGTGTTGTTTAAAATAATTAATGCGGTAAGGATCACGAATAGATCCGTCCTCTTCAACCTTATCTATTGCTCCAAGCCCATTTTCAGTAATGATAATTGGTAACTGGTAACGATCATATACCTCACGAAGCGTTGCACGGAATCCAACCGGATCGATTTGCCACCCAAAATCATTTGTTGGAAGGTTAGGGTTGCTATGCCCTTTATAAACACCTGCTTCCCCAATGACAATTTCCTGATCCCCAGTTCCACTCTTATCATTCCCATCTCCAACGGAGGCTTCGACTGTTTTTGTAGCATAATAGTTAAACGCAATGTAATCTGGTTTAGCTTTTTTCAAAGTTTCCATATCCCCATCTTCAATTGTAGGAACATAGCCTTTTTCTTCTAAATAGCTCCAAGCCGTTGCATTATACCGGCCATATACGGCAGCGTCTAGATATAGCCAGTTTCGAATTGCATTGAAATTTTGCGATGCTAACACATCCTCTGGGTTAGAGGTAGCTGGATAAACATAAGCAATATTAGGAGCTGGCCCGATTAAAGCTGCAGGCAGTGTTTGATGACATAAGTCCATTACCTTCGCTTGTGCAACTAGCATATGGTGATTCTGCTGATAAAGCTCACGATCTGCATCCTCTAGATCTGGGTCGAGTATACCAAGTGCTTTACCGTGCATAATCATCATGTTCTGTTCATTAATTGTCAGCCAGTATTTTACGCGGTCGCCGTAGTTTTCAAATAAGACTTTTGCATAATCAACAAAGGCATTAACCGTTTCTCGATTAGACCAGCCGCCGCGCTCATGCAGGGCATATGGCAGGTCAAAGTGATACATCGTCACGATGGGCTCGATATTATATTTGATAAGCTCATTGATTAAATTGCTGTAGAATTCAATCCCCTTTAGATTCACTTCACCCGTTCCGTTCGGGATAATCCGTGTCCAGGCAATCGAGAATCGATACGCTTTAAAGCCCATTTCAGCCATTAGCGCAACATCTTCCTGATAGCGGTGATAGTGGTCGCTCGCTACTTTAAAATCTGTTGTCCCCTCTGGATATTTCCTTCTCATATCCATGACAGAAGGACCTTTGCCATCCTTATTCCAAGCTCCTTCCACTTGGTAAGCGGAAGTTGATGCTCCCCAGAAAAAATCCTTTGGAAATGGTTTTAATTGTGCGTGTTTCATTATTAAATTCCTCGCTTTCTAAAAAACAGACGGTTTCAGCGCCAAGCTGAAACCATATGTCTCTTCATTTTATGCTTTTAAAACTAACAACTCATTGTTAAGATCAATATTTTTATTACTGATATTTGTTATTACATCAGAATAATTGTGAGTATTCGTTACAATAATAGGAGTTTGGGTTACATATCCTGCCTGCTTAATTTTCTCCAGCTCAAACGTCAATAAAGTCTGTCCTTTGGTGATTCTTTGACCCTGTTCAACATGAGCTTCAAAATATTTTCCATTCAGTTCAACTGTGTTTATTCCAACGTGGATGAGTACTTCTACTCCATCATCTGATACTAAACCGATTGCATGTTTCGTAGGAAATAGTGAAACAATTTTTCCATTAAAGGGAGCGATCACTTTTCCTTCACTTGGTTCAATGGCAGCTCCTTTCCCCATCGCTTCTGAGGCAAAGGCCTGATCTTTCACTTCACTTAAAGAAACAATTTGACCACTGATTGGATTTGGTATGACTGTATCTTTAATTCTAATCGTCTTATCTTCTTTCTTATCTTCATTCTGCTTAGGTATATCTTTTTCATATTTTAGACTTAAAATATACGTAAGGATGGCAGTTACAATAATTGTAATGACTGATGCGATTAATATGTTATATAAGTTCCACATGTTTTCTCCGATATAAAGCGGAATAGCTGGAATACCTGAATGACCTACCGCATAACGTGAAACATTCATAATACCTGCGTAAAGACCTCCACAAGCACCACCTATCATAGCAGCAATAAGAGGATACTTTTTAGGTAAATTAACACCGTAAAGTGCTGGTTCCGTAATCCCCATCAATCCTGTTATTCCAGTAGTAGTTGCAATTTGTTTAGTTCCTGCATCCTTTACTCGCAAACCTACTACTAATGCAGCAACACCTTGAGAAATATTTGCGAGCATAGCTCCAGGACCTATAATATTCTCGTATCCTAAGGTAGTTAGTTGCCCGACTGATAACGGAGATAAACTATAGTGAATTCCAAACATAACAAGTATTGGCCAAAAGGTTGCAATTAAGAAAATGATTATCCAAGATCCTTGTGCTCCTAAAAAGTCAAATCCCATTGCTAAATAATCGCCGACCAAAGATCCTATCGGTCCTAATAAAGTCACACCTATGATTCCAGTAACCATAATTGTAAACAACGGAACAAAAATAATTTTTACAGCGTCAGGAATAATCTTCTTAAAAAATGGTTCAATGTAAGATTGTGCCCAAACGATCAAGAGAATTGGAACCACTGATGAACCATAGTTAACAAGTGACATCGGAATTCCGAATATACTTACATCTTCTCCAGCCGTTCGCAATTCAACCATGTTTGGATGGATTAATATTCCAGCTAATACCATTGCAAAAACCGGGTTACATTTTAACTTGTTAGCTGCTGAGTATGCTAGTACAATCGGCAAGAAGTAAAAAATAGTATCTGCCATGAAATTTATTACATAATAGGTCTGAGACTCTCTTGTAATCAAATTAAATACAAGAAGTAAAGCCAATACCGCTTTAATCATCCCTGCACCCGCAATAGCTGGTATGAGTGGACCAAAAGTCCCTGATACAAAATCGATTACTTTATTCAGAAAACCTTTTTTCTCTTTAGAACCTTCAGTATTTGTATTTTCCGATGGTTCTATATGCTTGACTACCTCATGATAAACTTCTTCAACATGTGCGCCGATAACAACCTGAAATTGTCCACCACTTTCAATAACATTAACAACTCCATCTAAAGCTTTAATACCTTCTAGATCCGCTTTTCTATTATCGTTTAGTGCAAATCTAAGTCTGGTCATACAATGGGTGAATGTTGATACATTTTCGGTACCGCCAATTTTTTCGGCGATATCCTGACCTAATTTTTCATATTTTTTTCTCATAGAATATCCCCCTCTTTTTATTTTTAAAACATGATCAAATATTGATAATCAATGTCTATAATTTTTAAATCGTTTTCAAAAACAAAAAAGTTATTTATCGGCAATAATGAAAGGTTGTAATCGCGTTTACATCCTTATATTATCACCAAATAAATAACTATATCTAATACCTATAATCTATGCCTTATTATGCCTTTAAAGCATGTTTGATAAATTGGATAAAGCGAGTAGCAGTTTCACTCATAACCTTGTGTTTTTTCCAAACGATTACACATCCTGATAGAAGTTCGGGATAAAACGGCCTGAAACAAAGATGGTCAGAATCCCTCATCCCAAGAGCACCTTCTATACATATTGCATTTCCCAAACCATTTTCTACAAGATTAATGACATTGGAAATTAAGGTAAAGGTAGCTACAAAACGTAAATGTGCATAGTCATCAGCAAACCAACTAGCAATTTCATTTTGTACTACTGGGCGACCAGAGATGAGTAGGGGAACTCTAATAAGATCTTTAGGAGTTACATGATCCTTCTGTGCAAGCGAAGAAGATATCTTTGTAAGTATTCCCCATCGTTCCTTTTGAGGCAACCTGATAAAATCGTATTTTTCACTGTTGATATTAATAGGCTCTAATAAAATTCCGACCTCAAGTAATCCATTATCTATTTTTTCCTTTATTTCATCTCCTGTTCCTGTAAAAATATGATAACTTACTTGTGGGTATTCAGCATAAAATGCTTTTAACAATTTCCCTAAAACTTGCGAAGACATTGCTTCAACGCTTCCAATGGCTATTGTACCTCCTACAAGGTTTTTTCGATCTTTAAATTCTTTCTCTGTCCGATCAGCAAGGGTAAGGATTTCTTCTGCTCTTTGACGAAAAAGCATACCAGCATCTGTTAATGATATCTTTCTTTTTCCACGTATAAGTAGTTGAGTACCTAACTCATTTTCTAAATCCGCTAGTTGTCTGCTTAACGTGGGCTGTGTTATATGTAATATATCAGCCGCATGAGTAATACTTTCTACACGTGCAACTGTCAAAAAATACCTAAGCACTCTTAACTCCATTTTCCAGCTCCTAATTAATATTCATTTTTAACTTAGGTTATCATAAATCCGTTGATTTACTCGCGAGAATTTATGGGATTCTTCCTATGTCTCCTCCGGGCGAATTTGATGATACAAATATTGCTTATAAAATACTGTTAGACGAGTTATTTCTCTTGTGGAGAGTTGTTATAAGAACGGCAAAACCGATTCCCCAAAATAATGGAGAATCGGTTACTTATTCAGGCATTAGCCGTTTATATAATTATAATTCATTATACCATTCATCATCGACAGGTTCTAACCAATCCGTTTCACCCGGTGTCATTGCTAAGTGGACAAACCAACTGTCTTTTGTCGCACCATGCCAATGTTTTACATGCGGCGGAATATTCACCACATCCCCTGTTTTGAGTAACTGAGCTGGTTTTCCTTCTTCTTGATACCAACCCTCACCTCCTGTAACTAATAAAACTTGCCCAATTTTATGAGAGTGCCAGTTATTGCGAGCACCTGGTGCAAAGGTTACATTCCCGATTGATGCATTGAGTGGCGTCTCATCGGTAAACACCATTTGTAAGTATGCATCCCCGATAAAGTTTGCTTCAACTTTTTCCCCCAATGGAAAGATTGTGCTATTGCTTAATTGTTCATTTTCCATATTTTAATTCCTACTTTCTTTTTAATTTTTTTATGAATTGATACTATTTATTAAATCTGTTTGAGAGATTAGACAAAACCTTATTCATTTACAGTTAATGATTTCATCGGTTTTGAAACAGCAGGTTTTTTCCTAGGATTTACAAACAGCATTGCTACTGAGCCCAATAAAGCTGCAACAGCTGCTCCTATAAACATTGCCGTATATCCATTGCTTGCAACAAGAATTCCTGTTAATGTTGGGCCTAAAATGGATGCAGTGCTCTGTATAAATTGCGTCATTCCTCCAAATGTTCCTATTTTAGAAGGAGCTGTATCCACAATTACGGTCCAATGTATACCGACAGATAGAAAATTAAATGCGTTCCCAACACACATTAAGAGTATCACTATTGCAGCACTATTTGCATTAAGGGTTAATATAAAGCAAACAGCGGTACAAAAGTAGGAGAATGCAGTCAAACCTGATCTTGCAATTTTCAAGCTACCTGTTTTGCTTTTTAATTTATCAGAAATTTTCCCCCCCAAGACGATCGTAAAAACAGCTCCAATCCATGGAATCATCCCCAGATACCAAAGAGAAGAAAGACCATAATTAAATGTATCCATTAAATATTTCGGTGTCCACGTTAATATCACAAAAGCTATATACGTTCCACAAAACCATCCTAAAGCATTAAATATCAATGTTGGGTTCTTAAAAAACGTATACCATGGAATATGTTCTTTTTCAGATTCATCTATTGTTATTTCATTTTCGAGCAAACCTTCCCTAGAACGAATAGCCGCTAACTCTAAGCTTGTTACTTTTTTATTGTCCTCAGGACGATTTGTGAAAACTTTACTCCATATAATTGCCCAAACAATACCAATTGCACCTAAAATAACAAACATCATTTTATAACTAGCAATAGATAGCAACCCTACAGCTACAGGGGCTGTTAGTAAAGCACCTATCGGTACACCTACAACTCCGATAGAATTAGCAAAAGCTCTTTCTCTTGGTGCTGTCCAGTTAGCCATACTACGAATTCCTGCTGTACCAAACGGAGCTTCCGCAAGTCCAAACATTATACGTACCACTGCTAATCCAAATAAAGCAGATCCTCCAAAAATTTCTATACTTATTTGTCCAGCAAAGGGAGTAAGGGCCACAAAGATTGACCAACCGCATGCGGCTAATATCCAAACAAGTTTCGGGCCTAACTTATCCACAAGAATGCCACCCAATAGCGCTCCAAAGATATAACCGTAACCGAAAAAGCCCAATACTTGTCCCCATCCCTCAGTAGTTAAATGATATTCTGAAATAAAATATTCCGAAGCGTAGGAAATGGCTCCTCGATCTACATAATTAACAATATTAATAAATATAATCAGTGACATAATAAAGAATCTATATCGATTATTCATTTATCTTATCCCCCTATATAAACTACCAATTATTTTAGTGAACGCTTACAATTTGTCCTCATTTCGTTGTGAGTCCAAGATACGTCCTCACCTTTGCACCGTTAGCCCGTTTCTCCTTTAATGCCTAACATTGCATGATCACAAAGATTTATGTCCTACCGAGATTTACGTTTTCATCCTTCTGCCTCCTACTAGTATTATTAATCTATTAATTTTGCAAAATGCATGCCAACATAAATTTTACTAGTAGTACCTTGATTTTACTTTGTCTGTATATATATGGTTGATGTAATTTCCCATCCTTTACTGTAACATTGCATGATTACAAAGGTTTATGTCCTACCAGATATTTACGTTTTCATCCTTCCACCTCTTCCGAAAATTCAATGGTCTTTTTCTTAACCTCGACCGTTACGATTTCTTCCAAAAACCTGCCCGGTTGCTCCGCTTGCTGCGTTCAGCGCTGACTTTCTCGGCTGGCAAATGCCTTAAAAGAGGGTTTTATCATGTTATCATAGAGAAATCGATAGAAACGAGAAAAACCGCCCCATCTTTGGTTTGATAGGCGGTTTTCTCGTATCTCACAAGGCGTTAGCCCCTTTCTTTTGTTTATGTATATTCTACCGATAGGGGTAGTACTCGCACCCTTCACTTAGATAAAGGATGGTTTAGACTATACAAAATTGTATAGCAAAGATTTCGATTTTATAAAGTGAATTAATTGGATGCGGTGACGCCACCATCAAGAACAAATTCGGATCCCGTCGAATAACTTGAATCATCTGATGCCAAGAATATCACGAGTTTAGATACTTCTTCTGGTTGTCCAACTCTTTTTAATGGTGCTTTTCCATACGTTTCTCCAGCATTTTCTATCGCATCCTCAGTTTCAATCATCGGAGTTTGAATAGCACCTGGATGAACGGAATTTACTCGAATGCCATATTCGGCAAATTCCAATGCGGCAGTCTTCGTTATCCCCCTTATCGCAAACTTAGAAGCGTCATAGGCTGCACTGGCAACCATACCTCGTAATCCATTTATGGAAGATACATTAATGATAGAACCTTTTCCTGCCTTTTTCATAGAAGGAAGAACTGTTTTCATGCCAAGGAATACAGAAAAAAGATTAACATTAATCACTTTTCGAAACTCTTCTTCAGAAAGGTCTTCAATATACTTTCCCAAATAGATCCCAGCATTGTTTATGAGTATGTTAACAGCTCCAAAGGTTGATTCCGTTTCATCCATTACATGTTTCCATTCTTTCGGATTCGTGACATCATGTTTAACGAATTTAACATTTTCACCTAGTTCTTTTGCTAAGGCTTCTCCTTCATCAACAAGAATATCAGTGAAAACGACTTTAGCCCCTTCTTCTACAAACATGCGAACATGTGAAGCACCTTGTCCGCGGGAACCACCAGTGATGACAGCGACTTTCCCAGCTAATTTGCCCATTACTTAACTCCTCCTTATTGTCATTTCATATTCTTTTATGAAACTATATCCCAAAAGTGTAAACACTTTATGTCGTGAGGGTTAGGTGATCTGTGTTCCAATTCATCCTACTCGCTAAATTGATATCCTAAATGCCCGGTTGCGAATCCTCGTGCAATGTAAATCCATGCACCACGTCCATTGGTGCCATCATTTGAACAAATAAGGAGTTGATCTGTACCAGGTATAAAAGCTGGATGAGTTGAACGTAACATATGCCCTGTATCGCGCCCTGGCAAGAGGATTTGTCCAATTGGGTAACCGGTTTTACTAAAAACAAGGGCTCTTCCTTGTTCATACATTGCAACGTAGAGGTTGTCATCACTATCAATACAGCAAGAGTCAGGTCCATGATGACCAGTAAAAGTATACGGAATATTGGCGCCAAATGGAGCAATCTGAATGCCGTCATCTTGCAAAAGAACACGGTGCAGCCTATTCGCATTTAATTCCGTAGCCCAAAGGGTTTTTTCATCTGTGCTTAAGGCAATTCCATTCGCAGCAGCCATGTTTTGTAAGACAGGCTGTATTGTGGTAAAATCCGGTGATACATAATAGACACCACCTATAGGATTGGTAGGGAACCCTTTAAGATCGGTGAAGTAAAATCCGCCTTTTTGGTCAAATACCAAATCGTCAATACAGTACCCCGTACTAGAAGGTACAATCACTTCTACTTCCGATCCGTCTTGTTGCATGGCTAAAATACGACCCGTACTTTTAAAGTCGCCCACTCCACATACAAAAAGTCTGCCATCTTTATGGATTTTCACTGCAGCCGGGTTTAATTCCGGTAACCTGTAGATAATCTTTATCTTTTTTTCAGGAAGGGTGACCTGGTATACATTTCCGCCGAAGGCATCAACAAAATACAAATTACCTTGACGGTCGAAACACAGTCCTTCCAACGCAAGACCTTCATCGGATATTTTCAACCAAGGTTCAGCGATGACTGTTTGTAAATTGCTTTCTCCACTAAACATCGGAACTAAGGAGTCCCCCTGTTTATACTTTAGTTTCGGTAGCTGTTTCACGTACATTGTATCGCCTCTCAATTGTTAAAATTCGAGTACAATGAATTTAGGACTTAGTGGTAAAGGTATGTACGCAGCGTAGGAGATCCTGTATTTTTTGAGTTTGAATAATGGGAATATTCTTTGTACTCGTGTCAAAATTTAATCAATGGCTGTTTTTAACTGGCTTTCACCCAATGCCTATAAAAGTGCCATTTTTAATACAGCGTTTACAAATTAAGCAATCACAATGGATGCTCTTGTTACTTCTCTATTAATTGATTTATTTAAAGCGATTTCAATTTCTTCAAAATGAAAATCCGCGTCCACCAAATCTGCAAACGGATATTTGTGTATATTACTAGCTAAAAAATCTAGTGATTTATTTAAAAACCAAGGTTGATAACGATTAACAGGATAAATATTTATCGATTTTCTTGTCAATAAACCGGGATCAAATTTGGTAAACGCTCCAGTTATAATATTTCCCATAGTGACATACCTTCCGCCTGGTCTTATATGGTGAATTCCTTCACTAAATGCATCTGGAACGCCTGTGACCTCCATGCCGACATTGGCTCCGTTTCCATTCGTGAGTTCCTTTATTAATGAACTTCTTTTTGCTACCGTATCATATTCATGTAAATTAATTATATAATCGGCACCGAATTTCTTGGCAAGATCTAATCTCTCCTGCACCCCATCAATGATAATTACTTTTGCTCCGCTTTCTTTTGCAATAGCGGCTCCATAAAGCCCCAATCCGCCGGCACCTTGGATCAGGATCGTTTCATTCATTTTCAGCTGGGATTTGTCGATTCCATATAAAACCTGAGATATGGCACAGTTGGCACTTGCTGCAACAGAATCCGGGATGATATCAGGAACTTTATAAAAAAATTGATTAGGATGTACATAATAATGTGTGGAAAAAGTCCCATGAAAATGAGGAGATTCTTCTGGCTGTTTATTTAAAAATTCGTACGTATTTTCACATAAAACATATTCCCCATTCGCACAAGAACGGCACCTACCGCATGCTTGAAAATAGGTCACAGCTACACGGTCTCCGGCACGAACCGGTTTTCCCGAATGATCCTTAGTAACTCCTTCACCGATTTTTTCTATTAACCCTACCATCTCATGTCCCAAGACACCATCCTTTTTCACTGGATGACCTCCGTGCCAAACATGCAGTTCTGATCCACAAACGTTTGTTCTAATAACCTTCAACAACAAAGCGCCTTTTTCTGGAGTCGGCAAATCATATTGTTGATATTCAAGTTTATGCGGTTCTACCATAACGGCGACTTTTCCTTTCATTAAATAACCTCCACAAATATGTTTTATTAGAATTAATACTTTAAATATGTACCTCGCTTAAGCTGCACCTTGGTAAGAAGGAAGTTTCTGCGTCTTAAGCATCTGTTAGGGTACGGATGTGAAACAATTCGAAAATGAAACAATATAAAATTGTAAAACTGTTATTATCTATAGTGGTTCACGATTGAAAATTGAATGCTTTAAGGGACTTGCAGCTGTTTGGGCTTGATCTAGTTATTCAGAAACCGTTCCCCTAACTTTAACATTGCACCACTCTTCATACATATTAATAATATTTAGACAATCTTCATCGCCTTCACCCTTAGCAACTGGAATGTTCCACAACTGATAGACGGTATTTGAAATAAAAGCAGGAATTTTTAATCCCTTAGCAATTTGGTTATATAATCCAAGGTCTTTAGTCATTAAGTTCAATGTGAAATTAAACTCCTTATTTGGTAAGACATAATTAGGAAACTTGTTCATTGTAGCATCATTTCTCCCCCCGCTATCTCGGAGCACCTCAATAGCTTTTTGAGGAGAAATCCCCGCCTTCGTTGTAACCATTATTGCCTCAGCTACAGCAACCGTACCAACTCCAGACAAAAAATTATTTACTAGTTTAATTGTATGTCCAGAACCAATCGGCCCAATATGAATAATCTTTCCCCCTATCACTTCTAAAATAGGGCGGCATTTTTCGAATATTTCTTCATTACCACCGGCCATAATGGATAAGGTTTGGTTGATCGCACCGATTGTTCCTCCACTTACTGGAGCATCAATCATTTCAATGCTTTTTTCTCCCAGCATTTGGCTTAATTTTTTAGTACTGTTAGGATCAGCCGTAGTCATATCAATGACAATAGTATCCTTCCGAGAGTTGTTTAAAATCCCATTAGGTGCTAATACTAACTCCTCTACCTGTTTTGAAGTTGGCATACTAATTATTATTATATCGCTCATTTCAACTAGTTCTTCTAAAGAAGATGCGCCTTTTGCCCCAGTTTCTAATAAATCATTAAGGACAGCTAATTTCTTCTCATAATCTGGTGCAATTGGAGAAAAACCAGTACTTGCATCTATTTCCTTTCGATAAGCAGGCAAGACAAGGGAATAGCCATTTTTTGATAAACTGCAGCACATTGGTAACCCCATAGAGCCCAGACCCAAAAAACCAATTACAGCATTTTTCAAACAATCTCCTCCAAATCTTATTGTGGTTTGAAACACCACAATTTTTATTTTTGTTCAATAGAGTTGAATAAATAAAGCTGCTGTCAAGTCTCTATTTATAGTATTTTATGAGATTATATGGTGTAACTCCTAAATATTTAATTAAGAGAGCATTAATCCTCCACCTGGGTAGTGGTAGCTTCCGCGTAAACTATGGCAATGTGGGAAAAATTTGATTCATTGCTTGCACCATGCCAATGCTTTAGTTCCGATGGAATACAGACTATGTCTCCTCTACTCACTTTCCATTCCTCATTCTCCGTAGCAACAATGCCTTCCCCATCAGTTATGATGAGTATCTGCTCGCTACTGTGAGTGTGAAATTTATTTCGCACACCCTTTGAAAAGTTAACAACCCCCATTACAAAGTCTTTGCTGTCACCAACAGACAACAAAGGCCCACGCATAACATCTCCTGTAAAAAAATTCGTATTCGAATGATCCAACTTCACTTCATTCCCTTTTATAATCTTCATATTTCATTATTCTCCTCTCTCATTTTTATAATAGGTATTCTGCACTTAATCATCTTCGTTAGTAGTTTATAAGTCAGGCGTGCGAAGGAAAGATGAAGTTAATAAATAATGGGAAGGGTAGCCATCTCTTTGTCTTTCAGTGCGATAGTATTAGGAACAAATCTCTCATATTATTTAATAAATTCCACATTCACACCCTCTTCTTCAAGTAATTCAATTAAATAATCTACCATTTCTTCTCCAGGATAACCTCTCTCATTTGCCATTTTAACCCATTCATTCCATGCCACAAAACCATGTTTAGTAAAATCCTCAAGCTCTTGTTCTGGCAACCTTGTAATAGTAACATCCTCTGGTCCCATTTCTTCTGAATACGTTTTCGATAAATCAGCATAGGACTTTGCTATCATTTCCCCGAGAGCAGGTGCCAGTTCGTTATCAAAGATTTCTTTCAAATCTTCCGGAAGACTCTCATATTTTTCTTTGTTCATTATCAGAGGTAGGGTGCCGTTCGTAATAGCCAAATTTTGTACGAAGTATGGAGCGACTTCATTGTATTTTTGTCCGCTTTTTCCTGCAGAAACTCCACTAAAAATAACTGCATCAGCTGTCTTACGTTGTAACGCTTCATATATTTCATTTGATTCAAAAAATACCGGTGTTGCCCCCCACTTCTCAAGTATTCTAGCTGGTAAACGTCCAGATACAGCGATATTCATACCTTGGACATCCTCTATTGAGTTGACGGGCTTTGTACTTACTACTATATACGGATCCCGTGGAGCATGACTCAAATATTTTACATGTTGATTGAGTTCTTCTATACCAAATTTTTCAACCACTTTCGAAACAATTCTTTGGGTTTGTACTGGATCGGTAAATACAAAAGGCAGCTCACTTATTGTCCAAGGAAACAACTCTGTGTCATAGGCATAATCTGATCCTGTTACTCCAATGTCATATACACCGCCTTTAACATCCTCATATACACTGAGATTCCCACCAATTGAGGCTCCAGAATATACTTCGACCTTCATTCTTCCATTTGTCTTTTCTTCTACCAACTTTGACCATGGTTCAAATCCATTGACAGTTATATGATGAGTAGCTGGAGCTGTGTTATTAAGTAGTAGTGTAATTGGTTTATCATCGTTATTCGATCTATCTTGACCCGTCGTAGCAGTGTCCGTTCCGCAAGCACCCAGAATAAACAATAAGCTTATAGAACTTACAAAAAGAATTCTTCTTAGCAATTTCATTCACAATACCCCCAGTAAATAAAGAAAATTTGAAATTTTCAGATATAAAATTAGAGACGTTTATTTTTTCTCTATAATTGCTAAACTCCTCCACATGACCTCCTTACCTTCTTCCCCTCCACTTTGTTTAAAGTATTTAAACCTTTAAAACAATAACCTTGTAAGGTAACCACTTCTATTTACATATACTGCTTTAACCTACTCTATCTGGAAGAAAAAGGGCGAGTTCCGGGAAGATAATCAAAATAGTAATTAGGACTACTATGGCAATGATAAATCTTGATGCCCCCAGAAATATTTCTCCTATTTTTAAATCTGGTGCTATCCCTTTTAAGACAAAAATATTCATACCTATCGGAGGAGTGATTAACGCAAGTTCAATAACCAAAACAATGATTACACCAAACCAGACCAGGTCGTAGCCTAAAGCCTGTATAACTGGAATTACAATTGGAATCGTAACTACAATCATAGCTAACGCATCCATTAATGCACCGAGTATGATATACATAAGTATGATAAGTATAAGAATCATTAGAGGACTTAAACTTGATGAAGTTAAAAAATCGGCTATTAAAATAGGAACTCTGGTGATAGTTAGTAGATAATTTAATAGAAATGAGCCAAGTATAATCGCAAAAATAAAGCCTGTTGTACTCAATGTTCTGCTAACAGAAGCTATAAATAAGTCCCTTGTCATTTTTCTTCTAAACAATGCGATTAAGAATGTACTTACAGCACCGACTCCTGCAGCTTCTGTTGGACTAAACCAGCCCATATACATCCCACCAATTACTACCAAAAAGACAATCATTATCCATATTACTTTACTAAGAGATTTGAATTTTTCTTTCAAAGGTACCCTTTCACCTTCAGCTGCTAGATTAGGTTGTAGCATTATTGATAGATAAACGGTTAACATAAAGAATATTGTTAAAAGGATTCCAGGAACGATACCAGCTATTAACAGCCTGCCGATAGATTGTTCTGTTAACATGCCATAAATGATAAACGATGTACTTGGAGGAATTAATATCCCAAGTGTTCCACCAGCAGCAATCGTTCCGCTAGCCAAACTATTACTGTAACCATATTTTTGCATTTCTTTTAACGCCATAACTCCAATTGTTCCTGTTGTGGCTACACTGGAACCCGATGCCGCAGCAAACATGGCAGAAGCTCCTACCGTAGAAATTCCGAGACCGCCTTTTAACCTCCCGAACCACTTTCTAAACATGTTGAATATTTCTTGACTAATTCCTGACATATAAATAAACTCGCCCATTAAAATAAACATCGGAATAGTAGTTAACAGATAACTAAAACTTTGGTTCCAGATAATCGTGTGTATTGCTGTATTCAATGGTGCGAACCCTCTTAGAAAATAAATACCTAAAAAAGATACTAACAACATGGATATTGTAACTGGAACCCTTAGAAATATAAGAATTAACACTAAGATAAGTGCTAGAAATCCAATCATCTCAACAGACATGTTCACACCTCATTTCTATTATTTGTAAACATCATGACTACTATTTGTACAAACCATGCAGTAAACCCGACGGCAACGATTACCTCAAAAGGATAGAAAGGTATCCCATATGAGTCTGTTGTTCTACCACTATTTATTGCACTGCTAAATGCAACATTATAGTACACTATTGCGATAGTCATGATGACAAATAGTGACATTAAATTTGACATGAACATAATGATCTTTTGTACTTTTTTAGGGAATTTTTCGACAAAAAGTTCTACCGCTATATGGGCTCTTTGGGATTCACAATAGGAAAGGCTGCAGGTTATAATAATAACCATCATGAGCCGAACAATTTCAATATTACCCAACAACGGGCTTCCCAGTTGTCTCAATATTACACCGGCGGCAATAAAAAACATCATCAGGGTAATTGTAAGTAAACCTGTCCACTTTGTTATTTTTATCATCCAGTTCGTTATAGAAAATACTTTCTGCATGCTTGGCCTCCCTTGTTAGTGTTATAAAATATTACCCTTATTACAATTATTAAGATTACCGCTATAAACTTGTTCATATTTTAAGTCTGACAAGAATTTATTTATTATGAGAAGGATCGTTTAAGCTGTATATTGATAGAAGTAGCAAAATCAAATTCACCTGATTCGTTGAATTCCTTTGCCATGTTACTTGTCAAAACCAAATTAATTCTCAAAACAACTGTATCCGCTTTCATTTATCCGCTACATGTAATCGTAATGCAAATGATAACTTCATTCAGGTTATTGTCCGTAATCAGAATACAAAACAACGTATTACTAGAATTGAATTTGTTTTTGTTAGGGTCGTAAATTTGTATAAAAGACTAAATTTTGATTTCAAAGATTAAGGTTTGTCTTCGAAACGATATTCCTAATTATCCTACTCGCTAAATTGATATCCTAAATGTCCTGTTGTAAACCCTCGTGCAATGTAAACCCATGCACCACCTCCATTAGTGCCATCATTTGTACAAATAATGAGTTGATCTGTACCAGGGATAAAAGCCGGATGAGTTGTATTTACCATATTCCCTTTATCACGCCCCGGGATAAGGACTTGCCCGATTGGAAAGCCGGTTTTATTGAAAATAAGGACTCTGCCTTGTCTAGCCATTGCAACGTAGAGGTTGTCGTTACTATCAATACAGCAAGAGTCGGGTCCACGATAACCAGTAAAAGTATACGGAATAAAGGCGCCATATGGAGCAATCTGAATGCCGTCCTCTAACAAATTAATATGATGCAGCCGATTTGCATTAAATTCCGTAACCCAAAGGTATTTTTGATTCTTGCTTAAGGCAACTCCATTCGGAGCAGCCATGTTTTGTAAAACAGGCAGGATTGTACCGAAGTCCGGAGATACATAATAAACACCACCTATAGTGTTGGTGGGGATCCCTTTAAAATCGGTAAAGTAAAATCCGCCTTTTTGGTCAAATACCATGTCGTTAACACAATACCCCGCACTTGGGGGTACAATTTCTTCTACATCTGATCCGTCTGGTTGCATGGCTAAAATACAACCTGTACTTTTAAGGTCACCCACTGCACAGACAAAAAGTCTGCCATCTTTATGGATTTTCACTGCAGCCGGGTGTAAACCCGGTGAATGGTAGATAATCTTTATTTCTCGATCAGGAAAGCTGCCCCGGCATACATTATCACCGGAACAATCAACAAAATACAAATTACCCTGACGGTCAAAACACAATCCTTCTAACGTAATACCTTCATCAGATACTTTCAGCCAAGGTTCGGCATTGACAGTTTGTAAGTTGCATTCTCCACCAATAATCGGATAAATGGAGTTTACCTGTTTATATTGTAATTTTGCTAACTGTTCAACGTTCATGGTTCGCCTCTCAATCATTAAATTTTTTTCTTAGTCACTAATCTTGAATTATATAAAGAACGGTTACGGCTTGTTCTTATTATTTAGTAACCGTTCCCCTGACTTTTACTTCCCACCATACCTCATACATTTTGTTAGACAACTCAATAGGTAGAGCTTTATCACCCTCACTTGAATTGAGTGTTAGGTACGAACAGTGAAAGGATCACTGATTTCATCCGAGAGCTCAATCCAAACACTCTTCATTTGCATGTAGTCATAAATTGCCTCAATTCCGTTTTCACGACCTAGCCCGCTGTTTTTAACCCCACCAAAGGGGGAGTTATAAGCTGATGCCCGGTAAGTATTGATCCAGACTGTTCCGGATTCTATGACTCGTGCCATCCTGTGGCTCCTTTTCAGATCGTTTGTCCAAATGCCTGCCCCAAGTCCAAATTCCGTATCATTGGCCATTTTCACGACCTCTTCTTCACTATCAAATGGAATAACGCATAGTACTGGACCAAAGACTTCTTCCTGACAAATTCTCATAGAATTATCAACGCCGGTTAAGATCGTAGGGTGGTAATATAATCCTTCTGACAATTCTGGTTGGCTTGGCCGTTTTCCCCCAGCCGATACACATGCCCCCTCATTGATAGCAATATTGACATAATCCTCAATCTTCTTTAATTGGCCAGGTGTAGCAGCCGGTCCCATTTGAGTATCGGGCTGCATAGGATCTCCTAATCTTATTTCATTTGCACGTTTCACCAATCTATCTACAAACGAATCCGCAATAGACCTTTCCACGAATAAGCGGGAACCAGCAATACACGTTTGCCCGCTAGCTGCAAATATTCCAGCAATCACCCCTGCCTCGGCCGCATCTAGATTCGCATCAGCAAAAACGATATTTGGGCTTTTTCCTCCTAACTCCAATGTAACATCGGCCAAATGAGAAGCGGCATTGATCGCTACTTTACGACCTGTTTCGGTACCGCCGGTAAAGGCAACCTTATCCGCAAGTGGATGCTTAGAAATAAGATCCCCTACCGTATGGCCGTATCCCGTAACCACATTAAGAGTCCCTGCTGGGAAACCTACCTCATGGAATATTTCGGCAAATTCCAAAGAGGATGCCGACGTGAATTCCGATGGCTTAAGTACAATAGTGTTTCCTGCAGCCAATGCAGGAGCCATTTTCCACGTGGCGAGCAGAAGCGGTGAATTCCATGGCGTGATGCAGGCTACGACACCTAAAGGTTCCCGCAAGGTATAATTTAATACGCTTTGTCGGTCCAGCGGAATAACCGTTCCCTCAACCTTATCTGCTAAACCAGCATAATATTCATACCAAGAAGGAATCATCTTTAGCTGAGTCACCATCTCGCGATACAGCTTGCCATTATCTTGCGTTTCGATTCTCGCCAGATGTTCTGCATTATCTTCTATGGCTTCTGCCAGCTTACGCAGCAATCTGCCCCGTCTAGTAGGAGATAAGCCTCTCCATTCCTCTGATTCGTAGCATCGCCGTGCAGCTTGAAAGGCTCTGTCCACATCTTCTTTTTCTCCTTTTGGTATGTACGTCCAAAGCTCTCCTGAAGCAGGATTGATTGATTCAATATAAGCTTGATCAGATGAATCGACAAATTCCCCGCCGATGTACATTTGATAACGTTTTATGGGATTTTTCTGTTCCATATTTCCACCTCTCTAACAATTTAATAATCTATTTGTTATAGCAAGACACATGTCAACAAAAATTAGATTCCTTGACCCTGATGGGAATTGTTTCAGTTACTCCAATTTTCCCCTTAAATGATACATGCTGCTTTTTTTCTTGCACCTGTAGTGACAGCAATAAAAATGACTTTTAGCCAGCAGAAGCCTCTGCTGCCCAAAACGCCGTTAATTTTGACTCTTTATCTAAATAATCGACTCTCCTCCGTCAACAAATAACAGTTGTCCTGTGATATGCTTAGCAACTGATGATGAAAGAAATAAAGCTGCATTTACTTGATCCTCTGGATCAGCTGTACACCTTAATGGGATACCCGCTCTAAATGTTTTAGAATTTCCTAAAATAAAATGATCGAATGTAAAATCAGGATTATTTCTTCTTGTTTCTTCAAACATTGGAGTATTCGTTGCACCAGGACATACTGCATTGACCCGCACATTATATTCTGCCATTTCTAATGCCAGAACTCTTGTTAGTTGTGCTATCCCTGACTTTGATGTGCTGTATGCTCCCAGATTCCATCGAGGTATTTTAGCAGTTAAAGAACCAATATTAATCAATACACCTTCTCTTTTTTCAGAAAACAATTTCCCAACATGTTTTGAACACAGGAATGCGCCTTTTAAATTAACATTCATTAAAATATCCCATTCTTCTTGTTTCATCTCTATTATTGGTTTAGTTCCAATTTCAACTCCAGCATTATTAACTAGAATATCAATCGTATTGAACTTGTTGATTACTTCTTCTACCATATTCATTACATCTTTTTCTTGAGTAACATCACACTTTAAAGCGATTGAGGCTCCTCCACATTTATCAATGATTTCCTTTGTTTCTGAAGTTTTCTCTAGTGAAACATCGGTAATAACAACTTTAGCGCCCTGCTCAGCATACCCTTTTGCTAATGATTGACCGATACCACTGCCAGATCCAGTAATGATTACTACCTTATCTTTTAAATCTTTTAATCTCATATTTTTTAAACTCCTTCCCCAATGGCTTCTTTTTCGGTCTTTTACAAAGACAATTTTAACCTCAACAAGTTCTGAACATTTCTTAGATTCTCGGATAGTATAAACATTTATGTCCTACCGAGAAATACGATTGGATTCATTACCTCCTACTACTTTTCAATCTATTAATAGTACATTGCAAAATGCATGCCAACAGAAATTACTAGCAGAAACTTGCTTTTACTATGTCTAAATATATGAAGTTGATGTAATTTTCCATTTTTTGATGCAGCTCTGCATGATTACAAATTTTGCACTTGGCTAGGAAGTCGAATTGAAACGGTCGTTGGCAGGTTATCTGTGTTCCAATCTTTCTACTCGCCAAATTGATATCCAAAGTGCCCTGCTGCAAATCCTCGTGAACAGGAAGCGCTTTCATTTTAGTTAATAAAATAGCTGCTCTGTTAGTAGACAAGAACATTAATGAACATTTGTCTATAATTATAAACAGAAACAGGATGCTTGCAATGGTTAAACGAACTCCATTTGTTAATTACTGAACAAATCAATTAAAATTGTTAAATATCTTTAAGGGGATTTGGTGACCCTTACAATGTATAGTGAATAGAACTAAATATCGTACTAGTATTCTGTCATTGGACAAATGACAGAATACTAGTCTTGGTTAGAAAAGATTATGGCAAGCTCATCCGTGGACTTTAGTATAACAGTTTTGATCGTTTAATCTTTGCCCCCTGAAAATTAAACTAGGTTATTTACACATTACGCAATGCCCCTCTTAACCCTCCATCAACTCGTATTGTTTCTCCTGTAATATAATTGCTTAGATCACTAACCAAAAGTAGTGCAGCTCCAAATAGATCCTCTGGTTTTCCACGTCTTCTTAGTGCTATCTCATTCGTATCACCGGAACCTTGATTAATTGAGGCTTTTGTATCAATAAATCCTGGAGCAATCCCATTAACAAGAATATTATACTTTGCCCATTCCACCGCAAGTGTTTCTGTTAGTAGATTTAATCCTCCTTTGGCAGCGGAGTAGGGCGAATAATGTACATCCGGCAAGAAAGCAGCAACGGATGATATATTTATAATTTTCCCCCCATGCTGCTGATTCCGCATAATGTTAAATGCTGCTTTTGAACAGTAAAAGACCGAACTTAAATTTGTTTCTATAACCGCATTCCATCCATTTGCAGATATTTCCTCGGCTGGAGCTGAAAATGATCCCCCCGCATTATTAATTAATACATCTATCTTGCCATATTGCTCATATGTTTTATTTATTAAATTTTCCACATTCTCGTATTTTCTTAGATTGGCTTGAATAGCTAGTGGTGGTTCACAGCCCCTGCTTTTAATGATGTTATACACTTCTTGAATTTTTTCTTCTTTACGACCATTAATGACAACTTTTGCCCCTAATTCAGCAAATTTTATTGCTAATTCCTTCCCGATTCCACCTGAACTTCCCGTAATAATAATAACTTTATCTTTAATATCTATAAACATTAACTAGCCTCCCTAAATAAAGCCATGAATTCTATAACTTATAATTCCAAATCCTTAGCAATGGAATTTCTAAGAATTTCATTCGTTCCCCCACCGATACGCTGGAGTACGGATTCTCTATAATGTCTTTCCATCGGAAACTCAGGTGTAACCGAATACCCACCTAAAATTTGCATTCCCTGATTTGCAATTCGGTTATAGGCTTCAGTTACAAAGATTTTAGCCATAGAAGCTTCCATTCTACTAGGAACATTCGCATCAATACGGTTTGCTAAATCATAGGTTATCAGATGTGATAAATGAGCTTCCATTTTCATGTCTGCTAGCTTATGCTGAATGACTTGAAATTTACTAATGGGCTGTCCAAATTGTATACGCTGCTTTGCATAATCAATAGCCGTATCCACTGCTGCCCGTGCTGCCCCTGTCATCATCGCTGCAATCGCGAACCTTTCTTTCGTCAAATTGGTCATAAGGTGCTTCCATCCGTTGTTCAATTCACCTAACATATCATCCTTATGAATGCGAACATCGTTATAAAATACTTGATAGGTTCCAAGCGCTCGGAAAACCATAGTGTCCATTCGTTGAATTTCAATCCCTGGCGTAGTTGGATCTACAAAAAACAATGTGATTCCTTTATGTTTTGGTACACTTGTATCTGTTCGAGCAGCCAATACCGTTCTAGTTGCGATGTTCACCGCAGAATTAAAAATTTTCTGTCCGTTGATGATAAAATAATCACCATCTCGTACCGCTCTCACTTGAATAGAAGCAGCATCAGAACCGGAATTAGGCTCTGTTAAGCTCAAGGATGATCTGAATTCTCCCTTAGCTATTAAAGGAAGGTATTTATCTTTTTGTTCTTCTGAACCGTAAGTTAATAAAGATTCAGCCCCATGAACAGACGCTCTGTAAATCATAGTAGCCAACTCAAGGTAACCGTATGATAGTTCATCTAGCACAATTCCAAGCTCTGTAAATCCTAATCCTGCCCCGCCATATTTCTCGGGGATAACGACTCCTAACAATCCCATCTCTGCAGCTTTATGAAATGCTTCCCAAGGTACTTTCTTTTCTTGATCACATTTACGAGCATACTCTTCCGGAACATACTCCTTTATAAATTTACGGACTGTATCACGTAACATTAACTGCTCTTCTGTAAATCCATAGTTTTTAACGTCTATCATTATTTTTTGCTCCCTTCGTTGTTGATTTATCATTGATACCTCTTTATTTTAATTACCTTGAATGAGAATTTAATCATCTTCCTTTCCAATTAGGCGGGCGCTTTTCTTTAAACGATAACGGTCCTTCTAGAGCATCCTCGCTCTCATATACCTTCTCAAAAATTGCATCCGCTGTCTCCCAGGCAGCCGTTCGGCCCATCTCTGTTGCCAAATAAACCATCTTGTGTGTAGCAGCTATTGTCAACGGAGCACCTGCTGCAATACTTTGTGCCAACTCCATCGACCTCTCCATAAGAGAAGCAATCGGAACCACATCGTTTAATAATCCAATAGAATATGCCCGATTCGCATCGATTAACTGACCGGTTAAAGCCATTTCCATCCAAATTCTTTGCGGGATCATATTCAATAAAGGAACAGACCAGGGGGCTCCTCTCCCCCAACGAGCTTCCGGCATACCAAAACGGGCATTGTCTGCAGCAATTGCCAAATCACATGTCTGAGCAAGAAGAAAACCACCACCGAGGGCATCACCATTCACTGCTGCGATAACAGGTTTATTCACCCAGATGTTCCTATTTAACATGGGCATAATATTTCGGTCAGGCACTGCTGTTTTATTTTCTGCAAACTCCTTAAGATGGGCCCCAGCACAAAACGCTTTACCTATTCCAGTAACAATTCCTACTTTGGCATTGCTATCATCACGAAGTCGTGAAAATGCATCCCAAAGTCCTTTACGGATCGATGAACTTAGAGCATTCCGAGAATCAGGTTCATTCAAGGTAATGATCGCCACTTGATCTTGAACTTCATACAATACAGCTTGATTTTCCACTTTCATTCCCCCTCGGGTACAATCGTTTAAAACACCTTCATATTAAATTACACTTTACCCTATCCCATGCTTGACCAATTCCCTTCACTCTTAATTTATACTTTTGAATTCTCTGAGTTGGTGTTCTAGGGAAATCTTCAACAAACTCCACATACCTGGGAATCATAAAAGAGGACATGTGCTCTTTGCACCAATTGATTAGATCCTGGGGTTCCAATTCTTCTCCAGGCTGCAATCGAATGTATACCATTACCTCTTCTTCACTTAACTCATCGGGGACACCTACTGCCGCACATTCCAACACTTTAGGGTGATCGGTAATCGCTTTCTCCACCATGTAAGATGAAATGTTTTCACCGCGCCTGCGGATAGAATCTTTCATTCTATCAACAAAATAAAAATATCCATCCTCATCCCGATAGCCCCTATCACCCGTGTGAAACCATCCTCCTCTCATAGCTTCTTCGGTTTTATCGGGCATTTTGAAATAACCTTTCATTAACACATGTTCTTCAAACGCTTTAACAACAATTTCACCTGGTTGATTCGCAGGAAGTTCTCGATCATTTTCATCAAAAATCCGGACATCAAAGTGCGGCAACGGCTTGCCGCATGAGCCAATACGAAATTCTTGCAATGTGTTGTACAAGCAAGCGGTTGCAGTTTCGGTAGAACCATAACCTTCTAATAACCGGATATTATACCTTTTCTCACACTGCTTCCATATCTCTTTTGGTACAGGCGATCCTGTGGCTAAACGGACTTTGTGCTGGTGTTCAAATTCATTCTCCTGTTGCTTATAGAGTATGGAAAGCATAGCGCCTATAAATTTAAATACCGTAACCTCATAACGAACCATGTCTCGCCAGAAATTTGAAGCGCTGAATTTCTTCGCTAATACTAAAGGAGTTTTGGTCAGAAGGGCTGGCATCGTTGTTACTTGTTGTGCATTCACATGAAACAAAGGCAAACAAGTATATATGCGATCTCCATTTTTAAACTCATAGATATATTTGGCTGTATATTCACCTGTGATAAAATAGCTGTTATGACTTAACATGACCCCTTTGGGTAATCCCGTCGTACCAGAAGTGTACAAAATACACATCAAATCATTTCGTTTTACATTTTCATCAGCATTAAAAATATCCGAAGAGTTTTTAAATAACTCTTGATAAGAGAGGGCCATTTTAGAATTTTTCAAGTTAGCCCCTTCAACACATATCACATGCTGAATGTTATCTAGTTGATTCTTTATCTCAAGATATAATGGATAAAACTCATCATGAATAAAAAGTGCCTTTGCATCAGAGTGATTTAAAATATAAGCCAGCATTTCACCTTTGGTAGTGGTATTAATGGGCACCATCACAGCACCTATTTTGGCTAAAGCAAACCAAGTATTTAAAAATTCAGGAGAATTTGCCATAATAATGGCCACTTTATCTCCCTTACTCACTTCCAAAGTACTTAAGATGTTAGCAACTCGGTTTACGTTTCGATTAAGCTCTTCAAAAGTATAGATTTGCTCTTCAAAAAAGAGCCATTCTTTATGTGGATCTTCTTTCGCCATCTTCTCAATAAGCATGCCGACACTTTCGTTCTTCAAGAAGCAATACCTCCTTTATTAACGTTCGATTTCTAACCGTAAAATCAAGTTACCCATCGATTTTCCGTGAGCATCTAGATTTAAGGACCGGGATACACCACCAGACAAAGCTTCTTCCATTACGAAATTGAGAGACTTGATGCCATCAAACTCATATCTTCGTATTTCTCCTTTTACCAGTTCTCCATATAACCCAGCTACTTTCTCTACAGTTAATTCTCTTTTCAACCATTCATAGTCATCTTCATTATATGGAATCACTCCCACGTTAGAGGTATTTCCTTTATCTCCAGATCTGGCAAATGCCACTTCTCTTAACTGGACTTTAGACATACTGAACCTCCTTCACCTCAACCTTGTATTGAAATTCGTTTCTAGGCACTAATGTGGAATACATGGCTAATACCTCACGGACGTATTTCCTGAATCCGCCCCCGCCAGAAGGACCAAAAAACTGCCATTCTACTTCCTTTCCTATGGCTTCAGCAATGTTCTTATCATGAGTACGAGCAGCCACACGCACTCGAACATCATGTAAGGTTTCGTTTAGCAAGGATGTTGCACTTCCATGAATACTGTCCAATCCGATGATGTCAATTCTTAGTTCTTCGATTTTTTCACCATAGCGTCGATTAATCCTTTTATACAATATTTCCCTGCTAAGTTTTGCACGTTCAGATGCACCTGGGCCTGCAAAAGATACCTCTCCTTCACCTATATATCCTTCAAAAACACCCACTAAAACTTTTAATGTATCAGGCCATTTTTGTCCTGTTGCACCCCATACAGCCACACGATCTTTTATTTCTTCCAATACTTTCGCATTCCGCATATTACAAGTAACATCAGGTGTTAGATACTGTTCAGGATCATGGACTTCGTATACCATTTGAGCTTTTATTGTACCTGCCGTTACCATGCCCCCTGTATCATCTAATTTGGTAATAATCGCATTCCCTGATGGCTCTATTTCCGCTATTGGCAATCCTAAATGATCTAATTCAGGTACTACTCGATAAGGGGGATCAGCAAAATTCCCTCCTGTTACATGAGTTCCACACTCTAACAGATGAGCGATTAACGTTCCTTGTCCAATTTTATCCCAGTCGTTCAATGACCAGTTAAATTCATAAGCCATTGGACCAATATATAAGGACGGATCCGCCAACCGGCCACCAATTATAAAATTGGCTCCTTTCTCCAGTGCCTCGACAATGGGCTCTGCTCCGATATAAGCATTAGCCGATACGACTTTACCGCTAAGTTGACTTAGTCGTTTCCCCGTTTCCCACAATATAGGATCAATAGATTCTATTTTATCTGAAATGTCATCTCCTGTTATGGATGCAAATTTAACATTGCGAAGCCCCAATTGTTTGCATATTTCCACTGCTTTTTCCACGGCTGCAATTGGATTGGCAACTCCCATGTTTCCAATTACTTTTAATTTTCCTTTTTCAACATAAGGAGCAAATGTTTTAACCAATTCTTCTAATCTTAAATCATAGCCCAATTGTGGATTGTTAATTTTTCTCATCTGTGCAAGTGCCAACGTACGTTCAGCTAAAGAATCAAAACAGATATAGTCTAATTCCCCTTTTTCCGCCAAATCACTAGCTGGCATTAAATCATCCTCAGCGTAAGCAGACCCACTCCCAATACGTACTATACTTTTCATAAAATTTTCACAACCCTTCAAATTAGCTACTAACGCTGTCCTTCCTCATCAGACCAAAATAAAATGATTGGTTTGATTCCTTTTTAGCGAAATCTTTCATCACGTGTAGAATTCTTGCATGTGATAGCGATGAGCGCTATTTTCTACTTCAACCGGAACTTCCATAACACTTGGTATAAGCCTTTCGTTTTTGCTCACCGCCTCCTACTAGTTTTGTTAATCTATTAATAGTAATAATGCAAAATTCATGCCAACAGAAAATACTAGTAGAAGCTTGATTTTACTATGTCTCAAAATGCAAATTTACATTTTAATGTAGTAATACATTGTTGAGAGCTAAATACCTACATATGACAAAAGCCTTTCACTATCTGTGAAAGGCTTTTTTGGAACCGTCTACTCATTTTTTGAATCATTATTGATATTTACTTGAGAAAATCTATTATATAAAACAATTATAATAATCTGAAATATGATCGTTCCTAATAGAAAATATAATATAAAACGAAAAGGTGTAATTATTTGATAATTATTTGAACCAAGGATTGAACAACTAACCAAAAATAACAGTACTATTATCCAGCCTGCAGCATTATACATTGTAATCTCCTCCTTCATAGAATTTGAATTAACTTGACAATATTGTTTCCGTTTCACTTTATACCTCTGTCTAATCTTGGATTACATGAAAATAAATGTCTACTGTGCAAGTTCATTAGAGGGTTTTAAATCCTTAGAGTTGATTTTCTTCATTATCTGTTTTGTAATAAAATAGAGCACGATTAGATATCCAATTATACAAGTAAAAACATTTGGAACAATTAATGCAACCGCTCCAAAAATTAATATAATCTGATCTAATAAATTTATAGGTAAAAGAAACCATTTACTCATAGTAATGCCAAGGCAGAAAATTACTGTTAAGGATAAAATAAACACTAATATAATTTCCATCGCAGTCCCTTGTAAGATTAGGGCCGGTTCTAAAATAAATATGATTGGGAGTACATAAGTTGCAACTCCTAGTTTAAAGGATTCATTTCCAGTTTTATTTGGATCAGCACCCGATATACTTGAGGCGGCATAGGATGTTAATGCCACTGGAGGTGTAATTCCAGACACAATTCCATAATAAAAAACAAAGAAATGTGCAGCCAACATGTCGACGCCCAAATTTACAAGAGCAGGAACAATAGTGATGGCCATTGTAACGTATACTGCAGGTGTAGGTAATCCCAATCCTAATATTATCGCAACAATAGCTGTTACAATGATTGCAATATAAATATTTCCCCCTGAAATATCCATTACTAACATAGAAAGGATATCACCTAGTCCAGAAACGTTCATAACACCAACAATAATTCCGGCAGCTCCGCAGGCCATAGCAACAGGAACAGTGTTAATAGCACTTGTTTGAAAGGCTTGCACTAATTTAATTGCACCCAATCTTTTTGTTTGATAGGGCTTAATTAATCCAAGTACGATTAGTGAAAATAGACCATATACTCCAGACATAATGACTGAACTACCATAAGCCATAGCTCCAGTAATCACTATTAATGGGAGTAATAAATGCCCACCTTGAACAAGGGTTTTCCTAAATGAAGGTCTCTCTGACTTTGGAATTGTTTCTAAACGATTTCTTTTTGCATAAAGAAAAATTGTCCAAAATACTGCGATATAAAACAGCAGTGATGGTAAAAGCGAAGCTTCTACAATATCCCAGTAAGGAACACCAATAAAGGCTGCCATAATAAAAGCTGCTGTTCCCATGATAGGAGGCATCAACTGTCCTCCTGTTGATGCAACGGACTCTACCGCACCTGCGAATGTAGAAGAAAAACGACTTGCTTTCATTAAAGGAATGGTAAAAATACCAGTCGTCATAACATTAGCGATAGGGCTTCCACTAATTGAACCTAGAAATGCACTGCTTAATGTTGCTACATGGGCAGCACCCCCAGCAATTCCTCCAACTAGACTGATAGCCAAATCTTTAAAGAAGTTAGATGCACCCACATAACTTAGTATTGTTCCAAAAGCGATAAAAATTAATAAATAACTCCCTAGTACTGCTATTGGTTCAGAAAATATCCCATATACTCCCATAAAAATAATTTCAATTAAACGTTCTGGTGCTATATTAGCCGCTTTAAGTGTACCAGGAAACATTTCTCCAAATAATGCATGAATCGAAAATATTCCTGTAAGAATAACGAGAACCCAACCTATCGTTCGACGAGTCAACTCTAAAGTGACAAGTATTAAAAATAAACTCACTGCGTAATCTAGTAAACTCGGATTCCTCCATCTGTCTGTAAAATTGGGCCAATCATGAAAGATCCAATATGCACTAAAAATAATCAATACAATCATGATTAAATCTAACGCTCGAAACAACCTAAATTTTAAACCCTGTCCCTTTTCCTTTAATGGAAATAAGATTAAAGCTAAGATCAAAAAAGCGATGAGAGTCAAGCACCTTTGAAGAAATGGTTCCATCGCACCATAATAGGCAGCTAGTAACTGATTGAAAATAGTTATCAATGAAACAATTAATACAATAAATAGTAAAATTCTTGAAAGCATGGACTCTTTTTTATCGATTAATTTTTCATAAAGGCTTTCACTATCCATAGCTATCTTTTCGGAACTTATATCTTTTCTTTCATTTACATCTACCATGACAAACCACCTATCCTTTATTATTCTTATTTCAAAAATGAAAAGACAAGTGTTGCAATTTCCAGGCCACCCTCCAGAGAAATCGTGTCATTTTCTGTCTGTAAGATGGGCATCGATGTGTTTTTCATTCTATCCCCACCTGATGATGGAATGAATCCCCCACAGTCAGTAAAATTTCCCCCTTAACTACTTTTTAGGGTAATATTCCTGCCTCCTTATAATATTTTTCTGCTCCAGAATGAATAGGTATTATATCATCATTACCTAATAGGGCTTCTTGGCTAAAGTCCTTCCCATTCCAATGTTTTTGAACAGGCCATATGACTTCTTCTTGATTTTCCCAAAATGCCTTGGTAAATTCATAAATCCACTCTTCAGACACTTCTTTACTTGTGACTAATTGGGATACCGTGGCTAATGTACGATAATCCTCTTTTTGCCAATCAAACGTTTTAGCTGGCAGCTCTGTCATAAAAAATTTTGTTATAGGGGTCACTTTATTTAATACTTCCTCACTAATTGAAACAAGCTTAACATCTTTAGTTGCGCTCAATTCCGTTATTGCCGTGGCAGGTTGAGCTATACCTGATATAACAGCATCTAATTGTCCGTCTCCAAGCATTCTGTATTGCTCACCCCAATCACCAGTAATAATTGCACCCCCGCTTTTTTTCATGGTGTCTTCTTCTAAACCTACCGCTTTCAGAATTTCAATCCCAACATTACTGCTTACGGTTCGTCCGTCTCCGATGCCAACCCTTTTGCCTTTTAAATCCTCTACTGTGTCAATCCCAGATGACTCCAATGCAAGAATTGTTATATAAGATGGATCATCTATTGATAAAACTAACCGTAAATTTTCATGTTTTTGCCCTTTATATACACCTTCTCCATGGAAAGCATCATAATTATTTGGCGGAATAGCATACCCAATCTCAGCCAGCCCATCATTAACCTTCGTAGCAGCTTCCGTGGTTGAACCTGGAGTTTTTCTTATAGCTGCATCTGGAAAAGCAATTCGAGCTCCGTTTTCCCCAAGTGTTGCAACAATATCACTTGTAGCACCAATAGTTGTTCCTCCTATTACAGTAAATGAAGAAGGGCCGTTTGAACTTGATGTATTCTTATCGTTTTTTGCATTATCTTGACCATTACCCCCTGATTGTGTGGATGAACACGCTGCCAAAATCATTGTTGAAAGGAGAAAAATAATTAAATATGAAACTTTTTGTCTTATTTTATTCATTTTTATTACCACTCCCTAAATTATTTGTAATGAAATGGATGAACTCGTTTCTGATGTAGTACCCCAGTATAAAGGACTTTATATTTGTTTAACTACTAAAATTTAATATTTAATCAATTTAATAAAACACTTGTGGCCGTTTTTATATCAATTAACAATATTAAGGAATATGATGATTTTCCGAATGGTTAGTAAATTATTTCCTGCGTTACATAATTAAAAAGGAACTTTTACGAAAGTCACTTTTTTCATAAAAAGCCTAGGGCAATCTCTGTGGAATCATCGTAAATCGCACACAACTTAAAAGATAGAACTATTTTTTAGGCTGTCTGCCCTCCATCTACAGGTAGATTTATACCAGAAACGTAGGTGGATTCTTCTGAAGCAAGAAATAATGCTCCATACGCTATGTCATTTGGAGAGGCAAGTCTTCCAAGTGCGATTTTACTTGTAATGATTTTTTTGTTCTCTTCCAGATCATCGTCTTCATTTCGTTTTAAGAATTGATTCATCATTGGGGTTTCAGTTAAACCGGGACTTACACTATTTACTCTGATATTTTTAGGACCCAGATTTTTTGCAAGGGCTCTAACTAAATTAACGACTGCTCCCTTAGCCGCTGAATATACTGGACTAAAAGGAGATCCTTGTACACCGGATGCAGAAGTAGTAAAAATAATGGCCCCGCCTCTTTCTTCCATGGCAGGAACCGCATACTTAGTAGTAAAAAATCCACTTTTAATATTTAGGTCCATGCAAAAGTCATAATCGTTTTCTTCTACCTCTAATAAGCCTGATGGCCCTGGAATCCCTACATGATTCCATAGAATATCAATACGATTGTACTCATGTTTAATTTTATCAACCGAAGTTTTAATAGCTGTTACATCTGACATGTCTGTATAGTAAAAGTTTGCCTCTCCACCATTATTTCTTATTTCTTTTACAGCTTGTTCTCCATTTTCACGATTAATATCTAGGATATTTACTATTGCTCCTTCCTTTGCGAATAACATTGCTCCGGCCTTTCCCATTCCAGAAGCACCTGCACTAATGACAGCAACTTTGTTTTCTAATCTCATTTATTTACATCCTTTCAAATTTTATTAATTACACCTAGAAGATTTTTCTTAAGACCCTACAATAATCAATATCAGCATAAATGAAACCAATACCAATTAAGGCATCATCATTCCAATAGATATACATTGAAAATTAGTTGTAAACTATCTGTAAAATTACATCCATTTTGTTTTTTTAATTTTCAAGATCAACTACCACAGTTTTTACGTGAGTGTATTCATTAATAGCCTCTATTCCATTTTCTCTGCCCCAGCCGCTGGCTTTATAACCACCATAAGGTGTTACCCAACGGACATACCTGAAAGTATTTAGCCAAACAGTACCAGCCTTTATATTTTTTGCCATTCTAAAAGCGCGAGACGTATCTTTCGTCCAAACTCCAGAGGTTAACCCATAGGAAACACTATTTGCAATTTCAATTGCTTCCTCTTCATCTGAGAATGGAATAAGAGAAACAACAGGGCCAAAAATCTCTTCTTTTGCAATACGCATGGATGGGTCTACATCTACAAAAACAGTTGGTTGAATATAGTATCCATTTGCCAAATCACTTGGGCGCTCACCACCAGCGGCAAGAATTGCTCCTTCTTCTAGACCGATATTAATATAATCTAATGTTGTATTAAGTTGTTGTTCATGCGCATGTGGACCAAGATCAACATTTGTAAAAGGATCACCCACAGTTAATTCCTTCACTTTTTCAATATATTTTGAGACAAAATCTTTATAAATGTCTCGATGTACAAGAACACGTGAACCAAGCGTACAGCTTTGACCTGTTAATACAAAAGCGTTTGTAACTGCGGATTCAAAAGCAGCATCTAAATTAGCATCAGGAAAAATGACTTGAGGGGATTTTCCGCCAAGTTCAAAACTTAGCTTTTTCATATTAACGGAAGCAGTGCTCATCAATTTTCTCGCAGTCTCTGTTGCTCCCGTAAAAGTAAGTTTATCTACATCCATATGTGAAACTAATCTATTTCCTGCTGTTTCCCCTCTACCTGTTACCACATTAACTACTCCTGGAGGAAAACCTGCTTTTTCAGCCAGTTTTGCTAGTTCTAATGCGGTTATCGGGGTTGTCCTAGCAGGTTTTAATACAACCGTATTTCCTGCGGCTAACGCCATTGATAGTTTCTGAGTTGCCATAAGCAAAGGTGTATTCCAAGCTGTAATAGCACCGACCACACCTAAAGGTTCTCTCAGTGTAAAAATATGTTTATTGTCTTCGAAAGGGATGGTTTCCCCGTGAATTTTATCGGCAATTCCCGCGTAGTAAAACCACCATTGAGGATTATTTTGAGCTTCGCGCAAAGCGAGATGATAAGGCTTTCCATTCTCCAATGTTTCCATTCTTGCTAAATGTTCTGCATTTTCCTGTACTAATTGCCCCATTTTTCGTAAGATTTCAGTACGCTCATATGTACTCATCTTACGCCAAATACCATGATCAAAGGCAAATCTAGCAGATTTAACAGCCTCATCGACGTCGGCTTCCATACCTTCTGTAACCTTCGCCCAAATTTCCTCATTCGCAGGATTAATGATATCCATAAATTTTCCTGAACTAGATTCAACCCATTGGCCACCAATAAATAATTTGTCATATATTTTCATTTACTCTCTCTCCTTCTAAACAATGCATTTGCATCATCAGAGACTTAGGTTCGATATATGAACTGAATCTTTAAAACGTTATCAATTAAGAGATACTTCTTGGGATTCAGAAGAAAACTTTTCCTTTACTCTTTTACCTGGTTTAACGAAAACCATGCAAACCATGGTAAATAAAGCTGCAACAACCACTGAAATAAACATCGATGTGTAGCCGTAATTCATGACAAGGAAACCCGTCAATGTTGGAGCTAAAAGACTAGCAAAGGCACCAAAAAAATGTAAAATCCCACCGTATGCACCTGCCCGCGAAGGCTCTGTATCGAGTACAATCGCCCAAAATAGCGTACTGTTAAGGTAAGTAAACGATGTTCCTAGAAACATCAGGAATAGCACCGCTCCCGGACTATGAACAGTAAGTATGATCAAAAAACATACAGCAGTTAAAAAATATGAAATGATACTTATGCCAGTTCGAGCCAATCGCAAGTTATTAGTTTTTTGACGCAGTAGATCAGAAAGTTTTGCACCAAGCGGACATGTAATGCAAGCCCCTATCCAAGGGATCATTCCAAGATACCAAAGAGACGATAAATTGTAATGAAAGACGTCCTGTAAGTATATAGGTGTCCATGTTAAAATTAAAAAACTTACATAGTTAGTACCAAAATAGCCTAGCGCATTTAGAACAAGAGTTGGGTTTTTAAAAAAATGATACCAAGATGTATTAGTATGTTGTGATATTTCAAGTGCATTCTCTGATTCTAATAACTCTTCTGAGGAACGAATTTCAGCTAACTCTTCCTTTGAAACCCTCGGGTGATTTTCGGGGTAATCCGTAAATATTTTTGCCCATACCAAGACCCATATCAGCCCAAGCACACCTAAAACAACAAACATCCCTTTCCACCCTACAATGGATATTAAAAAGACTGCAACCGGCGCTGTTAATAGAGCGCCAATGGGTACCCCTACATGTCCTAGTGATAATAAGAACGCTTTCTCACCAGGGGCAGACCAATTCGCCACAGTTCGGTTAATAGCTGTGAAAGATGGACCTTCAGCAGCACCAAATAATATCCGAAATACAGCAAAGCCGATTAATGCAGAACCACCAAACAAAGTCAACCCAATATCACCAGCAAATGCCGTTACTATTTCAAAAAGAGACCAAGTTGTTACAGCTATGATCCAAAGAAATTTGGCCCCCTTCTTATCAGCCAAAATTCCACCAAATAAACCTCCAAGCATGTAACCGTATCCAAAAAAACCAAGGATTTGACCCCATGATTTGAGATCCAAACCATATTCCTCGATGATAAATTCTCCGGCATATGCAATAGCTCCACGGTCAATGTAATTGATAATTGTGATTACTGTAAGCATTGACATGATCAGGTAACGATATTTTCCTCTCACTCTTCCCCCTCCTTTCATATAAATTCAACTAGAATAATTATTTAGACCTAAGCTGCTTATTACACATCTTTTTCTCTCCTAACCAGATACGCTTGTCCTTTCAACATCCTGTTCCTTCTTTCTTTGCAGGCGATACAAAACCACAGCAGGGAAAAACATACTTCCTGCCAATATCATCCATGGAAGCGAAAACCCACCAAAAAAGTCATGTAAATATCCGAAGAGCGGTGTTCCTATCGTCGGGCTTAAATAACCCAAGGTAGCTGTAATGCCGCTTGCAACTCCCACATACTTTGCTTCAACTGATTCAATGACAATAACATTAATTATTCCAACCCATCCCGAACCTGTCATGCCAATCAAAAACGCAAAGATCGAGAGTGTTGTAAAACCGTTAGAAGGGTTCAGTGCAAATGCAAGCATGATCAGGCCGGTTGCAATCGAAATGCACGCCAGCAATAGCTCTCTTCGGTGCATAAAAAACAAATCCCCGAGCATCCCAAAAAAAATCCGGCCAACAATCGATCCAAACTGCAAAAAAGCTAGTAAATATCCTGCTTGGATCAGCGGGATTTCAAACCTTTCGTTCACATCTACCACTAAATAAGCTGCCGTTGTGAACTGGGCAATAAATAAAAATGGAGTCGTAAAGCAGATCGCTTGAATTGTCTCGTTTCGCAGAACATACACAAATTGGCTTCTTGTTAACGAACTGTTCACGGAATCTTTCATCTTACGGCCTTCATGTTCAACATCCCGGAAAAACAAAGCAGTAAAACTAATAAGCATCAAGAAGCAACCAATGATCAAATAACCTGTCTTCCAATGATAGTTTACAGCCATAAAGGGAAGCCAAACGGCCCCAATAAAAGCGGAAACGCTTACAACTGTTTGCCTAATTCCCATGCCAGTACCTCTAATCTGCGGCGGGAATAATATCAGGATCCCTTTACTTATGGATGGGTGAAAATTTGCATAGCAAATGCCAATAAGCAGGAAAGCAATCAGAATAAACACATATCCTTCCAGCCAATATAGACTGAAGCTTGCCATCCCAACCGAAAGCCCTCCAAGAAAGAGCATCCATTTTACACCGAAATAATCCACTAGCAGCCCAAAAGGAATAGAACACATTGCGATTCCTAATTGAACTGCGGCTGCCAAATACCCCATTTGTACGACCGATAAATGTAACTCTTGCTGAATAAAAGGCAAAATAGGAGTAATGCCCAGCTGGGACATGGATGCCGTCATTTGAATGAATAACAAAGATGTAAACATCCATACCGTATAGGATTTTCTTAAGTACATATTAAAACCTTCTTCTTAGAACAAGTAATATGATAATCCCAATGATTGGGAGAGGATCAACGTTGAATTAGTGAAGTTCCTCCACCAACGGCAGCCTGTTTCCTTCCTGCCAATACCTTCCCTCAACGATTTGCATTTCATCGAACGGCTTGTTGGTCATATACCACCACCCTTTTTCCAATAATTAAAGCATCTGCCGCTTTTGCGCCTCTCCCTTCCGGAAAGACCATCAATGGATTAATATCAATCTCTTCCACTTCATCCTTTAATGCAGCTGCCATAAGGCTAACCTTGTGCAGGATATCTGCCAAAGTCTCAAGGTCGGCACCCTGCTCGCCTCTCACTCCTTCTAAGATACGGAACGTTTTGGTTTCTTTGATCATGGAAAGGGCCGTTTCTCTGTCAAACGGAGCGATCCGGAACGACACATCCTTTAACACTTCCACGAAAATTCCGCCTAATCCAAACATGACAACGGGACCAAACTGCGGATCGTTCTTAACCCCAATAATCACCTCTTTAGCCGGTGGAAGCATTTCCTGCACCAATACACCGTTAATTCTTGCTCCCATGACTTTGGCAGCGTTTTGAAGAACTATCTGGTAACTGACTTCCAGCTCCTCTTCATTTTTAATATTCAATTCTACACAGCCGCTATCCGATTTATGAAGGATGTCCTGCGAATCAATTTTTAGTGCAACGGGATAAGTGATTCTTGCTGCAGCTTGCCTTGCTTGTTCTATGCTCTGCACCAGTTCAGAATTCGTTACCGGAATTCTAAAAGACTCGATGATATGTTTGCTTTCATACTCGGAAAGCGATTCACCGTTTCGCAATTTATTAATGTATTTTTTCTCCATTAGCGAAGAACTGTAATCCATGGTTATGTTCGTTTTTGGATTCTCTCGCTTTTGCAAAATAGAAATAGTAGAAAATAAGGTTTCGATAGTTTTGAAGACTGGATATCGGGAATGTTTCAATCGATCAAAATCTGGATTGTTGAGATTTCCCGAATACCAACAAATGATAGCAGGCTTGGCAAGTTCATGTTGTGCCTCCAGAAACGTATCTGTGATTCTTTTGGCAGCTATCGGTGGCAAAGTAGTCAGACAAAACAGCATCATATCGACATTTTCGTCTTTTTCCATTATTTTAGCTAAATCAATAAACAACTCCGGGTGGCGCGCGATTTCGGCTGTTGCGTCAACCGGATTTCCTACCGCTGCGAAAGACGGTAATTTTTCGCGCAGTTGTCGTGATGTCTTGTCCGATAAATCGGGAATCACCATCCCAAATTCCTCGGCAAAATCAGCAATAACGCCGCCGGCGCCCCCAGAAGAGGAGAGCACGCCTATTTTATTGCCAACCCTTTTATCTTCCAGCTTAACCAGCGTTTCCGCTGCCAACAATAAACCGTCCAGCGTATGCGCTCTAATGACGCCCTGCTGTTTAAACAGGGCATTGTAAACTTGATCGGAACCTGTTAATGATCCGGTGTGAGCTCTTGCAGCTTTTTCCGCCTTTTCCGACTTTCCCACCTTGTAAACAACAAGCGGCTTTCCGGCCCGGCGGCAAGCTTCCGCCGCCTGAATAAATCGTTCTCCGTCACGAATCCCTTCAATATAAGCTGCAATTACTTTCGTATTTGGGTCTTCAGCCATATACATTATATAATCAGCAATGTGAAGATCCGCTTCATTACCGGTGGAAACCAAATGGCTGAAACCGACCCCCAGCGTTTCCGCCTGACTAAGGAATGCGCTGGACAGCGCCCCGCTTTGTGAAACAAAGGCAACATGTCCTTTTGGTATCTGAGAAATCCAAAGTCCGCTTGAAGTACTTGCAGCCGCGTTAAGATGTACGTTCACTATACCCAAACAATTGGGTCCGCAAATGCGAAAATCGTTCTTTAGGGAAATTTCAGATATTTTTTGCTGCAGCTCCTTTCCTTCAATCGAATTATCCTCGGCGAAACCTGAGGTGATAACAATTGCCGACTTTATTCCCTTCTTGATACTTTCCTCAATGACCGGCAAAACCATTTTCCGCTTTAATCCGATCACTATGCAATCCACTTGTTTAGGCAAGGATTGAATATCAGGATATGATTTGCAACCCATTATCGATTGATATTTTGGGTTTATCGGATAAATGTCCCCCTGATATCCGAATTTAATCAGATTGTTCATTAAACCCGTTGCCCCGATATGTCCCACCCTTGATTGATCCCCGGATACGCCGATGAGAGCTATACTTTTTGGTGCCAATAAATGCTCCATATTTGCCTTCATTGCTTCTTTCATGCTCTAGACCTCCATAAGTTCAATTTTCATAAATGCATTTCATAAACTTAATTTTTTTTGACTTTTCTAATAATTCCAATTAGATAAATGGTACACATAAGCAGTCAAAAGTTACACTTTCTTTACTATTAAAATATTTTTATAATATTTCGTTCTCTATTTATTGAACTCTTAATGCAATATACGTGCCAAATAAAAATGTACATAATTCGCTATATTTATTTAGAATATTCATAACTATTAATGTAATAATTCATTTATCCAATGTAAAATTGCACAAATTAATTGCTTGAAGATGAATCGGTCGTTCTATATTAATTTTTTCCGCTCGGATTCAGTTATCAATTCGGTTCATTATTGACTTCTAAGAGTTTAGAGCAGCTCCAGTAATATCGCCATCCCTTGCCCGCCCCCGATGCATAAGGTAGCAATTCCATATTGCACATTACGCCGATGCATTTCAAACATTAGCGTTGTCATGATCCGCGCTCCGGTTGCACCTAACGGATGTCCAAGTGCAATAGCCCCTCCGTTGACATTCACTCTTTCCATATCGAGTCCAAGTTCTCTAATGACAGCCAACGATTGTGAAGCGAATGCTTCGTTTAGTTCAATCAATCCGATATCAGACAAGCTCATTCCCGTTTTCGCCAACAATTTTTTCACGGCAGGAACCGGTCCGATTCCCATAATTTCCGGTGAAACCCCTGATGTGGACCAATCAACAATTTTCGCCATCGGCTTTAAGCATAACTGCTTTGCCTTATCAGCCGACATAATAATCATTGCCGAGGCTCCATCATTTCGACCGCAGGCGTTTCCGGCGGTTACTGTGCCATTTTCTTTTAAAACGGTACGCAATTTAGCCAATGTTTCTATTGTCGTTTTAGGCCGTGGATGCTCATCTTCGGAAAATTCAATGGTCTGTTTCTTATCTTTGACAGTTACCGTTACAATTTCTTCCTGAAACCTGCCCAATTGCTTTGCTTGCTGCGTTTTACGCTGGCTTTCAGCAGCGAATGCATCTTGGTCCTCCCGACTCACATGATATTTTTCCGCTACATTTTCAGCGGTCACTACCATACTCATATGATTCCCATAGATTTCAGCCGGCTGCGCCCCATTTTCCGTATGAGAATCTATTAATTGGGGATTGCCTTCACCGAAGCGGGCATTCCGCAAATAGATTGGTGCCCGGCTCAAATTCTCCGTACCGCCCGCAGCTACGACCTCTGCTTGCCCAAAGGTGATTTGCTGAATCCCCGAAACGACAGCCTGCATGCCGGATGCACACAGCCGGTTTACTGTAAATGCCGGTGTCGTTTCTGGAATACCGGCCCTTAGCGCAGCAACCCTGGCGACATTAGATGACTCAGAGGTTTGCCGTACCTCACCCAAAATGACTTCGTCGATTTGTTGCGGTTCTATTCCCGCTCGCTGCACTGCTTCCCGCAGCACAATTGCAGCCAATTGGCCGGAGTTGATGTTCTTCAAAGAACCACCAAACCGCCCTATCGGCGTTCTTACCGCACTTACAATAACAACCTCACCATTATTCATTGTTACATCCTCCTTAAGCATACATAAATGTATTTTGGCATTATCTAAGTTGTGATCTTCATCCGCTTTGCTACCTTTTAATCACTTTAGAATCTTCCTATAAAATGTTCTTTTTCATTAGGACACTCCGATTTAGGTAATAATCTGTAAAATGCTTGACAGCAAGGATACATGCATCGGCAGTTCGATAAAAAGGCAGTTGGCTATCAATCAAAATTTCGAAACTCGTTTCCAATTCACCTGATAAAGAAGTCCATAGCGGAATAATCGGTTTATTCATACGCTTTGCTACTTCTATGGTTTGTCTCACCATCATCTCCGTGTAGGTTCCTAATTTGTATGGAAATGGAACGAATACCACATCCAAATTTGGATCGTTAGCAAATATCTCCAGGTATTCTCTAAAAACTCCTAAATTTTGAAAAATGGAAGACGTTAAATGGATTGGATTTGACGCCATCCCAAACTCTGGTGCTAGTTCTTGTAAAAGTACTTTTGTTTTATTGGTAAGGTCGAGAACAGTAAGATTGGCTAACCGACACTTATTGGCTAATAAAGTTTTAATCCCAGGGGAGTATGCAAATATACCTATCCGGTTTCCAGCAGGAATTCCATGTGTAACAAAAAGCCATCCCACATCAATCAGTTCATTGATATCCGCAGTCGAAATTATACCTGCCTGATTATCCTCTACTCCCGTCTCCGGATTCCCAATATTAAATAGGAGCAGAGGCTTTCCTGCCCTGTTCGCTGCTTTCGCCGCATTTCGAAATTTCTGTTTATCTTTTATCCCTTCTACTAATGCAAAAATGACTTGTGTAGAGGAATCATATGCCATATATTTGATAAAATCAGCCACTTCTAAATCAGATTCATTTCCGGTAGAAATCCAATAATTGAAACCAATTCCTCGATCAGCTGCATCCAGGACGGTTCTCCCTAACCCTCCATCTACGGTGATAACTGATATCCTTCCTTTTTGTAAGCGGTTCGGTTCGTAAAACAGCGAGGAAGAGATGCCAAACGGTTCATTAATATTGAATAGGCCGTAACTGTTGGAACCTAAAATTCGGATTCCTGTCCCATCAGAAAACGCTCTTAATGTTTTCTCTAAAACACGGTGATCTTCAGCCGGTTCAGCAAAGCAAGTTAAAAGAACAATGAATTTTACTTTTTTTTCTTCACATTCATTAAGTAAAGGAACGACAGATCTTGCAGCTGCGATAATGACAACTGTATCTACCTGCTCAGGTATACTCATCAAATTAGGATAGGTCCTTATCCCAAATATCTCATTGTACTCGGGGTGAACCGGATAGATTTTACCCTTATAATGAGATTTTTGGAGATTAATAAGTACTCTTCCTCCAATTGTATTGGTGTCAATCGATGCTCCTATAAAGGCAACGGATTTTGGAGAGAGTAGATAAGATAAGTCAGGAAAGTTGTATTCAATCAGAATTATCACCACCTTCTAATCAAAATTAAAATTTATATAATACTATTTGCAAAAACTATGCCAAACTGAAAAGGTTTATTTCACTGCATTAAATAGATTACTTTTCTCATTAAAAATGCAAATTTCCATTTTTGATGTGGTTATACATTGTTGAGAGGTAAATACCTGAATAATGACAAAAGCCTTTTGCTATTTGCAAAAGGCTTTTTCCTAGTTTTTATCTTTAAATTGAACGGAAATCATTAAGAAGGATGTCTTACCAATAATTTACGTTTTTAGTTTTTGTAACTTTCGAACAATGGTAGATTGGTCTACATGTAAAATTTCAGCAGCTCTATAAGTATTCCCGTACTTCTCTATAGCCTTCCCTATTAGTTTTTTCTCAAACTCCATAACCGCTTTCTTAAGGGGGCGAATTTCTTCATCGTCCATCATACTTTGTACCTTAGGTACTTCCTGCGGAACAAATAATTGAAAATTAATTTCTTTTAAATTAATGGCATCATCTTCGGATAGTACAAAACACCGCTCGATAACATTTTTCAATTCACGGACGTTCCCTGGCCACTTATACTTCAACAGCATTTCATAGGAATCTGGAGTGAATTTTTTTGACAGCCCGTAAAACTGATTGAATTCATTAAGGAACATCTCGATTAATGGGATGAGATCTTCCATTCGTTCGCGAAGCGGGGGTATCATTATCGGGATCACATTTAAACGGAAAAATAGATCCTCGCGAAATTTTCCGCTTTTTACTTTTTCTTCTAATTGCATATTGGTTGCAGCAAGAATTCGGACATCCACTTTAGTCGGTTTGATTCCTCCGATTCGCGTCACTTCCTTTTCTTGAATAACCCTTAAAAGCTTCACTTGTAATGGAAAGGGAAGATCTCCAACTTCATCCAGAAAGAGTGTTCCTTTATCTGCCAATTCAAACATACCCGGTTTTCCTTTTTGGCCGGCCCCAGTAAAAGCCCCGCTTACGTAACCAAATAGTTCAGATTCGAGCAGGGTCTCGGGAATCGCTCCACAGTTTATCGTAATTAACGGACCTTCACTCCGTGAACTATTAAGGTGTATGAGCCTTGCAATTTCTTCTTTTCCCGTTCCGGATTCTCCTAATATTAAAGTAGTAGATTCAAACGAAGATACTTTTTTGACTAAATGCAAAACATGTTTCATTTTCGAAGATTCACCTATAAAATTGATCCGAGATTTCAATTCCGTTCGATAGTGGGATAATTCTTCTTTATAACGCTCAGTCAGTAATTTATTTTCTTCTACTTCCTTTTTTAACTGAATTAAGTCAGTAATATTTCTTACATTGACTACAATATAATCTATATTTTCCTTACTATGAACAGGATTTACTGTAATAATTAAGTTGACCCCTGATTCCATAACATGCGATATAGTGATAGATTTTCTTTCTTTCAAAACTTTCTTAGTGATATCTGATTTAAATGAAGGGAAAATGTTAAATATATTTGTATGTGATAGTTTGTCAGATTCCGATACAAAGAGCGTTTCTATCGCTTGGTTATAGCGAATAATTTCCCCATTGCAATCGGTAATGATAATTCCATCATAGGAAGCACTAATAATGGCTTCCAATTGCTGGTTTAGTTTGCGAACAGAGTCTAGTTCATCCGATATATTCTCAAGCTCCGAAATATCCTGAAAAATGGAGACGACGCCGTTAATGTCTTTCCCTTCCATAATGGGTGTTCGCGTTGCAATGCTTTTTCTATTTCCAACCTCATACTTTTTGGCGACCTGTGCTTCTCCTGTCCGCAGGACTTCCAGCACCCCATTAAAAACAACCACATCCGTTACGAAGCGACCGATAGCATCTTCTTTTTTTACGCCTGTTATCTTTTCTGCTGCCGGATTATGAGATGTATATATTCCATTTTTATCAATAGATACAATTCCAACTGGGGCATGTTCGAAAACAGCCTCCAATTCCTTCAAGCGACATTGGAGCATATTGATATAGGCATCTTTTAATTGTGTTTCGCTGATGATTCCAACTATTGATTTATATTTATTTTGAACTAAATAATAAGCTTTTTTATTATTAATTAATGTATAGATGTCATCCGTCTCAGAAACTAAGAGATAATCTTGGTTCAATAATAATTGTGAAATTTCATTTACACCTTTCGAAATTGCACTCATTACGGTGTCCCTGGCCAAAATACCAATTATCTGATCATGAATACTATATACAGGAAGACCATCCAGGCTAGAATGTTCAAATAATGGCACGATTTCTGTTACATGTTGATTCTCCTTTATTCGAAAAGAAGTTTTCACAGCAATTTCCTTACTTATCTTCCTTTTCAATCCGGACACCTCCAAATAGACTTTTACCCTTTAATCGGAATTATGTTTAATAGATTGTCGATTCTGAAAGATGCTTACCCAACCATTGATGAACATAAATTCCCCTTCCTTTCCCCGCAACGCAAGAAAGGAGCTTTTTCTTAATTTTATAAGGTAACCGCTTTCAATTCAATCTTAAATAACTTAATAAAAAAAGAAAACAAACATCATATGAAAAAACAAAAGCTCAGCTATACATATACTGAGCATTAAATGACATGAAATTCTAAAATAATAGACTTTTTAAAAAAATAATAGTCTTGCTGCTATAGACTTGTTTTCCTCCCACCCATAGGAATACTAGATTTCACATAAGGGATTTTTCTACAATTTCGGCGATATCCAGTGTTTTGACTTCCTCTTCCACTTCTTTTGCTTTTGTTCCATCGCCCAGCATGGTTAAGCAATATGGACAGTTGCTTCCAATCGTTGACGGTTTCAAACGGAGAGCTTGTTCTGTACGCTCTACATTCACGCGCTTCCCTTGGGTTTCTTCCATCCACATCATACCACCTCCGGCACCGCAGCACATTGCATCTTCGCGGTTGCGTTCCATTTCAAGGACTAGTACTCCAGGAATAGCCTTAAGAATTTGACGTGGAATGTCAAATATTCCATTATATCGTCCCAGATAACAAGAATCGTGATAAGCTATCGCTTCCTTGACTTCTTTTCTCGGTATGATTCGCCCCTCTTGAATCAATTGATAAATGATTTCAGTATGGTGGTAAACTTCTGCCTCCAAACCGAATTCCGGATACTCATTTTTAAACGTGTTGTAGGCATGCGGATCAATCGTTACAATCTTATTTACTTCGCAGGCTTGGAAATTGGCGATATTCTCTTGGGCTAACTGCTGGAACAGGAACTCATTCCCCATCCGGCGCGCCGTATCTCCCGAGTTACGCTCATCGTTACCTAAGATAGCAAACTTCACGCCTGCAAGATTCATAATTTTGGCAAAAGATTGCGCGATCTTTTGACTTCGCTTATCAAACGAACCCATCGATCCAACCCAGAACAAGTATTCGAATTCTTCCACTTCAGTAACCGTTGGCACCTCGATATCGTCCCGCTCTTCACGCCATTTGATGCGTTCTTTCCGGTTCATTCCCCATGGGTTGCTTTGGCGCTCAATGTTTTGAAAATAACGGGTAGCTTCGTGAGGCATGTTGCCTTCAGTCATGATTAAATAACGCCTCATATCAATGATTTTGTCCACATGTTCGTTAGCCACCGGACACTGATCTTCACAATTCCGGCATGTCGTACAAGCCCATAATTCCTCTTCAGTGATCACATCGCCAATCAAGTTTGGAGTTTCTATGGTGGCTGCCAACTCAGGTGATGCCGCCTGAAGCGCCCATTGATTCGCTTTTGCTTTCTTAAAGGCAAAATCAGGCATCCAAGGCGACCGGGAAGTGACCGCGGCTCCTTTTTCCGTCAAGTGATCCCTCATCTTAACGATGAGATCCATCGGAGACAATGTCTTCCCCGTGCCTGTAGCTGGACACATGTTCGTGCATCGTCCGCATTCTACACATGCATATAGATCGATCAACTGCTGCTGGGTAAAATCCTCTATTTTTCCGACACCGTATTCCTCGACTTCTTCGTCCTCGAAATCAATCTTTCTTAATTTTCCTACAGGTCCGACTTTCTTGAAAAAGACATTGAATAGAGCGAATAGCTCGTGCGCTTGCTTTGACTGCGGTACGAATACCATGAATGCTAATACGGTCACCATGTGTACCCACCAAAATACATAGAACAATACGGTTCCTGCCGTCGTTCCGATGCCGGAGAATATCACTGCAATCACTCCGGAGAAAGGAGCATAGACGAAATCCGGTTTGTGCCCGAGCATCAATGTTTCGAAGCCCAACGCAAGCAGGATGGATAAAGTTAACGTGGTCAGAGCGATATAAACAAAGGCAGCTTTGACATCTCGCTTGGATTGTAACCGCTTCAGCTTTTCAATATAACGGCGATAAGAAGCATACAGCACAGCGCACAACATGAGGAAGGTGGTCCACTCCTGCAAAAGAGTGAAATATTTGTGCGCGTCACCAAAAGGAAATTCATAACCCTTAATAAATCCCTTGATAATAATTTCTATGAGTCCGATTTGGATAATTATAAAACCGTAAAATAAAATTAAATGCATAAAACCGCTTTTCTTGTCCTTAAACAGCTTTCGCTGACCGAACACATTGATTAGTACAGCATTCAATCGCTCTTTAAGGTTCGGTGCTAAGGCTTCCTTCTTGCCAAGCTTTACAAATAAATATCGGCTGTAAACGATATGGGTAAACAAATATAAGGCATATCCAGTAACAGTTAGAAAGGCGATAAAATTGAGTAATACCAACATGGTTGTGACCCTCGCTTTTTTTAAAATAATCAATTACACCATTAACAAAATTATAAGAACACTTCATGATTCAGCGATAAAACGAAATGTCCAGAAATAAAAAGACATTTATTTTTCAAGTGTCAAACTCGCATTATACCTTTCAAAATTTTTGATTAAATAAAAAATTAGTTGTTTAATTTCGGGTAGTAACAAGGAGATAAATACAAAAAATCTGATAATAAAATTGTTTACTATGTTAATTTTTATATGATTTATTGTCATTCAATAACATGTTTTTATTTTCATTTTTAATAGAAAGTTTTTGATAAATCGTGATGAGTTGGTCTAATTTCTGACTGTAAAAAATGGTGTCAAGACTATTTAACCCCGTTTCTTCAGCAATATGGTTCAATTCTTTTTTCAGTTGGTTAATTCTATCACCTAATTCACCTATATCTATAAAAATCATTACACATTCCCCTAATCACCGATAATCCTTAACTGTTATAAACAATTTATTCTCATTTTTAAACGTCCTTATTTGAAATTAAACAACTATTTTTGAAATCAACAGCCTCATGCGGAATTAATTAACTTAATCTCGGCTGGAAAGGGATTTGGCAAAGTGGCTGACTTCTTGCAATCCTTGAACATCAATTCCTATTTCGCAACCCATGCTTGATAGCATTTGTGCCAATTCTTCCGTAGCGACATTCCCCGTAGCACCCGGTGAATACGGACAGCCGCCAAGCCCACCCACAGCACTGTCGAACTTGGCGATTCCAGCCTGCATGGCTGCCAGAACATTTGCTAAAGCCATCTTTTTGGTGTCATGGAAATGTCCTGTAAAAACTGTATTTGGAAATAACTCCCTCAATCTTAAAAAACGTTCATACACCATTTTAGGATCCGCCTGTCCGTTGGTGTCTCCAATCACAATTTCATCCGCACCGAGCTTTACAAATCGTTCACAAACCCCTAGCACCTCATTGAAACTCACTTCCCCTTGATAAGGACATGAGAATGACATGGATATATAGGCACGAATAAAAATGCCATTTTCCTTTGCTTTGGCAAACATTGGATTGCATTCATCCAACGATTCCTCGGTCGTTTTATTAATATTCTTCTTATTAAAAGCGGAGCTGGCCCCAATAAACACGGCGATTTGCGGTACTTTCGCTTCAATGGCTCGTTTCAAAGCTTTCATGTTCGGCGTCAAGGCAATGTAGGTAATTCCTAATTGATTACAGTAGTTTACTATTTCATTGGCATCGGCCATCTGCGGCACCCACTTCGGATGAACAAAAGAGGTTGTTTCCATTCGTGCAAAGCCTAACCTCGCCAGCTTTTGGATCAGCTCTTTCTTTTTTTCCGTAGGAACCAGAACGGGCTCATTCTGTAAGCCGTCACGCGGTCCTACCTCGATTAGTTCAATTTGCTTTGGAAAAAGCATAGGATACTCCCCCTAATTAATAAGATCTCGGCATTCCCAGCACGTGCTCTCCTATATAGGACAAGATCATATTGGTAGAAATCGGAGCTACCTGATATAACCTGGTTTCTTTAAATTTCCGCTCGACATCGTACTCCTCGGCAAATCCAAAGCCGCCATGGGTTTGAAGTGCCGCATTAGCCGATTCCCAAGAAGCATCCGCTGCAAGCAGCTTTGCCATATTTGCCTCCGCGCCGCATTTCTTTCCTGAATCAAACAGCTCTGCTGCACGAAAACGCATTAAATCAGCTGCTTCAAGGTTGATATGTGCTTTGGCAATCGGAAATTGAATTCCCTGATTTTGCCCGATAGGCCTTTTGAAAACGGTCCGCTCTTTCGCATAATTGACTGCCCTTTCAATAAACCAACGGCCATCCCCAATACATTCAGCAGCAATCAAAATCCGCTCGGCATTCATACCATCCAAGATATAAGAAAATCCTTTTCCTTCTTCACCAATCAAGTTTTCAGCCGGAACCTCCAAATCTTCAATGAACAGCTCTGTTGTGGCATGGTTCATCATGGTACGGATCGGCTTTATCGTCAAGCCTTTTCCTATAGCCTCACGAAGGTCAACCAGCAATACGGACAATCCTTCCGTTTTCTTTTTCACTTGGTCAAGCGGTGTCGTACGTACAAGCAGAAGCATCAGATCGGAATATTCCGCCCGGGAGATGAATACCTTTTGACCATTGACGATATACTTATCCCCATTGCGAACGGCTGTTGTTTTCAATTGCGTCGTATCGCTTCCCGTGTTCGGTTCCGTTACCCCAAACGCTTGCAGTCGAAGAGAACCGTCTGCAATCTTTGGCAAATAGGTTCGCTTCTGCACATCGGAACCATGCCGAAGCAGTGTACCCATGGTGTACATTTGCGCATGACAGGCCCCTGAATTCCCGCCGGAACGATTAATTTCCTCCAAGATAATCGAAGCCTCAGTAATCCCCAGTTCTGAGCCGCCATATTGTTCTGGAATAAGAGCGGATAGAAAGCCTGCTTTCGTTATTACGTTGACAAATTCCTCCGGATACTCACGCTTAGCGTCCAATTCACGCCAATAGGAATCCGGATAGTCCTGGCAAACCGCACGCACACTATGTCTTAATTCTTCATGAAAAGTATTATCCATCATCATTCTTCCCCCTGTTCAATTAAATAGTTTCCTATTGTTTCAATCTCAATTGATTAATAGTTTAAGAATTTTGCAAAAAATTGTTTCACATATTTTTACATGTAGACTTCGGTTTACTAAATTTCTTCGTTAATCCGATGGACTTGCTTGTCCATCTACAAGCCTTGAAGGATCTTGAAGGCTTCGGTTAGCATCTCATTAGCTTTTGCGTGATTCGATTAATCATTTCAATTGGTAAGCTTGTTCTAAAAGCAATGCGATCTCCTTATCTACCAACAAAACTAGGAGGACGTTTTTCTACAAAAGCACGAACTCCTTCTAAACGATCTTCCGTATCCACACAGCGATTGTAATAAACAATTTCTTGTCCTCTCGCCTCTTTATCATTCATGCCAAACAGCTGATCAACCGATGATTTACAGCTTCGAACGGCTATAGGAGCATTTCCGGCGATAATTTCCGCAAGTTCTAATGCCTGGGTATACAAATCCGAAGCTCCTGTTAACCGATTGAGCAGTCCAGCCCGATCGGCCTCCTCTGCTGTAACGAATTTTCCCGTGCAGAGCCACTCTTTTGCCCGATGAACCCCAATACGTTTAGGAAGAAGTCTTGATCCCCCGCAACCAGGCATAATTCCGCGAGTCACTTCCGGAAGACCAAAGATGGCTGTTCTTGCAGCTACTATCATGTCGCAATTCAACACCATTTCAAATCCTCCGGCCAAAGCAAAGCCATCTACAACCGCAATTACGGGTTGCGGCATATCGGCAATCGCGTTGAACATATTCTCAAACAATTTATGTTGATTGCGCCATTCCGTTTCCGTCATTCCATTTCGTTCCTTTAGATCGGCACCGGAACAAAATGCCTTTGGATTAGAAGAAGTAAGAAGAACAACACGCACATCACTTTCTGCTATATTTCGAAAAATATCTAAGAGCTGTTCGGCTATTTCTGTTGTAAAAGCATTTCGTGCTTCCGGGCGATCCAATACGATCTGTGCAATCGTTCCGTCTTGCCCTATCTTATTCCATCGTATAAACGACATCTTTAACACTCCTTTGTTTTCAGTATCGTTTTGAAGTATTTTTATTTTAATAATTTCAAATAGTTATGCGTGATTCTCCTCCTGCTTAGTTTGTTTTGTAAATAATATAAGCAAATATCATGCCAACGAAATTCTATCGGTTTAAATGATAGCTACTAGTACTAAATTCAATAAATATTGGCATATAAATCTATAGACATTCTAAAATGCAGGATATTTTTCATGCATTATGGATGCATTTTTACATCATTAATGTGAAATAGCATGATACTAAAATTTCTACATACCAACCGAACCTGCTCCAGTAGCTATACGTTTATCCTATTTTTGCTTCGCGCGAAATTAATATAAAAGGGAGATCCTTTTTCAATTAATAGAAGCGTAACAGAAATTGGAAGAACACTTTTGCTAGAATTACAAGCGGGTGACTCAGCAGCTTTCATTGTTGAGAGTGTATCTGGTTTTGCTTTCTTAAATGAGACGAATTTAACAGTTATGAAGATTAGTGATTAAATATAAAGCATCGTTCACTTGTCATCTCCTTCCATGATAGCTAGTAAAAAAATAGTCTTTTTAATTTTCTAAAAGTCGATTAATTTCAAAATCGGCTTTTTTGTTTTTTGCTTTCACTAATACAAATGGTGTCATAATGGTTTGATATTACTTCTAAATACAGGATTTTGGTTACCTTTATGGCTACAACGAAAAAAATATAAAATTAGTATTGCAAAACAAAAGACGAATTGCTACATAAGGAGATATAGAAAAAGATAATAGTAAAACCACTGATATATAAGGGTTTTATAGTTTAATAAGTTGCATGAGCTATGCAACCTATTAGTAGCATCAACCATGCAATCTATTTGCAATTGAATATAATATAATTGCAATATCTTATGAACAAAAAAATACCATAGAGAACAAATAGCAGCTGCGAAAGAAGAAAAGAAAAAAGGATACCAAAAAGTCTTTTTTATTTGTGGAGTCTTACTGGCAAAACTAGACTAGGGCAGTCCAAACTTATTTTTAATAATCAGAATAAAATATAACAAATAATTATAGGAGGTGTGAAAATGGGGGTACGTCGCTGTGAATTTTGCGAGAATGCTGATCTTTTAGATGGTATCGATTCTTCGCAATTTCTACGTTCGGATCAATCAGGTGTATTAAATGGAGATTTAACAGTTAATGGATTTCTAAAAGTAAATGGTAACTTTATTCAATTTCCTACTACTAATTTTTCTTGTAACGCTACTACAGCAGGTGCTGTTCGTTATGATCCAGGTCTAGGTAAATTACTACTCTGCAATGGAACAAATTTTGAAGTAATCAGTAGTTCTTAAGTTATAATTAAAAGGTGTTAAAGGGAAACAAGAGATTGGGTGCCTAAATAAAATGTACCCTACCAGAATCGGCACGACCCATAATCCCTTTATCAACTAAACTATTAACTAATGGACTTATTTTATACAAAGAGCCAAACCTGTGGTGCGTATGGGTTTGGCTCTTTTCTTTACTTCCTCATAAAATTGACATTATATTAACTAAAAATGCATTAAGTATTCATGTGATTCTTTGGAAGTTTGTTCAAATAACAGTGCAGGATTGTTGATCTAGATACAACCTTCAGAACCATAAAAAATGGAGAGTGAAAGTGAAGGTACTATATTTTTCGTTGGCAGTTTTGTTAATTTCGTTTTTGGTTGTTTATCGTTATACGTATTTATCTTATGGATGGTATGTTTTATGTATGTTGCAGAAGTGTTTGGGTGGATATTGGACCCTACATTAGATGAAAGATTGCTCCTAGTTTTCTTAATCCTTTCCATTTTTGCGAGCTTAATCTATTTTCCTGGATATTTACTAACATCCATTAATGGAAAAAGACCGAGCTTAAAAAAACACATTATGTTTTATTTGCTCCTGTTGTTTTTTATACTCGGTCTTCTATTGTTTTTTGGCGTAAAAACTGGAAGGCTATGTTTAACAAGCAGCATCATAAAAAGATCTTTTTATGATGCTGCTAATGCTTATTATGTGAACAGTATTTGTATAAAGTATTCATGTGATACCTGAAGATCCTCTTTACTGTCAGCCATGTGCAAATAATCGATAGGATAATCAAACTTCCAAATTTGACTCGTAGTGGGGCATTTTGGCCAGTCCCTTCGAAAAAGGGAGCTAAGCTGTATCTCTTGAATGTCAAGGGGTTACCTCTTTGCAGGGGCCGTTAATTATGACTATCTAAGCATCGTGTCTTATTTTTCTCTATTGCTTAAAACCTTCTCTAATAGTTCATCGGCATTTTTGGCTTCTTTCTTACCAACTTCGTCTTTGAGAACGGATATCAGGTCTTTCATCTGGTCCTCAGTCAACCCGACATTAAACCCGATGTTAAAATGAGACTCCAGTTGGGAGTTGACGCCCTCCATATTGGCCAGAGCCGCAATGGTTGCGATTTCCCTGCTCTTGAAATCTAGGTTGTCGCGTCCGAAAATGTCACCGAACAGGTGTCCTTTCAAAAACTGATCTATGGCTGGGGCGAATGTAAATAACTCCCCCGTAACCGGCTCTCCTACCAGTCTTGTTTGAATTTCCTCTCCAAGTTCGATGCTGCTTTTGTTGGTAGGCATAGGGCTTGCTTCCTTACCAAGCTCGTCCTTTATGCCTTTCGCTTCCCGTTCTTCCAGGACGGCCATAAAAGTGTTAATAGCATTCAGGCTACGAGGGAATCCTGCATAAGCATACATCTGCACGAGGATTTCCTTAATTTCATTGATGGTCAAACCAGCATCCAAGCCTTCGTTTAGGGCTTTTTCTAATTGTTTCAACTCACCACTCGCAGTAAATGCCGAAATAGAAACCATTTTTTCTTGTCTATCGTTTAAGCCTTGATTTTCATTTTCCATATTATATTGTTCATCGGTAACCTTTTCCAACCATTCAACGCCTTTGCCATCCCGCACTCCCGTAAGAGCAATATGCGTCATTGCATCGGTTGGTGAGGCTCCATGCCAATGCTTGACGCCAGGGGGACACCAAACCACATCGCCTGCCCGGATCTCCTCAATCGGACCACCCTCCTCCTGTACCAGACCAACGCCTTCTGTAACGATCAGTCTCTGCCCTGTCGGGTGGGTGTGCCATGCGGACCGGGCTCCTGGCTCGAACGTGACATAAGCACCAGAATAGGGTGCCGAATCGTTTTCAGAGAATAGAGGGTTAACACGTACATTTCCGGTAAAATATTCGTCCTGTCCTTTGAATGAATCCTTCGAATCGCTTCGAGTGATTGTTTGTGAATTTTCGTTTGCTTCGACGGCCATTACCTGGCTTGTATAACCGCTCGCTGAAGCGAGCAGAGAAATTGACAAAATCATCGCTATAAGTTTCTTCATTTTTTTCTCCTTTCGATTATTTCATAGTTTGAAAAGTTTTGTGAGAAGAATTCATCAAATGTTGTAGTTTATCCTATTTTGTAAAGGTTTTATAAATTCTTAATAGGTTACCACCACCTTTCAATTTAATCCAAAGTATAGATACAGATTTACTCTTCCTCTTTGTTTAGATTCTGAATCAAACATAATTAAACTTTGATACATTAGTCGGCTTACCTATAATTAATAAACACTGAAATAATAATGAACATCTGTATATAATTATAAATTGAAACAGAATGCTTTCAATAGTTAAATGAACATAATATGTTCACTAGTGAACAAATCAATTAAAATTGTTAATTATCTATAAGGAAATTTGGTGAATCTCACAATGTCTAAAGTAGATAGAAGAATACTCAAATCTCAAGCAGCGATAAAAAAAGCTGTTATTGAACTGATGTCTGAAAATAAATTTGATGACATTACGATATAGAATATTTCCGACAAGGCAAATGTTAGCCGGGGTACATCTATCTTCATTATTTAGAGAAATTTGCTCTGAAGGAAAAGCTCATTGAAGAACTTATTATTGAAATGCAGGAAATCTGAAATCGGCATTTGAAATTGAATATATAGGTGCAAATCTGCACTGGTTCAAACACCTTGAAAGTAATTATTTATTCTTTTCGACGATGTTAGCGAGGAAAGGAGCCCATTCTTTTCGTAGCAGTTCCCCCGAGTATCTTATCGAAGAGTTCATGGGTGAAGTAGATAAAACAGAAGAAAAAAATCAAGATTAAATGAAGATGGGATTCTTCCATTTATTGTGACGTCTTATTTAAGAATTGTGGAAAAGTGGTTTACGAATGGAGTACCTTATCCACCTCTTGTCATGGAAGAACAGGTAGGGATTTTGTTAGAGAGGAATCTATAATCAGAATCGATTGTTTTTTGGTAATTTGCTTATTTTAACAACTATTCAGTTTATATTGAGATTTAAGTTTTGAATATTGTTCTAATAAAAAAAAACAGAGCAGTGTTAGCACACTGCCCCTGAAAAAAGGAACCCCGTCCCGTTATTATTCTGCAATTTTAATCTGCATTTCTACTGAGCTATCCATTGTATCAAAAACAGACATGTCAGATGTAATTTTACCAAGGATCATTAGCCCAGATGGCGCCTCCTCCGGTTCATCAAAATACACAGCAAATAAATCGCCCGGTGTCCAGAAAGCCAAATCTCCAATCTCATAGCCTTCCTGTAAATTTTCTGTTTCTGTAGGTGGTTCCTCTAATGATCCGTAATATTCATGCTCACCCATACGTGTCATAGATACGGTTGTGGGAAGGGAATCCTTAAATTCCTGTGCAGCCTTGCTATCATTCAATTCAGCTGTAATTACGGTATCTCCTACGGTAATTGTAATATTGGTTTTTTCTCCTGTTATAGTTTCTGTTTCAGGAAGGGTACCGATTGTAGTAAGCCAAGAATCCAGTTCCTGATTCAGTTCGTCCTCTTCATACGAAGATACATTGGACAGACCAAAACTCTCGTGTAATGTCGCACCCTCGACCTGCGCCTCAAAATCCGCAGCATAATTGCCCGGATTACCGGAGTCAGTCCAAAAGCCTGCGACCTCTTTGCCTCCGAAATCCACCTGCTCCAAAAAGCTCATGACAGGGGGAGCTACCGTACTTGTCCATACCGGACCGCCCACTAAGATCACATCATAGGCGGATACATCCGGTAATTCTCCAGCAAGCTCTGGCAGATTCCCGGATTCCCGTTCCTGTTCCGCACGGTCGGAGGTTTCATTGATGTCAGAGGGGTACGGCTCAACGACCTCAATTTTATATAAATCGCCGTCTGTCTTTTCCTGTAAACGCTGAGCGATGCCCTCTGTTGTACCGGAATAAGAGTAATACACTACCAAAACATCAGTAGTATCGGAATCTGTCTCTTCCTTAGATGTTCTGTTTTCGGAACTGTGATTATTACTTCCGCAAGCGGCTAAAGTAAAAACCATTAAGGCCGAAATCAAGAATGCAAAAGTTCTTTTCATTTTTTATACCCAGTCCTTTCGCTTCGTTCAAAGTATATTTTGAATGGAAGCGTAATTCATACCAATTGCCGATCGAGTAATTTAGTTGTTGTCATCATTAACAAGCATTTTTAGACACGCTTGATCCGTTGTTTGCCATGGAAAAATAACACTTACTCTAGGAAATTCTTCTTTTTCATATCTCTATTAACAAAAATTAGGTTTGACCTTTGTAGACAGTTTACTTCAATTTTTCATTGAAGAATGTCACTAACTTGTTGACCGCCTGCTCAACGTAATCAGGTTTATCTTACATGGATCCTTTGACGAAGAATAATTCTTTATCACTTTTCGCCATTTCATTAGCTTGTTCACTAAAGTATCTGGTGTCTGCTTCAGAGCCTGCAATCAATAAGATCGGCTGTGTTAATAGCTTGTCGATTTGATCAAAGGCCGTGAATGCCATAATTTTATCGTTACTTGTCAGAAGCATCTAATTGGTTGAACGTGGATGCTGTGCTCGTGAAGTACGATAATCATCATATCCTTCACGCATTAAGTTAGGTGTATTTTCGTACATACGTTACATAGACTGGTTCAGCTCCATTTGCTTGGTTATTTTTTAAAATATAACGGCTGCATTTAAAACAATGCCTAATAGGATTCTTTTTAATCTCGTAATAATCACACATATTTTTAAAATTTAAATTCATGTTATTTTAAATTTTTATATTCTTCATCCGTTACGGATTCTAACCAATCCGTTTCACCCGGTGTCATTGCTAAGTGCACAAACCAACTGTCTTTTGTCGCACCATGCCAATGTTTTACATGCGGCGGAATATTCACCACATCCCCTGTTGTGAGTAACTGAGCTGGTTTTCCTTCTTCTTGATACCAACCCTCACCACCAGTAACTAATAAAACTTGCCCAATTTTATGAGAGTGCCAGTTATTACGAGCACCTGGTGCAAAGGTTACATTCCCGATTGATGCATTGAGTGGCGTCTCATCGGTAAACACCATTTGTAAGTATGCATCCCCGATAAAGTTTCCTTCAACTTTTACTCCCAATGGGAAAATTGTGCTGTTGCTTAATTCTTCATTTGCCATATTTTATTCCCCTCACATAATAAATTTAGTTCTTACCCCACAGTCTAGTTAACTTCGTTTCAGCCATATTTCGGTCTATCGTACATGGCAATGACAATATCTTATTTTCATCGACATCTTCGGGTACGGTACGTTGTTCTATTGCAAAAGCAATGCTCTCAGAATCGATCGCACCTTTGTAAATTTCGTGATTAAATGCAGGTTTTAGTTCCAAATTTGTAATTGTTTCATTACTTTTATCACTCCAATGTTAAGTAAAATTGATGTTCACAAAAATAAACATTGATACTTTAATGAACAACTGTATATAATTATAAACAGATACATGCTGTTTTCAATGTTTAAATGAACACAATATGTACATTAGTAAACAAATCAATTAAAATTGTTAATTAACTTTAAGAAAGTTTGGTGACTCATAAAATGTCTAAAGAGGATAGAAGAATAGCAAAATCTCAAGAAGCGATAAAAAAAGCTGTGATTGAACTGATGTCTGAAAAAAATTTTGATGACATTACGATACAAGATATTTCCGACAGGGCTAATGTTAGTCGAGGAACGATCTATCTTCATTATGTGGATAAATTTGATCTGCTGGATAAGCTGATTGAAGAACATATCAACAAACTACAGGAAATCTGCAAATCGGTATCTGAAATGAATTATAAAGAGGCAAATCTTCCTTGGTTCGAATACCTTGAAGAGAATTATCTATTCTTTTCAACGATGTTAGCAAGTAAAAAAGGAGCACCTTCTTTTCGTAGTCAGTTCCATGGGTTTCTCATGGAAGAGTTCAAGGGGGAAGTGAATATAAAAGCAGGAATAAATTACGGATTAAGTGAGGATATTATTCTTCAATTTATTGTGACGTCTCACGTAGGGATAGTGGAATGGTGGATTAAAAATGAAATGCCTTATCCGCCTCGTTTCATGGCAGAACAGGTGGGGATTTTGTTAGAGAGGAATCTTTAATAACTCCCATAAAAACATCCTTCAATTTTGTAAGGTAGGAAGATACGTTAACTATGAATAATTAATTGAATTAGGAAGCTCTCCCACCTACTCATTGGGAAACACCATTCACATTCCTAGAAGTGGGAGTCTTTTGTCGGGAAATGATAAATAAATTCATATTGTTCTTAAGGAATTTTGGTGATTCTCAGAAGCTATTGAAGCAATACATAAGTAAGTGCAGAGACCAAATCGTCTCTGCACGCTTTTTCAATCTGCATATTTTTCTCTTAAAGCAGTTTCTACTTCATAAGGGACAAGCTCTGAAATCTCCCCATGATACTTTGCAATTTCTTTTACTATACTTGAACTTAAAAAGGAATACTGGTTATTTGTCATCATAAAGAATGTTTCGATTTTTTCGTCAAGCACTCTGTTCATAGATGTAATCTGCATTTCATATTCAAAGTCAGAAACGGCACGGAGCCCTCTTAGAATAGCACTAGCGTTTTTGCTTTGAGCATAATCAACAAGTAATCCTTTAAACATTTCAACTTCTACATTTGGAATGCTGCTTGTGACTTGCTTTATTAAATCACATCGTTCATCTACTGTAAATAAGGGGTTTTTTGATGAATTGTTTAATACACATATGTAGACCTTATCAAAAACTTTTGCACCTCTTTTAATTATATCAAGATGTCCGTATGTTATCGGATCAAAACTCCCTGGACATACCGCAATACTTGCCATCATTCATCCTCCATCCCGTTATGACGGTAACCATAAATAGAAATAGTTGAAATACCGTATGTTTCACATTTTACTTTTCTTAAGTTTCCAATTTGATCATCCATTATTACGACGTGATCATGTTCTGCTACCACCATTCCATCATTTAAGAGCAAGCCTTTGTCATCAATCACTTTTATAAACGCTTTCATTTTTTGTTCCTTATAGGGCGGATCTAAAAAAACGAAAGAAAACTTCAATTCACGTTTCACGACCGCTTTTAGGGCACGCTCTGCATCATTGCGGTAAACTTCTGCCCTTTCACTTAGTCCGCAAATTTGAAGGTTTTTATGTATTGTTTGGATGGCCTTTCCATCTTTATCTACAAAAATACATTGATCGATTCCCCGACTCAAAGCTTCTATTCCAAGACCTCCGCTGCCTCCAAATAGATCAAGCGCTGCTCCTCCAGTAAAATAAGGCCCGACCATATTAAAAATGGCTTCCTTCACTTTATCAGTGGTAGGTCTTGTCGAAGTACCCGGCACTGCTTGCAAAGCTCTCCCCTTACAAGTTCCTGAAACAACTCTCATACTTTAATTCACCACAACTTTACAAAATTCCAGTTTTTTTAGCAAAACTATCGTACCATACAGATACTAAAGGGACAAGGAGTAGAAATCATTAATCTACCTTTGGTGTAAAGAACGAAATCAAGTGCTTATTGATCAGATCGACACCCGTAAAGATAGGGATTTTTTCCTTTCTTTTAGATGGAACTTGTGCCTATCAGTATAGTTGGACAACAATAGCCCGCGTTGATGCGTTAGATTTAATAAAAAAGGAAGGAGATGGTTCTTTTTTCGTCATCTGTGTATATGAGCTGTGATCTTGGTAAATAATGACTAGTAACAACATCTTTTCGTTGATGTTGTTGCCAACCGCGGAGAAGACTTACGTTTCCCCATAAGTTCTTCCTCCGGTTTCTCCTCTCCCTTTGCCTTCTTACTTTAAAGAAACCTTTAAGGTATAGAAGGACCCTGCAGGAAATCCTGCGGGGTTTTTTTATTTTTATTTTATGCTGTTTTCGTAAACTTTGTTGCGATGATTTCAATACGAATGGTGCTTCTTGAAGTGAGAGGTGAGATTTAAAGCAATCGGCGATTCACCGATTGCCATTAATTCAATATTCCTTAATATCTAAAAGCAACAATCTTTTAGAAAAAGTGCCTTATTTTAAAAGGGAATAAAATAACGGAATAACATGGCTTATGCGATGTATTCGTGATAAATTAAACAGGTATAACAATGTGGAAGGAGAAAAAACGGTGATTCAACGCTTCATAGAATTAGGAGAAGGTTATTCGGATTTGTACGAATTAATCGAGACTGCAAAGAATAATAAGCATAGAGTAACCCATTTGCTCGCATTAAAAACTGTAAAAAACAACAAACCTTTTGTATCACTTGTTGTGATTATGAAACCTACAAATCCTGGAGATTTCCAAGCACTTTATTTTTGCAGAGAGGGCATTCCTGACCCCGGGTTTATTAAAAATAAACGGTATCAATTATTCGAAGAACTTGCAAACGAACTCCGAAAAACAATCATTAGTTTAGAAGTAAAGCCATCCAACATGTTCAATGAACTTCAGCTTTATTATCAATATTTAATTGGAATCTTGAGATTAAATCATTATTTGCCAGATTTAAGATAGAGAAACAACTAGGGCAGAATATAAAATAATCTAGGGTCGCCACTCTTATCAAGCGTCCCTAGATATTTACTCTTAGAAGAAACTCCAGTTTTTCAACTTTATTGTATCTAGTGTACATGACATTGGAGGGTACAGCTTATAAACCCATTTTGTAATCATATTCTTTTGCTTTGTCAATTTTTGATTCGAACTCAAGCTTTATATAAGGTTTATAAGATGGCTCAACGTGTTTTATAAAAGAGTAGGTGGAAAGCTTCTCAATGGTTTGATCAACTGACTCCATCCCGCAATATAAGACAACGTATTTTAAACGCTTAGAAACATGATGAATATTACCAAAACGGCGCAGCATCTTAACATTTTTTAATGAATGCATCCAAATTATTATTCCTTGTCGTTGACCAAACATAAATACCACCCTTTACACCAATTCAATCAAATTTTAACAGTTTTTTGAAAGATCCACAATATATAATATATGCCGAAAGGAGTCTAAACTTTTGGATTTAGCTTCCGTTTGGGAAATATTTCTGTTTGAATTACAAAAACATCCTCTTATTAATCAATGCTTTACAAAGAAAATAGCTGGAATCCCTTTTTTATACGTTTTCCATAAAGAACACCTTACCCAGAATGAATTAGAAAAGCAGCTTAAGGCTTCCGCAAAAATTGCTATGACCGGAAAAAAAATCACCTCTGAAACCACTTTTGTAAGAAATGATGGCATTCAATTTGTCTATAGACACAGATTTTTTGTTCCGCAAGAAAAAATGTTCTGCTGTGGGAATATGTGTATAGACTGTATTCGGTTAATGAAATGATGAATAAAAACCGCATGGTTTTAGTATAAAATTAGCCTCATTGACAGGCTTTTTACTTTAAGGAATGCCCGATGGAGCTCGGTACAGAATAATGATCATTCACTTTTTCACGTAAACGATTAAAGCAAACTTTCGATTTAAGAAGATTTGTATGTTCCATTTATTCTCTATACGAGCCAGATACAAAAAATTTGGTCAAACACCTTCCCAATGCTGGTGATTTGAGACAGATTTTACGTTTACGTGCCATGACAAAGAGTTTGGTGTCCGGCTCTCAATATTCTCCTAGTATGTATGTTCATCGAAACGATCAGTTTAAAATATTGGTTTCCAATCCATGTAAGATACCACAGTCAAAGTTTGTGGCAGGATGAAATTATCTTTCAAAAAAAGTTGCCCCCTCAATGTGAAAACTTCGAGGGGGCAACCTCTTATTTATTAGGCACTGCATCCACAGCTTCCACCAGTCCCGCAGCCACCGCTGCATGCACTCATGGAGTCAAAGAATGGATTTCCAGTAGGCACTTTTATATGCTCAGACACGGCTTTTCCAAGTTCAATGCTCACTTCATCGAGAATCGATTGAAGCTCTTTTTCAGCTTTCTTGAAAGCAGCGATATGCTCATTTAAATCTAACTCACGCTTTACTTCACGCATTTCCTTCGTAAGTTTTTTATAATCAGGATGGTATTTTCCAAACCTTTGAACATCTTCATAGAGCTCTTTCGTTTTCGCAAAGTTTGCAATCATCTTTTGCACTGTTTTATCAGTTTTTATTATATGTGAACAACGGCGGTATTCGTCTGCTTCATCTGTTTGTAAAATGAGCCCTGCAAGACCCTCTGCCTTGTCTAGAATATCGACGCTTTCGATTGTAGCAAAAATCAATCACCTGCACCTCCTCATTCATTTTACCATGAAGTCAATGAGTATGAAAATAATGGAGTCTCCTCTTAAATTGTAACATGAATGGTTTGCTTTATTTTATTTTGTTTTGAATGGTTAGAAACCATTTCAATCGTTATTTGGTGGTCTCCCCTGGAAAGGTCTTTTATAAAAAATGCGGCTGTGTGAATTTTATCCTTTATTTTGCCATCAACATAAAGCTGAAGATAGCCATGGTCTTTTCCTCTTTTTGATAAAGAAAAGTTAGGAATGAAACATTCAATATAAACATTTCTGCCTTTAACATGATGTTTAATATGCATTTGTGAAGCTTTTTTTTCCTGCTGCATCGTCGTAATCGCTTCTAATTGTCCATTTGGTGTGTGTAGTGAATTGGCTTTTATATGTCCCTCAGGTCTTGGTTTGTCATTCGTACATCCTGCTAAAAGTACAAGAATAGTAAAAAGATAAAAAAGTGTCTTCATTCTATCATCCTCCTTTGACTGCTTATAGTGTTTGCTTTTTGTTGTAAAATCATGAATAAAGGATGAACGGATGAAAACAACGAATTTCTTTAATTCTAATTATCTCCTAATGTTATTCGATTTTACAAAAATGAATCTTTAAAGCATTGGGGATATCTTTTTCCCGCACCTACCTTTAAGCTCAGCTGCATAAGATCTTACCTGATTAAGAGCGGGAAAAAGAAAAGGACTGAAACAAGTCAGCCCCTTTGTATATTAATCCTGATGCTTCATTGCGTGAAACATACCGACCATCATATTTGCCATCTGAATGGAATTCGAGAATTGGGCTACCTTATGAGGGATTGTTTTCTGGTATTGATTCATCATTGAAACCTGAAACGATTTTGTATCTTTAGGATTTCTAGAAAGTTTTCGATACCAATACGGATTTTCTCGAATGAATTTCTTTAAATCTTTATCTGCTTCAATAAAATCGATTACTTCTTTTCTCATATCCTCACCTAATCTTTTCTAAACGAGAATGGATGACTTGACTGGCTGCCGCTTTTAGGAGTAGTGCCCTGGCCAATTCCGAATTGTGATAATAAATTTTGGAAGGTTGTTATAGTATTGCTGACTTGATGGATGTGGTGGTTCATTTGATTTGCATCCATGTTTTTTATGGCGTTCATCATAGATGAAAGAAAGGCTGCCTTATTTTCAGCTTCCTCTTGAGTTTGCTTAGAACCTTCTTCAACATAAGGCTTCCAAATCGAATCATTCTCTCCTAATAAAACCCAATTTTCGTAAACCTCTTGCCATTGTTTATGGCCGCCTCTAACTTCTTGTACTAATTTGGGGTGACGTTTAACAAACTCCTTAAATTCGACAATGGACGGATGTAATGTTTTAGTCATATTTTTTTGCTCCTCTCCGCTACATTTGCCTACTATATTCTACCCTTTTACCCATTGTATGGTTCGCCCATTTTTCTTCCCCATATGTTCCTTGAAAAAAGAAAAGCTTAGGGCGCTATAATAGTAAGAAATTGTGATACCATTAAATTACCTTATATAGAAAGGAACACAGAACGTCATGGCGGATAAACGAAAAGAAAAGATATTTCAATGGATAAATGAGTTAAACGAAAGTGAATTGCAAGACTTTGAGTTTATTATAGAGGGATTAAATCAACGCAAACAAAGGAAAAGTGGCTCGTATATTGGGGCATTGCTTCATGCAGAAAGTGAATTTAAGGATGATATCTTTACGATAAGAATCCCAAATTCTGCGCTTATCCAAAATTCTTTAAATATTGTGCATGGAGGCATTACAGCTACTCTTTTAGATTCAGCTATGGGCTCATTAGCATTTCAATACCTTCCAAGTGATTATGCAGCCGTAACAACAGAAATGAAAATAAACTATGTAGCACCAGGTATCGGAAAGGAATTAGTTTGTAATGCCTCTCTTATACATAAAGGAACCAAAACTATCGTAACAGAAGGAAAGGTATTTAGAGATGATGGTCAGCTTATAGCCCATAGTACTGCAAGTTTTTTTATTATCAAAAGGAGGGCTTGAAATTTAATTAAAATCAACAAAAAGCAAAAGGTGCTAGTCCTTCGACGCCAAAAGGGGTCTCGACAAAGTCCAAGTCGAGTTCGGGATTGTGGCATTAGCCCACAATCTACTGAAGGTAGCAGGCATTCACCTCGGTACTGCCTTGAAACACAGAAATAACAAAAAAACAGATCAGGAAAAACGAGTTGTTTTCCTGATCTGCTTTTTTTAGGGACTTATCGGACAGCCCCTATTGGCGATAGAATTTTGGCCACAGGCTGACAAGCCGCTTGAGCCAGACTTCCACTTATATGAATGGGTTAATAGCTGAGCCATAAAAAAACAGCGTCTGTCATGAATCTTATCAGACGCTTACAGTTCGAGCTTAACTATCCCATTTCTTAATGAAATTTTGGGTATAGTGAGTTTCGTACACTCCCACACCTAAGTGTGTAAAGTCTTGATTAAGAAGTGCTTCCCGATGACCTTTACTATTGAGCCAGCCTTCCACAGCAGCAATCCCATCCGTGTACTGTGCTGCTATATTTTCACCAGCCATTTGATAGGTGACTTGCCCACGGTCTAACCGGTCAGCAAGCGTCCCTTGACTAGGTGATTCGTGGGAAAAATAGCTATTAGCATTCATATCTTCACTATGCTTGTAGGCAACATTTGCAGTCTCCTCATCCCATTCTACAGATGGCAGATCATGCTTTTTGCGGATAACATTTGTGATATCCAGAATTTGCCGTTCAGCCCCTTCTTCAATTTCCATCCACTCTTCTCTAGTTTTTTCTGAAGGCTTAATTAATTCTCCTCGATAGACCACTTCATATTGCCGCTGCATGACAAACGTTTCAACATCTGATGCTCTTATACTTGACAATGTTCCATCGAACTTATCAATGTATAACTGAACATACGCTTGTCCTAATTTAATCGTCGGTCTTGTATTCATATCCTGCTCAGAAAACTCAAATCTATATGAGTTTCCTTCATATTCAATACTGATATTTGGTGTAATGGTTGTGATTTTGTATATATCACTGATAGACTGCCCGATTTTGAAAGGCTTGACCTTTGTATCAAACCCATTGGCATAAACACTTACCACCTTACCCTTTTTTACCCCTATTTGAACATACTGATCGGCATTCTTGTTATATATCCACCAGTCAAAATCATATGCAGATGGGTCAACCCTGCTTGGTTCACCTAAGCGGGTTTTTATTGAATCGGATGACTCCCCGATTAAAGCTAACAGGCCATCTTCTGGTAAGTCTAAATCCTGTTCCCCTTTTTCACTGGCAATTTGAACATCTTCTTCCTCTGATTGACTTTGTTGTTTCTGTTGAGCATTTTCATCTGGGCTAAATTGAATAAAAACCGTATAAGTGCCAAAAATTATTAGTAAAATGAAGACAATTCTAAAAATACTTCTCAGTTTGGTCCCCTCCGTAAACAAACTGTTTCAATTAGTTACTTCAATTATATGAATGGTTAAAATAACTATACCTTTTCTACTACAATTCAGAAAGGTTAACATGATAGTCTGCTGCTATTAAAACAAAGATATTCTGTTTGTTCAATAATCAGTACTCATTACCCATGATAGTGGAAGATAGCCGGTTTGACAATAAATATCAACCATCATTTGCATAAGAATAGCTCAAAAGGTGTTAGTCTATTGGAGTCAAGTATAAGAATAGTCTAACCATTTTACAGACGAGCTTATAAGCTCAGGGGATCCATAGCCGGTTGCGTGGGACAAACATTTAGTCAGGCAAAAACTAGATGTTTACACAAAACTTTTTGAGGAGTAGTTTGAGAAATTAAGGGTATACGCAATGAGAGTGGACTATGACGATAGCCCAATTTCACACTTATACCTGCTTGCCAAATTAATACTCTCATTATCCCAATATTATTCTACCTTAAAAACTTTATTTCTTTATTATTGTATTTGTTTGCATTGCAACTTCTCTCTGTTCGTTTTATTATAAGTAGGAAGAGCTTTTATATATGAATGCGCTTAAATCGTACTGTAATTTGCCGTTTTAGGAGGGAATACATAATGAAATTTGAAGGTACAGGTATTGAAGGACTTACTGCTGACCTGTTACGTCTTGACGAAATTATGGAAGAATTAGGTCTTGTTAGAGCAGGACAATGGGATTATGAACGGGTAACCTATGATCGTAAATTTGAAGCTAAGGGAGAAGTTTTCTACCTTCGTGTCCAAGGTTTCGCAGTTGAAGGTGATGTAGGAAGACGCGATGCTGTCATAAAGCTTCTAACTCCCCTTCTAGGAAAGTATTATTATCCACACGGTGTGGAGTATGGAGAAGACGAAAATTTCCCTTCCCAAATTATTAATACTTCCCAATCGTTGCTGGTCCAAGTAAAAGAAGAACTCAGCAAATTGCAATAGTCAAAGCGGCAAAAGTTCATCATGAGCTTTTGCTTTTTACATTCTCATTTTAACTTTCTTTCCGAACCTCACCAAATAAACATGTTCCTCTTCTCTTAACAGGCAGTAAAATTCCCATTGATGGAAGGTACAAATCTTTTGCCGGATTGACCCTGAGACTTAAGGGCTGATGGCTCGTGGAGCTAGATAACACCAAACATACTCCAACACATATACTCTTAAATCTTTATCAGTAAGAAAACGCTTCGTGTCTTTCAAGAGGGGATCGAAGTTGGAAAGTGAATGAAATCATGGAAAGTGCTGATTTCTTTTTATGAAAATGAATTTAAAGGATTTGATTGGGCTATTTTCCTTTTATCTATACTCTTTGACTAGTTCTTTAGGATGTTTCGCTTCATTTTGGTCACATTTCAAACGATTTATGATTATTCATTCAATAAACAAACGCTATTTGCACTCGGGTCGCCTATCAATCGTTCAACTTATCTTCGATTTTTCCCCTTATATCTTCGATTTTTCAAATTTATCTCCGAAATCGGCAGACTTATCTTCGAAAATTTCAATATATCGATTATTCGACATATATCAACAAAACTGATTAGTGTGCAGAATAGCTGTATTTTTTTAAACCTCCAAAAATGGGATTCCATTCACATTCTGATCTTAGACCGAAAAGCGCAAGGCGCTAGTCCTTATGCCTGCCGGAACTAGGAAGTCCTGTACGCCTGCGCTGGACAACGATTAATTAACTTTAATGCGTTATACTTTAATCGGCTTAGACTTTCTGAAACTATAAAAAAGGTGTTACAGAAAGGAAACTCTGCAACACCTTGTAAAAAATTAGTAGCCAAGAATCGCTCTAATGACAGACGTTTTTTCACCGCCGGTATAGAATACGTAAAGTAATAAATAGACAGCAACACCCGTTATCGCTGTAAAAAACCAAATGATACTTGTAATGGGGCCCAGCCTCCGGTGTCTAGATAATTTATTATTGTAGCCCGTAAGGAGAGTTACAATCCCAAATACAGCTCCAACAGTTGCTAAAAAAATATGAAAAATCAAAAACACCGTATAATAGACCTTAAGAGTTTCCGGACCACCAAAAGCCGTGTTTCCTACAAAAATCGTCCTAGACACATAAACTATAAAAAAGATTAGGGCAAATATAGCTGCTAGAAACATCGTTTTTTTATGAGATTCTATTTTTCTTTGCTTAATTAGGTACCAGCCAATAGCAACAAAAACAGCACTCAACACGATAAAGGCTGTACTAATAGTTGGTAATATAGGCAATGATATGTTCATTTATAGCTACCTCTCTTAACGTATAGTCCATCCCGTTATTTCACTGGTTCAGGATTGTACCCACCCGCAGCCTCAAGCTCTTCTTTTTCTTTTTCAGAGCGGACCCACTGAAAAAAGAGCATACCAAGTACGGTACCATATACAATTTCTTGAATGATTTTCATTAAAACGCCGCCTAGCTGCTGGTCATCAACCAGCGGAAGAGTATTAAACATTTCAGGACCAGTCAAGCTTAAATTTGCCATCATATCACCAGGTACGCATAATTGCATAGCATTCACCCACATTTGCGGATCAGAGTATGTAGCATATAAGGGGGTATCTGCAAAAATAATAAGTGCACAAGCTGGAGTCAATAAAACTCCATCAGCAAATATGTACCCAAGCTTTTTAATGCCGTTCAATTGTATCCAACCTGGCAGAGTATTTAACAGGGGCCACCACATGGCAAATGAAGCAACAAATATGGCTGTCGTTATGATTGAATGATAGACAGCATCCGTTTTGACAAAATCAAATATTAAAGGTATATGGTAGAAGGAGAAAATACCATTAAATACGATTAGCGCGATGATCGGTTTCGTTAGGAAGGAGAATACATGTTTTACTACAGGCAAACTTAAGATTGCTTTCCACAGCCAATCTGGAATACCCTTAATAAGTAAAATGGGAACAACTAAGTATAATAAGGCCATTTGGGTCATGTGAGCACTAAAAATAATATGTCCTAATAGATCAAGGGGACTTCCTTTTGTTACATACAAAAGCAGAACAGCAGAAACAAAAATCGATTTTTGTTTAGTTGATACTTTCCCGCTTTCTTGAAAGCGATTTCTCCATCTGCCAATAACTAAAAAATAGAAGACTGTTATTAGTATAAGCGCGAGGGCATAATAAGGGCTCCACAATGCACGAAAACCAAAAATATCTAAATTTTCCAAATGAATTCACTCCTTAAGAGCTGATGTTGCACACTCAGGTTACATTATACACCTCTTGTAAAGCGGTATCAATGAACGTTCTATGACAAAAGACTAAACAAAACAATCTAAAATTGCTAGCAGGTACTATGAAAGAGAGGCATTAGACATCTTGTCCATACTAGGGCAAGTAAAAGGCTAGTCTCCTTAGGCAGGTTTAGCGCAGGTATAGCGAAGGTATAGCTTGTAACCGGTTATGATGACCATTATCGGAGCAAAATCCAAAATTGGGAATCATTCGGCGGGTATGATGACCGAAATCGGAACAAAATCCGAAATCGGGAATCATACTCTTACTGATCGGCAAGCTGTGCGCTTCAGACATTAATCCATTATTAAGTAGAAAATTCTGTTAACATAACAAAAGCAGCCTGCTTAAGGCTGCTTTTGTTATGTTACCACCAAATAATTGTCACGAATGTTAGGACAGTAATTGCTGCTACCCCTATCCCAGAATAAAGGAACAATTTTACAGCTTCGTGTCCTTTATTGTTCATATGCATAAAATAATACAATTGAAAAATAACTTGAATGACAGCAAGCAGAATAATAAAAGGTGCCTTAAACCATTCTCCCACGCCATCATAACCGACCGCAATAAATGCTACGATCGTTAGAAAGATCATCAATGCAAATGAGATGACCTGCATTTTCATGTCTTCAGCATTTTTTTTGCGGCGGTAAGCTATATCTACTTTAGGGTTTCCTGTATTTTGATTACTCGCCATCAGTTTATCCCACCATTCCCATTAAGTATACAACTGTGAAAATGAACACCCAAACAACATCGATAAAGTGCCAGTATAAACTTGCAACATAATATTTAGGTGCGTTGTATAAATTAAGACCGCGTTTAGCATTTCTAATCATTAGTGTTAAGATCCAAAGAAGACCAAATGCAACGTGAAGTCCATGTGTTCCTACCAATGTGTAAAAAGCAGAACCAAGCGCAGAGCTTGTAATTGTAAATTTATATTCATGACTATAATGATTAAATTCATAAATCTCCAATGCCAAGAAAGCAGCACCAAGCAGAAGAGTAATACCTAACCACAGCTGCATTTGCTTAAAATTAAAGTTCTTCATATGATACATTGCGTAAACACTTGTTAAGCTACTTGTTAAAAGCAGCATTGTTGCAGCAAATACAAGCGGTATTTCAAATAATTCTTGAGTAGTCGCTCCGCCAGCATCGGAATCTCTTAAAGCAAGAAATGTTGCAAAGAGAGAGGCGAAAAGGACGGTCTCTCCTCCTAAAAACAACCAAAAGCCTAAGAACTTATTTTTCCCTTCGAGGGTTGCTTTTTCAGGCGATGCCGGAAAGGTTTCAGCTGTGAATTTTTCTTCAGCGTGCATTATGCCTTAACCCCCTTGTCGTCATCTTCATTTAAAATATCTTCTTTATGAATATGATAGCCGTGGTCATCTATAACAGATCTGAAGAACATCGCTGCAAATGTAATGATGAATCCGATTATAATGACTGGGACTCCCCATCCAAAGTCTTCTCTGTACATTAAACCAAATGCTGCTATGAATAATCCCAATGACATAATGAAAGGTAAGATTGAACCGTTCGGCATATGAATATCCCCAATTGGTTCAGCAGGCGTCATGCCTTTTTTACCAGCCATTTTTTCTACCCAAAGTGCATCAAGGCCACGTACTAATGGTGTTTGCTTAAAGTTGTACTCAGGTGTTGGAGTCTCTACAGCCCACTCAAGAGTACGACCGTCTTTCCAAGGATCTCTGCCAGCTGGTTTTCCTTTTATAGCTGTCACAACAATGTTGTAAAAAAGAACGATTGTACCAGCAGCCATAAATGCGGCACCGATCGAGCTTACAAAGTTCCCCATTTCAAGACCTTGACCTGGCAAGAATGTAAAGATACGACGCGGCATCCCCATTAGTCCTAAGAAATGCTGAATAAAGAATGTTAAATGGAAACCGGTAAAGAAAAGAACAAATGTAATTTTACCTAACGTTTCATTCAACATACGGTTATAAATTAAAGGCCACCAATAATGTGTTGCAGCAAATAAGGCAAAGACTAATCCGCCGACTATTACATAATGAAAGTGAGCGACAACAAAATACGTATCATGATACTGATAGTCAGCAGCTGCACTTGCCAGCATAACTCCAGTTACGCCTCCCATTACGAAGGTAGGAACAAAGGATACAGCCCAAATCATTGGGGTTGTAAACTTCATGCTACCTCCCCACATTGTGAATAGCCAGTTAAAGATTTTAATACCGGTTGGTACAGCAATTGCCATTGTTGCTACAGCAAAAATAGCATTAGCAATCGGACCTAAACCTGTTGTAAACATGTGGTGAGCCCAAACCATAAATCCTAAGAAACCAATTAATACTGTTGCAAATACCATGGAAGAGTATCCAAACAATCTCTTTTTTGAGAAAGCCGGAATAATATCTGAGAAAATACCGAACGCCGGTAAAATTAAGATATACACTTCCGGGTGACCGAAAATCCAGAATAAATGCTCCCAAATAATTGAATTCCCACCCATTGCCGGGTTAAAGAAGTGTGTACCAAAAAGCCGATCAAACATCATTAGCGCAATGCCTACCGTTAATGGAGGGAAAGCAAATAAAATAAGGGCAGATGCGACAAATGTTGTCCAAGTGAACAATGGCATACGCATGTAAGTCATACCTGGAGCGCGCATGTTAATAATGGTGACGAGGAAGTTAATCCCTGCTATTAATGTACCCAAACCGGAAATCTGCAAACCGAGCAGGTAAAAATCTACCCCGTGACCAGGTGACTCCAATGATAGTGATGCATAAGAAGTCCATCCAGCATCAGGAGCTCCTCCTAAAAACCAGCTTAAATTTAGGAATACTCCTCCAAAGAAGAATAACCAAAAACCTAAAGAGTTTAGGAACGGGAACGCAACATCACGTGCACCAATTTGTAATGGAACTACTGCGTTCATAAATGCGAAAATAAGTGGCATCGCAGCTAGGAAAATCATCGTTGTACCGTGCATCGTTAATATTTCGTTATAAAGACCTGCACTTACGAAATCATTATTCGGTACAGCCAGCTGGATGCGGATTACCATTGCTTCTAATCCTCCAACAAGGAAGAAAAAGCCGCCAGATAGAAGGTAAAGAATGGCGATTTTTTTATGGTCAACGGTTGTTAAGTAGTCCCATAAGGTCGCCCCTGCACCTTTCTTCTTCGATAACGTACTCACAGTGTTACCTCCCTTTTACTTCGATAAAGACGCTTTATTTCTCTTCAAGTTTTAAACCTTTTAAGTATTCGGTTAATGCATCCACTTCTCCATCTTCAAGCTCTGGATAAGTATTTGTCATTTTATTGCCAGGCTTATAAGCTTCTGGATCCTTTAACCACTTCCGAATATTTTCTTCGTTATGCTCTAAGATACCGGCAACACGTGAACGTTCACCGAAAGTGGCAAGGTTTGGACCCTTACGCGCTTGCTCTGGACGCTCATCAACCGGATTAACCGCATGGCAGCCAATACAGCCTTTTTCTTCAAAAAGCTGTTCACCCTGCTGAGCCATATCTCCTTCTGCAGTTGCTTTATACTCTTTCATTCCTTTAACCCAAGAATTGAACTCATCTTTAGAAAGAGTTTCCACTTTAAAGTCCATTAATGCATGTGAAGGTCCGCAAAGTTCAGCACATTTTCCATAGAAATAATCTTCATTTTCAAGATCTGAACGTTCTGAATCAAATTGCAACCAGAACTTATTAATATTTTCAGTATTTGTATCCATCTTTCCTCCGATAGCTGGAATCCAGAAAGAATGTTTAACATCAGAAGCCTTTAGATTAAAATAAACCTTTTCATCTGTTGGAACGACTAAATCCTGACTGGTTATAATTCCATGGTCTGGATACTCAAATTCCCACCAGTAAAGGTTTGCTCTTACATTAATGACAAGGGCATCTTCTGGCTTTCGATTTTCTTTATCCATTGCTCTAGTATCAGCAAGATCAAAGGTTGCCGCAACAACCGGAACAGCTAATACAATTAAAAGCAAAATTGGAATAACTGTCCAGATAACCTCCAGCTTATGACTTCCTTCAACCTGCTCAGGAATTTTGTCTTCATCCCCTTTGCGCCGGCGGAATTTAACGACTACATAAACGAAAATAATCGTTACAACAGCGACTACAACAACCATCATAATTGTGCTTAATATCATGATTGAGTACTGCATATCGGCTACTTCACCCGCAGGCTGAAGCGTAGATAAAAATGGTTCCCCACAGCCAGCTAGAACAAGCGTCATGAGTGCAAAAACAGTAAACAGACGCCATTTGGTCAGCCAATTTTTCATAGCTTAATCAAACCCCTCTTTCAGTAATTTAATTCCTTGCCTTCGAATTTAAAAAATTCTTGTATGATAACTCTTTTAAATTCTGCTCTCCTGCAATCTGACAGTTTGTTTCTTTGGAAAAATCAGTTATGAATGCGCTTTTAACGCTTTGTAAAAAAAAATCAAACTTATGTAGCCAAGGTTTTACTCCGTATTACAAAATAGATGTTTTACCTTGCAAAAATAGTTTACAGAAAAGCAGGTGTTCAAAAGAATTTCAAACCTAATGAATTGTGAAAATAACCATTGCAACAAACATGATTGTTAGATAATTTAACGAGTAAATAAACATCCATTTCGCCCATTTTAGGTCATCCTTCATTTTAAAACCATATATTGCTAAAACAAGCCACCCAATGTTTAATGCTGTTGCTAAAATAAGAAAAGGCATCCCTAATTGGAACAAATAGAAGGGTAACGGGAGTAAACACACGACCCATACCATCATTTGTCGTTTTGTAATAGCGAATCCATATACAGAAGGCAGCATTGGGATTTTGGCTGCTTTATACTCTTCACTTCTTTTCATAGCTAATGCAAGAAAATGAGGCGGCTGCCAAATGAACATCATTAAAAATAAGACCCATGGAACAATACTTAAGCTTCCTTCTACTGCAGCCCAGCCGATTAACGGCGGAACAGCGCCTGAGATACTGCCAATTACGGTATTTATAGTATAAAGACGTTTCGACCACATCGTATATAAAAAAACATATGTAACAACCCCAATTAATCCTATAAAGGCTGCTGTGACCGTCGTCATTAACAATATACTTAAACCAAGAGAAGTAAATAAAATTCCAAGCCATAGAACATGGACAGGATTAACCTTCCCAGTTACAGTTGGACGATTCTTCGTTCGTTCCATTAAATGATCAATGTCACGATCATAATAATTATTTATCGCACATGAACCGGCTATAATCAGGGAAGAACCGATCAACGTATACAATACAATATCCAGGCTCGAGATAAATCCTTTGCCTGAAAAATAAAGGGCCAGCCACAAACCGGTGAAGGTCGTGATCATATTCGAATTAACAATTCCTACTTTTATTAATGCTAAAAAGTCTTTAAGTGCAGTTGTTTGAGGAATGTCATGAGGCTTTGTTCCATTCAGCGCTGCTTCATTAGCAGCTCTTGAATCTGCCATTTATTTACCTCCTTTGCCGTCCACTTGTGGTCAATTGTTATCTTGGTTTGAATCGTTTCTATAGTGGTAACCTTGACACCATAATGAAGACCTGTCTGTACAATATTCTAACAATTCAATCATACAAGATTACAGACTTTATGAAAACGCCCTCTGTATATTAAACCATAATTCGACAACTTTTTGTGAACAAATTATGAATATTATTTGTCGAAATTGTGAAGGGTATTACCTTTATCCTTTGCTACTCTGGCTTAAATTAAACAACATATATCATAAAGCAAACACATGAAGGATATAAATGCATAAGTCGGTAGTCTTTAGTCGACAAACTATTCGGGCTCGGGCGACTGGAAGGTTGTTCTTTAACCTTCTCTGGCAGATTGGCCCTAAGGTCTAATGGCGCATGGACGGTATAGGCAGCACGCCCTTATGCATTCATGCATTAGGACAACCTGTCCGCCTGCGCTAAACATCTATAGCTGGCTTTATCACATTCATACATTAATTAATTAATTTAAACTCCTTCTGATCTGATGAAAATCTCATGGTGCTTTATCCAATCTTGGAGGAAAACCAAAAGATCCTGATGAAACTTCGGATTATACCTTTCGGTTAGTAGACTTGTGTCTTCCAGAATCATGTGGGGTGCTCGAGTAGAGGCACAACATCTATATAATATGGTACTATATTACTTAGTTTAAACTTTATTAAAAAAAGTCTCTTTTATTTTACTTACACTAACATTTCTAGCAAATTCTAATGGAATATTCAACCTTTTTTCTTTAAATGAATTCATTTTAAGGAAAAAAATGTTTTTATAAGAGAAAAGGGGTTTTGATTAGTTTCCAATTAATATGTTGAAATTATGTCTATCAACTATTATAACTTTGTGAACTTTTAGCGTTTTGAGTTGTATTTTCTTCGATAATTCCTTAAAATTTTTTAGGAATTGTTACTATTATAAAGAATTGAAGGTGAACAATTTGCAACATGCATTAAAATGGTTTGCAGTGCTCACTACGATCATCATGTTATTTGTTTTAATTGGCGGAGCACTTGTAACGAAAACAGGATCTGGTGCAGGTTGTGGAGAGTCATGGCCTTTATGTCACGGGCAGCTGCTGCCGAAGGATATTACACCAGAACTTATTATAGAGCTCAGCCACAGATTGGTCAGCGGGGTTGCTGGTTTTGTCGTATTAATATTAGCTGTTTGGTCTTGGAAAGCAATTGGCCATATACGAGAGACAAAACTTTTATCACTATTATCAGTGTTTTTTTTAATTTTACAGGCTCTAATTGGGGCTGGAGCAGTCATGTGGGGACAATCAGATAGCATCATGGCACTTCACTTCGGAATATCCTTAATATCATTTGCTTCCGTTTTGCTTTTAACCTTACTTATTTTTGAGGTAGATAAAAAGTTTGATGCCCATGCTATTCGAATCGATAAGCATATGAAGTTTCATATGATCGGGATCATTGTTTATAGTTATATAGTTGTGTACACAGGTGCATACGTCAGACATAAAGGGGCCAGCCTAGCATGTCCCAACTGGCCGTTATGCAGCAGGAGAACGTACGGGCTTCCGGCCACATTCCATGAATGGGTGCAGATGGGTCACCGCATTGCTGCCGGATTGATTTTCATATGGATTTTAATAGCGACGATTCGCGCAATAAAACATCATAAACATCAAAAAGTCGTTTATTGGGGCTGGATTATTGCTTTTATTCTTATCTGTATACAGGTTACAACTGGCGCACTAGTCGTGCTTACTGGTTTAAATCTATTCGTTTCATTAGCACATGCCTTTATTATTGCTTGTTTATTTGGAGTATTGAGCTATTTTATCCTTCTTATTTCTAGAGAAAAAAATAACAGTCAATAAGCTCAAATCTTATCGATAAATAAAGCTATTCGGCAATTAGATTGTCTTTCAGCATGGTTGAATGATTAGATTTTGCCCTTGACGTGATACTCCTGATGATAAAATCGAAAATTTATGCACGAAAAGCGCAAGGCGCTAGTTCTTCGGAGACAAGCATTCGGGCGAGCCGGCTGGAAGCTTGTTCTTTAACCTTCTCGGCGGACTTGTGACCTCAGGCGGGCTAGGCACTGCAGCTGGACAATGAAATGAAACCAAAAAAATCACCCTTTCCTTGAAAGATACGATCAATCAAAGGATAAGGTGATTTTTTCTATTATTCATTTATTATCCGTCTAAGCTATTCCATTTCAATAAGGAGATCTCCTGTTTGAATAGCTTCTCCATTTGATACAAAGATGTCTTTAATTTGGCCTGTGTAAGGGGCTTGAACAGTAGTTTCCATTTTCATTGCTTCTGTAATGATCAAATGGTCTCCTTTATCTACCTTTTCCCCTTTTTCAACAAGAACTTTAATAACAGTTCCAGGCATTGAAGCACCTATATGTTTTTGGTTTGCTCGGTCAGCTTTCATTTTTACCGCGACAGATGACTTGATGCTCTCATCTTTAATAATGACTTCACGCGGCTGCCCATTTAATTCAAAATAAACAACCCTTGTCCCATCAGTCTGAGCTTCACCTACGGAGACAAGCTTAACGATTAACGTTTTCCCTTGTTCAATCTCTACTTCTATTTCTTCACCCAGTCTCATTCCATATAAAAAAGTTGGGGTGTCTAAAACTGACACATTTCCTAGTGCTTCACAGGTTTTAGTATAGTCTGTGAAAACCTTTGGATAAAGAGCATAAGCAATTGCTTCATGGCTTGTAACTGGTCGATTCAACTGTTGGTATAAATCTTCTTTCAATGCTGTAAAGTTTACAGGTTCTAATAGTTCCCCTGGTCTGACACCAATCGGCTCTCTCCCTTTTAAAATAATACGCTGCAATTCTTTAGGGAATCCTCCATGCGGCTGGCCTAAGTAGCCTTCAAAGAGTTCAATAACAGAATCAGGATAATCAAGTGTTTCTCCTCTTTCATATATCTCTTCTTCAGTTAAATTATTTTGCACCATGAATAGAGCCATGTCACCCACTACTTTTGAGGAAGGTGTTACTTTGACAATATCGCCAAACATATCGTTCACGCGGCGATACATTTTTTTCACCTCATTCCAGCGGTCTCCAAGGCCTACAGCTTTTGCTTGCTGCTGAAGATTACTATACTGTCCACCAGGCATTTCGTGCACGTATATTTCCGTATGTGGAGCGATCATACCACTTTCAAATTCAGAATAGTATTTTCGAACGCTCTCCCAATATTGAGATAACTTTTCAAGTGCATTAATTTCAACCTGCGGCTGCCGCTCATTTCCTGCAAGCGCGTAATACAATGAATTTGCACTTGGCTGAGAGGTTAACCCTGCCATTGAACTCAATGCCACATCTACAACATCTACACCTGCTTCAATCGCTTTTGCATACATATAAATACCGTTTCCGCTTGTATCATGTGTGTGCAGATGAATTGGTATATTGATTGTTTCTTTTAAAGCTGATATTAAGTCGTAAGCAGCTTCAGGCTTAAGCAATCCGGCCATATCTTTAATACCTAAAATATGAGCACCTGAATTTTCAAGCTCCTTCGCCATCTCTTTGTAATAATTTAAATCATATTTTCTTCTGCTGGGATCTAATATATCTCCTGTATAACAAACAGTTGCTTCGGCAAGCTTGCCAGATTCTCTTACAGCATCAATTGCTTGCGTCATACCTTTGATCCAATTTAAGCTATCAAAAATACGGAAAACATCGATTCCCGCTTGAGCTGATTTTTCTACGAATTCCTTGATGACATTATCAGGATAGTTCTTATAGCCCACTGCATTGGAAGCACGCAGAAGCATCTGAAGCAAAAGGTTTGGAACCTTTTCACGAACTGTTAATAAACGGTCCCAAGGATCTTCTTTCAAGAAACGGTAAGACACATCAAACGTTGCTCCTCCCCACATCTCTAGTGAGAATAGATTTGGCAGGAGTCTGGCTGTCGGCTCTGCTATATTTTTTATATCATTTGTTCGCACACGTGTAGCAAGCAATGATTGATGGGCATCTCTAAATGTAGTATCAGTAAGGAGAACTTGTTTTTGTTCTTTTAACCAGTGGACAAGTCCTTCTGCTCCCTGCTCATCAAGAATTTGCTTTGTGCCGCGAGGATAGGGCTCCGATAATTTCACCTTTGGAACATGGGCCTTTTCAAAGACAGGCTTTTTCTTCTTACCAATGCCAGGAAAGCCATTTACTGTTACATTCCCTATGTAAGTAAGCATTTTTGTTCCGCGGTCTTTTCTCTTCGGGAAAACAAATAGTTCTGGTGAAGAATCAATAAAGGAAGTATCATATTCACCATTTAAAAAGTTTTTGTGTTTTACAACATTTTCCAAGAATGGAATGTTCGTTTTAATACCTCTTATTCTAAATTCTCTCAAGTTTCTGACCATTTTTGAAGCAGCTTGGTCAAACGTTAATGCCCATGTAGAAAGCTTAACTAAAAGAGAATCATAATGCGGTGTTATGACAGCTCCTTGGAATCCATTGCCTGCGTCAAGACGGACACCAAAGCCCCCGCCGGAACGATAGGCCATGATCTTACCGGTATCAGGCATAAAATTATTTAAAGGATCTTCAGTTGTTACACGTGATTGAATGGCGAACCCGTTCGTTCTAATTTGAGATTGCTCCGGAATTCCTACAACATCTCCATGAAGATCATGTCCATCTGCTACAAGAATCTGGGTTTGAACAATATCAACACCTGTTATCAATTCTGTAATGGTATGCTCAACCTGAACACGAGGATTAACCTCAATAAAATAAAATTCGTTATTTGCAACTAAAAATTCTACAGTACCCGCATTTAAGTACTTCACATTTTCCATTAACTGCACTGCTGCCTCGCAAATTGCTTCCCTTAATTCGTTATTCAGAGAAACACTTGGGGCAATTTCTACTACCTTTTGATGCCTTCTTTGAATGGAGCAATCCCTTTCATAAAGATGAATAATATTCCCTTGATTATCTCCAATGATTTGAACTTCAATATGCTTAGGGTTTTCAATTAACTTTTCTACGTATACTTCATCATTTCCAAATGCAGCTTTTGCCTCAGACTTTGCCCGCTCGTAAGACTCTTTAACGCCTGCCTCACTTCTGACGATTCTCATTCCTCTGCCGCCGCCGCCAAGTGATGCTTTAATAATAAATGGATAGCCATGGTCTTTTCCAAATTGAACAACTTCTTCCAGGCTATCGACTGGTCCAGGGCTGCCTGGGATAACTGGAATACCAGCAAGTTCAGCTTGGTGTCTGGCTTTTACTTTATCTCCAAACATATCAAGATGAGTGGAAGTAGGCCCTATAAAAATAATGCCTTCTTCCTCACAGCGGCGAGCAAAATGAATATTTTCAGATAAAAATCCATAACCAGGATGAATCGCATCCACATCATTTGCTTTTGCTATCTCGATAATCCCTTCATAGTCCAAATAAGCATCAATTGGCTTTTTCCCTTCACCTACTAAATACGCTTCGTCCGCTTTGTATCGATGAAAAGAGCCTGCATCTTCTTTTGAATATACAGCAACAGTTCGGATATCAAGCTCTGTACAAGCACGAAATACACGAATGGCGATTTCACCGCGGTTAGCTACTAAAATTTTTTCGATTTTTTTCTGCGTCATAGTACTCTCCCTCTTATGCTGGATTTTTTAATAGTATAACACATTTAAATATAGTATAGCATATTTAAATTAATAAGAAACCGGCTTTTGTTTAATAGCTTTCACTGGTATATGTTCTTCATTCATTTCTTTATTATAAGTTTCCCGATAATTGACAAACATTGAAATATTAACAAGAACACCCATTGAAATTAACAAAAGACTTAGGGATGAACCACCATAGCTAATAAAGGGCAATGTTACTCCGGTAATTGGGATTAATCCTGTCAAACCTCCCAAATTAATGCCGGCTTGAATAGCAATCATACTTGAAATCCCAACAGCAAGCAAAGATCCAAATACATCCTCGCATTTTCTAGAAATATAAAAGCCTTTAAATATAATAAATCCCAATAAAGATAGGGTAAAAACAACACCAAAAATTCCCAATTCTTCTGAAATGATCGCCATAATAAAATCTGTATGTGACTCAGGCAGGTAACCCGCCTTTTGAACACTTTCTCCTAAACCTACTCCGGTTAGTCCGCCTGATCCAATTGCATAATAGGAATTGACGAGTTGATACCCAGAACTCCCTTCCGTTTCAAAGGGATCTGTAAAGCCTGTTAAACGGCTCATACGATACGGTGAAAATATGGAATCAGAAAAAATGAACAGCAACGGACTAATAATAACAAAACCAATTATCACCAGCAGAATAAGTTTCATTAAGCTTTTGCCATTCATTCCAGAACATGCGGCAACTGCTAATGAAATCATTCCAATAATAGCAGCTGTTCCAAAATCCGGCTGCACAGCTACAAGCAGGCAAATGAGAAAGGTAAAAACGAGCGGCGGCAGCAATCCGACTCCAAGCTTATTTATGTATGATTGTTTTTTCTCATAAACGGCTGCCAAATATAAAATAACACTTAATTTCACATACTCACCTGGCTGCATGCTTGCTCCAAATAATTTTAGCCAGCTGTTCGCTCCTCCTGCCATATGTCCAAACACGAACAAGGAAACTAATAAACAAAAAGATCCAAGTACTGCCAGCTTTAAAAATTTATTATTTATATAGGCTCTGTAAGGAATGACCATCACAAATAAAAAAGCTGCTGAACCTATTAAAAACCATTGCAGCTGTCTTTGAAAGAAAAAACTAGGGTCCTGCCCATACCTAGAAACTGCGGTGACAGAACTCGAACTGTACACCATCACTAATCCAAATCCACATAATAAAAAAATCGCTAGAATTAGAGAATAATCATACGATTTTAAAATTTTTTTTATCATTGCACCCGCACCTTTTTTTGTTCATGAAGTTTTATCTTAGCTGAATCCATTTTACAATATTTTTGTGAAGGTTCTCAAATATTCACGTGACACAAGAAGTGTAATCTATATTCAATTTATTACATATCTATTCTCAGGTCTACTGTTCTGACAACTATCGTATCAGGGAATCGGACATATCTCAATAAATGTTATCATAATACTGCTCCAATCCCAAAATAAAAAACTCAAACCATTGATATACATAATAGTTTGAGTTCTAGATTGTTATTTTTTTGTGAAAGCTTCGTGCAGGGCTGAAAGCTCACGTTCAAGGGTTTCCAGCAGGGCTTTTCCTTCACGTTCCTCTATCAAACCCAGCCTTACAGCGAAATCAATTTCACGGGACAAGCCGAACATTTGTGTATCAAGAACCTCTTCATAAAGAGGACATTGCGGCATCGTTAAGTTATCCATCTGCACTTGGATAAGTTTCATTATTTTTTCAGCATCGGCCTTTAGTAGGGCAAAAGCCTTTTCTTGATGATCAATAGCAATCTCAGAAGCCAAATGAATCCCTCCGTTCCCCGAACGATTACCTACCTTTTCTCTATTAATATTAAAGGTTTTTCACTAAAAATGCAAGAAAAAACTAAGGACAACAAGGTCTTCTGCTCCCTTATTTACTTAATCTAAAGGAAGGTCAGGTTGCTTTTTTGATACAGACTTTAGCAAAATATCCTTCATACTAGTTGAAAGCAGCAGGCATTCGTCCTTTTGATTTGTATATCCCCATCCCTCTTCAAACGATTTGCGGCATTTTAAAAACCTTTTGAAAGTTCGGATCTAGGATTTGAATAAATCAGCGAAAGTGCTGATTTATTTTTATTTAATAACACCCTATACTATTTAATCTTTTAAGTGAACTTTAACACAGTAGTTTAGGCATTCGGCGGCTCGCCGATTGCTACTAGTCTGACCTCTTACTGCTCACTTCTAGAAATGGAAGTTCGGATCCGGGAAGTGAAACAATCGGAGATACAGCGATTGCCCTCTTTAACTTTCTTTAATCATACGACAAATCTCCTAAAAGATGCTTAACTCATACTTTTCAGATAGCAATTCCAGCAATCGAATCCCTGAAATACTGTTGCCTTTTTCATCAAGTGCTGGCCCGAAGATGCCAATTCCAAATTGATATGGAGAAACCCCCATTATCCCTCCGGAAACACCACTTTTAGCGGGAATTCCAATTTTTATTGCAAACTCTCCACTAGCATTATACATCCCGCAGGTTGTCATGAATGTTTTACAAATTCTTGCAATATCCTTTGAAATGATTTTTTCCTCTGTTTCTGGATGAATACCATCTAATGCAAAAACAGCACCAATTTTCGCTAAATCCAAACTATGCATTTTAATCGAACACTGTTTTGTATAAATATCCATGAGTTCTTCGACAGAACCCTCGATAATTCCATGCTGCTTCATAAAATAGCAAAGTGCTCGGTTAAGCCAGCTTGTTTCAAATTCTGACCTTGCTACTTCTTCACAGTAATGAATTGCCTGGTTATTCGTTAATTGCTGAATAAATTGAAGCAAGCGCTCAAACTTTTCCTCATTCGACTTCCCCACGATCATACTTGTTACAGCAAGTGCTCCTGCGTTTATCATAGGATTTAGAGGCTTTGATGGATTGATCGTTTCCAGCTTGACAATTGAGTTAAATGGGTCACCTGTCGGTTCCATCCCAACCTTGGTGAATACATAGTCTTTTCCATAGTCCTTTAGTACAAGTGCCAATGCCAGGACTTTAGATATACTTTGAAGGGTAAAAAGCTTTTCCACATTGCCTGCATACGTACATGTATTGTCAACATGATAAACAGCTACAGACAAGTCATCTCGGTCTGCCTTAGATAGTGCAGGTATATAATCAGCAACATGACCATACGATGTAACTTTTTTAGCTTCTGTTACCAAATTTAATAGTTCATCATTTGTTTTACATCCCATCCTATCCCCCCTAAAAGCATTTTTTCCTATTATTCCCCGAATGTGACAAAATCATAGAAAGCGCTTATACTTTTAGAGGAGGAGGATTAATTATGGAATCGATTGTGATCATAAAAGGAAACGTAAAGCATGTTATTACATTAGATCCGGGAGTTTGGATTTTTGATGACCGGAAAGTAGATTTGACTACATATTTTGATCAACATCCTTTAGACACTAAAGACGATCAATTGGAGGCTTATACACGTGAAGTGTCAAAGCATTGGGAACGTGAAATCCGCGAAGGTGCGATATACCCGCCCACATTAAAAACAGAAAGAAAGTTTGAAAAGGAAAAAGTTTTAAATGGGACATTCGGGATCTCATTAGGTCCATTTCTTAAAAATGCCGAGCCTAAAGAAGATGCAAAATTTGTTGTTTTTCAAACACAGAAAGAAGCTATAAAAATTCCGATAACTGATGCAGAAAACATGATTTTAGGCTTTAGTAAATCTGGCAAGCCGTTACTTGAAGATGGTCCAATCCATGCCTATTACCATGATGGACGAAACAAGTTAAACCCTATTACACATATTAGAGAAATTAAAGTGATTTAGGTGATTACAAGCCATGGGTGGAATATATGAAATCAGCGGAAGAGCTGATTTCTTTTTTTATTCAGCTAAAAAAATGTAAGTTAATTAAAGTATTAACGGATAAAAAGTGGGATCAATGTCCAGCTCCGAGAGCCATCGACCCTTAGGTCTCAGGGTCAAGCCGTCAAGAAGATTAAAGAACAACCTTCTTGACGGCTCGCCTTGTGCTTGTCGCCGATAGGACTATCCCTCTGCGCTTTTCGTTCCATCCACCCACAGTGCTTTAAGATCTAACCATTAAATTGTAACAAGGTTAGCGAAAACCCCTTTTATAATCGCTCTTTTCTAGCTATGAACTTTATAAGAGGCATTTGAAATTATAGAAATCGGTGAGTCGCTGATTGCTTCAAGTCTCACCTCAGGAGATACTTAAATTTCGAATAAATAAACTTTGTTTAAATAGCACCATCCTTTATAGAAGATCGGCAGCCAGCTGGGCAAGGCCGGAACGTTCGCCCTTTACTAATCGAACATGACCGGCAATTTGCTGTTCTTTAAACTTCTCTACCACATATGTCAGGCCATTATTATATTCATCTAAATAAGGATGATCAATTTGCTCAGGGTCTCCCATCAAAACAATTTTGCTTCGTTCTCCTACTCTTGTTAATATTGTTTTTACTTCATGCTTTGTCAGGTTTTGGGCCTCATCAATGATAATAAATTGATCTGGAATGCTTCTCCCCCTTATATATGTCAAGGCTTCTACCTCAATTGATCCCATACCAGCTAAGATAGCGTCCAGCTCACCAGGTTTTTTAGCATTAAATAAATATTCTAAATTATCATAAATTGGCTGCATCCATGGTCTTAGCTTTTCCTCTTTCTCACCTGGAAGATATCCAATATCCTTCCCAACTGGGACAATAGGCCTTGCAACAAGAAGTTTTTTATAGCTCTTTAGATCCTCTGTCTGCAGAAGGCCTGCGGCTAACGCCAATAACGTTTTTCCTGTCCCTGCCTTTCCAATTAAAGTAACAAGTGGCACATCGGTTCGAAGAAGAAGCTCCATAGCCATTGTTTGCTGAACATTTCTTGGGCGAATTCCCCAAATATGATCATTATCAAATACAAGCCTTTTCACTTTTTGCTTTGTTTTTTCTACTATCCCGATTGCAGATGCAGAACCACCAAGCGCATCTTTCATAACAATAAATTGATTTGGATAAAAGGGATGGTTCGTAACTTCTGACAGCTTTAATTCATCTTTTTCATAAAAGCGGTTAAGGTTATCACCGCTTATGTACAGTTCTAGAAAGCCGCTGTAAATATGATCAATTTCAACAACGCGGTCGCTCAAAAAATCTTCGGCTACAAGTCCGATTGCATCTGCCTTTACACGGACTAATGCATCTTTACTGACGAGAATGACTTGTCTGCCTTTTTCATTTGTTTGTTCTTCTAGAGAGAGATTTTTTGCAACAGCCAGAATGCGATTATCATTTGTTTTCTCAACAAAAATTTCTTGTAATTGGTGAAAGGAACGGTGATTTAATTCAATTCGCAGGTGCCCTCCATTTGGAAGAGGAATTTTCTCATGTAATTTCCCCGTTTCTCTTAACCCATCTATAATTTTCGATACCTGTCTAGCATTCCTTCCAATTTCATCCATATATCTTTTTTTAGAATCGACTTCCTCTAATACAACAGCGGGAATAACGACTTCATTGTCATCAAAAGAAAAAAGTGAATTCGGATCCTGCAATAATACATTAGTATCTAGAACGTATACTTTGCTCAGTTTTTTCGCCTCCTACTCAGATGTAATTAAGGATATTCCAAATGTTAACAAAAACCCATTGTTCACATATATTTTCCTCCTAGGTGAAGGCATGAAACCAAGTTGTATTTGAAGCGTTGCTAAAATATATGAAAAGGTGAATAAAGATAGAAGGTTAATTAGACAATAAAAATAAAAGGTTGAACTATAAAAAGGAGTGACAATTCATGCGATACTTCTTCTTTATCCTATTATCTGCCGCCTTATTGCTCTCGGCTTGCAACAACAACGAAGGGGCAAAAGGTGAGGTTGCTGATGAATATGATACAAAACCAATCGCCGTAAAAGATAGTGTGAATGATCCTGTTGACAGAAAAACAGGTCAGGAAATCTCAAAGCACCTCGTCGAACTATCCAATCGAATCAAAGGTGTGAATGATGCTAATGCTGTAGTCCTTGGACCGTATGCTGTTGTAGGGATAGATGTCAATCAAGACCTTGATCGCAGCAAAGTTGAGTCGATTAAGTATTCTGTTGCGGAAAGCCTAAGGCATGATCCACATGGTGCAAATGCAGTCGTCATTGCAGATGCGGATACGAATAAACGTCTTCAGGCAATGGGAAATGAAATCCAGCAAGGACGTCCAATTGCCGGTATTCTTGATGAGCTGGCCGCTATTGTTGGCAGAGTGATGCCTGAAGCACCTAGTGACTTGATTGATAACCAAGAACAGCAGCCTACAGAGCAAGATAATGATCAGCTACCAAAAGGTGAACAACAAAAGTTGGACAAAGAGCAGCAGGACCAATCAAATAATTATTTAAAAAAGCAAAAATAAATTCATTAGAAAAAAGCTTAGTTCCCAGAGTAACTAAGCTTTTTTCATCGCACTGAGCACTTGCTGATCCAGCTTGGCAGCAGCGCGCTCATCATATGTTTTTTCATATTGCGGATCAACAGATATTTTTGACCCATAAAACATAACATCACGTACTTCAGATATGTTCACTTCAATAAGGGCTAATTTTAATGGAACTTCATCTAGTTTTTCAATTTTAAGATGAGCATTTCCAATAATAGAATATGTAGATTCATTTGCAATAACATTAATAACAGTTGAAGGATGCTTCTTAATATTTTCAACAATTCGAGATCGCAGGTCAATAGCAAAATACACTCGCTCAGTATCTGGAGCATATACCCATGAAATCGATGTTACATTTGGGCCCCCAGTTTCATGATCAACAGTTGCCACTGTAACAAATCGTTCTTTTTGAAGAGCTTGATATAATGGTTCAATTAAAGACGTTTCTACCTTATTTGCCAATCTCATCCCTCCACTTCGGTAAGATACTTCTATCATACCTTTTTTCCTTCTTTAATCCAACTTTTTTGTGAAAATGATTACACAACTCCGCCATAAGGTTTTTAAGTACTTGTTATGCTATACTTTTATGGAAGCTGACTTGTAAATGAGGTGTGAAATTTTGAGAGTTAAATGTGTTTTATGCGATAAAATTGATACGATAGATGATGAAACCCTGGAAGCAAAACGCTTGCGCAATCGGCCAATCCATACTTATATGTGCGGTCCATGTAATAACAGGATCGAAATAAAGACAAACGAACGGATCAAAACAGGAAACTTTCGGCTTTATCGTGATAAAAAAACAGAAGATCATTGGTGATAAAAATCCATTACATTTTCATTTGAATTCCTTGAATTAAATCCCTTAATCCTTGATGCTGCAGACAATACATCAAGGATTTCTCCTGAAATTTCTTCTCTCAATTTCAAACGCTTTCTCCTTTCAACTTCAAAAAGACTGAATTTGAATCTTTTAGAGGAAGTGCTTAAGTTATCTGGAATGATTATAATACGCTTTCATTTGGATATGTAAAACCTTAAAAAAACAGACAATGTTTTTCCTCTTGTTAGCAAAGACTGCCATATGTAAAATAATGTAAATAAATATAAAACTTCTTATAGGCAATAAGAAAAACGCTACGCGTTTTTCTGAAGGGGTGAGGTCGGAGGTGGGAATTGATGAAATCAGCGAAAGAGCTGATTTTTTTATACACTTTAACTAGTTCTTTAAGGTGCTCGCGTCATTTTGGCCATATTTCAAACGATTTCTGTTTGTTCATTCCATAACAAATAGCTTTTTGCTCTTGATCACCCACCAATCGTTTACTTATCTTCGATTTTTCCCCTTATATCTTCGAAATCTGAAATTTATCTACGAAATCGGCAGACTTATCTTCGAAAATTTCAAAATATCGATTATTCGACATAAATCATCAAATCTAAGTAGTGTACAGATTACAAATATTGTTATTAAACCGCCAATAATGAGATAACATATAAATTCTGATATTATAACAAAGCCAAACCCCTACATAAGGGTTTGACTTTGTTCATTTATTTATGCATACTTTTATACCCCGTTAATACATCAACGTTTTTATTTCTTGAGGAAACCTTTCAATTACATAAAAAAAGCTCATTTTATACAAATGAAAAAGGACATTTCTTCTATGCCCTGTTCCCGGTATTGGCCCCACCTACGCCAGATACTATGACGGCCACACATGCCATCCAACCTATTATTACTATAACAGAAATCGCTTACATTTTCAAAAATTAATAGAAAACAAATTTCGACATAAATGGCACTCCACCTTTCTTTGGCCCACCTAGAGGGGACTACTTATTAACATGGAATACCAATCCTATTTACAACTTAAAAGATGAATGTCATTCAATTTTCCATTTCTATGAGCCGGATTGAATTTTTTCGAGGGAATGTTTTCTGGCGTTTACCGAGATGAGCGAGACTTCCCGCTTACGAGCGGGTTCTCGGATGTTGGTTGCCAGTTCTCCACTTTTTCGGATCGGGTTCCTGCAAGTGTAAGCCAAAGATGAGCGAGCTTTCCATGAGAGGGTTTCTATGTGAACCAGATGGTCTGGATATGAACTATTTATTCAAACTAGCCCAAATTTATCGAGCTGCAAATTTTAAGCTGGCTTTCTTTTACAACCAACAAAAAAACTGACCATCAATCTTGATCAGTTTTTTCGTTATAATTTTTAAATTTCTCAGGCTCTTCCTTCATTTGGTCAATCATGACATCAATTAAATCCACTGGAAATTGATATTGCTGCTCCGCGCCTTTTTTTAAAAAGTGAATGGTATACATCACTTCATCTCTCATGATTTCTTTGACAACCACGTCATGTTCTTCTTTTAATATGTCTTGAAAGAGCTGAGCTGTTTCTGCTGCTGCCAAGTCATCGGGCCTACTATCTGCCACAACTTGAATACTGAGCCAGTTGTATAAAGCATCTTGCAAACTCCTCATGAAATGGTTCGCTCTTCTTTTTTTGCACGATGGAGGCGAATTTTGTAAATAATCAAGATTAAGGCTGCCACTACAAGGCCTTCGGCTACAGGCAAAAAGATGCCTAAAAAGGTTAAGACCGTACAACCAAGTGCAAGAAATAAATAGATTAAAGCAGATTTTAGAATAGGCAGCTTCTTTGCAAAGCCCAATTTATAAACAATGATGGATAAGCCTAAAATCGTGAAGTAAAGTAACCACATTCCTAAGTCTGCATTCTCTTGGACACGGTAAAGACTCGCAAAAAAAGATAAACGTTCTGAAACATTATCCATTTAGACTCCTCCTTTGTTTCCATGATAGAACTTAGAAACGTATTAAGATAGTCCTGCTAGCTTTTTCTTTTTCGCTGCTTTTTCACGTTCGTTTTTGTCTAAAATTTTCTTTCTTAAGCGAATGGATTCAGGAGTTATTTCACAGTATTCATCTTCATTCAAATACTCGAGAGATTCTTCCAATGACATAATCCGTGGTTTTTTCATACCAGTTGTTTGTTCTTTTGTAGCTGAACGAATATTTGTTTGCTGCTTCATTTTACAAATATTTACAACTAGATCATTTTCACGGTTATGCTCGCCTACAATCATACCTTGATAAACTTCTGTTCCTGGTTCAACAAATATGACCCCGCGATCTTCAACACCTTGAATTCCGTAAGAGGTGGATTTTCCGTTTTCCATAGAAATCAGCACACCTTGACGACGCCCGCCAACTTGGCCAGACTGCATAGGAGCATAGTTATCAAACGTATGATTGATAATGCCATATCCTCTTGTTAACGACAAAAACTCTGTGCTGTACCCAATTAATCCACGAGAAGGAACATGGAATATTAAACGAACTTGGCCGTTTCCATTGTTAATCATATCAAGCATTTCACCTTTGCGGGCTCCAACTGATTCCATAACGGCTCCAGTGTATTCCTCAGGCACATCGATTTGAACTCGTTCAACTGGTTCAGACCGAACACCATTGATTTCTTTTACAATAACCTCTGGCTTAGACACCTGCAGCTCATAGCCTTCACGTCTCATATTTTCAATTAAAATCGATAAATGAAGCTCACCGCGCCCCGAAACCACCCAAGCATCAGGTGAATCAGTAGGGTCAACTCGCAGGCTGACATCTGTTTGCAGCTGCTGCATCAAACGTTCTTCGATTTTTCTTGATGTAACAAATTTCCCTTCGCGGCCAGCAAAAGGACTGTTGTTGACAAGGAAAGTCATCTGTAAGGTTGGTTCGTCAATCCGAAGAACAGGCAGAGCATCCTGATGATCAACTGGACAAACCGTTTCTCCGACATTGATGTCCTCCATACCTGAAACTGCGATTAAGTCGCCAGCATGAGCTTCTTCAATTTCAACTCTTTTTAAGCCTTGGAAGCCAAAGATCTTTGACACTCGGAAATTTTTCACAGAGCCGTCTAATTTCATAAGAGAGACCTGTTGACCTACTTTCATTGTTCCTCTAAATACACGGCCAATCCCAATACGGCCAACATAATCGTTATAATCAAGTAAAGCTACTTGGAATTGAAGCTGTTCATCCCTATTATCAACTGGTGCAGGGATATGCTTAACAATTGCTTCAAAAAGAGACTCCATGTTTTCTTCCTGGTTAGCTGGGTTTGGATCTGTAGAGGCAGTACCATTAATCGCTGATGCAAAAATAACAGGGAACTCAAGCTGCTCTTCATTAGCATCAAGCTCGATAAATAAGTCGATTACTTCATCAACCACTTCTTCCGGTCTTGCAAAGTCACGGTCAATTTTGTTTACCACTACAATCGGGTTCAAATTCTGTTCAAGAGCCTTTTTCAGAACAAACCTAGTTTGGGGCATACAGCCTTCATAGGCATCGACAACAAGTAAAACACCATCAACCATTTTCATGATCCGCTCTACTTCTCCGCCAAAGTCAGCATGACCAGGTGTATCCAGAATGTTAATACGTGTGTCTTTATAATTAATCGCCGTATTTTTTGCCAGGATGGTGATACCGCGTTCACGCTCTAAATCGTTTGAGTCCATTGCTCTTTCTGCAATTTGCTCATTCACACGGAAAGTCCCAGCCTGATGTAACAATTGATCAACCAATGTCGTTTTTCCATGGTCAACATGGGCAATAATCGCAATGTTTCGAAGATCGTTTCGAAGTTTCACAATTTCATCTCCTAAAAGTTTAAAATATAGTAAATCTTCCTTTCGGGTGAAAATAATCACTCAAAAGGTTAGATGAACAATTCCGGTTCTAACGGGATAAACCTACGATATTATAACATAAAGATTGTAGAAAAGCGGAATCTTTTTCTGTAAACTATTAGTAAGGTTAAATTTAAGGGGTTGTACAACAATGAAAATCGGAAATTGGTTCTTTCTTGTCCTTGCTTTTTTAGCAGCTGCCTGTATGGTAATGACTGGTGTTGCTGTTGGATTTCGAAGTGTTTTAGGCATTGTTTTATCGATTGTCGGCTTAATCATAGTTATGGGCTTCGGGTTTGTAATGAAAAAGAAAATGAGTGAACGAAATGGTTCATAATCCATAAAATGAATAATTCATCAGTGGGGGTTTCTTCATCCCCGACTGATGGCTAACTTTTTAGGTATGTAAAAAACGTTTCATTTTTTTGAAACATTTTCTTCAATTATAGAGATTTCCCTCCATTTCTATCAAATGATGCAAGGGATAACATAATAATGAGATATATATGGCGCATAACATTTTCAATTCCCCATAGATTTAGGGGGTGTAGTAAGGTAGCTTTCAATCAAGTAAGGAAAAGGCAATACCAAAAAGACGCTGCTCATTCATTTTGAAAAAAAGGTAGAGCGCCTAATTCTTGATCTATTGCAGTTTATTACATTGGATTATATTGCTTAGGGTCGAGCTTTTTACGAAAAGCTCCATCGTGAAATATTTTAAGAGCCTGTTTTTGAATAAAAATTGATCAAAACAGGCTCTTTTATATTTAGTTTACATCGGATAGGATTTTCACTTTCCATTAATCAATGATCATGTTGTATATTTGAATCCTCTTTAATCATGAAAGACAGATAGTGTCCCCGCTTTATATTTTGAAAAATCGGGTTAGCTTAGGTAATGGTATCAATTTAGATAAATTTAGATTGTTTTCATTCGCTTTACTTTTGATGCGTCCAAATAAGGTACTTAAAAACTCTTCCCATACAGCAGAAATTGTCTTTTTGTTATTTTCATTTTCCTTAAGCATTTGAATGGATAAATTCAACGCCTCATCTAAATGGAGTAATGATTGTTTCAACTGTTGAATGATTTGCCTATCTTTTTCAGACACACGCTCCCCTCCTCTCATCATTCCTATCTATTCCGCAATATCTTCAACCACTTCGTTGTACTCAATAACTAATTGGTTGTTTACATGTTTTTTCATTCGTTCAGCTTTTACCTCTGCCACCATGTCTTCAAGTCCTTCCTTGGCTGAAACAATGAAGAAACGCATTTCACGAGACACTTGTCCAACGAGTGGTTTTAATGTTTCTCTTGCAACAGGCAGCAACGTCGAAGCAGCCACTATAATGACCGAACCTACTATGAATCGATGAAGATTAGTTTGAAACATTCTGCTTCCTCCTTTTTAATTAATTTCCTAGGGTGAAATCTTTAGCCTGCCATAGCAAGTGGTTCCTTTTGTAACAATTTCTTTGGAGCTTGAATCACCTTAACCACAGATTTTGCAAGGAAGGCGGACATTCCTGCCACAAGGAAAATAGGGAGCCAACTTGTCAATGATAGTGCACTTGTTTTAAAAATTGTGTTTAAACCAGGAATATAGATTGTTGAAAGCAATGCGATGGACGATACGCCTACAGCACCGATTAAGAATCGGTCTTTTGACCAATCTTTTACAGATTCAGTTTGTCCTTCTTGTCTCCATGAAAATGTTTGAATGAGCTGTCCAACTACTAGAGCTGCAAAGGCTGTTGTCTGTGCTACAGCTATTGGGGCTCCCATTGACAGGCTGGTCACAAACAATCCTAATGAACCAATTCCTAACAAAAGTCCTCTAGTAATGACTTGTTGGTATAGTTCCTTATCTGCAATTTCTTGCCGTTTTCTTTCCTTCGTTTTGCTTCCAGGATTAACGGCAAGCACCATAGCTGGTAATGCATCCGTTATTAAATTCATAAGTAAAATCTGAATAGGAACGATTGGCAGCGGAAGGCCTGCAATAACAGCCGTACTTGTGACAATGATTTCGGCTAAATTTCCACATAATAAACATCCCAATGCTTTTCTAATATTACCAATGATAGTTCTGCCTTCTTTTACACCATCAACTATCGCACCAAAATGGTCTTCCTTAAGTACCATATCCGATGTTTCTTTCGTTAACTGAGTTCCTGACCGGCCCATTGCTATTCCAACATCTGCCTTCTTAATCGCTAGTGAATCATTGACGCCATCACCAGTCATTGCTACTATATACCCTTTATTCTGCAGCGTTGTTACGATTCGAAGCTTATGGTTTGGTGTTACGCGAGCATAAATTCGAATGTCATCTATTCTTCTCTCAAATTCCGAATCGGAAAGCTGATTCAGTTGTTCTCCAGTAAGCACTTGATCATGTGAATATCCAATACCAATTTGCTTTGCAATGGATAAAGCAGTAATTGGGTGATCTCCTGTGATCATAATTGGAGTGATATCTAAATTTATTGCTTCTCGAATGCTATCTTTCACTTCTTCTTTTGGAGGGTCAATCATTCCAACCATTCCAATGTAAGTTAACCCATTCTCCATCTCATTATGGCATTCTTCATCCTTTTTCAGCTTACGAAAAGCAAAACCTAAAACTCTATATGAATCTTCTGCATATTTTTCTGCTTGCTGTAAAATAGATTCCCTCATGATTTTAGTTAGCGGGACTTTTTTTCCATTTACCTGCACAGTTTTGCAATGTGAGATGATTTTTTCAATTGACCCCTTAGTAAAAACAAAACATTCCTTATCATTAGTTTTTTGACGGCATGCAACTGTCATCATTCCTCGATCTGAATCAAACGGGACCTCATATTCCCGCTTCCACTCTGATAAAGTTTCAGATAATGAAGGGTATTTCCTTGTTACAGTCAGCAAAGCCCCTTCTGTTGGATCTCCTTTCACGATCCATTTGCTGTTCTCTTGTTCTATTGTGGAGTTATTACATAATAACCCAATCTGCAGCAATTGATTTAAATCTTTATGAGCTTCAATTCTGCCATCATCTAACTGTATTTCTCCAATTGGGTTATATCCTTCACCGGTAACATTAAATTCTTGTTTATAAGTGGCTATCTTTTTGATAGTCATTTCATTTTTGGTCAAGGTTCCGGTTTTATCAGAGCAGATGACGTTAACCCTTCCTAGGGTTTCCAGTGCTGAAAGCTTTCTGGTTAAAGAGTCTTTCTTAGCCATTCGAAGAATCCCAGCAGTCAGAGCAATTGTGATGGTAACAGGCAATCCCTCTGGAATTGCTGAGGCTGTTAGAGCAAGAGACGTCGTCATCATATTTGTCAATGGTATTCCGCGTATTAAACCCGCTATAAACACAATTCCTCCAATCAGAAGTGCTCCTTTCATAAAAGCCTTGCTGATTTGAGTAACTTGCTTTTGTAATGGTGTTTCCTGTTCTTCATGATCAGAAAGCATCATAAAAAGCCGGCCAATTTCAGTTTGATTTCCTGTTTGAACGACAACTGCTTTTCCTTTCCCTCTCGTTATATGTGTTCCCATATACAACATGTTAGCGCGATCCGTAATTGGTATTTCCCTTTCAATTGGCTGCCTATTTTTCTGTACTGGCAATGATTCTCCAGTTAGCGTTGATTCATCGACTTCTAGATTCCATGCCTGTATGATTCGTAAATCTGCTGGGACGCGTTCTCCAGATTCAAGTTCAACGATATCTCCTGGCACAAGCTCCTCTGCAGAAACTTCATAAATTTCACCATTTCGAATGACTTTACATTTAGGAGGGACAAATTTGGTCATTGTCTGAACTGCCTGTTTTGCTTTTCGTTCCTGAAAAGTTCCAACTCCTGCATTTAATAATAAAATGGTTCCCATTGCTAAGCCGTCAAACAAATGACCAGTGAACATACTTATAAGAGCGGTTACTCCTAAAATAGCCATTGCGAATTCCTTAAATTGGCTGATATATGATTTAAACCAATGTTCACCTTGTTTTGCTTGAAGTTTATTTTTCCCGTAAGACTTTGTCCAAGTTTTTATCAATTTATCATTTAATCCAGATAAGGGGCTAGATTGAAAGCGCTCCACAATGTCTTCTGAAGTACATGCATGCCAATCCATTTCTGGCTGCTTCAATTCTTCTTTATCCCGGATTATTTTTTGCAGCATCATCTTTTCACTTCTATGCTTGGCATGAACTAAAAAACTTAATATTAAGGCGTCTCCTACCAATGCAAGTAAAGGGGCAGAAGCAAAAGCGGTTAATGCAATTGCTGGTCCAAATAAATTCCAAACCTTCGTAACCCTCATATGTTTCTGTGTAGTGTGTTTTAATTGCTGGACAATTTTTATCGTTTCAGATAATTCGTTTAGCTTGGCTGCTTCGATTGTCGGATAAAAAGAAGCAATTTTGCGTTCTTGCTTTGACTTTTCCCCATGAACAAATAAAACTTCTTCTCGCTTTTTATGTTTAATCTCTTCTAAAGTTAAAACATTTAGGTGAGGAAATGCCTCTTCTATTTTTTTACTATATCCGCCTTGAGAAAAGGCTATATTCGTGCCTTTAGGCAGCGTCTCAGTGAAGCCTGCAATTTCTTTATTCAAGGCGTCGTTCATTTTGGAGAAGAGGGCGTCATCTTCAAAAACAAAGGTATTGATCTGGGATAATTGATACATTGACCCGTTTTCAGGTTTCACCAATCCGCTTTCTTTTGCCAGCAATTCTGCCTGATTCCATGTATATTCAGCAGATACGATAGCTGGTCTCGGGTTCGCTGTTAATAAAACTCCCAGTGCAGCAATTGGGTTACGAGTAATAGCCAATGTTGTAATAGTAGCTACTATTCCTAACATTCCTGTCCTTTTCGTATATCGTTTGATTTCAGGTGAGACTGTAGGTTCATCCAGCCAGTTATCTCGGACCGCATCTCTTCTTTTCCAATTTAAATATTGAAGAAGCGAGAGTCCTGCTAAAACAACAAGGTTTTCTCGTACTAAAGCTAGTGCAAGAGAACTAGCACCTAATACAAAATCTACTAAAGCACCTTTTCGATTCCCTATTCTCTCGATTCCACGGCGAAAAAAAGGATATCCCGTTGCAACTGCAAATGCACTGCTCAAATAAAAAGGGACAGGATGGCGGGCTAATGCTGATCGCCCTAAAAAAAGCTGCTTCAAACCTAATGCACAAAATCCACCTACTGACAATGTTAATGGCAGAGGGGCATTTTCCTTAGGCTTAGATTGTTTAGGCATAGTATTGGTAAACGGCAGGACATTTGCTGCCTCTGAAGTTGCCGCAACTTGTTCTTCCGTATCGTGATCTTTTTCAGCTTCTGAGTTATCATCGTAATATTGATGATCACGTTTCCAAGCTACTTCTTCAAACTTCGTTAATAAAGGAAGCAGCTGATCAATTGATAGAATTTCTTCATTATAATGAAGAAGGATACATCCCCTGGAAACTGAAGTTTTAACTGATGTGACACCGTCAATGGTAGAAAAAATTTCTACAAATTTTTCAGCCCGTTCAGGATTTTCAAATATCCCATAAAGCTCCATCCGGAGTCTACCCGGAATGACATGGTAGTATCTTTTTTTCACTTCCGGAATCATAAAAGCACCCCCTTTGTGAATTTATTGTAAATTTTTATATAAACAATATTTTAGTCATTTAAAGAGGGTTTATACGTAAAAAACTCATATTATTTTGGATAAAATCATGGGCAGTGGTAATAATGTAAAGTAATTGTTAAATTTTATGGAGGTTATTATTAATGAAAAGATTTTTTTCACTTTCTAATCCATTAGGGATTGTCATTACAGCAGCAACATTGATCTTAACAGTTTCCCCTGAAGCGAGAAGAGGGACAAAGAAGCTCTTGGTTAAAGGCGTAGGTTCTGCCTTAGCATTAGGAGATCAAATCAAACATTTAACTACGGGTGCCAGATTACAATTATCCTCTTTAATGGAAGAAGCTAAACATGAAAAAGAAACAATGGAATTGCCGAATATGAAAGATGCTATGATGGAAATGACAGAGAGGGGAATGGAAAAATCAAAGGAAACGATTCATCAAGCAAAAGCGACCTTTGGCAGTATGTTTTCTGAACCTAATGATTCTCATTCAATGGACTCTTCTCCAATTAATGTAATGAATGATCATTCTCTTAAACAAAAGATGAGTGAGATAGAAAATCAATTACATTAACATCTAAATGATGAACTTCATATGCATCCTATCTAATTAATGAAGAAAAAAGGATAAGCAGCCTGAGTACAACTATTCAATGTGTTCAGGCTGTTCCTTTATTCGGGAAACGGGCAATTGGGTTTTTAACACAAAAAACTGACCCTATTCAGTCAGCAATTTTTATCTAATAATAACTTCTCCTATTTGGTGACCTAATTGACATCCGATTTGCCAACCTAATAGACCACCAATTAGTGAACCGAATAATGTCCCTATTCCTGGAAGAACACTTGAACCTATTGCTGCACCGAAAGATAATCCTGCAGCAAAACCACAACCACCCGCAATATTTTTTGTTGTAGCTTTACTGTATTGTCTCCAATTCATCTTCCCTCTTATTAAAGAAAACGTATCATCAATTTGAGATAAACCACCGGTTAAAACTCCTGACATTGTATTTGCCACTACCATTGTTTTCTTCACCTTCCTTTTTAGATAGATTGCCCCAAAATGTATAATTATAAAAGTGAGACTTCCTCCACTGGGAGGTTATATCTTCGCCCATTCTTAAGGCAGCTATCCCCCTTATCTTCTTAATCCCTCCGTAGGTTGAGATAATTGATTTACATAGGAACTTATCATTTATGTTTAAGACATAAATAACTCTCATTTTTTATTATGAATAGCAAAATTTTGTTTTAAAACAACTCCGGTATCAGATATTTTAATCAGTTAATTTCCACAACTTAGAAAAATCCTGCCTGAATATTAACTTTACATTCATTTCATACTACCTATAATAAATTAGCTTCTATCAAGTTTAATGACGGGAATTTGATTTTGTTATATAAGGTTTATGAAATTTTTATTACTAAATTTTATTAAGGATGGCATTTACAATGAAGGAAATTTCTAAATTGGATTCCACAAAAAAGTTAGAAGATTATTCATACTATAACAATCGTGAATTAAGTTGGTTAGCATTTAATCAACGGGTGTTGGAAGAGGCAATGGATGAAGGTAACCTGTTGTTAGAGAGGTTTAAATTTCTATCGATTTTCAGCTCTAATTTAGATGAATTTTTTATGGTTCGAGTAGCTGGTTTAAAAGATCAAGTCAAAGCAGGATTTAATAAGCCTGATAACAAAGTCGGCTTGATGCCAAAAGAACAATTAAAACGTATATCTGAAAAAACACATGAAATGATTGAATTACAATACCGGGCATTTAACGATTGTCTCCTCCCTGCACTAAAAGGAGAAGGCGTCTCCATCAAATCAATTGAAGAAGTAAATGAGGGGCAGCTTGCCTTTTTGGAAACACAATTTGATGAAGAGATCTTTCACGTTTTAACTCCAATGGCTATCGATGCCTATCACCCATTTCCAAAGTTGTTAAATAAAAGTCTAAATTTAGCAATTGTTATCAAGGAAAGCAGACAAAAAGGGATGCAAATTGGAAAGGAAAATGGAAAACTTGCAATCGTCCGTGTGCCTGCAGTGCTAGATCGTTTTGTAGAGTTGCCATGTCATCTTGATAAAAGGGAATTTATTTTATTAGAGGATGTTATAGCCCACTTTATCCATAAATTATTTAAAGGGTATGTATTGAAAAGTGTTACATCTTTTCGCATCACAAGAAATGCTGATCTAACGATTGATGAAGAAGGGGCAGGAGATTTGTTACAAGTTATCGAGAAAGAATTGAAGAAACGAAAATGGGGAGATGAAGTCCGCCTTGAAATACAAGGTCCCAATCACGATCAAAATGTATTAACCTACTTACAAGACGAACTTGAAATTCATGAGAATGACACATATGTAATTGAGGGCCCACTCGATTTAACCTTTTTATTCTCGTTCTATAAATGTATTCAAGAAACACATGAACATCTTGTAGATGAACTATTTATTCCGAGGATAACCCAAGATTTAGTATCTGATGACAATATTTTTGAACAAGTATTAAAACAAGATATCCTGCTTCATCATCCATATGATTCATTTGAACCTGTCATTGATTTTGTTTCCTGCGCGGCAGATGATCCATGTGTTTTAGCGATTAAGCAAACCTTATATCGTGTGAGTGGGGACTCCCCCATTATTAACGCATTGAAACGTGCCGCAGAAAATGGGAAGCAAGTAACTGTTTTAGTTGAGTTAAAAGCACGTTTTGATGAGGAAAACAATGTACAGTGGGCAAAAGAATTGGAACAGTCAGGCTGCCAAGTCATTTATGGTATGACAAACCTAAAAACTCATAGCAAAATAACTCATATTGTACGACGGAAAAAGGGACGAATTGAGCCGTTTGTTCATTTAGGTACAGGGAATTACAATGATGTCACATCAAAGCTTTATACAGACGTAGGTTTGATTACAGCAAATAGAAAAATCGGGATTGACGGAACAAATTTTTTTCACTATTTAAGCGGTTATATGGAAAAGCCTGCTTATCATTATTTGTCTGTGTCGCCTTTCGATATTCGCAAAGATTTTATTTCATTAATTAACGATGAGATTGAGTTCCAACACACCTGCAAAAATGGGCATATTATCGCAAAAATGAATTCATTAACAGATAAAACGTTAATTCAAAAGTTATATGAGGCTTCCAATGCCGGTGTGAAAATTGAGCTGATCGTAAGAGGTATTTGCTGCTTAAAACCCGGTATTAAAGGAGTTAGTGAAAACATTCATGTCCGCAGCATCCTAGGCCGTTTTTTAGAACATAGCCGAATCTACTATTTTCACCATAATGGTGAAGAAAAAATCTTTTGTTCGTCTGCTGATATGATGACACGGAATATGGAAAATCGAGTTGAAATTTTATTTCCAATCCTTGATTATCGTCTGAAAAAACGAATTCAAAAATGGATGTCCATTTGGTTGGCTGATAATGTAAAAGCTCGTGAACAAGATAAAGATGGCAATTATTATTATGTAGAACGTACAAAAGATGAACCGAAAATTAATAGCCAAATGGAAATTGTTCGATTTTAAGAAGCATCTATATTTTTCCAACGAATCATTTTATGAAGTAATTACTGTTCCAAAGTAAAACAAGTACTTTTGAAATTAGAATAAAATTAAACCTTACTAGTTAATTTAGTTCACAAAAAGGTCCTTTATTATGGAAAGTACAGGTGTTACCAGTCCAAATCCAACATAAAGGACAACACTATGAAATCTTCATTTTGTAAATGGGTTACACCCATCACTAAAAAAATAGTTCATGAACAGGTAAATGCTAAAAAGGTTGGATAAGTACACTAAGAAACTTGCAACAGTGGCTTTTATCAAGTTATTCTCCCAGCCACACAGGAGAACGCTTCTCTATGTAGGCCGCAACTCCTTCAGCAAAGTCCTTGCTTCCATAAACTTTAGAAATCACATCCATAAACTCTTGTTCAGAATGAATGATACCATTATTCCTGTTAAGTCTGCTTAGAGCCTCTTTCGTTGCATCGACAGTTAATGGGGCATTCTTACTAATTTGTGCGGCGATCTCCAGTACCTTATTAAAAAAGTCTTCTTCTTCAAAAATGGCAGTTAAAAACCCAATAGAATAGGCTTCTTCAGCAGAAACAAGCCTGGCAGTATAGAGCAGCTCCTTAGTGCGCATTGAACCTAATTCCTTGGCTAACCTTTGATAATTATCAAGACTAAGGCAGTTTCCAAGTGTCCGAGCCATAGGTGCTCCAAATTTTGCATTTGCTGTTGCGTAACGCAGGTCACAGACAGTTGAGATAATCATCCCCCCTCCAACCGCGTACCCATTAACCGCTGCTATCGTTGGTCTTGGAAATGATGCCACCTTATTCATAATCAGATCTATTTTCTTTTCATAGTTAAGACCATCCTGACCAGTAAAGCCTCTAAACTGGCTAATATCTGTACCTGCCGCCAATGCCTTATCCCCATCTCCGCGAATGACTAGTACTCGATTCGTAGTGTCGGCGGCAAGTGCGGTTAAATGTTCTTCCAGCCGTTGATACATCTCCCAAGTCATTGCATTAAGCGCACTTGGACGAGAAAGCGTCAATTGAGCAACCGCACCAAAACGGTCAAGTATGACGGACCCAGCTTCAAAGGTATTTTTAACGGACATTTTTCATCTCCCCTTACAATAGAATTGAGAGCAATAGCTTTCTACTATGGCATTAGTTTATAGTTGTTTTTGGGTATCAACGAATAGTTTTCATCCTTTATTTTAGATTTTTTAAATTCAAATCCTATTCTCTTTATAACGCTTGCCATTATTACGGTAGAACGATGCACCTTCTTGAGCCCGCTCTAATAAATTGCTTGATGCTTCTTTTAATTCTTTAGCAGGGACGCCCGCAGCAAGCATTCTTTCCTCAATTATTTTATTTTCTGTGACTAGAGCTCCTGCTGCCATAAAAGCCTGTTTTTTTATGACAGCTCCATTTAAAACCGTTCCATTCATACCAATTACAGCATCCTCTTCAATCTTACATCCATGTATCACACAATTATGTCCAACGGTGACATTCTTTCCTATATACACAGGATAACCTGGATCGGAATGTACAACTGCTCCATCCTGAACATTTGCTCCTTCATCAATCAATAACTTTTCATTATCCCCTCTAAGAACCGCATTAAACCAAATGGATGCATTTGCTTTAATTTCTACATTTCCGATAATTTGTGCACCAGGAGCGATATAAGCAGATGGATCGATGATAGGTGAATAGTCGTTTAATCGAAAGATTCCCAATTAGAAGCCCTCCTTCATTGTTCTGATGTTCCCTATATCCTTAGCAATAGCTAGTGCAACCAGCCAATAAGTTTTTATCTTTCCTTATCGGGAACTAACTTGAGGATAATGATCTACAATACCTTTTTCTCTATACGTTTGGATGTCGTCTTTCGAGTAACCGAGCTTACTTAATACTTCTTCTGTATGCTCTCCTAAAAGTGGTGCAGGTGTTTCAATGTTCACCTTCGTTTCCGAAAACTTTGTTGGAGACCCGATGACTTTCATCTTTCCTAAAAGGGAATGTTCCAGTTCCATGATCATTTCTCTTTCAAGGTAGTGTTCATTGCTAACCGCTTCCGCGAAATTATTAATCGGGCCAGCTGGTACACCAGCCTGTTCACATTTATTAATCCAGTAGCTGGAATCCATCTTTGTTGTCATTTCTTCAATTTCTCTCTCAAGCACTTCAACATTCTCGTGCCGGAGAGAATTAGTTATATACCTGCCATCTTTGAGCCACTCGGGCTTATTAAGAACATCTAAACAAAATCTTTCCCATGTCCTTTGATTAGCACAACCTACCATCATATAAGAATCCTTTGTTTGTATCGCTTGATACGGAGCCGATACTCTGTGTCTCCAACCTGATGGTTCTGGGATTGTCCCATTAGCGAAATAGGCAGCTGCTTCCCAAGTAAACCATGGGAGACCACATTCTGCTAAAGAGATATCAACTTGTTGACCTTTTCCCGTTTTTAGTTTGTGAATATAAGCAGCCAAAATGGCATATGCTGCCGTAATTCCAGCACCAATATCATATACCGCTACTCCTGATTTTAATGGTCTCTCACCTGGCAGACCTGTCATGCTCATCAATCCAGTCATTCCTTGGGCAACTAAATCAAATCCTCCTTTATGTGAGTAAGGACCCGTTTGACCGAAGCCTGAGATCGAACAATAGATCATCCCTTCATTCAACTGATTCATCGATTCATAATCGATTCCTAAAGATTTGGTTACACCCGGACGATAATTCTCAACCATAATATCTGCCTCTTTTGCTAGCTCATTGAAGATCTTTTTACCCTCTTCCGTTTTTAAATTAAGAGCAACACTTTTCTTATTTCTATTAATCTGAAAAAAACAGGTAGATTCTCCATTTACATAAGGGCCCATTTGTCTAGAATCATCGCCGCCATTAACCTTTTCTATTTTGATTACCTCTGCACCTAAATCAGCTAACACCATCGTACAATAAGGACCAGCCATAATTTGGGATGCATCTAATACCTTTACCCCTTTAAGTGGACCCATCTTACCATCACTCCTTTATTTTTCTAACCCCTACAATTTCTGGTAATATTTCTCGTAATTTTGAACGAAAAGCGCAAGGCGCCCGCCTATCGGCGACAAGCATAAGACGAGCCGGCTGGAAGGTTGTTCTTTAACCTTCTCGGGCGGATTGGCTTATGACCTAAGGGCCGATGGCGCCTGAAGCTGGACATCGATACTAACTTTAACACGTTAATACTTTAATTAACTTAAACTTTCTGATTTTTTAAAAAGATACTTACATTTTTTATTGGTACACATAAACTAATCGTTATTTTATAAGCTCTTTATCGTATATTGAATACTGTATACAGTATTCAATATACGATAATCTTAACCATTGCATCCAAATAAGTCAATGAATTTTCTCACTATTTTGAAAATCGATCTATTTACTTTTCAGTTACAATTAAGAATCTAGGTAATGAAAGGAACCCAGCCTATTCTTGATGCCTGAGATAGCTTGATAAAAATTACCTTTAAGTCAACTGATCAAAGGATCTTCTTCTTAAATTCCTCGCAAAAGAATGATTATCGAGAGTAATTCGGAGCGAAATCTACAAACTCTTAACCCCACGGCACTCCAATTAATACGAATACCAACCAAGCCAGCCCAGGTCCTAGAACAACAATAAAACCAGCAACGGTCAATAGTTTCGTATAAAATTCACGTTCTTTCATTCCTTGTGCATTCGCGACCAGCAATGCCCCGCTTGTAGAAAAAGGACTTAAATCCACGATACTTGAGGCAATCGAGATTGCTGCAATAACACCAACCGTCGACATCGTTGGATCCTGAAGAATCGGAGCTGCCAGCGGTATAATAGCCGCCAAGAAACCTGTCGTTGAGGCAAACGCTGAGATTATTCCACCTACGTATGAAGCTGCGAGAGCTGCGATAACCGGGCTATCCACTGAAGCTATTAAGTCAGTCAAATAATCAAGAGCACCAATACTTTCAAGCACTCCTACATATGTCACAATTCCAGTGATCATAAAAATTACCGTCCATGGTAAATTCGCCAGAACCTTTGCATTTTTTTGCGGAGCAATTAGTGTAAGAGCCAAGCCTACGATGAGAGCAGAGAAGCCCATGTTCATTTCTAACACCAGCGCCATGACGATAAGAACAACTATCCCCAATAGAGTCATTCCTCTATACCAAGTTAGCCCAGTCTCCTTACTATCTATACCATCTTCCACAGTAGCTGCTACATAAACTTGAGATGAGTCCTGCTGTTTTAACAAGCGCAGGCCACCCATTGCTACAAATAAAATAAGTGCAGCTATTGTGCTGAAGAGTACGGTGTTTAAGAAGAGCAGCGCTGGTTCATGAGGTATGGAACTTGTTTCCATAACTCCTTTAACGATTAAGCCAAAGAGATTAAGCGGGGAGAATGCGCCAGCAGTTGATGCGATCACTACTAAGCACCCCATCATAACAGGATTTATTTTATATTGGGCAGCTAATCGTAACGCAATTGGAGCTATAATCATGACACAAGCAGTAGCTTGTGTGCCAATGCTTGCCAAAAGCAGCGTTAGCATAAACATTACCCATGGCATCAAACCGACTCTTCCTCTTACCAATTTCAGACCCCAGCCTGTGATCAAATCGATTGTGCCGTTATTCTGCACAATTGCAAAGAAAAAAGTGACTCCCGCAAGCAGGACGAATAGATCTCCAGGATAACCAGCAAATATGTCGTCAACTTCCATCCCAGCAACTACAGATCCAACGAAATAAGCAGCAACAAAACCCAAAAGGCCAATGTTTATCGGTAAGATTGAGCCAATGATGAACATCAGCAAAAGTATAAGTATTGCGATGAGCTCAATACTCATATGATTACCCCCTTGTTCAAATAGTGAAATCCATCCCTATTTTCAATAGTAATCTATAAATCTTGTATTATCTTACTGATCTTGAAGTACAAATCGTAATCGTTATAAGAAAAGAAACCTTAATTTTTTTATATTAAAAAATAGGACAAGTCTAAATGACATTTCCTGCTCATTTCTGTAACTTCACTCCTTTTACAGGTGTATGATAGCGCTTCCATTTTATTGTTTACAAAAAAATCTCTGTAATTTCATAAGGTAAATATAGTTTTGTCAAGGAATGCGATGAAGACAGCCTATATGTACGTAAATATTATACTCATTAGCCCACCTCCTTTTTTGTATCCTGTATACACTATACAATATTAATGACTAGGGTAGGAAATGTCAATTAATTTTCTGATTATTTCAAAATTTATAGGGTAGCTTCTTAGATAAAGACTTTCACCATTGCAAGGCATGTCTTGCAATGGTGAAACTTTTTTATCATTGGTCACTTCCAAAGAAATTTCGGAATGATTGAATAGTGGTATTACGATTTAAGGCAGCAATCGATGTAGTCAAAGGTATTCCCTTTGGACATGACTGCACACAGTTTTGAGAATTTCCACAATTCGCGAGACCGCCATCCCCCATAATCGCTTCAAGACGTTCAGATTTATTCATTTCACCCGTTGGATGTGCGTTAAAGAGGCGGACCTGGGATAAGGGTGCAGGGCCGATAAAGTTCGATTTACTATTTACATTTGGACATGCTTCTAAACAAACCCCACAGGTCATACATTTAGATAATTCATAAGCCCATTGGCGTTTTTTCTCAGGCATACGTGGACCAGGTCCTAAATCATACGTACCATCTATAGGAATCCAGGCTTTTACTTTTTTCAGAGAATCAAACATACGCTTACGATCAACCTGCAGGTCACGAACAACAGGGAACGTCCGCATTGGCTCTAATCGAATTGGCTGATCTAACTGATCGACAAGGGCTGTACATGATTGACGCGGTTTACCGTTAATCACCATTGAACATGCCCCGCAAACTTCCTCAAGACAGTTCATATCCCAATTGATTGGGGTTGTTTTTTTCCCTTCTGAATTAACAGGGTTACGTCTGATTTCCATCAGTGCAGAGATAACATTCATGTTCGGGCGATAAGGAATTTCAAATTTTTCCTGATAAGGTTCAGATTCGGGCGATTCTTGTCGGGAAATAATAAATTGAACTACTTTATTCTCGCTCATTATTTATCCCCCTTTTTACTTTTTGAATAGTCGCGTTTACGTGGTTTAATTAGCGATACATCCACATCATCGTAATGGAATGCAGGAGCGGTCCGATCACCTGTATGTTTAGCCATGGTTGTTTTTAAGAATTCTTCATCATTACGCTCAGGAAATTTCGGTTTATAATGAGCACCACGACTCTCGTTTCGATTGTAAGCTCCAAGTGTTACAACACGAGATAGCTGAAGCATGTTTTTCAATTGACGTGTGAAGGCAGCCCCTTGGTTACTCCATTTCGCCGTATCATTAATATTAATGTTATCAAAACGTTCAATCAGTTCTTGAATTTTCTCATCTGTTTTAAGAAGTTTATCATTATGTCTTACAACAGTAACGTTATCCGTCATCCATTCCCCCAACTCTTTGTGAAGAACATATGCATTTTCATTACCATCCAATTCCATCATTTGATTCCATTTCTCTTCTTCCTGTTTCACAAATCCATCGAAAAGTGCAGCAGAAAGATCCTCGGCACTCTTATCAAGGCCATTCATATATTTAACTGCATTTGGACCAGCAACCATTCCACCGTAGATTGCTGATAGTAAGGAGTTCGCACCTAAACGGTTCGCACCATGCATTGAGTAATCACACTCCCCTGCAGCAAATAAACCAGGAATATTTGTCATTTGATCATAGTCCACCCATAATCCACCCATTGAATAGTGAACCGCAGGGAAGATTTTCATTGGAACTTTACGTGGATCGTCCCCCATGAATTTTTCATAGATTTCTATAATTCCACCCAACTTAATATCAAGCTCTTTAGGATCTTTATGAGATAAATCCAGATAAACCATGTTTTCTCCATTGATACCTAGCTTTTGTTCAACACAGACGTCAAATATTTCACGTGTTGCGATATCGCGTGGAACCAGGTTTCCATATGCAGGATATTTCTCTTCAAGGAAATACCACGGCTTTCCATCTTTATATGTCCAAACTCGTCCACCTTCTCCACGAGCAGATTCACTCATAAGGCGAAGCTTGTCATCACCCGGTATTGCAGTAGGATGAATTTGAATAAATTCACCATTGGCATAGTAAACACCTTGCTGATAAACAATTGAAGCAGCAGAACCGGTGTTAATGACTGAGTTAGTGGATTTTCCAAAGATAATACCAGGTCCGCCTGTTGCCATAATAACAGCATCAGAACGGAATGATTCAATTTTCATAGATGCTAGATTTTGTCCTGTTATTCCGCGACAAACACCATCATCATCAATAATTGCACCTAAAAATTCCCATCCTTCATATTTAGTTACATGACCAGCAACCTCATATCGTCTCACTTGCTCATCTAATGCGTACAGTAACTGTTGGCCAGTTGTTGCTCCAGCAAATGCTGTACGATGATGCTGTGTACCTCCGAATCGGCGGAAATCAAGCAATCCTTCCGGTGTACGGTTAAACATAACACCCATTCGGTCTAATAGATGAATAATGGCAGGAGCTGCCTCTGTCATCGCTTTAACCGGTGGTTGATTTGCCAGGAAATCCCCGCCGTATACCGTATCATCAAAATGTTCCCAAGGAGAATCTCCTTCACCTTTTGTATTTACAGCACCATTTATTCCTCCCTGTGCACAAACAGAGTGAGAACGTTTAACAGGTACTAATGAGAATAAATCTACTTGAACGCCGGCTTCAGCGGCTTTGATCGTAGCCATTAAACCAGCTAATCCGCCTCCGACAACAATCATTTTACTTTTACTCATGAAGCCACTCCTTTTCATAGCTATTGCTGATTAAACGAATGCAAAAATTGCTCGAACTCCCACGATGGAAAGCGCTACAAATATTGCAAGCGTTACGTACGTGGAAATAACTTGTGAGCGAGGAGTAACTGTGATCCCCCAGCTAACTGCAAATGACCATAATCCGTTCGCAAAATGGAAGATTGTTGAAATAACTCCAATTAAATAGAATACTAGCATAACAGGACTGCTTAATATGGAAGCCATCATATCATAATTTACTTCGGCTCCAAATGCGGCTGCTATTCTCGTTTCCCAAACGTGCCAAGCAACAAAAATAAACGTAATAATACCTGTTACACGCTGCAGCATGAATAGCAAGTTTCGAAGATAACCATAATTGCTTACATTGTTTTTCGCAGTAAAAGCAATATAGACTCCGTAAATAGCATGGTATAAAAGTGGAAGGAAAATAATGAAAATTTCCAAAAGATACCTAAATGGCAGCATCTCCATAAAATGTGCTGCCTCATTAAATGCTTCCGGCCCTCTTGTAGCAAAGTGATTGACAACAAGGTGCTGAACTAAAAAGAGGCCAACAGGTATTACACCTAGTAGTGAATGCAGTCGACGATTAATAAATTCCTTATTTACTCTCATAAATTATTCCCCCTTTTGAAAAAAGACTTGTTTTGTTATAGAAAAATTCATCATTTGACTATTTTTGAAATTTTCTTTACTTTATCATATAGTTGACGTATTATAATGTCTAATTTATTATTTGCATAGTTTTCATGCGTTTCAGTAATGAATTGTCCAATATATTACTAAGAGGTGATCCATAAATGGAATGGCAACAAATCGAGTATTTTCAAGTTGTTGCACGTTTACAACACATTACACGTGCTGCGGAAGCCTTATTAATCTCGCAGCCTGCTCTAAGTCGTTCTATTGCTCGATTAGAGGAAGAATTAGGTGTTCCCTTATTTGAACGTCAAGGACGTTCAATTAGACTAAATAGTTATGGTAAGTTATTTTTAAAGCGAGTAGACCGAATAATGAAAGAATTTCAAGATGGCAAGCAAGAAATCCAAGATTTACTTGATCCGGATTATGGGAATGTTTCATTTGGATTTATGCCTACCCTTGGAACTTATCTTATTCCTAACTTAATCAGTTCCTTTCGCTCAAATTATCCAAATGTTAATTTTCAATTCAAACAAAATGGAAACGATTCGCTCCTTAAACAATTAGAGTCTAGTGAAATTGATTTCTGCCTAGTTTCTTCTATTGAATCAAAAGATCAATTTCAATGGGTTCAGTTATGGCGAGAAGAATTATTTTTAATCGTTCCATCAAAACACCATTTAGCAAAACATGAAAGTATTACTTTACAAGAAATAGCTGACGAACCATTCGTGCTCTTAGAAAAAGGAAATGGGCTTCGCGGGATTACTGACCAACTGTTTGAGGAGGCAGGATTAAGGCCCAAAGTAACTTTTGAGGGCGAAGAAGTACACACTATTGCTGCATTTGTAGCAGCAGGACTTGGTGTTACGATAATACCCGAATTCAAAGGAATAGATTGGGATAATATAACTCGGATACGATTACGCTCTCCAAATACCCAGAGAGTAATAGGACTTGCTTGGATAGAAGAAAGATACCTATCACCAGCAGCAAAACGGTTTCAACAATTTATCTTAAATTATTTTAAATAATCATTCTATTAACGTTACCTTACTAGTAGGGATAAGATATTAGTTTTAAAAAATAAAAGCAAACGTTCTCATTAAAAACGTTTGCTGCTTCATCTTTTTATTCAGATATCGTAAGGCCTCGTTTCTGATCATTCAAAAGATGGTTCTCAATCACTTTAATAGATTGCTCAACATCTCTAGATTTAACGGTTTTATAGATCTCCATATGCTCATGATAAATTTCTTGATAATATTGTGGTTTTTTGTTTATATTTGCTCGATAGATTAATAACAATGATCGAACATGGTTTAAAAGATGGGCCAATTGTTGATTAGAGCAGCTCATGATTAACAATTCATGAAATTGAGTGTTTAACTCAAGGATTTTAAAGGTATCTCCTGCTTCTATTGCTTTCTTCGATTCCAAAAGGACTTCATAAACTTTTGCCAGCTCATCTTCTGTGATTTCTGTCACAATCATTCTGATCACTTCTTTTTCTAAGAGCAATCGACAATGAAAAAGTTCCAAAAAATCAGACTTGTTTAATTCAACTACTTTCATACTTGTATGGTCCTGAACGATCAACCCTTCAGTTTGCAGTTGTCTTAAGGCTTCCCTTAGCGGTGTTCTACTTATCTTATATTTTTCAGCAAGCTGTGACATGACTATTTTTTCACCAGGCAAAATTTGACCTGTTAATATTAATTTTTTAAATTCTCGGTATACCTGTTGGTACAAAGGTTGAACAATGTTTATTTCCAATGTCAATTCCTCATTTCCCAATGTACATATTGGTCTCTGTTTGGTTTATAAAATATATGATATAGAGATTTATAACAATATGCAACTTTGAATGAGTATGACAAGTGAATAATGCTCCAATTCATAAAGCAATCTATATTCTATTGATTCTTCTGTTCTGCCCGGTTGATAGACTCCATCAAATAATCAACTATATGAAGTGGTTTGATCGTTTCTTCCTTTTTATTCTTGTAAATTCCCGATTTCATTTGCAGGAAACAACCTGGGTTTGCTGTAATCAAAACATCTGGCTTCATTTGATTTACTTGCTCCATTTTTTTATCCAAAATATCGTTTGCAAGTTCGGGCTGCAGCAAATTATAAATACCCGCAGATCCACAGCAAAGCTTTGAATCAGGAAGGTTTACAAATGTAGAATCCGAGAGTGTTTTTAACAATTTTGTTGGTGCATCCTTCACCTTCATCACATATTGTAAATGACAGGATGGTTGATACGTTACTCTTTCGCCTTCTCCAACTCCTTGGGGAAGAGACCCTTTTTCTAAAATAACTTCACTAATATCACGAACTTTACTTGAGAATTTTTTTGCACGGGGCAGCCATTCTGGATCATCGCGAAACAGCTCTTCATATTCACGTAAAGCTGCCCCACAGCCGCCAGCATTTGACACGATGGTTTCTGCATTCGATTGTTCAAACACCTCAATATTTTGCTTTGCTAATTCAATCGCTTTCTGCCTTTTTCCATTATGCATATGAAGAGCGCCGCAACATGTTTGCTCAGGTGGGGTATGAACATGAAAGCCTGATTTTGAAAGTAATTTTATAGAGTTTTCATTTGTTTCTCTAAACATCACATCCATTATGCATCCCCGAAACATGGCTGCGCTTTTAGGAGATTCTACATTTCCATTTGAATTCGCGGTCAATATTGGCAATGTTTTTCGCTTTCCTGGAGAAAGGATTTCAGGCATAATTCTTTCCATATCAGCCAGCTGAGGAGGAAAAAGTTTCATTATACCAAGTTTTCTAACTAGCCGCTGCAACCCGCTCTTTTGATAAATCCATAACAAATGCCCCAATAGGTGCAGCCGGGTTTGATGTGGAAGAATTTTTTCAAAAAAGAATGCTTTTGCTCTTTTTATAAATAAGGACTCTTTAGGGATATCCTTTACTTCAGCTTTAATATTTTCGCGAGTTTCATCAATTTTTGATTTGGCTAACATGACGATATCTGGTACTGGAACATCAATTGGACAGGCATCGACACAAGCAGAGCACAGCAGGCAACGATCCAATTGATCTTTTATTTCTTTGTTTACTGGAATATCCCCCTGAATCAAACTCCGTGCCATTAGGACACGCCCCCTTGGGCCATCCGCTTCTCTTCCTGTAATATCAAGTGTTGGACAAACTTCACGGCATGCACCGCACCTTACACATGTATGCATAGCCTCTTCTGTTGTCAAAGCTTTCATACTATTCTCCCTTTCAATTAATTTGGAAGTGCCATCTTTCCAGGATTTAAAATGTTGTTGGGATCCATTGTTTTTTTAATTGCCCGCATTAACTCCAGCGCTGGACCGTGTTCTTTCTCCATGTACTCTGCTCTCACAAGCCCAACTCCATGTTCGGCTGTCGTCGTTCCCTCCATCTCAATGGCCAAATTATGAATATCATCGATCATCTTCTGGACATTCACCACTTCCACTTTATTGTTAAGCTTTATGACAGGACCTGTATGAAGATTGCCATCGCCAACGTGACCGTAAATTCCACAAATAATTCCATAAGATTCCGCTATATTTTGGATGCTTCTAAGAACTTCCGGCAGTCTGGATATTGGGACACAGATATCTTCCCCTCCATATACTCTAAATCCACCTGGATTTAAGAGACCAACTGCTGCTCCGACAATTTGTCTTGCTTCCCAAAGCGTCTGACATTCCAAGGGTTCATCACTGAACTTAACGAATACTGAATATTCATTGACCACTTCTGTCAACCTGTGAACCTGAGCAGTAACCTCATCCTTACTTCCGTCTACTTCAAAGATGAGTAAAGCTTCATTATCGTCTGGTAAATTCAAATCTGGTTTCATCATATTCGCCGCTTTCATACAATTTACATCCATGATTTCAATCGCAGACGGTTGAATACCTGATCGAAAAGTGGCATTCACAGCTCCGCCTGCGTCCTCTAATTTCTTAAATGAAGCTAACACGATCCCTCTCGTTACAGGCAGCGGAAGAATTTTCAACCGCAATTTCGTCACAATTCCAAGCGTCCCTTCAGAGCCGATCATTAAGTGGGCAAGATCGTAACCCGAAACAGATTTTAATGCTTTTGATTTCTCTCCTCCTGTCATAATAACCTCTCCCGTTGGCAATACGACCTCAAGCCCAAGTACATACGTACGGGTGACCCCATATTTTACTGCTCTCAGACCGCTCGAATTATTCGAGACCATTCCTCCAACCGTACACATTTTTGCACTCCCAGGGTCAGGTGGAAAGCGCAAATTATATTCTTTCAAAGCTTGATTCAGGTCTGCTTGAACAACGCCAGGCTCAACGATGACCTGCATATTTTGATGATCGATTTCTACTATTCGATTCATTTTGGAAAGATCGATTACGATCCCACCTTTAATGGGAACCGCTCCTCCGGTTTGCCCCGTTCCTGCTCCTCGTGGATAAAGAGGGATTTTATATTCATTTGCCAATTTCACACACGCGCTGACTTCCTCTGTCGATTGAGGAATAACAACAACTTCTGGTTCTTTCGGATCCAGCTGTGTCGCAAAAGAAGCATCATAAGAATATGTCATTCTATCCGTTCTGCTTGTCAATACTCGATTTCCACCAAAAATTTTTTTGAGGTGTAAAATCAGTTTTTCGTTCATTTAGGGCCTCCTTCTTTATTATGGGTTAATTTTCGCCATAGAGTAGATCGTCCAATCCCCAGTATTTTAGCTGCTTCAGTTTTATTACCGTTTACTTGTTTTAACACTCGGTTAATGTATGCCTTTTCATTTTCGAGCAAGCCTTGATTATTTGTATCGGCGATCATTTCCTTTACATCCCACTCATTCTTCTGGGTCAGCTTTTCAAATGGTGAACCGCCTGCTTCTAAAACAGTGGAATAGGATATCGTCTTTTCTGGTGATAGAATCATTGATCTTTCAACAATATTTCGTAACTCTCGAATGTTACCCGGCCAATCGTATGTTTGGAATAGTTTAATGGCCTCTGGTTCAAAACCAATTAATTCTTTTCCCACGTTAGAACTTAATTCTTTAAGGAAATGCTGACACAATATAGGGATGTCTTCTTTTCTTTCTTGTAAGGAAGGGATCGTAATATTCAGTATATTAATTCTATAGTATAGATCGGATCTGAATTTTTCTTTTGCAATTTGGGCTTCTAAATCCCGATTAGTGGCTGCTATAACCCGGATATTAATTGGGATAACACGGTCATCACCTAGTCTTCTAACTTCCGCTTCCTGAAGCACTCTTAAGATCCTTGCTTGCAGCAGCTCTTCCATCTCTCCAATTTCATCAAGAAAAATCGTGCCTCTATGGGCCATTTCAAAAAGGCCCATTTTGCCTCCTTTTTTAGCACCGCTAAATGCTCCTTCTACATATCCGAACAACTCACTTTCCAATAGAGCTGCTGGTATAGCTGCACAGTTGACAGCAACAAACGGACCTTTTGATCTAGAGCTTTCACTGTGGATGATATGAGCAAATACTTCCTTCCCCACCCCAGTTGCCCCCGTAAGTAATATCGTAGAATCCACCTTTGCATACTTTTTAGCTTTGCTAATAGCTTGTAGAAATTTTTCACTTTCTCCAACAATTTGGTCCATTTTATATTTTGTGATATGACCATGATCGGCAAGTTTTTTCCGTATTTCTTGCTCTTTTTGCTGCAGCTTGTTTATTTCCTGAAAAGTACTAACAACACCCAGCACCTGATTTTCATGATGAATAGGAATGTGATTGGCTATCATTTTCATGCCATTGATTTCTTGTATACGATTAATTTCTTCCTTTTCAGTTTCCAGTATGGTAGAAATACGAGAATTAGATAATAGATCATCAATGTTTCTGCCAATCATATTCCCGTAAGGAATATTGAGCATTTTTTCAATTGCGGGGTTGCAAACGGTCACAATTCCTTTATTATCAACAGAAATTACACCATCTGTAATAAAGTCAAGGATTGCCTGCATTTGTTTCGTTCGTTTTATTTCCTTTCGCCTAACCCTCACTATATTTTCTGCTTCTCTAATTGCCTGTAAAATGGAATCTACTCCTGATTTCAACATCACGGATTTGACACCCATCCGTTTTGCAGATTGAACATAAGTGAACTTTCCTATTAAAACATCGATTCCTTTTTCAATTAGAATATTAACCGCTTGTTCTATTTCATTTAACGAATGAACCGGAATTTTCTCTATTTTAATATCAAGAATAGCCTCTAAGCTTTCAACACTGCTTATCATTTTTGGCGTATCTACAATACCAATTCGTTCTCCTAATTTTTTTGCATTCACATAAGCCCTTAGCAGATCAAATCCATTAATCGGGATAGAAACGACTGGAATTCTCACCGCTGATTCCATGATTTTCAACGCAGCCATCCCGCGGGAAATAATCACTTCTGCGCCACTGCTTTCCACTTCTTTTGCCACTTCTACAACTTTATCCATCTTGACATTATATATAGGAATTTGAGTTCCAGATTTGAGGCAAGCCTCTTTTGACCTATCTGCTAAATCCTTAAACGGCACTATCATCACAATCGAAGACATGTTCTCCCTCCAAAATGAATCAATCGTTTTCTAATTCTATTATATTATTAAACCATAACTTAGAATTTTATTTTTTGGGGGTATCAATTGATTGTGATAGTAGATAGGATGCTCATTGTCCATTTCATTTGGATAAATTTTTATCACTTTTTTCTATTAGACTAAACGGATATTACACCGTTATCGGGTTAAAACACTGTTATCTTGATAATTGGACCGTTACCGGATTTTTGCTCCGTTATCGGATTTTTTGCACCGTTACCGGGATAATTACACAGGCCACAATCCTAACCGAATCTAGTTTCTTGTTGCATTCATCTTTCCAACGAAAGAATTAACAGTGTGGATTTTCAAGCCAGAACTTTTGCGCAGCAGCCACTCCGGCACCAAGCTCAACATTAACACCAGTTCGCCTCAATCCTAACTCCAGGGCACCGAACATTTTTAGAATATCCGCGGCATCGGTATAGCCCATATGACCAAGGCGAAGCAATTTTCCTTTTAATTGACCTAAGCCGCCGCCAAGGGCTACATGCAAATCCTTGCGCATCATTTTTCTAAATTGATCAGCATCCGTGAAATCAACTACAACCGAAGTCAAAGTAGGGCTTGCAGCAGAATCTTCTACCAATAACTTCAATCCTAATTCTCGGACGCCAGCTCTAGTCATATCGCGCAAACAAGCATGTCGTCTGTATTCAGCTTCAATTCCACCAGCTTTTCTAATCATGCGGCATGCTTCCAGCAATCCATTGACAAGGGCAATATTCGGTGTGTATGGGGTATGACCGCTTGGCAGAAAGTTTCTGTATTTTTTTAAATCAAAATAAAAGGACGGGCATTGATGTCTCTCAATAGCTGACCATGCTTTTTCACTTAATGTCATTAAGGCAATTCCTGGAGGAAGCATTAATGCTTTTTGACCACCTGCAGCCACTATATCTATTCCCCATTCATCCATATATAATGGGGTGCCTACAATCGAGCTCACAGCATCGACCACAAATACAGCATCCGTTTCCTTTACAACATTAGCAATCTCTTTAATTGGATTAACAGCTCCTGTTGATGTTTCACAATGAGTGGCATAAACAGCCTTCACTTCAGTGTGTTTCTTCAATACGTTTCTTACATCTTCTGGGTCTACAGTTTCTCCCCAACTCGCTTCAATTTTTATCACTTTAACCCCAATATGTTCGGCAATTTCTGTTAAATACTCACCAAAATAGCCAATCGAGCAGATTATAATCGTGTCTGAAGGACCAACTAAATTAACCATTGATGTTTCTAAGGCTGAAGCTCCACTTGCAGTTAACACATAAACCGGGTTATCCGTTTGGAAAATGATCTTTGATGCATCTGTTGTTTCCTTTAATATTTCCTGAAACTCTTCATTTCGATAATCCATCATTGGGTGGTCAAAGGTTCGGAGCATGGCCATCTGTATTTCCTTTGGAACCTGCACAGGTCCAGGTAAACGTAAATCCATTTTTTCTGAAAACATTTTTCACCCTCCTAAATAAATTTTAGTACTAACTTACTTACCCTTTTATAAAGCAAGTTCCATGCCAAATGTAAAAAATGCTGGTATTACGATTAAATCTAGAAATAAATCCGTTTTAACGTTTCATAATAAAACAAATAAGCGTTTCATATCGAAACAATATGAAACGCTTTTTGCCACTTCCGATATGCAATTTTTTTACCTATCACTCCAGTTCAACTGTTTACTCAGACACCTTTTTTAGAGCATTTCTTCTTTTTCAAAGGATTTATAGCTATACATATACTAAAAGATATAGAAAATTATGTACTATCTCATTTATAATTAAAAGAAAAGCAATAGTAGACACTTTTTAAATGGAGATTTGAGGGTAATCATACTATCAGTTTCTACAGATCCTTGTTAAAACTATAAAATAAGAGCGCTTCCATTTATTATTTCCGCTATCTTCCAGCAGTCCCTAAGGTTACGGATCAATAGCCTGGTCATTATTAACTGTGCCATATAGAGATCAAGCAGAAATTTCCGTCAAAAAATGCAGGAATTATGCAGGGGTTAACATACAGCAAAATGATTGGAGGTCATTGGAAAATTTGTTTGAGAGCTTTAAGGTTTAATCAACGGCTATTATAGTACCTATAATCTTTGAAGTTTTTATTGTTAGTTTATATTATAGAGTGGAGAGATACCGATGAAAATTGTCATAGCACCTGATTCATTTAAGGAAAGTTTAACAGCTTTGGAAGTTGCTAGTTCCATAGAAAAAGGATTTAAACAAGTATTTCCTGATGCGACTTATATAAAAGTACCGATGGCAGATGGCGGTGAAGGTACAGTTCAATCTTTAGTTGACGCAACAGAAGGACAAATTATAGAGAAAATAGTAATAGGGCCGTTAGGTAACCCGGTCCCAGCCTTTTTCGGAATGCTAGGAGACGGTAAAACAGCTGTTATCGAGATGGCAGCTGCCTCTGGACTTCATCTTGTCCCGCCGGAAAAACGAAATCCGCTTTTAACTACTAGCTGGGGCACAGGAGAACTGATTTTAGCTGCTTTGGACTACGGGGCTACCCATATCATTATCGGACTGGGCGGCAGCGCAACAAACGATGGCGGGGCTGGAATGATACAAGCACTTGGCGGGAAACTTCTTGATGATAACGGTGATCAGATCGGATATGGCGGAGGTCAGTTAAACAAATTAGCTGCAGTTGACCTTTCTTCACTTAATGATCGAATTGCGAACGTCACGATTGAAGTGGCATGTGATGTTGACAACCCTTTAACAGGCCATAAAGGAGCGTCTGCTATTTTTGGTCCACAAAAAGGCGCAACCCCTGACCTTGTTGAAATTTTGGATCTCAATCTTCAACATTATGCAAGGGTAATGGAAGAAACGATACATAAAGAAGTCCGAGATACTCCTGGCGCGGGTGCTGCAGGCGGTTTAGGTTTTGGGCTGCTTTCCGTCTTATCTGCTGAATTAAAGAGCGGCGTTGAGATCGTTTTGAAGGCCGTTCAATTTGAAAAGCATCTTAAAGATGCCACTTTAGTTATAACGGGTGAAGGAAGAATTGACAGCCAATCCATACATGGAAAAACTCCGGTTGGTGTTGCTAAAGCTGCAAAAAAATATCACCTTCCTGTAATAGGAATTGCTGGTTCTATTTCGACTGATAGTGATATCGTCAATGAACATGGAATAGATGCCTTATTTAGTGTCGTACCTGGCGCCGTTTCCTTAACAGATGCATTTAGGAATGCAGAGGAGTATGTTTCTCTCACTGCTAAGAACGTCGCGGCAACTTTAAACCTTATTAAATTTTAGTCTTATGAACTGACATAGCTGAAAAATCATGCATTGTTTCGATTGTTGAAATGGTTATTTTGTTTCCAACTTGGCTTTGATGCCCATTCTGAAAGCTATATTTTTACCCCTAAGAGTGTATGGGTTTAGATTACGATAAAGGACGTTAATACTCATTGACATAAAACAAAGAGTTGACCCAATAGAAAGTGCCTGGCACCTCTTACACAAATTCTTCCCTTCTAAATGAAGAATATAAGACAAGTGATATTTTTTGGACGCTGGGCGTTGTGGGTCATCTCTTTTTAAATTGATTAAAAAATGATTCTTTTAATACGGCGTCAAGCATTGAATGGAAACTTCCATCATCGATCGTAATCTTCCTTCAGCTGTTTTTTAACATAATCAGATAAAATTGCCCGATGGATGCTTTTACTTGCAACTAGTATACTGTTTTTATCCAATAAATTTATTTTTTCTCCATCGAGGGTAGTTGTCAGCCCGCCTACCTCCTCAATTATGACCAAGCCTGCTGCAAAATCCCAAGGCGCTAATCTTAAAGTAATGTATCCATCCAGCCTTCCAGCTGCTACATAAGCAAATTCGATTGCAGCTGATCCATAGGATCTGGTTCCTCTCACATCTCTTACTAATGGAGCTAGAATATTTGGATCGATTCTTTTATTTTCAGTGACCCATGTAGCATTTAAAGAAAGGATTGACTCGCTTATCGGGACATCTTTTAGATCAGGAAGTTTTATACCGTTCATATAAGCTCCTTCACCTTTTACCGCATGATAAAGTTCATTATGGACGACATCATAAATTAAACCGATTTTTCCGATACCATTTTCATATATCCCGATTGAAATGGCGAAATTTCGCTGCTGATGGACAAAATTCATTGTTCCGTCAATCGGATCTATAATCCAAATAATTCCGTCTGTTGAAGCCAATTCATGGCCTTGTCCCTCTTCACCTAAAATGAAATGATCTGGATATGTATTCCTGATTTTTTCTAGAAAAAATTGTTCTGTCTCTTTGTCCATATTTGTTACGAGGTCATTCGGGTTTGATTTCGTTTGAATCGATAACGTTGTATTAAAAGAACTCCGAATTCTCTCACCGGCTTCTTTTACCCACTCTTTTGCAGATTTGTCAATCTCCGCCCAATTATTCATATGTATACCTCACTTTTATGTAACTTTCGCTGCTTTAAGGATACTTGAAAGAATGAAAGAAATGCAAGTCAAACCACTGCTCTTTAGCAGCCCAGGGCCTACAGACAAAAACGAACCACCTAAGGTTCGTTTAGACTCGGAAGCTTTATGCTTGCAGTCTCAACCATTCTTTTCGAAGTCGTTCCAGCTTTTTTTTGCATTCATTTACTTTTTCATTATTTTTTTCTTCCATCGCCTCAAAGAGCGTTGCTAGTTCATAATCAAGTTCTAACCTTAAAACTCCCAATCGATTTTCTGATTCTTTTTTTTGTACTTGCTTGACAATCTGTTTCAATTCCCTCCGCGCCCCTTTCATAAATGATTAAATGTGGATAAGACCGTACAGTATGTTTTATTGACTTCTCAGATAACTATTTGTTTTTAATATCGTATGAAGATTTGCTTTCATCTGTAACTCTCTGTTACAAATTGTGTGTTTACCTATTATTTAACTTTACCTCTTTTACTCGCTTACAAAACACATTTTACTTTTTTTGGGATGATTTCGTAAGTAAAAAAGAAGAAAACTAAGCCTTACATAAAATTTTTTATTGTTCATGTCGAATATGCTAAAATAATCGTAAAAAAGGCAGAATCGGAGGAAATTATGGGATTTAAAGGATTTAAACAAAAGGATTTTAATGTATTTAAAATAAATGGTTTAGATGAAAGAATGGAAGCATTAATTGAAAGGGTGCGCCCTAAACTTGAAGAGCTTGGCGAACATTTTGCCCCAACTCTTTCCGCGGCTACAGGCGAGGAAATGTTTCCCCATGTCGCCAAGCATGCACGCCGCTCTGTAAACCCTCCTGATGATTCGTGGGTCGCTTTCGCAAACAATAAAAGGGGCTATAAAAAGCATCCGCATTTTCAAATCGGCTTATGGGAAACGCACGTTTTTGTTTGGTTTGCAATCATTTACGAATCACCCATAAAGGAAGAATACGGCAAAGAGCTGAAAAAAGAGTGGGGAAATATAAAAGGACAAATCCCGTCAGACTTTGTTTGGTCAATTGACCACACCGTACCTGATGCAGTGAAACAAAGCGACCTTTCTAAGGAAGATTTCGATAAGATGTTTGAAAGACTGCAAACCGTTAAAAAAGCTGAATTGCTGTGCGGAATTAATATACCACGCGACGATGTAAAAAAGATGACCGGAAAGCAATTTATTCAAAAGGTAGAAGACACTTTTCAAACCCTTCTGCCGCTGTATAAATTGGCTCAAAAGGCTGCAGTTAGCTCTTAAAAGGAATTTTTGTTTGGTCACTCTGCGAGATTTATGATATCTCCCTGAGGGCTGCTGTCATAAATGGATAAACCAAAAAGAGGCAAACCTTTAGAATAAAGATTTGCCTCTTCGCTTTGTAAACAATTGTCCAGACTCAGGTGGTCATCGCGTGCTCATGTGCATTCCTTCAAATAGTTAAAGAACAAATTTTTTTCAGGTCGCCTAATACTTGCCGACGAAAGACTTTTTCTTACATTTTAATTAAATCACCGTCTTGTGCTGCCTTTGCCTTTTGAACCGTTCTATATGGCGAATAGCTGCTTAGCTCTTCAAATTCATGGCATAATTGTTTTTCTTCAGACTTGCTGGGAACGATCTCCTTAAAGCGGCGATAAGCTGTCATAAGATGTTTTCTCACGATCCCTTTTTCATAAGCTTTTTCAATATGTTCATAAAAACGAATGACATCAATAATTTCTTCAGTGCTCCATTCATGGGAAATAGGGTATTGGTACTCCATGCTGTCACCTCTTCTATGCTTTTCCATTTCTAAACCTACCATATTTGTTCGTTTTGTCAAAGTTATTTCCATTTTTGCCGGATAGTGTTTGCCTCTCCAATCATCCGCTCAAAAAGCTCTGATACTTTAGGAACATCTTTTATAAGCCCCATCACTTGTCCAGCCCATGCAAATCCTTCGTTTTCAAGTCCTTCATAAATATATTTTTTGTTAGCATTTCCGCTTATATATTCTTTTATAGCTTCATACCCTCCCTGCTTTGATTCAAGGGAAAGAATTTGATCCGTCCAGGAATTCATAATAGCTCTTCCAGGAGAGCCCAAGCTCCTCTTAATAATGATTGTGTCATTTTCTGTTCCTTTTATTAAAGCCCTTTTGTACAGTTCATGGGCATGCACACATTCTTTTGTCGCAATAAATCTCGTTCCCATTTCAATTCCTTCTGCGCCGAGGCTCAGGGCCGCCATTAATCCTCTTCCATCCCCAATGCCTCCGGAAGCGATAACGGGAATCGAAACAGTATCGACTACTTGAGGAATTAAAACGAATGTTCCTGTATCATTTTTTCCAAGATGGCCTCCCCCTTCCTGTCCTACAACCATTACCGCATCAGCACCAAGCTCGGCAGCTTTTTCTGCTTGCCTTCGAGCAGCAACTAATACTAGCTTTTTTACATTTACTCCTTCTAATTGTTTAAATAGTGGAGCTGGATTTCCACCTGTCATGGAAATGACGGGTACCTCCTCCTCTATGGCAACTTCAAGCATATGCTCAAAAGGACGGCCATGCTGACCAATTGCATAGTTTACTCCAAATGGCTGATCTGTTTTTTCTTTCACTTTGCGAATCTCACTTCTTAATTCTTCTGGAGTTTGTAACGACATTGCCGTTATTTGACCAAGGCCGCCTGCATTTGACACAGCACTCGCAAGCTCAGAGTATGCTAAATAGGCCAGCCCTCCTTGAACAATTGGATATTTTATTCCCAATAAATCGGTAACACGTGTTTTCCATTCCATTTTTATTCCCTCCCCATACACTCTGCGAAACTTCCAAAAGAAATTCCTTTTATTAGTGTATTTATAACATGCTAGCTGTCCGTTCGTCCTGTTTAGCGTCTTATTATTCGATTTTTTCTGGGATTATTTCTTAACTAAAAGAAAAACTCTTTACTTTACGGGAAGAATATAATACAATTCATTTGTTTTATGTAAAAATTACTTAAACAATATACATGATACAAAATAATTGCGTTAAAAGAAGGTGGGAAAGTAAATTGCAGCAGAGTCACACTCCATTATTTACAGGGCTATTAAACCATGCAAAAAAGGATCCGATCCAATTTCACATACCAGGCCATAAAAAAGGGAATGGCATTGATCCTGAATTTCGAAATTTTATCGGAGATAATGCACTTTCTATAGATTTAATAAATATAGGACCTCTTGATGATCTTCATTCTCCAAAGGGGATCATTAAACAGGCACAGGATTTAGCCGCTCAAGCTTTTGGTGCGGACTATACATTTTTTTCAGTTCAAGGGACGAGCGGTGCGATCATGACGATGGTAATGGCCGTTTGCGGACCTGGAGACAAAATAATTGTTCCGAGAAATGTTCACAAATCTGTTATGTCAGCTATTGTTTTTTCTGGGGCAACACCCATTTTTATCCATCCGGAAATTGATAAGAATTTGGGTATATCGCACGGAATTACAACTGAATCTGTAGAAAAAGCACTAAAGCAGCATCCAGATGCAAAAGGTGTTTTAGTGATCAATCCAACCTATTTTGGAATCTCAGCAAATTTAAAAAGAATTGTAGAAATTGCTCATTCCTATCGTGTACCGGTATTGGTTGATGAGGCGCACGGCGTCCACATTCATTTTCATGATGAGCTGCCTTTATCAGCGATGCAGGCTGGTGCAGACATGGCGGCCACAAGTGTTCATAAGCTTGGCGGGTCTATGACACAAAGCTCAATTCTCAATGTAAAAGAAGGATTAATTTCACCGCACCGGGTCCAATCCATTTTAAGCATGATGACAACTACGTCTACTTCCTATTTATTGCTCTCATCTTTGGACGTAGCCCGCAGACGCCTTGCTACTGAAGGCAAGGAACTGATTGAAAAAGCCATTCAGCTGGCAAATAGCATTCGAGGAAGAATTAATCAAATCGAGCATCTATCTTGTATTGGAAATGAGATACTTGGAACAAAAGCAACTTTTGATTATGATCCCACAAAATTAATCATATCGGTTAAAGAATTAGGATTAACAGGATATGATGTAGAAAAATGGCTTCGCGAAAAACATAATATTGAAGTTGAACTATCAGACATTTACAATATTCTTTGTATTATTACACCTGGCGATACTAAACACGAAGCAGATATTCTAGTTCATGCATTGCAAGATTTGTCGGACGAAATGCACCGAGAATCCGATCAAGCACCAAAAGCTGAGGTGCTGCTGCCTGATATACCAGTTTTGGCTTTAACTCCAAGGGATGCCTTTTATGCAAATACAGAAGTTGTACCATTTGATCAATCAGCAGGCAGAATTATTGCAGAGTTCATTATGGTCTATCCTCCAGGAATTCCAATTTTTATTCCAGGCGAAATCATAACAGAGGAAAATTTATCTTATATCAAGAAAAATTTAGAAGTAGGCCTTCCCGTTCAAGGACCAGAGGATCCCACTCTTCAAAATTTCAGAGTGATTAAAGAACATAAAGCCATTCAATAGGTGTATAAGGATGATTCTTTTTATAGAATCATCCTGTTTTGTTGGATGGAATTAGAACTAAAATTCCAAGCTTTGTTGATCCGTGATTGTTTGATATAAAGTTGAACAGTTATAACAAATCATCTCATGATACATCGCTTAGTTTCTTTATTGCTGAAGTTCTTTTAAATTTGTACGTATTCATGAAGATCCCGGCACATATAAAAATGGCTCCGATCATCATACTAAATGTGATCTCCTCCCCAAGTTGCAGATAACCAAAGATAATGCCTAATATAGGAACAAACATTAATGCCATAGAGGCTTTCGCTGCATCTATTTGATTTAAAACCCAAAACCAAACGACAAATGTAAATGCAGTAGAAAACAAACCATTAAACAATAATGATAAAATGGCTTCATTAGACCACTGAATGGAGTTGTTCGGTTCTAATAGTAAAGAGAAAATGAATAAAAAGAATGTTCCCATAATAAGCTGCCAAGCATTCATATGAATGATATCTATATTTTTAAACTTTAGTTTGCTGAAAACATTTGCTAATCCCCAACAAACGGCTGAAATTACTATCAATAACTCTCCAAAAATTACTTTTGTATCGAAATTAATAATTTCTAACCCTAAAATAAATAATAGACCGCTCAGACCAAATAGCAATCCAATCATTTTATACATATTCATTTTCTCATTTAATTTAAAATGACTAATAATGGTGACAAATATAGGCATTGTGTACACTAAAACTGACGTTTTTCCCGAATCCACAAATTGCATACCATAAGTCAATATTCCCATATAGCCTAAAGCCATTAAAAAGCTCATGATAAAATAGTTTTTTAAATTCTCTTTCCCTACAGAAAGCCTTTTCCTTTGTATGATTAGAATGATAAACAAAGGAATCGACCCTATTAATAAACGTAAAGATGAAAATAAAAACGGAGGGATGTCACTAATTGCTATTTTCATCGTAACCCATGTATATCCCCAAACGAGTGTAACAGAAATGATCCCTAAGATAACTTTGAACATAAAAAAATCCCCTTTCTCTTAATGTAATCTAATAGTATGTTATATTTATATATAACTGAAATACATTTTTCGAATATAGGTGATAACTAAATGGTTATGAATATGAACAACCTAAGAATATTTATAAAAGTTGCAGAAAAATTGAATATTACAGAAGCTTCTAAAGAGTTATTTATATCACAACCAGCAGTAAGTAAGGCGGTTAAAAATTTAGAAAAGTCTCTAACTATTAAATTGTTCATTAGGAATAAACAAAATGGAGTAATGCTCACTGAAGCGGGAAAGGAAATTCTGGTTTTGGCAAGACAGATGAAAGGTATTGAAAACAAAATATATCAAGTCGCTGAACAAGAAAATAAACTTCTAAGCGGAAAGATTAAAGTGGGTTCTTTTCCTGCTGTCTCAACAAATATATTACCTAAGACCATCGCTTTATTCAGGTCAAACTATCCGCTAGTTAATATAGAATTAGTAGAAGGAACCTCAAATCAAATAAAAGAATGGGTTGGGGATCGAACGGTTGATATGGGTATCGTGGCATCACCCTTTGAGCCGTTTGAATTTGAAATAGTAAACAATGATTATATGGTTGCAATAATTCCTGAAAATCATCGATTAACTCAAGAAAAAAAGATTGATCTGGAAAAATATCAAAATGAAATTATTTTTTGTAAAGGTGGACACGAAATCGCTATATCAAAAATATTTCAACAAAATAAAATGGAGTTTAAGGAGAACTTAACCGTTCAAAATGCTGAAACTTTAATTAATATGGTCAAAAATAACTTAGGTATAGGTATTATTTCAAATTTTTCACTTTCTTCTGTTTCTCATAACCTAATCATTAAAGATATTAATCCAAGGATAAATCGTGATATCGGGATGATTACACACTCATTTGATGATGTAACACCTGCTACAAAAGAATTCATTTACGTCATGAAAAAATTTTGTGAATCTGAGTTTTTTACACCAGAAAGGTTTTCAGACAAAAATAAAATCGAGTAAGTGGCCAGCCCCCTTTTACTCGATTTTAGGATCATAAAACAGCTCTTTTCCTACTTGTTTCCCTTCCCAATATCCTCTTTGAACTCCGAAACCATGCCTTTTCAAAAAACTATTTGGACACTTTAAAGTGTGACAAAAATTCTTTACGAAATCCATATAACCTAAAGTTTAAAATTAAATCCATCAAAAAAAACATTAAAAATCAACTAATTCTGCTTTCTCACAAAAAAAAGCATGTAACGCCCCTTTCGTTACATGCTTCCTTTTATATAAAATAATACCCCTTTTTGACCTGTTAAGATCTTTTTTCTATTTTTTCGTTATGGCAGCCGCAATTCGTACACTTGCCATACAAAGTCGTTACCTTTTCATCATGAAAAGTACTTATAGTTGAATTGCAGTCCTGGCATACGATTGTTCCCATCTCCCATACCCCATTTCACATAGTATTGGCTTTCCTTTTTTTGAAAGCGTTTAAATACCTTGTAAATCTATAATAATATAACACAATTAAAACGTCAAGCCTAAATTGTATGTCACATTTAAAAATAAGAAGGTGAATTATTCCAAAAATGATTGATTATGAAAAAATCATTCTTTGAAATGAATCGTTTTTATCTTATTTTATATGCAAGAGACTGTAATACCTTCTTCAAAAGTGACCTTGCTAAAATCATGAAGCTTTAAGGTCATAATTTAGAAGAATGTTAGAATGTCAAATCATATTGGAATTTCTCGAGAAGAAACTTGGCTTCCATCACAACAACATAGATAGAATGCAGGAAAAACCTTAGAAATAAAGCGATGAATGGTAACCTCAAGAAATAGAGGATAGCCTAATTTGTAGAGCCAATAGAACTCTCTACATAGGTATCCCCTGCTTCAATCAGCCGCAGCATGCATAAGGGGGGTAGTTCAATCATATTGTGTATTTAACGGAATTGAGGGAATGGCTTCTTTTAAAAAATCAGCCAGGCTTTTTGCTTGAATTATGGATTCTAGATGAAATGCTTGGCGAAGGTGATCAAGGTCCTCTAAATCTTCTGAATCTAGTAAAGCAGAGCGGCCTGTTTGCATGCAAATAACGAGGGGTTTTCCGAAGAACATGTGTGAATAAACAATTCCAAAGTCATATCTGATATCCTCTGTCGAGAAGCCAACGAAACGAACGTTTGCCTTTTCAGTTTCATCATAAAACTTTTCGAAAATATTCAAGATAATCCCTCCTTCAGAATATTCTGACTTTTATTATACAATAATCCCTCCACATGTAGCAAGAGACCTATTTCCTAATCAATTATTGCGAGTCAAACAAAACAGATGTAAAATTTTAATTATTGCAACTTATCAAACAAAGGGGGCATGTGAGATTGGCCAGCTATGCATTTATTAAACTTGGAGAAGCCGATACGGGGTTTAGCCGAGAAGATTTACTTCATTATATTCAATATTATAAAGAAATCACCTCAAAAACTGGACAGCAATTAGATTGGGGATACGAAAATGCGGCTTTTCCATATGATGTAGATGATGTAGACGATCACTTAGTCTTGGCATCTAAAGAAAGGGGATATTACAAGATCTTCTTAAGTGTCCAGCAAAAGGATGAAAACGAGCAGAAGCACACATACATTCAAGTTTTCCTGCCTGAAAAAGCGACACATGGGGATAAAGGCAAAGCAAATGAATTTTGCAAATTTATTGCAAAAAAAGTGAAGGGTGAACTTCATCTTTTTAGCGGGAAAGTAATGTCTTTCAATAAGAAATAAGCGATGAACTGAAAGAAGAAATCGGCTGACTCGCCGATTTCTTAGATTCCAGCCTGTATTATCTGTCTTCTAGAACCCCCACGAAGCGATTTTCTTAGAATGTCAGAAAGGTTAAGTTAGTTAAAGTATTACCGTGGTGAAGAGTGTTCTCATTGTCCAGCGCAGGCGGACTGGACGTCCTAGTGCCGGCAGGCATAAGGCCGTGACGCCTTTGCCGGCCGAGCGCCACCGGCCCTCAGGTCTCAGGGTCAATCCCTGCCCGCTCACCTTGTGCTTTTCGCCGAAAGATTCGCGTTCTGCGCTTTTCGTTACAGACCTTTTATGAGGGCTGGGTCCACAATTGTATACCCTTTATTTTGAAGACCTTTTACTATATCAGGTAAAGCATCTCTCGTCCATACACGATCATGCATAAGCAGGTTCGCTCCATTTGTTAAAAAAGGACTATCAACCATGATTTTTGTAAGGGCCTCCTTGTTTTGGTATTCTGATTCCCAATCATATCCATAGGTCCAATTCATTGCAATCATTTGCTCTTCTTCGATGATCTTTTTACTAGTTTCTGTATTTTCTCCAAACGGTGCCCTAAAAAATCTCGGCTTTTCACCAGTAACTTCTTTTATTAATTGATTTAATTGAATAATTTCTTTTCTTTGCTGCTCTTTCGTCAGGTCGTTTAAATTTTGATGGGTCATTGTATGATTTCCGATTGGAAATCCCATACTATGTATCTTTTTTAGAATTTCTTTTTCTTCATCCGAACGTAAAAAATGTCCATTCACAAAAAAGATCGCTTTTACATCTAGATCTTTTAAGTGTTTAGCCATCTCAAGCGCGTATTGATCTGGTGCGTCATCTATTGTTAGCAGGACAACTTTTTCATTTATCCCTTCTTTAAGGGGTTTGACTAGGGAAGTTTCAGGGGATATTTCATATTGGGGCTCAATCGTGTCATCATTATCCCGCAGGTCTTTTGAATCCTCTTCGTTTAATTTCTCTTCTTTTTTTGGTTTTGCATTTTGTTGATTTGATTCATTCCTTTCCTCGACCTTCGCCTCGTCTTTGCTTTCTTTAGTGCTGGTGGATTGATTGGCCTGCTGTGAGCTGCATGCTTGTACAAAAAGAAGCATAAAGCTTACCGAACATAATACTAATAACTTAAACAAAATCTGTCCCCCATTTCGTTTTTTCATCCAGGTATATTATAAACCTTATTGCTTCACTATAAAAAGAAGAAATGTTACACTAACAACCGTGTGTCTTTTACATAACAAATATAAAGGAGGAAAACTATCGAATGAAAAAAGTAACATCTGTGTTTGTCGTTTCAGTTATCGTTTCTGTGCTTTTTATTATTTGGGGCATTCTTCCTGAAAGTATGATCGGAAGTGCCAACCTTGCTAATGTAACAGGTCTCATCCAAGCTTTTATTATTGAGAAGTTCGGCTGGTTTTACTTATTGACCGCCACCTTTTTTTTAATTTTTGCGATCGGCCTCATTTTTTCCAAATTCGGCAATGTTAAACTCGGAAAAGATGACGATGAGCCTGAGTATTCCTATTTATCCTGGTTTGCGATGTTATTCAGTGCCGGTATGGGAATTGGATTGGTATTCTGGGGTGTTTCCGAACCAATCAGCCATTACAGCGCACCGCCTCCAAATCAAGAAGCATTCACTGATGCTGCCGCTAGTGCAGCTATGCGCTATTCTTTTTTCCATTGGGGTTTACATCCATGGGCCATTTATTCAGTCATTGCTTTAGCACTTGCTTACTTCACGTTTAGGCATAATCAAAACGGGGTGATCAGCAATATCCTCCGTCCTGTTTTTGGTGACAAAGTGGACGGGAAGCTTGGGGTATTAGTTAATTTTATCGCTGTTTTTGCTACAATTTTTGGAGTTGCCACCTCTCTGGGCCTTGGAGCTATTCAAATCGGAGGCGGTGCATCCTATTTATTTCCAGGTATAGAAAATGGATTTGCTACACAATTAGTGATCATTGTCATTGTCACTGTATTGTTTATGGTTTCGGCTCAAACTGGGCTGAACAAGGGCATCAAATATTTAAGTAATATTAATGTAGTATTAGCCATCTTGCTAATGATTTTCCTGCTTTTTGCGGGTCCAACAAACTTTATTATGGACTTTTTCACAACTACACTTGGAAGTTACATCCAAAACCTGCCTTCATTGAGCTTTAGATTAACACCGTTTGATCAAGAAAATACTTGGGTACAGGATTGGACATTATTTTATTGGGCTTGGTGGATTTCTTGGGCTCCATTTGTGGGAACGTTTATTGCCAGAATTTCTAAAGGTCGTACTGTCAGGGAATTCGTAATCGGTGTATTGGCTGTTCCTACTATTTTCGGCGCTCTATGGTTTTCAGTATTTGGAGGAGCAGGCTTATTTCTACAGCATTTTCAAGGAATAGAGATCATTGAAATTATTAATGAAAGAGGAACAGAAGTTGCATTATTTGCTGTATTAGAGAATTTTCCAATGGGAACATTCATGTCTATACTTGCTATTTTGTTAATTTGTACCTTTTTTATTACATCCGCAGATTCAGCAACATTTGTACTTGGCATGCAAACAACGAACGGCAGCTTAAATCCCCCGAATTCAGTTAAATTTGTCTGGGGTCTTATCCAATCGGCAACTGCGGCTATTCTTTTGTATACTGGAGGCCTAGAGGCCCTGCAAACAGCAGCTATTATAGTAGCCTTGCCATTTGCAATTATTATGATTTTGATGGTAGTCGCTCTATGGAGAACCTTATTTAAAGAAAAGGTCATTCGAGTGAAAGTCGTTGAAAAAAAAGATCATTAAATCAAGCTAAAAGGGTTGCCTTTGCGCAACTCTTTTAATTTGGGCAGACATAATCAGGCTGGGTTTAAAGCTTTATTGATTAGATGGTGTATCAAACAGCAATTGGATGAGTTCACCTCTTATGGGTGCGATGTCTCCTATATAAGGTCCCTTCTCTATTGCCGAGTTTTTGTCGGTCTATACACGTGAGTATCACCTCTCTATGAACGAGTTTCCCTCTTCTATGCACGACCTCATCTCTATGAACGAGTTTTGACGGTCTATGCTCGAGTTTCACCTTTCTATGAATGACTGTTCCTCTTCTATGAACGACTTTGGCGGTTCTATGCACGACCTTACCTTATTGCGCGAATTTACACCACTGCAGCATTAAAATTATTAATTTTAAAAGGATGTCCGAACTAATCGGGCATCCTTTTATGTTTTTTAATATTAAATTACTAATAAACAATAGATTCATAAATTTTTTCATTTTTGTAACAATTGGATGACATTGGGAAAAAAAGAGTTTTCGTATGATAAAATAGGATTAATTTACAAGTTTATCTAATAAAATCTAGGAATTTAGTCGTGTAATTATCAGTAACTTTAGGTCATAGATCATTATTTTTACAATAAGAGGTGTGGGAAATGGCTAGATCCATTAAATTTTTCTCTCTGCTAATTCCATTATTCATCCTTTCTGCATGCAGCCCGACTCAGCTTTTTGCTAATGACCATTCTTTAAAAGGGCTAAAAGACCGCCAAATCCTTTTCTATTCTGATGTGCAAAACATGGATAAAGAAGCCGTTTATTATGACGCATTGCTAGAATTAAAAAAAGAATATCCTTCAGAAGTAAAAAACATGAAGGTTTATCAAACACAGCAAGAAGGACCTTTCGACATTGATACATACCCTTCGCTTATAATTGTAGAAAACAATGAAATAGTCATCCATATTAAAGGGAATGTGATGGACAAGGAAGAAATTACTGACCCTGTTTTGAAAGTCTTGTCGCAATAGTAGAAAAACGCTGCGCGCTTTTCTGGAGGTCGGAGGTCAGATTTGAGGAAATCAGGAATGGAGCTGATTTCTTTTATATAAAAATCACCTATCCTTTGGTGAATTTAAAACTCTGAAATGAAGGCAATCGGTGTTTCGCCGATTGCTTCTATTCTCACCTCTCACTTCTCACCTCTAAAACTGAGGTCGGAGATGGAATGTGATAAAATCAGCGAGAGAACTGATTTCTATTTACATAAACCACCCTATGCCTTTTTGAACTAAACCATTCTGTTCTTAATACTAAATGCTCACATAGAGCCTTTTCAATCCTCAGCCAACCCGCCAAAAAGGTTGTTCTTTAAGCTCCTTGACGGGTTGCCTTGGGATCTTGAGCTATGGCGCTCGGAGCTGGGCAACGATAACATTCTTTAGCAGGTTTAATACTTTAATCAAATTAAACGTTCTCATACTATTGGAAAAGCCTCAGTCAATTGACTGAGGCTTGATTTATATTATCCTTACTTTACAATGTGAATTGGGCTTCCGATCGCTACTTCTGCAGCTTCCATTGTGATCTCCCCTAATGTTGGGTGAGCGTGAATGGTCATGGCGATATCTTCAGCCGTCATGCCTGCTTCAATTGCTAAGCTCAGCTCAGAAATCATATCTGAAGCACTTGATCCGGCGATTTGGGCACCAATGACTAAACCATCCTCTTTTCGAGTGATGAGTTTCATAAAGCCTTCAGTAGAATTTAATGATAAGGCACGGCCGTTTGCTGCAAACGGGAATTTAGCTGCTGTTACTTCAATTCCTTCTTCTTTTGCTTGGGCTTCAGTATAGCCTACTGTTGCTAACTCAGGTTCAGAGAATACAACCGCAGGAATACCCAAGTAATCAATTTCAGCATGTTCTCCAGCTATGGCTTCTGCTGCAATTTTTCCTTCATAAGAAGCTTTATGAGCTAGCGGAGGTCCTTCTACTATATCACCAATCGCATAAATGTTTGATACACTAGTACGACATTGCTTGTCAATTTCAATGACACCGCGGTCAGACATTTTTACTCCAACCTGCTCCAAGCCCATTTCATCTGTGTTTGGACGACGTCCAACAGTCACTAACAGATAATCAGCTTCAACCGTTTGTTCTTCACCTTTTACTTCGAATGTCACTTTTACGCCTTTGTCTGTTTCTTCAACAGATTTTGCTTTCGCCTTTGTGAAAATTTCCACATTTCCTTTTTTCTTTAGACCACGTTTTACTAAAGAGCTCATTTGCTTCTCAAAGCCTGCAAGAATATCGTCAAGCGCTTCAATAAACACAACTTCCGTACCAAAGTTAGCGTAAGCTGTACCTAACTCAGTTCCGATATATCCAGCCCCAATAACGACAAGCTTTTTAGGAGCTTCTTTTAAATTAAGGGCGCCGGTAGAATCTAATACACGGTCAGAATATTTAAATCCAGGAATTTCAATAGGACGTGATCCTGTTGCAATGATTGCATTTTTGAATTTATAAGTTTGGGATGAATTTTCGTCCATTACTTTCACAGACTCATTGTCTACAAAATAGGCTTCCCCACTTACGATTTCTACTTTGTTTCCTTTAAGTAATCCTTCAACTCCGCCAGTCAGCTTCTTCACAACACCTTGCTTGAACTCTTGGACTTTTGAGAAATCTAAAGTGACATTCTCTGCTTTGATTCCCATGTCTTCAGAGTGCTTTGCATTTTCATAACGGTGTCCTGCAGCGATTAAAGCTTTAGATGGAATACAACCAACGTTTAAGCACACACCGCCAAGAGTGCCTTTTTCTACGATTGTAACTTTTTGTCCTAGTTGTGCTGCGCGGATAGCGGCTACATAGCCGCCAGGACCCGCACCAATGACAAGAGTGTCTGTTTCAATTGGGAAATCTCCTACTACCATCGATTACGCCTCCATTAAAATTAATTGTGGATCATTCAGTAAACGCTTGATGTGGTTTAATGCATTCTGAGCAGTTGCTCCGTCGATTATACGGTGGTCAAAGCTTAGTGATAAAGCAAGGACTGGTGCTGCTACAATTTCACCATCACGTACAATCGCTTTTTCAGCAATTCGGCCAATACCTAAAATAGCTACTTCAGGATGGTTGATCACCGGTGTGAACCATTGTCCGCCCGCAGATCCGATATTAGTAATTGTGCAAGACGAACCTTTCATTTCCGCAGGAGCAAGCTTACCTTCACGCGCTTTTGTAGCTAAACCATTAATTTCATCTGAGATTTCAAATACAGATTTACGCTCTGCATGTTTTACTACAGGAACTAACAAACCTTTTTCAGTATCAGCAGCAATCCCAATGTTGTAGTAATGCTTTTGAATAACTTCGTCTGTTTTGTCATCAATAGATGTGTTAAGAACTGGGTACTTTTTAAGAGCTGAAGTAAGAGCTTTCACTACGTACGGTAAATATGTTAACTTAATACCTTGGTCTGCCGCAACTGTTTTGAATTGTTTTCTGTGAGCAACAAGGTTTGTTACATCCACTTCGTCCATTAATGTTACGTGCGGCGCTGTATGCTTAGAGTTGACCATAGCTTTTGCAATTGCTTTACGGATTCCGCTCATTTTCTCACGAGTTTCAGGCAGGTCGCCTTCTGGAATTGCTTTTGCCGCAGCTTTTTGTTCGGACTTCTCTTCTTTTGCAGGTTGATCTTCTGTTTTAGCTTCGTCAGCTTGTTTAGAACCGCCATCTAAGAAGGAATCAATATCTTCTTTTACAACACGGCCGTTTTTGCCTGAACCGGAAACTTGACGAATTTCCACACCTTTTTCCCGGGCATATTTACGAACAGATGGCATTGCGATAACTCGTTTGTTCGGATCTGCTTCTGCTTGGTCCTGAGCTCCTGCACCGGTTTCACCTTTTGGTTCTTCGTCTGGAGCTTCTTCTTTTTTCACTTCTTGACCAGCTTCAGCCGTGGATTGAACTTGACCTTCTGTTTTCTCTTCTTTCGGGGCATCATCACTTTCGTCACCTTTAAACTTAAGGTTTTCATACCCTGGTGCATCAAATGTGACAATTGTTTGCCCAACAGTCGCAACCGTTCCCTCTTCAACTTTAAGCTCGATTACTTTTCCTTTTACAGGAGAAGGGATTTCTACTACTGCCTTATCATTTTGGACTTCGGCAATGACATCATCTTCTTCTATTTCATCGCCTGGTTTAACAAACCACTTAACGATTTCACCTTCGTGGATACCTTCGCCGATATCTGGCAATTTGAATTCGAATGACACGATATTCAACCTCCTATTAGTAGTAAGTCTTTAAAATAAGAAATCAGACTATCGATTTCTCTCCGAGTAATTTATATTAGAAGTTCATTACTTTTTTAGCTGTTTCCAATACATCTTTAAAGTTTGGAAGCCATACACCTTCCGCTTGAGAGAATGCAAAAACAGTGTCAGGTGCTGTAACACGCAATACTGGTGCTTCCAAGCTTAAGATGGCACGGTCATTGATTTCAGCGACAACATTAGCTGCGACACCAGCTTGTTTTTGAGCTTCTTGTACAACAATTGCCCGGCCCGTCTTTTCAACAGAGGCAATGATTGTTTCAATGTCGAGCGGCTGAACAGTACGTAAATCTATTACTTCTGCAGAAACGCCATCTTTTTCCAATTCATCAGCCGCTTTTAACGATTCATGAACCATTGCTCCATAAGAAATAATTGTCAAGTCTTTTCCTTCACGCTTCACTTCTGCTTTGCCAAGCTCGATTGTGTACTCTTCTTCAGGAACTTCCTGACGGAATGAACGATATAATTTCATGTGCTCTAAGAAAATAACCGGATCGTTATCGCGAATGGCAGAAATTAAAAGTCCTTTAGCATCATAAGGAGTAGAAGGGATAACAACTTTTAATCCAGGCTGCTGGGCCATTAAGCCTTCCAAACTGTCAGCATGCAATTCTGGTGTATGTACCCCTCCGCCAAATGGAGAACGAATGGTAACAGGTGAAGTCCAGCGGCCTCCGGAACGGTAACGCATACGAGCCAATTGACCAGAAATAGAATCCATTACCTCATATACGAAGCCGAAAAATTGAATCTCAGGAACAGGACGAAAGCCTTCTAAAGCTAATCCGACCGCTAAACCGCCAATTCCAGATTCAGCAAGAGGAGTATCGAAAACACGGTCTTCACCGAATTCTTTTTGTAATCCTTCAGTCGCACGGAATACGCCGCCATTGACCCCAACGTCTTCTCCAAATACTAAGACGTTTTCATCGTTTTTTAGTTCAGTGCGTAACGCATCAGTGATCGCTTGTATCATAGTCATTTGCGCCATGGCCTACTTCGACTCCTTCGCTTTGTAAATTTCATATTGTTCTTTAAGGTTTACCGGCAGCTCTTCATACATATTTTCTATTAAGTCGGTTACCTTTTGTTTTGGATAGTCATCCGCTTTTTTAATCGCTTCTTTAATATCTTCTTTCGCTTGCTCAATTACTTTAGTTTCTTCCTCTTCGTTCCAAAGACCTTTATCTTCTAAGTATTTACGGAAACGCACAAGCGGATCTTTTTCTTCCCACTCTGTTTCTGTTTCTTTTGTACGGTAACGGGTTGGATCATCGCCTGCCATGGTGTGAGGACCATAACGGAACGTTAGCATTTCAATTAATGTCGGACCTTCGCCATTAACAGCACGCTCGCGGGCTTCATGAGTCGCCGCATATACAGCCAATGGATCCATACCGTCTACTTGAATACCAACGATTCCCGCCGCAGCTGCTTTTTGAGCAATTGTTTGAGCAGCTGACTGCTTTTCAACAGGAGTTGAGATGGCATAACGGTTATTTTGGACAACGAAAATAGCCGGAGCTTTGTATGCACCAGCGAAGTTAATTCCTTCATAGAAATCCCCTTGTGAAGCTCCGCCGTCTCCAGTATAAGTAATCGCAACTGTCTTTTTGCCGCGTTTTTTGATTCCTAAAGCTACTCCAGCTGTTTGCACATATTGAGCCCCAATAATGATTTGTGGAGATAAAGCATTTAGATCCTCAGGCATTTGGTTTCCATGGAAATGTCCGCGAGAGAATAAGAAAGCTTGGTATAACGGTAAGCCGTGCCAAATCAATTGAGGTACATCACGGTAACCAGGCAGGATATAGTCTTCTTTTTCTAATGCATATTGAGAAGCAAGCTGAGAAGCTTCCTGCCCTGCAGTTGGAGCATAGAACCCAAGACGGCCTTGTCTATTTAAAGAAATAGAACGTTGATCTAGTACTCGAGTGTAAACCATTCGAGTCATTAATTCTTTTAATTGATCATCCGATAAGTCAGGCATCGCCGCTTCATTTACAACTTCGCCTTTTTCATTAAGAATTTGTAATGTTTCGAATTGCTTAGCAATGGCATCAAATTGCTTTTTGCTATCTACTATAGCTTTTTTAGTTTTAGCAGCCATCTAAGTCACCTCTTCCTTTCAATTTAGCTGTTATTATTTAAGGCTCTAATCAAAAAATGTTGCTGTTGAAGTATCATTGAAAATTAAATAAATGCAATCATTTTGTTGCAGATATCTTCAACTCTCACATACCGCCTCTTACCTCAAAGAGACAAAAGTTCTCACGGTGATTATGTTTCAATCGCAACTAAATTTACGAAAACAGCCTTATTAAAGATGATCCCTAAGACATACAGCATTAGGTTACCCCAAAACATTAAGGATGACACGTAGTACTTTATTAACTGTTTACCACTAACCATTACGCCCTAAAACGTTTATGTAAAAATGGGGTTGTATACTCGTTGAACTAAACTGTATTAATTAAATTTTTAATTAAATTAATACAATCAAGTTTATCAACATTAAGTTTACAACAACTGTTTTCTATCCGTCAATGTCTTTGTTTATATTACAGTTGTAGAAATTAGGTAATAGACAACAAACCAATTTTTAACAAACTTCACAACTGTTTTAATACACAGATACAAACTGTACTAGTATTATAAGAACAGATCAGAGTATCGCATTATTCATACAACACCCACTTTAGCGGCTGAAGGCGGTGAAAAGCTAGTTAATAACAACGGAAAAACTACCAGGTCCTTTTTTAATTGAGCCAGGATTGAACGTTTCTCGAATAAAAGCTATGATCCGACTAATCTAAGCTCTTCCTCCATGCTCGGAGATTTGAGCAATTTTTACGTTTGCGAGCCAGGTCAAAGAATTTGGTGTCCAGTTCTCAATAATCTCACAGTGTTCATCAAAAAATTTCGTTTATAAATATTTGTTTCCATCCATGAAAAATACCACAGTTAAGGGCTGTGGCAGGAAAAATTTTATCCTTTCTTACTATCTATCTTTTATGCGGTGATCCTTTAATCAAATTAAACTTTCTTGTAACAGGGGTGTTGATTAACCAAAAAAAGTAAGAAAAATATTCCTAAAATGAAAAAAAGAGCTGACAAATCAGCTCTTTTTTTCAGATTGTGCTACTTGAATATCAGCAGCTTTATAAAATTCTTTTTTTGATTGGTTATATTCCTCAGTTAGTGAATTAAATTTCTCACTTTCTTCTAACACTTTTTCATAGCTTTTATTGATTTCTGTAATATGCTTTTCTAATTCTTCTAATTGTAAATCCTCTTGTTTAAGCATGGTGTACAGCTTTTTATCAAGTGCAATAGCATCCTTATATGTATTATATAGATTTTCATATGTGGAATATCTCTCGGACATAACTTTCTGAAGCTCAGCTGCCTGCGTTTTAAGTTTCTCATCGTTTAATTTTTCTATCTCTTCATTCACAGTTTTAAATTCTTTCTTAGCACTGTTTATGCTTTCTTTTTCTTTCTCAATGTGTTCTTCACGTTCCTCTACAAGCTTTATCGCCTCATCTGACAAACTGACGATTTTGTCATACTCTTTCATTCCAAGACCTATGATTTCATTGTAAAGGTCACTTTCTTGCTTTTCCAATTCATTTATAGGTTTTTGCTGCTGTGTAAACGTATCTTCCAATGAGACAACTTTTTCAAGCGTATTGTAAATGTTTTCTTCTGGAGATGCTCCAATACACCCTGTTAGCAAAACAGTAGTAAACAATAATGCTGCCCAAAGAGCAGACACTTTTTTCTTTATTAAAAGCACACAATTTCCCCCTTACTTTCACACTATCTACTATAAATTTTCCCACTTCATTTTACAATACGTTTTAAGTAAGTATTTTCACTGATATCGGGTAAACCTTTTAGAGAGGATACAGATGTCTGAGAAGGACACGCCAGCTTTCCCACATCCTCCGCAAATGTATACTCGGCCCCTGGCAGTAAACCCTGTTAATTTTGAGGGCGATGCACAGAAACACGCCTATCAAAAATAGCTCTATTATACATATGAAACTGTCCAAAAATTAGTCCTTTTCATTAGAAAAAATTCAAATATTTGGGCGTTTGACTATACACTCTTTTATTAAGATCATATCTTATACTAGACGCTCTGTCTGCAAAAGAGCGTATTTTAAAAGGAGGTCATCTTCAATGTACGGTTACGGCGGTTACGGTTGCTATCCTTCATATGGTTATGGTGGAGGTTATGGACGCACTTTTGCGTTAATAGTTGTTTTATTCATTTTGCTTATTATTGTAGGAGCAGCATATTTAGGCTGCTAATGCAGCAAGGATTATGAATTCGGCTATTAATTGCCATTTAAAAGGAACCATCGATGAATAACGAGTATATTAAAAGGGGCCAGGCTTTATTTATGGTGTATGATATGTACTTTATTAAATTGCCTGGTTCTGATTAATTACTAAAAACCTTTACACGTTTGCTTTCAATACGATAGAGCAAAATCCTTCTCTCTTTGCGCGAATACATCATCTATGCGCGATTCTAGATTAGCTATGCGCGATTCATCAGGTTCTATGAGCGATTTTCTTGGTTCTATGAGCGAAATCCTTCTCTCTTTGCGCGAATACATCATCTATGCGCGATTCTAGATTAGCTATGCGCGATTCATCAGGTTCTATGAGCGATTTTCTTGGTTCTATGAGCGAAATCCTTCTCTCTTTGCGCGAATACATCATCTATGCGCGATTCTGGATTGGCTATGCGCGATTCATCAGGTTCTATGAGCGATTTTCTTGGGTCTATGAGCGAAATCCTCCTCTCTTTGCGCGAATACATCATCTATGCGCGATTCTGGCTTGGCTATGAGCGATTTTCTTGGGTCTATGAGCGAAATCCTCCTCTCTTTGCGCGAATACATCATCCATGCGCGATTCTGGCTTGGCTATGAGCGATTTTCTTGGGTCTATGAGCGAAATCCTACCTTTTATGCGCGGATCCGCGATCTATTCGCAATATTTGGCTTTGGCTATGTTTTTGGAGTTCCAGGAGTGAATTGTCTTGCTCTTTACGCCATAATCTTTATTCATTTATCTCAAATCAGATACATAAAAGTATAATGAACTCCCATCTGTTCCGAGTTTTTATTGGATGGAATGGGGGAGATAAGTGTAGACCCTTTCCGTTTTTCGTTCCTTTTTATATAATGACTATATGTGCTTTGCTGATAAGGAGTGATAGTATGCTAACAATGAAAGATGTTATTAGAGAAGGGCACCCAATTTTAAGAGAGGTAGCAGAGGGTGTCAAGATGCCTCCTTCAAAAGAAGATGAGGAAACATTAACGAAAATGATTGAATTTGTTAAAAATAGTCAAAACCCTGAAATTGCGGAGAAATATGATCTGCGCCCTGGTATTGGGTTAGCAGCCCCACAAATAAATGTTTCGAAAAGAATGATTGCCATTCATGTGACAGATGAAAAAGGTGAACTTCATAGCTACGCCCTGTTTAATCCTAAGATTGTCAGTCATTCAGTTGAAAAGAGTTACTTAACAAGCGGTGAAGGTTGTTTATCAGTAGATCGCTCTGTACCTGGATATGTTCCTCGTTATGCAAGAGTTCGGGTTAAAGGCTTAACATTAGAAGGAGAACAAATTGATATTCGTCTGCGCGGATTACCTGCCATTGTATTTCAGCATGAAATAGATCACCTGAACGGTGTGATGTTTTACGATCATATTGATGAAAATGATCCATTTAAAATCCCTGAAAATGCGAAAGCAATTGAAAGATAAATCAAAAGAATCCTCTAGTCCCTAATTGAGTTCAGCCTGAAAACCACGAAATAGCGCTCTTGGTCTCCTGCACACTGAGGGCTGGTATTCCCTATCTTCTAAGAATTTTGTGGCATAAGGTGTTGAGGGGAAAAAACCTAACAGCAACGATATTTCTAATACCAATAGAAAAGAGGCTGCTAATAAACAGCCTCTTTTCTCATGATCAAAAATTATGAGTGCACCTATAAAAAACGCTTTAAGCTTTTCCGTACTTATTTTAATAACCCAAGCTTTCTAACGCCATTTGCGATCCCGTCTTGGTCAACTGGGGTTGTAACAAAATCTGCTACTTCCTTTAATTTTGGATTGGCATTTCCCATTGCCACGCCTGTTCCGACGTATTGAATCATCTCCAAATCATTAAGCTCGTCCCCAAAAGCAATGATATCTTCACGTGTGAAATCTAATCTTTCAACAAGCCTTTTAATTCCTTCTGCCTTAGACCCTCCGGTTGGCAAAATATCTGTGGAAAATTTATGCCATCTAATAAAATTTAAGTCTTTGTATTTTCTGTACTGATTTTCTTCTCCATCCTGACAAAAAAGCAATGTTTGATAAATTTCATTTGTTCTAAAGAAATCAGGGTCATATTGCGGATGTTTGAATTTTAGGCTTCCAACACTTTCATGAATATATGGGTGATCTTCAACACTAGCCATCATTGTTTCATGGTTCATAAAAACAAGTGGATGCCTTGAGTCATTTGCATAATTTAATAATTGATCAAGTGTTTCTTTTTTTAAAGGATTACGATAAATCACTTTCCCTTCGAAGACCACATATTGGCCATTAAAGGAAACAAAAGATTTTATCCCAAGACTCTCTCTTAAATCAGCGAACATAAATGGGGCCCTGCCAGTTGCGATTGCTACATGATGCCCTGCATCTTTTAATTGTTCAATCGTCTCTCTTGTTGATGCTGGAATTTCTTTATTATAGTCATACAACGTTCCATCTATATCAAAAAATATCACTTTCTCTTTCATTTAAATCAGACTCCTCTATGATGAAATCAAGCTGCGGCTTTTATCTTCATCTTTTTATTGTTTTGATTTTAAATAGAACATATATATACAAGTTTACATTAAGATTAACCCAACAATCATGTTAGCGGATATTTTCTTATGAAGCAACCAATAGACATCACTAAAAGCAGAACGAAATCAGCAATCAATGATGCAAACTCTTTACTGCCATCAAATCACCACATTCCAGCTAATAAGATCCATTGCCTCCCTCTAGCGGAATCCATCAAAATAATCCACCAATTTATGTTCCATTGTTTGCTGTCTATTAAAGATATCCATAAATTATCTAAAATTTTAGCAATTGTCAATTCTTTTCTCCATTTCTTACCACCTTCTCCATTGAAAGAAAAACAAAAAAATATACATACTAATAATGAATAAAGGAGCGGAACCCTTTTTCTTAAAAGATTAAAAAAGGAGATGAAAATTGGTGCTAAGAAAACTTAGAAAACGTCTAAAAAACCAGTGGAAACACCTTGTAACAAGAAAATCAATCGCTTAATATTAATCGTATAATAAAACTTTATTCTAAGACGTTGCTGTTACTTTTAAAAAGCAATCGGTCAAGCGCCGGTTGCTTTTAGTCTCATTTAAAAACTCTCTATTTGGCGGGATATTAAAATCCATCCTGTGATTTCTTTGTTACTTTTGGTGGTCCTACTCAAACACATAGCATGATTTTTAAAATTAACAAGCCATGATCCTCTTAAAAGAGCAAGCCCAGCATTAAAATGAGGCTCTCTTTGTACTGCTCTAAGCAATGAAAGGTGCTTCGCTTTTCTTTATAGGGAAAGAAAGTTAAAATGATTAAAGTGTTATTGTGTTGTAGAATGTTGTTGTTGTCCAGATGCGACGCCTAGCCCTTCTGAGGTCACAAGCCAATCTTCAAAGAAAGGGAAAAACGCCTTTCTTTGAAGCTCGCCCGAGTGCTCGCCCTAGGCTGAGCAAGGCGCTTCCGCTTTTTCTTGTTGGTCAGCTGCAGCGCCCAGCCCGTCTGAGGTCGCAGGGTCAAATCGCCCGAATGCTTGTATCCGAAGGGCTGTCTAGCACCTCTCGTTTTTCTAATAAGCAATGGAGTTTACAAAACAGCCTAAAATAAAGAGAATCTTTTCTATCAGTTGGGGTTTTGATGCATATGCTGAAGAAGTAGAAGCCCCTGAGACAGGACGCCCGGGAAATTCAGCCTTTGTTCATTAATCCCCTACTGATGGTTATTAGATGAGGCCAGCAAGATGTGAGTCATACAGACGTTGCCACGGACGTGGCGCTTTTTAGTCTGTATTCCTTTTCCCGGACACCTGCGGGCAGTTCCCCAACTTACCTTAATTGCTTCTGCTGAATTTGAGGGTTTTTCTGCCCGTTAAGAGAGTGGGATAAAACCGGAACAGGCTCATAACAGGAAAACGCTTAAGCTTGTCCCTCTTGGCTTAAATGGTAATTTCGAATATAATAGAAAAAGTTAGTCTAACATACGGAAGCTAAGGAGAGATTTGGTAATGATTTTTAAGGTATTTTATCAAGAGAAAGCTGACGAAGTACCGGTTCGTGAAAAAACGAATGCGTTATTTATTGAAGCGGAATCAGAAAAGGATGTTCGTTTAAAGCTAAAATCGCACAACTATAACATTGAATTTGTTGAGCGGGTTACGGGCTCTTTTCTTGAATATGAAAAACAAAAAGAAAACTATAAAGTATTGGAGTTATGATAACAGATGAAATTTGTAAAAAATGATCAAGTTGCCGTTTTTGCGCTAGGCGGTCTTGGAGAAATCGGCAAAAACACGTATGGGGTTCAATTCCAAGATGAGATTATTCTCATAGATGCTGGGATTAAATTCCCTGAGGATGAACTTCTGGGAATTGACTACGTGATCCCTGACTATACCTATTTAGTCAAAAATGAAGAAAAGATCAAAGGTTTATTTATTACGCACGGTCATGAAGACCATATAGGCGGAATTCCTTACTTGTTAAGGCAAGTAAACATTCCGATTTATGGGGGAAAATTAGCACTTGGATTGCTAAGAAACAAATTAGAAGAGCACGGTTTATTACGGCAAACGAAATTAATCGATATCCAAGAAGAAGATATTATTAAATTTAGAAAAACATCTGTATCTTTCTTTAGAACGACCCACAGTATTCCTGATTCCTATGGTGTTGTTGTAAAGACTCCACCAGGTAATGTCGTACATACCGGGGATTTTAAATTTGATTTTACTCCTGTAGGAGAGCCTGCTAACTTAACAAAGATGGCCGAGATCGGTAAAGAAGGAGTCCTTTGTTTGCTTTCTGACAGTACAAACAGTGAAATTCCGGATTTTACGATGTCAGAAAGACGAGTAGGAGAAAGTATAAATGACATTTTTAGAAAAGTAGATGGAAGAATTATTTTTGCTACATTTGCCTCAAATATTCATCGTCTGCAGCAAGTAACGGAATCAGCCGTCATAAATGGAAGAAAAATTGCTGTTTTTGGTAGAAGCATGGAAGCTGCTATTAGAATCGGTCTTGAACTTGGGTATATTACAGCTCCGAAGGATACCTTCATTGAAGCAAATGAGATTAACAAGCTGCCGGCTAACAGAATTACGATCTTGTGTACGGGCAGTCAAGGTGAGCCGATGGCAGCATTATCTCGGATTGCAAATGGTACCCACCGTCAAATCCAGATTATTCCTGGGGATACTGTTGTCTTTTCTTCTTCACCAATTCCTGGAAACACACTAAGTGTCAGCAAAACCATTAATCAATTGTATCGGGCTGGTGCAGATGTTATTCATGGGCCATTAAGTGATATCCATACATCGGGTCACGGCGGACAACAAGAACAAAAATTGATGCTCCGCTTAATGAAACCTAAATTTTTCATGCCGATACATGGTGAATTCAGAATGCAAATTATGCATTCTAAACTAGGTATTGATTGCGGAATCCCGGAAGAAAATTGCTTTATTATGGACAATGGCGAAGTCTTGGCACTAAGTTCTGATGAAGCATCTGTAACAGGGAAAATCCCTTCTGGTTCAGTATATATTGATGGAAGCGGCATTGGGGATATCGGAAATATTGTTCTACGGGACCGCCGCATTTTATCAGAAGAAGGTCTTGTTATCGTAGTCGTAAGCATTAATATGAAGGAATTTAAAATTTCAGCAGGACCTGATATTATTTCTCGCGGCTTTGTTTACATGAGAGAATCAGGTGATCTTATTAATGACGCACAGGATTTAATTACGAAGCATTTAAACAAGGTAATGGAACGACGTACAAGTCAATGGTCCGAAATCAAAAATGAGATTACGGATACACTTGCTCCATTCCTATACGAAAAAACGAAACGCCGTCCGATGATCTTACCAATCATCATGGAAGTATAATGACCATAAGGACTTGTCCTCTGCTTTGAGAGGGCAAGTCCTTTTCTGCTTCAATCTTAAGGTTTTACAAGTTTTTATTTGGGTAACTTGATAAGAGAATCTTTTTACCGTATAATTATTTTATAACTGACCGTTCAGTCACAAGGTGTAAATTAATTTTTTTATACATATATCGTGGATGAAAGGGTGTGCTTGCCATTCAAAATAATAAGTCATCTCTTAACAAGTTTGTCGAATATTTTAAAAAGAAGGGCGTAAAAATAGAGACAATCAGTCCCTCTAAGAAGAAAATTTTTAGTTTAGTTAACCAAAAAAGAATTTATGCTTACCCGCCGCATCACGAATGTGAAAATTAGGAAAAATAGTGTGAAAAGCCATTTTTTAATCTGCCAGATGGATCATGACCTACCTCTCAATTTTTAATTAAGGCTTAAAAGTTTAGGATTAGTTGTTTTTTCATTTATGAATTGTGGTATGATAAAGATAAATAAACATAAGATGCATTAAGTAAACAAAAACTAAAAAGACCGTAAGTGCTGCAACACTTACGGCCAGGCATATCGTTCGTTCCCTATGGGGATCGGCCAATTAGAGAATAGACCTCTCCCTCACTTTGCGGTTAAGGGAGGTCTATTTTTTATCGTTAAATGACAGGACTGCGATAATGAGTGTCGCGAAAGAAATCGCAAACGTTAAACTCTCGAATACTGTCATTAAGGCATCACCCCCTCTCTATAGAGGAATTAGGGGTTAGCCGACCACCCTTAAAGAACGAATAATAGCTTGTTTATATTATAGCACGTTCACGACAAGAACAAACGTTCGTATTGAAAAACGGGAAAAAAGTAACAGAAAATTTAGAAAGCATAAGACGAGCATTTAATTAATTAGATGATTTCTCTCTTCTGTCTATATTCGGTCACTTTTCGATAGGCGCAGTTTGGTTAGTGTGGTCACCAGTTTTTCCTCTTTATGAACGACTTTCCCTCTTCTATGCACAACTTCCCTCTCTACGCACGAGGTTTGTCGGTCTATGCTCAAGCTCAAGTTTCTCCTCTCTATGCACGACTTTCCCTCTTCTATGCACGACCTCCCTCTCTATACACGAGTTTCGTCAGTCTATGCTCGAGGTTCTCCTCTCTATGAACGACTTTCCCTTTTCTATGCACGACTTTGGCTGTTCTAGGGGTTCAGCCGAGATACATGTAAAAATGGGTCAAAGGCATACTTTTAGTTCCAGCCTATAACCCATTTTATGTTTATACTGGTATTTTCTCCTTTACTGGCAGCTGTAAGTACATTCCTTCACAAAATTATAGAAAAAGCCAATCTTTCTATTTTGGAAAATTGGTATTTTTTCTGTAATTAATTTTAAACAATAAGCTGGGTTTATATTATAAACTGTAATGTTACCAATCGATTGGTTTTCCATCATTAAAAAACCCCCCATTAGGTCCTTCAGGTCCAATCGTCGCTAACCAAAGGATAGACTCAGCTGCTTGCTTTGGCGTTCTTGGAGCAGATGGTCCACCCATATCTGAGCTCACCCATCCTGGATCGACTGCATTTATTTTGATATCACCATGGAATTCCGCAGCTAGCAATCGTGTCAATCCATTAAGGGCAAATTTAGACAACTTATAAGCTCCTACTCCTGGATGTGACAACTCGCTTATCGCCCCATATTCTGAGGAAACATTAATAATTCTCCCATAGCCTTGTTTTTCCATGAGGGGAATAAAGGAACGAATCACATGGAAAACTCCAAAGAAATTGGTTGCCATTGTTTTCTCCAGAATAGAAGGGTTCATAGCCACTAACTTTTTATTCTCATCCAGATACACGCCAGCATTATTAATCAATACCTCTAATTTTCCAAAATTCTCATTTATTGTATCCGCAGCTTGACGGATGCTTTCTTGATTATCTACCTCTATCGACACAAACGAAACGTCCAGATTTGACTCCCTAAGTTGTTGTATCGCTTTATGACCCTTCTCTGGATCCCGACTTCCCAATATCACCTTAAAACCCTTCAAAGCTAATTGTTTAACCAACTCATATCCAATTCCTCTATTTCCGCCAGTGACAAGTGCAACTTTTATATCCTTTGACATTTTAATTCCTCCATTTTATGGCTACTAATCTTGGGCTAGAACAGATTTAGAAAGTTGTTTTGTAGGATTATACATATAATTTCTTAGTAAAATTGTTAGTAAACCTATTATCAATGATAAGATTCCCACCAATACGACGTATTGTGTACCCATTTGTGATATAAATAACCCGCCTACAGCTGCACCTATTGTTGTTCCTACGTTACAGGCTGATATAAATAAGCCATTGGCGAAATCAGGCGCTTCGGGAGCTGAAGACGCAATCAAATATTGATTAATATTTGCCATTATCCCTCCAGCCAATATTCCCCAAATTATCGCAACCGTTTCATTACCGAGTACAGTTATGCACCAAGCTTTATTATCAGACATGGTGATTACCTCCTGAAATTATAATTTGCCTCAATTACATAAGTAAGTATAAAAGTTATAGTTAACTCTAACGCAAGAGAAAGGTTTAGAAAAAAGGGAAACCAATCTACTAACTTGACTAATCGTTAACACGATCTCTATGTTGTAAAGTCGTTTTGAGTTAGTCATAAGGGGGATATTGAATGGTAAACCTTATGATGACTGACTCCGTAGTGGACATGTTGGGGCTTTATATGATGATACTATGTTTGGGGTTAGGGCAATCATGGAATGGTTGTTTCAGAAGGAAGGGGAAAATGATACTGCTGTTATCGGGTCAGTGAGTGAAATGATATTTCGGCCAACTAAGCAAGAAATATAAAATCTCCAATTATATGAATGCTATATGATGAGAATGAGTAAATTTTCCTTCATACTCACCTTTTTTTGTTGAATTAATAAGCAAAGGTTTAGGAATTTAATTGAACAAACCAACATGGTTATGAGAGACCAGAGATAGAAAATGATCCAAACAAATAGAGCCATCTGTCTTTCAAAGCAACAGTTATGAAGGACAGGTGGCTCTCTGTTAATTAAATTTTGCTATTTTATCGTTTTTATGAATGTCTTCCGTTCCGGCATCCAATGCAGTCTTGTAATACCAGCATTTATGCTCGATGACTTCCATTGTTTTTTTTAGTTCTTCCATTTGGGCCTCTACATTAGCTTTTCTTTCCATAAACATGGCATATCTTTGTTGCAACGTAGAATCCCCATCAGAACACCAATCAATAAAAGCTTTAATTTCCTTAATAGGCATCCCAGTGGCTTTCAGGCATTCAATTATTTTTAAGGCATTGATATCGGATTCTTTAAACAATCGTGTTCCGTTGGGTCTCCGTTCTACAAAAGGCATAAGTCCCTCCTTGTCGTAGTAACGCAAGGCATATGGTGTAAGATTTAATTCTTTTGCCACTTCGCTAATAGAATATGTCTTCATCATTTATCTCCTCTTTTTAGATATTTATAGTTAGAGTTAACTATAAATTTTTAACAAACCTATCATTGTATTTGTTAAATGTCAAATTCAATGTATAGGGAAAATAGAAATTGGTTCTGTTCAACGAAATATACGTACTTTAAAAAACGAATGCAGCTAGCTGCAGGCTATTTGGATAGAAGATGTGAAACCTGTATCGGCACGCACCTTTGAAAAAATATAAAATAACTACTTGACTTAGAGTTAACTATAACATTTAACATGGTTTTGCAAGAGAAGAAGTCAGGATAACAATGAATGAAAGGGAATTGTAATCTTACTAATTCATTTATATCCGATACAAGCGCATTCTCTTGAAAAATATAAATGATAGGAGGTTTCTTAGGATAACGGCTAAAGCATGAGCTGTCGATTAGGACGTGAAGTATGGATTCGTGATGGATATCAGTACAATGTGAGTTGTGTCATTAATAAATTCTATATCAATCTTAATTTTTTTAACATGAAAGGATGTTATTTAATATGCCAAACTATATTTTTAAGTTAAGCGATAAGGTAACAAGGAAATCAGTTTCATACAACAACAGATTTGGAATCAAAATTGCGGCAGACCTCTACCTGCCAAAAGACTTTGATGAGTCAAAGAAACACGCAGCCGTTATTATAGGGGCACCCTATGGTGGTGTTAAAGAGCAGGGTTCGGGTATTTATGCTCAAAACATGGCAGAGCGTGGTTTTGTGGCTCTTGCATTTGACCCATCCTACAACGGATACAGTGGTGGAGAGCCACGGCACCTTTCTTCGCCTGATCTATTCGTAGAAGATTTCAGTGCAGCCGTTGATTATGTAGGTACGCGTCCATTTGTAGATAGAAACCAAATTGGTGCCATTGGTATGTGTGGTAGCGGTGGTTTTGCGATCAGCGCAGCGCAGGTGGATAGACGTATCAAGGCCGTAGCCATGGTCAGCATGTACGATATATCCCGTGCGCAAGCCAACGGCTTTAAGGACTCGTTAACTGAAGAAGATCGCGACGCCATACTCGATGCCATTGCCGAGCAACGCTACGCAGAGTTTGAGGGCAACCCGCCAGCGCTGACCGATCGAGGAGCACCTATTGGATTTGATGAAAATACAGACTCTATCGGTCGCGAGTTTGGCGAGTTCTATTCTACGCCTCGAGGGTACCACCCAAACTCCATTACTCAATTTACCATGACAAGCAGCATGTCATTTATGAACTTCCCTCTGCTTACGTATATTAAATCAATTTCACCGAGACCGCTTTTATTCATTATGGGGGAGCATGCTCACTCACGGTACTTTAGTGAAGATGCTTACGAATTGGCGGCAGAACCAAAAGAGCTGTACATCGTTCCAAATGCAGGACACGTTGATTTATACGACAAGACGGATGTGATTCCATTCGACAAGTTGGAAGCATTCTTTACCGAGAATTTGAATTAACAATCGCTTCAAAGTAAGCGTAAAGATTTGTAAGTGGAAAAGATCAACGTTAAAAGATGATAACGTAGAGGGCTTACTTCCTAAGAATGGTAAAATATTTCTTAGGGAACACTTAAATCGTACAAAATTTTTACTCAAAACATTTTCCTTAAAGCTAGCTCTAAGGATTAACATAACGAAATAAAGTTTGAAAGGATGAAAAAACGAAATGACAATTGAAAACAAAGTAGTTATAATCACTGGAGCTTCATCTGGAATTGGTGAAGCAACTGCAAAATTATTGGCCAGTAAAGGTGCTAAAATTGTTTTAGGCGCTCGTCGCGAAGACAAATTAAAAGCATTGACTGAGGAAATTCAAAAAGCTGGTGGACAAGCTACTTATCGCGTCACAGATGTTGTTAATCCAGAGGATAGTCAGCAACTTGTTCAACTAGCTAAAGACACTTTTGGTGGTGTCGATGTAATCTTCTTGAACGCTGGAATTATGCCTAATTCACCACTTTCTGAATTAAAAACTGACGAGTGGAACAGCATGGTTGACGTCAATATTAAAGGTGTATTGAATGGTATCGCTGCAGTATTGCCAACATTTACATCGCAAAAGTCTGGACATATCATCACTACTTCATCAGTAGCTGGGCTTAAAGCTTACCCAGGCGGTGCGGTTTATGGCGCAACAAAGTGGGCTGTTCGTAATTTAATGGAAGTGTTACGTATGGAATCTGCCCAAGAAGGTACGAACATCCGCACAGCAACGATTTATCCAGCAGCGATCAACACGGAATTGTTGGATACGATTACGGATAAGAATACTTCAGAAGGTATGACTGCGGTATACGAACAATACGGAATTACATCTGATCGAGTTGCCAATGTTGTGGCATTCGCGATTGAACAGCCAGAAGATACGAACGTTAATGAGTTTACAATTGGACCAACAAGTCAACCTTGGTAATTTTCACCCTTAACAAATGGTGAATCCATTTTGATCAATTTATCCTACAAAACAAGCATAAAACTACTAATAAGAAATCCTGTCTCTTAGAGTTAAGAGACGGGGTTTCTCTACTTATATTAAGTAGAGAAAAGGGATATAATCATGAACGTACTTGTCATAGGAGCAAATGGACAAATTGGTCAACGCCTTGTGGGAAAGCTACAAGAATCATGTCAGCATAACCCATTGTCGTGATTCGCATGGAAGAGCAATTGGCAAAGTTTGCGGAACAAGGAGTTCAAACAGCACTGATCTAGAAGGAAGCATTGATGATATGAACAATATGCCATTGACAAGCGCATACCCCATAAAGCTCCGATCTCGAAGCAAGGAACCGTAGTTTCTTAATACTTCCCTGAAATTGCTGGGAACACGCTGCTCAGCATGTAAGCTTTCTTTTATTCCCCATGTGGTTATGCCTGTTAAAATAAGCCCTAAAAAACCTAGAAAAATAAACACACCGATCCATGAAGTGAACGTAGTCACCGCACTTCCGGCAGTAGGGGAAATCAATGGAGCGACATTACTAATCATCGTCAACAGTGCCATGAATTTGACCATTTCTACTCCACTGTAGCGATCACGAACAATCGCGCGAGAAATAACAAGCCCTGCGGAAGCGACAAATCCTTGAATGAAGCGCAAAACAATAAACATACTGATGTTTGGCGAAAACGCACATGCTATAGAAATGACAAAATAGAACAGCATCGAAATCAGCAAAGGCTTACGCCTGCCATGAACATCGCTTAAAGGACCTGCAACGAGCTGCCCCAGACTTAACCCTAACAAACTGGCAGTTAGGCTCGCTTGAATTAAAGATGCCGTTGTATTTAATTTAATTCTGAAAGTGAAACTCTGTATAGCTTATCGTCATTCTCCTCGGGAGTACCACGACCATCTGTGTTATTGCTAATGAAATAAAGAGAGTCATCTTCAATCAGCACATCTCGAATTCGGCCAAGTCCGGTTATAACTTCACGGTATTCGCCTGTTTCAAGGTCAAATTCTAAAACTGCAGACCCTCTTAGTGCAGCAACATACAACTTTTCATTATAATAGTCCATTCCAGACGGCGCCCAAGTTTCTTCTCCAGAAGTGAATTGCGGTGAAACCATCCCTTCTTGTTCCTCATGGCCTTCGATAATCGGCCAGCCATAATTTTGACCGGCTTCTATTCTATTTATTTCATCATTTGCATCGTTACCGTGTTCCCCAGCATATAGCGTTTCATCAGATGACCAAGTAATCCCTTGAGGATTTCGATGACCATAACTATAGACGTAGGAATTAGGAAACGGATTATCATTTGGAATCGATCCATCAAGATTGATTCTTAGAATTTTTCCACCTAATGAAGTAGTGTCTTGAGCTAAATCCCTGTCATATGCATCACCGGCAGTTGCATAAAGTTTTCCATCAGGTCCAATTTTAAGTCTTCCTCCATCATGCCAGGAATTCCCTGGAATTTTATCGAGCAGTAAGCTCTCTTCTTTCCAAACGTTATCCTCCAAACGGAGTGTTACAATACGGTTAAATTGTCCGGAGCTGTCTTCAAAAGTATAATAAGCATATGCAAGATTCGATTCCTGGAAGTCAGGAGCGAGCACAAAACCCATTTGCCCCTCCTCTGAAACTGTCGAAAGTTCTTTCTTGAGTTCTACGCTTTGCCTGTCAATTTTTCCATTTTCTATTTTTACAATCGTTCCCGGTCTTTCTGTCAAATAGAAGGTTTTTTCATGTTTTTCTATCGACCAAGGAGCCTCAAGATTTTCTGCTAGTACTTCGTATCTTTGATTTTTTGGCTCATCTACAGAATTTTCCCGTACATTTCCTGTAGTTTGTTGTTCATTCTCAGAACAGCCCGCAATTAAAGGTATTGCCAGCAAAAATATGGCTAAAAATTTTTTCAACTTCACTCACCTCTATCTTTTGTAAATCATTTCAGAACTAATCAACAAGGAATACAGTTTCTTTTGAAGAGATTTGGATTGGAGTCTTGAATGAAAAGCAGCACTACATTTAATCCATTTTTTCAATTGTAACTGTAAAATCACCCTGAATACTTTCAAAGTTTTCTTTTCCTGATTCAATCTTACCTAGTATAATAAGATCATTTGTGGCATCCGCTAAACCTTTATAAAAAATAGCCAAATTTCCCCAAGGAGAATAATAAGCAAAGTCTCCTTTTTTTGGTTGGTTTCCGGATTGCACATTATCTGTCGATAATCTTTTTTGTAAAATACTAATTTTCTCTTTACCTACATAATCTTCTAATGTTATCGTTAACGGCAATTGAGCTAAAAAATCTCTACTTGTTGGATTATCATACATGTTGACAATGACTTCTTCGTTGTTAAATGTTAATTTTATACTTGTATCTTCCATAGCATCTGCCCCTTCATTATCAAGTGTAGAATCTTGTCTATCCCCGTTGTTTGATTCGTCAGCGGAATTTTCTTCGCTGCTTGTGTTTTCTTCATTGGTCCTGCTATTGCAAGCCGTTAAAAACATTGAAGATACTATGAGTGATAACAGTATCAGTTGAACGGTCTTCTTCATTAAAATACTCCTAGTGTATTTGCATATAAATTACATATACAAAGATTACCACCAATTTACTATTGTTTAAAATGACTCAAGACGATGAGAATTTTTTTAAAATGAAAGATTTTACAACCATTGTCAAAGAAGAATCAATTTGTTAATTGTGACATTTATTAAATAACTTGCTTAGTTGGCCGAATCAGGATTTCACTTACAGCAACAGTTTCAGGTGTGCTAATCGCATAAGCTACTGCATCTGCAATATCGCTTGATTTCAAAGAAAAACCTTCTCCTGTATCCATAAGATTCTTTACCCATTCTCGATCTTCAGGAGTATTAATTGTTGTATAAAGTTCAGTACTTACAGCACCTGGTGAAACAATAGTTGACCGAATATTATTTTCCCTTTCTTCCTGGCGCAATCCCTCCATAATCGCTCTAACTGCAAACTTAGTCCCACAGTATACAGCAGACCCTGGATAAACAGCATGTCCAGCTACGGAATCAGTTGAAATAATGTGACCAGACTGTTGTTGCTTCATAATAGGTAATACAGCAGCAATCCCATTCAAAACACCCATGATATTGATGTCTAACATTTGTCTCCATTCATCAAAGCGTTTTTCTGAAAGCGGTGCAGTTGGCATCACACCAGCATTGTTGAAGAGAACATCTACACGACCATATTTTCGGGCTGCTAAATCGACAACGGCTTGAACTTCTTCTTTATTCGAGACATCTGCCACAGCGTATGACACTTCAGCATTTGGCAATGATTCAACAAGAGATTTCAGACGATCTTCACGGCGAGCCGCAATGACTAATTTCGCTCCTTCTTGTGCAAGTTTCTTGGCAGTTGCTTCACCAATCCCACTTGATGCACCCATAATAATAACAACCTTATCTTGAATAGCAGACATAATGAATAACTTCCTTTCTTATTTGTATTGAAAACAATTCTTTTGCTAACTATAATGGTGGATATTGACTTCGCTCAACAAAAAAACATCATTAATTGATTAATCAACACGTGTTTATAATTATAAATAAAACCAGCTTGCATACAATGGTCAAGTTAGCGCAGTTCGTTGATTATTAAACATCTCAATCAAAATTGTTGATTATCTTAAGAAAAGTTTGGAGACCAAACAATGTCAAAAGTGTATAGAAGAATAACCAAAAGCCAAGAAGCCATTAAAAAGGCTCTTATTGAACGGATGCCTGAAAACCCAATCCAAAAATTCAATTAATATCCTTCACTTTTAAAGTTATTTCAGTTTTTTTGAACTACTTTTTTCTCCTGGCTCTGAATAAATTTCAAAGCATAATGTGTTCCTGCAATATAGATTCCCATGATCGATAGGTGGTCAATTAAAAACTTTATAGTGGAATCATCATTGAACCACCCAAATGGGTTGTAAATGAATAGCTTAGAACCCATTTCTGCCTCGAAGGAAGAATGGACCCCGTAGGCAACAATTAAAACCGCCAAAATACGCAACCCAATCGTGCGAATACGACTAGTGCCGGTGATTCCTGTCATCCTACGTATAGAATTGATAATCGTACCCCAGGAAAATCCTATATGGACTGCCATAATGATAAATCCCCAATAGGCAGTTTGAACATGTAATTGCCGCAGCGCCATGTCGTTATTTATAGGAATATAGGGAAATAAATCACTTGAAATCAGGACAGCACTTATCATCATCATAGACATTGTTACAAGAAAAAGTAGATTGATTCCTATTTGTAAAATGCGCCGTACAGTATGTTTTCCCTTTAAAATCGCTTTATACCAACGTCGATTTAAAAAGTTATGGACAATAAATAATACAAGCACCACAACTCCAACGACTTCATGGATCATATTTCCGGTAATATAGTAAGCCATTGCTATGAGCATGAGAACTGTCATAACAAGGTCATTTACCAGCTTGAATAACATCTTTCGATTCAAAGTATTCTCCTCTTTCTATTTAATGAATCACTGCTTTGTTTTTCCATGGTGAACATCAAGTATCCTTTAATAGCAACACATTCATTAGCTTTTATATTGCTGTAAATACATCTTCAAAAGAACGTCCTGAATTTTATTTGCTTTTTCCTCATCCTCTTTTAAATGACTTTCTTCTTTATTTATATCCTTAGAATCATTCACATGAGCAGATATTTCACTAACCTTCCAATGCTCTGTAGGGATAGCTGCGATTGGGGTTTCTGAACTGCTGTTTTTTGATTGTGAAATCTCTCCCAAATCAAACTCTTTCATCTGATCCATCGAATTCATATAGTCATCTCTTTCCTGATTTGCGTGGCAGGAAAAGCAACGGCCAATATTATCCGGCCTCACTTCTTTATCAGGAGTAAATGCCTGGTATTCCCATTCCCCATTACGTTCTTCAGGCGAGTACTGGGAACCCCATCCCGTACGCTTTTCCATCACTAAATATTGGTCCAGCTCTCCATCCTCATATCCTACGAGAGTGATAACGGTGCCGCTCGGAATCTCCTCTCCGTTCTGCACTGCTTCAATTGCTTCCCTATTATTTACATAGATGTCTTCATGAATATTTCCTCGATCGTAAGTGGCAAACACAATCCCCTTTTCAAGGTCTTCAGGGAATTTAACAAGGTTCGCCCCAGATCCAATCTCAGCGTATTCCCCGGACTTAGCCCCAGAGGAATTCTCTTCTTGTTGAGAACTGTCCTTTGTACCAGTATCATTGTTGTTGCAAGCAGTAAGGCTGAGGGCTAGCATCAACGCAAATGAATGAAATAATCGTTTTTTCATCCCGTTTTCCTCCTCCAAGTTTCATTTTATTATCTTGTAAATTCATCGTGACTTGACTTCTATCCAACCAGTAATCCAAGTTGAATATCGTTATCTTTAGATGGTAAGGTAATTACTTTCAGACTGACTTCTTCTCTATTCGGTAAAGCATAAAAACTCCAGAACAAGGTGATTATTAACTACACCCTTCAAATCTACATAGCATATGGAATTCAATTCAGACAAAAAAAGTGTGAACCCCGACAAGATATGCGGGATTCACACCGGGGTTTCACTCAAAGTACCATTGGCACGCAAAGCTCTCTATGCACTTTAACACAAGCCTTATTTTTTCTTCAGATTTTCTTTAAAGAAAGATTCAAGTTTTTCAAAAGGGATAAGTTCCGTTCTATCGTACAGATCCACATGACCTGCGCCTGGAACAATATAGAGTTCCTTCTCTTCGCCCGCCCGCTTGTAGGCGTCTTCGCTGAACTCTCTAGAATGAGCGTTTTCACCCGTGATGAAAAGCATCGGACGAGGAGAAATCGTCTCTATGTCTTCGAATGGGTAAAAATTCATGAATTTGACGTTGCTGGTTAGCGTCGGGTGTGTTGTAAGTTCTGGCGACGAACCTTTAGGCGTGTATTCACCTCTCGAAGTACGGTAGAAGTCATAAAACTCACGCTCAATGGCAGTAGAGTTTTCATTTAGTTCATGTACGGTCCCGCTAGTGTATTTGGTTTTACCGCCTTTGAACTCCACATAGCGTTGCTCGGCTGCCTCTTCGAGAATCTTCTTTCTTTGCTCGAGAGTCTGCGAGTGTTTAAGCCCGTTACGGTTAGCAGCACCCATGTCGTACATGCTGACTGTCGCAACGGCTTTCAGGCGCGGATCAATCTTAGCTGCGCTAATGACAAAGCTCCCGCTGCCACAAATCCCGAGAACACCGATCCGTTCCTTGTCAACAAACGACCGGGTGCCTAGGAAATCCACCGCAGCACTGAAATCCTCGGCATAAATATCCGGCGAAACAGCGTTGCGAGGCTGACCCTCACTCTCTCCCCAGAAAGACAAATCCAAGGACAACGTAACGAATCCCTTTTCAGCCATTTTTTGTGCATACAGATTCGAACTTTGTTCTTTTACTGCGCCCATAGGATGACCGACAATGATCGCAGGATTTTTAGTGTTCTTCTTCAAACCTTTGGGAATAAAAAGATTCCCTGCCACTTTCATGTTGTATTGATTTTTAAACTCAACCTTCTTCTTCCTTACCTTGTTGCTCTTGTAAAAGTTGTCTGCTCCATTGGACATGTCCGGCTTGTATGCAACTTCGGCCGCGGATGCAGTGTCAACGCCGGTCGTGGATGCTGCGCCAACGCCGGTCGTGGATGCAAAGGTTGCCGCGGATAAAAGCAAGCCCACTGCTATCACTGTGAGTACAAGCTTGTTAGTAGATTTTTTCTTCATTTTAAAATATCACCCTTTCAAATTCGGATATTTAAGGATTTTCTTCTGTGGTATAAGCCATCATATAAAATCCTTTGTTATTTATTCTAGCGTGTTTTTTGTATATATCCTATTACTTATATGTTATATCAAGATATGCTTGATGAGCATATCTGAAACATATATACTAAAACATGTTAAAGGAGGAGTGTTATATGGAATTTAGAGTATTGCGATATTTTCTTACGGTTGCAAGAGAAGGAAGCATGACGGCTGCCGCTGAAGTTTTGCATGTGACACAGCCAACCTTGTCCAGACAATTAAAA
>NZ_JACXAI010000013.1 GCF_014773385.1 Metabacillus arenae | reverse complement strand
AAAAGGGGAAGCGTTACCATAAAAAGGTCAGAACAATACACAAAAGAGGAGATACCAAGCTTCAGAAAAAAACTCCCACAAGTACTTGACTCGATCTATGGATGTCCATAGTAAGCCTGGAGAAGGATTTAAGGTTATAATTGAAATATAAACAAACCCGATCTTACAATTGTTAGATCGGGTTTATTCTGTCCTGTTAAATGAAGGTGGCGATCGAGCGAATATTAATCATTCACTTTAAAACGTATTTACGAGCGTTTTTTCAACACCGACATTGTACACCTCGAAATACAAACTAATTCTTCTTCCTCATCTACGATTTTAATATCCCAGACCATTGTTGACCTACCGCGATGGAAAAGTGTCGCTTTTGCAGTCACAACACCGTCGCTTTTTGCTTTTATATGATTTGCATTAATTTCTAATCCAACGCATATTTCATTGTCTTTATCTATAAAGTGATAAGCTCCAATACTTGCTGCTGTTTCTGCAAGGGCTACTGAGGCCCCTCCGTGCAGAATTCCGAATGGCTGTCTTGTTCTTTGGTCGACAGGCATTGTCGCTATTACTCCGCTATCTGACACTTCCAAAATTTCAATACCTAACGTTTTAATTAAAGAATTTTCAATGTTCATTGTTTCAACACACCAATCTATTCAATATTCACCTTAACAAGTTTATCATCATTTTCAGCAGGGGTGCCCCGTCCATCTGTATTGTTTGTAATGTAATACATACTGTTTCCATCTATCAATACATCCCGAATTCTTCCCTCTCCATCAATGAATGTTTCTGCTTCATCTCCTTCAATAGGATAAACCATAATTGCTTCCCCTCTAAGGGCTGCCACATACAGCTTCCCATCCTTATATGATATTCCTGAAGGACCCCAGGTAATATTTCCAGTATGAAAGAGAGGGGTTTGCATTCCATTCTTCTCCTCATCACCTTGGATGTCAGGCCAGCCATAGTTTTGTCCTGGTTCAATTTTGTTTAGCTCGTCATGTGCCTCTTGCCCATGCTCTGAGCTGTAGAGCTGACCTTCTTCATCCCATGCTAAACCTTGAGAGTTTCGGTGGCCATATGAATAAACATATGAATTGGTGAAAGGATTATCCTCAGGAACGGAACCATCTAAATTCATTCTTAAAATCTTTCCCGCAAGTGAATTTGTGTTCTGAGCTAATTCAGACTGCAAAGCATCACCTGTTGTGATATATAATTTTAAATCAGGACCTATTTTTAGCCGACCGCCATTATGAAAAACCTCACCTGGTATATCCTCTAACAACACTTTTATTTCTTTCCAGGAATCCTCTCCTCGCTCCAATACCACCACTCTGTTTTTCGTGTCGCCATTTTCCTTATAAGTGTGGTAGGCAAAAGCCCGCTGTGTATTTTGAAAATCTGGTAATAATTCAATCCCTAAGAAGCCGCCTTCACCTTCCTGATGAACAGCTTTGGAAAGCTCAACATTTTTTCGCTTGATTTCGTTCGTCGATGCATTCCATTCAACAATTGATCCATTTCTTTCTGATATAAAGAAGTTTTCCTCAGTTTTTGTAATCGCCCAAGGAACATTAAGGTTTACAATCAGCACTTCCCTTTCTGAAGAAGTGTCCGTTTGTCTTAGTTCTTTACTTTTCTCGTTTGTTTGTGCGGTATTTTGCTGCTCACTGCAACCGCTTATCAGAAGCAGCAGGAAAAAAATAAGAGGAATACGTATGTCCACTCGGTTCTCCCCTTTATGTATACATTTTATTTTCTTAACATATATACGGTAAAAACAAAATACAAAACTAACAATAATAATATAGGTAATACCGAGATAATTTCCATAAAATAGTACCTCCTCCAACGAATCAAAAGCGCTCTTTTTACCTTGTTGTTGATATAGGTACCATATTAATGGAAAAACTTAATGGAAGTATTGAGATATTATGTTATTTTTGTAAATAATAAGACTAACTTATTACTTCTTCATTTTTGTTCTGATTCCTCTATTTTTGATAGGTAAATGAGATTTGTAATTCTGAAATAATTTCCAGTTTTCTTGGAGATACAACGGTTGAAAGTCCTTTTACCATGCCCTCTTCAAACGATGTATATTGTATTTGAGGCACAGGGGCTCTTGATACTTCAACCACTTTTACAGGAGTTTCTATTAAATTCACTTTAAATGACTGAGCAATAACTTTTGCTTTTTCTAATGCCTGCTTAGAAGCAAGTCTTAAGCTTTCATTAATAGGCGGTTGTAAATTCGCTGCCTCATAAGTAATGCTCTCTATTCGGTTGGCTCCATTTTCAATTACAGTGTCAATGATTATGCCAATCTCATTAATCTTACTAGTTAACACTGTCACAAGGTTTACTACTTCATACCCTGTTAAAATTTTCTCACCATTTGTCGGATATTGATAAACTGGTGTAACAGTGTATGAGTATGTTTCTATCTCCTCTTCTTTTACGCCCAGCATCTTAAGGCTGGAAAGAACTTTATTTATCCTTTCCGTGTTTTCTTGCTGGGCAACTGATGCATTTTCATTTTCTGTTATAACTCCGAGCCGGATTAAAGCTTGGTCTGGCATAATCTCTACTTTACCGATTCCTTGGACTTCGATAATCCTGCTATTCTTTTTTCTAGAAGACCGAATTTGTGAATAAGGATATATATACATTTCTTTCACTCCTATTCATTTATTAGCTCCTTTCATATATATGCATGTACTTTTTTTCTATACAAAAATGCCTTCTAACTAAGATAGAATATCTGTATACGGTACCCAACTAAACTAGTTCATAAAAAAATATTACTTTTACATCAAAATTCACTATATTTTTTCATAAGTTATGAAAACTGGACAAATAAAAGGCGGGGCAATTAACCTTTAAGATTTTATGCCAATATAAAAACTTCTATCTACTTTCTTTACGCAGATAGAAGTTCAACCGAAATTATTAATCCAATATTCCCTTTGACTTTGCTGTTAAAACGGCTTCTGTACGCGAACCAACACATAGTTTATTAAAAATCCCCGTTAAGCTGTATTCAATCGACCTTTTACTTAAATGAAGCTTGTCGGCAATTTCTTGGTTTGTTAATCCTTTTTCTACTTCGAGTAAAATCGCTTTTTCACGATTATTAAGTGCTTGTTGGCCAACCGATTCTTCATAAGCTCTTTTCGGTTCCTTTAAAAGGGCCTTTAAATAATCATAAGGGATAACAATTTCATCATTCACAACATGTTTTATATAATGCAAAATATCCGCTTTTGATTCTGTTTTGCTAATAGCCCCATGAATCCCCATTTGAATGGCTTCTTCAAAATAATCCTTTACATCATAGCCTGTATACAAAACAATCTTAACCTGATCGTTTATGCCAAGAATTTTCTTGGAAATTTCCATTCCGTTTATTTCTCCTAAATTTAAATCCATTAAAATGACATCGTACTCTACAAAGTTTTGCAGCTCCAGATTATCAATATCAAAAGGAGGACTTAAATAATCAACTTTTAAATCTTTCTCTGTCTCTAAAATTGCTTTCGTTCCTTCCCCTACAGCCGGGTGATCATCAACTACAAGAATTTTCAACCCTGCCAACCTCCTTTACCATGTCTTCCTGAAAAATTAGATCATTCTATTTAGTGAACAAATGGAATTACTGGGATTCCACCCCACCTTCCCCCTCTATAAGAGGCAACCGCTTACGCACTTTACAATTACTCAATTTATTTAAAATAGATTAAATGATCTTTTAAGATTTCTATATGATCTCTTGGTAAGTCAAGTTCATCCATATGAGTAATTGCCATCTGGATAGCCGTCTGCTTTAATATGCTTAAATAGGCAACGACTCCCGACTTTAATAAAAGCTGCTTATATTCTTCTGTATATGTAAAATTTCCTTTTTTAATATTAGCTAATAATTTCTTCGCAAAAGGGTTGGTGCTGGTCCTTAAAAAAATGGAAGCTAAAGTATTTTTATCTATTATTTTTGAATCTGTCTTTTGAGATGAAAATAAATCATTTAAATCATTATCTAGCTGTGCGGCAATTCCTATTTGATAAGCATACTTTTCGACCTGTAAATCCACTCTTTTGCTCGCAAGCATACTGCCGCATGCTGAGGCTAAAGCCGTTAATGCTCCAGATTTCATTTTTATCGTCAATAAACAGGTTTCCTCGAAGGCTTGCCAATCCAGCAAATCTTCATGCTGTCCTTCTGCTGCTTCAATTAAATAGTCTTGATATATGTTAAGAAGCTGGGTATTCCATTCATTTGACAAACGATACACAATTTTCTGGCTTATCGTTAATAATAAGGATGCAGCATTTAATGAAATAGAATGCTTAACTTGCATCCAAGGCTCTTCATAATTATCCAAATCCTCTAAGTCATCAAAAATGTCAATCGCCAGTGTGACCAACTCAATAGCTGATACTAAATGATAAACATCCTCGCGTTTTCCTCCAAAAATGTGATAATGCATAAAAGTAAGTTGTCCAAATAAAAACCGCTTCCTTGAATTGAAAAAGGAGAGAATCAGCTCAGATAAATGGGTATTTTTCACCTCTGAGGTGATAATGTGATAGACAGTATTTTTCAACTTGGTTTCATCTAATATTAATCCGTCCAAAAGTAATCACCCCCATAGAATTATACTATAATACTAAAACAGGAAGTAGGGGGAATACTTAATTTTCTTATTATTAAAGTCATAAGTAATAGGGGCCAAGACCTTTGAGCGGCAATCAAAAAGGCGAATAAAGACTTTTGACCTTAAGGAGCCTGGAGCATGACATAGATCACATTCATTAAACGCAAACGAAAACTTAAACATTTTACCAACAAAAAAGCCAGGCACATCTGCCCAGCTTTAAGATACCTTTATGTAGTTATATTTATCATATTTATCAATGCTTTTATTAATGAGCCTGAGCGAATCCTTGGTTTCCTTAATTTCTTTTTCAAGACTATTTAAAAGTTGTTTTAGTTCTTCAATTTTAATATGATTCATCGTTCACACTCCTTTTTAAGATCAACATTTGCATGACCGACGACTTAAAACTATGTGATCTCTTTAATTAAATTTTATAAGAGAATGAGGATTTTTTCACCGAAAACTTTCGGGTTATGATTTATGCGTGACACCGCAAATAAACGCAATAGTCTTTTGTATGCATTTTTCGGCAATCGTTATTTCCATCTTTATACACGAAACGTATGTTCTTTTTAAAATAATGAACGGTTTAATGTTTTAGAGGGTAAAGGTTGGCTGTGCGATAAAAAGCAATCTGTGACATAACAATTCGCCTTTATTTAAAGTTTATTTATGCAAACACAATTTTTTGAAAAGTTCCCAAAAATAAAAAAACTCCCTAAGGAGCTCATACGTAAACTTTTTGGTTTTTACATAATTCCACCGCTTGTATTAGCATTTTTTCCGTTACTCTTTCTTTATCTTTAACAGTTCCGTTAAATACTATGGTGTAATCTACAATTTCTTCGTCTGAAAAAAGACATTCCATCTTCACAACACATTCACCGAAGTTTACCGAAAAAACCGCAACCAACTTATCATCAAGGACATAGAGTTCGGGTTGCTTTCCCATAGTGAAAGAGTCCTCCTTTTTTCAATTTTGAACCTATTTTTATACATTCGACAAGTATGTGGTTATTCCTACACATGACCGCAAATATAACGAAAAATAGTTATAAGAAATGTTTTGTGCATTTGATGCATATTATTTATAGATGCCTTGAAGGAGGTAAAATACACTACTTACTATTCCTTAAACCTCTTTTATCATGTTATTATCATTCCCCTTCTTTTCCTAAAAATATGTACAAAATAAAAAGGGGAATATATCCTTAAACAGAAAAAAGAGCCAAATGAAACAGTTTTTTCTATATGTTGATTTCCTAGAAAATTTACCTATTAAGTGAAAGTTTTGTGTTGGCAGTGCTATTAATTGAATGTCACTATTCCTAATGTTTGGATGTCATAAGATGCTGCCTTGAAACTAAAAATAAGTAAAGGCGGTTAATAAGGAATTGGAGTTCAAGCAGCATGATCTATTTCTCCGCCTTATTTAATTCGTATTAACTCATGGGCAAAATACATTCATCTATAAAAGATGGTAATGTTTTAGGGGGTTCAAAATGGAGATATGGTCTGTTGATTTTTTCACAGCCTTATTGTCAATTGTAGTCATTGATCTAGTATTGGCTGGAGACAACGCAATTGTTATTGGTCTTGCTGCAAGAAATTTACCTCCTCAGCAAAGAAAGAAAGTAATCATTTGGGGGACCTTTGGGGCTGTACTCATTCGGGCTATTGCCACCTTTTTGGTCGTTTACCTTTTGGAAATACCAGGGCTTTTAGTCATTGGGGGGATCATTCTCGTTTGGATAGCCTATCGGTTATTAGTCGAAGAGAAAAATCATGATGTTGCAGCAGGTGAAAATTTTTGGGCTGCTGTAAGGACGATCATTATCGCTGATGCAGTTATGGGGCTTGATAATGTTTTGGCTGTTGCCGGGGCAGCACATGGAAGCTTCCTTCTAGTTATTTTAGGGTTATTGATCTCAATTCCAATTGTTGTATGGGGCAGTACCATTATTTTAAAATTCATCGACCGTTTTCCAATTATCATTTATATAGGTTCTGCTGTATTAGCTTGGACAGCTTCAAAAATGATTGTAAAGGAACCATTTATAGCTAAGTTTTTTCAAGAAGATTGGTTGAAATATGGCTTTGAGATGTTAATTATCATTTTGGTTATCATCTTGGGTTATACGAGAAAGAAATCGCGAAAAAGTATTCAAAAAAAAGAGCCAGAATTCTAGCATCTAGAATCTGGCTTTCATTATTATTTTATCTAAGGAACCTCATACCCCATTGAAGCAGATAGGACATCAAACCACTGCTGCCTGGTTAATTTGATTTTTTGAGAAGAAACTGCTGATTGAATGCGGTCTATTTTTCCGCTTCCAACAATCGGCATTATTCTCGCAGGATGTGCAAGAAGCCATCCATAAATTACTTCATCGATTCCGGCAGCATTCAACTCATTTTTAAGCTCGGTTAATTTCATACGAAGCCTGGCTGCCTTTTCATCTTGAGCAGAGAAAATTTTCCCGCCTGCAAGCGGTGACCATGCCATTGGTGCTAACCGAATTTCTTGGCAAAGGTCTAATGTGCCATCTTCAAAATTTTCTAACTCGTATGGCGACAGCTCAATTTGATTCGTAACTAGATCAAATTCTAAAAATGATTGGAGCAAATTAAGCTGTGACCGTTTAAAATTAGAGACACCAAAATGCCTTACTTTACCACTCTTTTTTAATTCCTGAAAAGCTTCTGCTGTCTCTTGAGAATCCATAAAAGGATCAGGGCGATGAATTAAAAGCACATCTATGTAATCCGTTTGGAAATTCTTTAATGATTGTTCCACTGAACGAATAATGTGCTCCTTGCTTGTGTCATAATGTTTCACTTTGTGTTCTGGGCGATTCTCCGTAACTAATTTAATCCCGCATTTTGTTACAATTTCCATCTTCTCGCGTAAACTTGGCTTCAATGCCAGAGCTTGGCCAAACAAAGCCTCACATGTATATCCCCCATAAATATCTGCATGATCAAAGGTTGTAATTCCTTGGTCCATACATTGTTCAATTAAGGACAATGTTCCTTCACTTGAATAGTTCCAATCCGCAAGTCTCCATAAACCATGAATAATTCTTGAAAAGCTTAGATCGTGCGCTACTTGAATTCTTTCCATCTAAAACACTCCATTAGATTATTATTTGGAAGCTATAAGCAAAAAACGATGAGAGTGAAAATCACAATAGCCTTTGTGCTCGATTTCTTTGTTAATTTCAGCTAGCGGCTCCGCATATTTTTCTGATTGAAAGCCAGGGATTTGCCATGGAATTGCCTTTAAATAATAAATAATTGCTCCAATATCATAAAATCTTGTTTTATAAAATTGTTCTTCTTCTTTCAAAATAATAAATCCGTTTGAGGTAAGCTGTTCTCTTGCAAACTTCAAGCTCCAGTGAGCAAATTCATTCCCTGTTTCTGCACCTAAGCGAGAATTCAAACCGCCAAGGTCCTTTCCGCCGACTTGTTGGGTAACAAAGACTCCACCTGGAATCAAGATACGATCGATTTCTTTTGGTTCAAATGATTCATGTTTATTCATTATCAAATCAAATTGGTTATTCATAAATGGCAGGTTGTCATCAGATTGAATTTCTTTAACCGTAACTCCTAATGGTTCTAACGTATTTCTGGCAATTGAAACATTCGGTTCATATCCTTCAGTTGCAAACATTCTTCCATGAAAGGGTGCTAGCAATGACAAATACTCTCCTCCGCCTGTCCCCATATCCAATACACATTTCGACTCTATTAAATAAGGGAGTAAAAGGGTGGTATAGCACCAATTCAGCGGTTCACTTGCCATTCTTCCTGTTTCTGATAAATAAGTGAAATCCCACCCATTAAAAGGGGTTTTTTCTGCATCTTTTATTAACTTTTGAAAAGTTTGATTCAATCCAGCTCAGCTCCTCCTTAATGAAAGGGCATTTTTTACACAAATTCATCCTCGTTCAAGTTTTTGTTTTACTTTTTGTTTAACATTTTCTATATGGTCCATCTTATTTTTCCAGCAAGCTTCGCTCAGATCAACGGGATATTCTTCAGGATTTAATGACCGTTTGTATTCTTCCCATAAAAGATTCATATTTTCTTTAGCATATTTCTGAATATCAGAAATCTCTGGAGTATGATAAACTACTTTACCATCAACAATAATATCTTGATGAAGATCTTTTGCTTCAAAATTGGTTACAAATTTGCTTATATATGTGTGAACCGGATGAAACATTTTTAGTCTTTCTTCTTCTTGAGGATTTTCATGGTCAAGTGCAATATAATCTCCCTCTGAATATCCGTTTGACCGATTGATAATCCGGTAAAGCTTTTTCATCCCTGGTGTTGTTACTTTTGCAGGATTTGAAGAAATTTTGATTGTGTCTACCATTTGTTCTTTATCGTTTTCAATAGAGACAAGCTTATAGACCGCTCCTAATGCAGGCTGATCAAAGGCTGTTATTAGCTTAGTGCCTACTCCCCATGTATCAATTATCGCCCCTTGAGCCTTCAGGTTCATAATGGTGTATTCATCAAGATCACTTGAAGCGATAATTTTCGTTTTTTGAAACCCTGCATCATCAAGCATTTCGCGTGCCTTCTTTGAAAGATAAGCTAAATCTCCGCTGTCAAGCCTGATTCCAGCGAAATTAATTTTATTTCCGAATTCCTTTGCTACTTTTATGGCATTTGGAACTCCAGAATTTAATGTATCATATGTATCCACAAGGAAAACACAGTTTTGATGTGTTTCCGCATACTTTTTAAACGCAATATAGTCATCGCGGTATGCTTGTACCATTGCATGAGCATGTGTCCCCACAACCGGAATTCCGAACAGCTTTCCTGCACGGACATTACTTGTACCGTCAAACCCGCCAATATAGGCTGCTCTTGTTCCCCAAACAGCTGCATCAAGCTCATGCGCCCTCCTTGAACCAAATTCAAGTGCCAGCTCTTCCCCAACTATTTGCTTAATGCGGGAAGCTTTTGTTGCAATTAATGTTTGATAATTAATAATATTTAAAAGAGCAGTTTCTATAAGCTGTGCCTCTGCGAGCGGGGCCTCCACCCTCATGATTGGTTCGTTACCGAAAACGAGTTCTCCTTCTACCATGGACCTGAGGGAGCCTGTAAATCGAATCGTTCTTAAGTACTCAATAAACTCCTGTTCATAGCCGACTTCTTCCTGTAAGTAGGTTAAATCCGTTTCTGAAAAATGAAAATTCTCTAAAAAGGAAATAACTCGTTCAAGTCCGGCAAAAACTCCGTAACCATTATCAAATGGCAGATTTCGAAAAAACACTTCAAATATTGCTTTTTTTTGATCAATTCCATCCTGCCAATACGTTTTCACCATATTAATTTGATAAAGATCTGTATGTAATGCCAAGCTGTCATCTAATGTCTTCAATTTATGTCACCTCTGGATTCTCTATAAAATCTGCTGCAGGTTGCCTTTGACCGCTTAAATGGCTATCGTTGATCGCTGGTTGCTTCTAGTCTCACATCTCACCCAATAGGTTTGGCTTTATTGTGAGCTGTTAGACTTATTTAGGAAGGCAACAATATCAATGTTTAAACTACTCTAGCTCCCAAGCTTGATTTAAAGTGCTGTAAGCTCCAATCATGGCCGATTTGGTTGAAGCTCGCAACCGCCTTTTGATGGACAACTATTTGAAACCCTTTATTATAAGCATCAACAGCTGTGTGAAGAACACAAATATCTGTGCATACACCAACTAAGTGGACTTCCGTTATTCCCCTCTCTCTTAGCTTAAGTTCAAGATCAGTGCCAGCAAAAGCAGAATAACGTGTTTTATCCATAAAATAAAGATGCTCTTGGTCCTGGTTATTTTTCCAGATGTCTGATAATTCTCCGTATAACTCTCTGCCTTTAGTCCCTTGAAGGTTATGGGGAGGAAACAGCTCTTTTTCAGGATGAAAAGGGTCTTGTTGATCATGAAGGTCAATCGCCAGCACAACAAAACACTTTTTTTCTAAAAATTCCTTCGTCAATTTAACGATTTCCTTTTCAATTTCCTGTGCAGGAAGTCCACATGTCAGCCTTCCATCATCAGCGACAAAATCGTTTGTGTAATCAATGTTTATCAAAGCTTTATTCACCTTTACACCCCCCTTTAAACGAACTATAGTAAATATTCTTTCTTTTATGTTACAACAAAAAAAGGAAAAGGCAATGAAAACCCTCTTCCTCATTAAAATAGCCTGTTTTACTAAACTTAAGTGATACTTGTTACAATCCGTGACTCGCCGATTAAAAGGTTTCTAGAAACCAATGGCAACCTTCTTTTAGAGAACAGCTTTATAAATTAAAATTATGATGATTGTCTCAATTAATAAAAATATCTTCTACATCAATGGCATGGTTTGATGCCACTACTAACCCGATATCTGTTTCCCTTTCAAGATTATTTACAATCGAAAAAGGTATTTGCGTGCCATTTGCCAATTTCACATATTTTGAGAGGCTGCCATAATCCACTTTCCCATTTAGTAATAATTTAGCATTAGGAGTGGTGCTTAGTTTATCTTTTACTTCTTTTATAACTATTTTTTGTCTAACCTGTCCCATTGTAAGTGCAATGGACACTCTTTCTCTAAAAGTACCTAAAAAACGGTCCTGTTCTTCTGGATTCAGTCGTTTTTTCCCATAAATCCCTTGATTCAAATAATCATCTATATTTTCGCCAGACAACTTGTATGCCCCCTTTAGTCCTATATCCGTCTGTCACATATATTATAAAGGAGTCAATGTTTTCATTCAAAACATGTACATCTACAGGCGCTGACTGGATTTAAAACTTTTTTAGCAGTTCATTCCATTTTTAGATCATTACTTTGAGGAACTGATGTATGAGTTTTATCCAGCCAAAAAAAGAAATCCATAGGGGTACACTTAATAAGGTTGCCCAAAACATCCCTTTAATAAAATGTCCTTCTATCATATCAAGCCCTCCCTCTTAAGTATACGATCTATTTTGCCCAGAATATCCTTATGTTAGACTTCTTCTTATGGAAACGCTTTCATTATTACTTTCTTCAAAATCATCATTATTTAAAATCTATTATATTAAACATTCTACCTCTGCAGTCTGCACACCTTTAAAAACTTTTCTTGTTTTTATTACAATGGATAATCATTCTTGTCAAAAGGTGTAATAGCTCTCACCAGTTATGATCATTCGGCATATAGTGTTACATGCGTATCGGATGCCCAGGGAGTGAAAAGAATGCCTGTCATATCAGGACAACAATATGTTGAACGGATTAACAAATTGAAGGCAAATGTTTGGATTAACGGAAAAAGACTTAATGAACAAATCTCTGCACACCCTGCCTTTAAAGGAGTTATTAAATCAAGATCTGTGCTCTATGATCACCAAGTACGTCCCGACATGCTCAGCAAAATGACGTACCATTCGCCCCTAACCAATCAACCAGTAGGTCTTTCGTTTTTGGAGCCTAAAACAAAAGAGGACTTAGTGAAAAGAAGGTTCATGATTACGGAATGGGCGAAAAAGTCCGCTGGTATGCTGGGCAGAACCCCGGATTATATGAACACAGTTATTATGAGTCTTGCTGCTGCGTCACCAATTTTAAAAGAGCAAGACGAGGAGTTTGTCCATAATTTAGTCAATGTTTACGAAATTGCCAGAGAACAAGATTTATCTTTCACTCACAGCTTTATTAATCCTCAGGTCAATCGTTCCTCTTATTATTTAGAATCCTCCTTACAGCCAATTGCTGCAAAAATAATAAAGAAAACGTCGGAAGGAATTATAATAAAAGGGGCTAGACTTTTAGCCACTCAAGGTGGTTTGACTGATGAGGTCCTTGTCTTCCCTTCAGGAGGTAAAATTACCGACGAAGACTATGCTTTTGCTTTTAGTATTCCAAGTAACACTCAAGGTTTAAAATTTGTATGCCGAGAATCTTTTGTAAATGATGATTCTGAATTTGATTATCCGTTGTCTTCAAGATTCGATGAAATTGATACAATTTTAATTTTCGATCAAGTACTCGTCCCTTGGAATCGAGTCTTCTTTTATCACCGTCAGGATATTGCCCACAAGCTTTTTCAGCAAAGCGGGTTTAATGCACAAGCTCTGCACCAAGTTATAAGCAGACAGATTGTCAAGGTAGAATTCGTATTAGGGCTTGCACAGCTTTTAATTAATACTTTATCCATATCTGAATATCATCATATTCAAGAGAAAGTCAGCGAAATTATTATTGGATTAGAATCTTTAAAAGGGTTGTTATGCAGAGCCGAAGCTGAGGCAGACCTGGATAAATGGGGAACCATGCGTCCAAATGACAATTCTCTTTATGTTGCAGCCAATTTGTTCCCGAAGCTTTATCCTAGGTGTATCGAGATTTTACAATTAATTGGAGCTGGCGGTTACATGACATTGCCTACTGAAAAAGAATTCTCATCCCCCATCCAGAGTGAACTTGAACACTATTTAAAAGGGAGCTCGATCGATGCAAAGTCGAAAACTAAGATTTTCAGGCTTGCATGGGAACTGACAATGAATGCATTCGGATCAAGGCAAACGCAATATGAACGCTTTTTCTTCGGGGATCCAGCTCGTTTAGCGGCAAACTTATATAACGGGTATCCTAGGCAGGAATTTGTTAATCATGTTAAAAATTTTTTAGATATTGATGAATCATTATTATAATGTTCTCTTGCATGTAATCACCCGTGAGAGTCTTATTCTGTTTATTTATGAAATAGGGGTAACTCTTGAACTCGAGTTAACCCCTTCTATTTTATTCTAATTTTTTTAAAGGCTTCTTTGCTGGCCCCTCAATGACTTCTCCATCATATGAAAATCTTGAGCCATGGCATGGACAGTCCCATGTCCGATCTCCGTTGTTCCATTCAACCTCACAGCCCATATGGGTACAAGTTGTATCGACGATATGTAATTGGCCGTCCTTATCTTTATATGCACCTGCCCGTTTACCGCAAAATGATACAACGGCTCCTTCATCCTTTTCTAGTTTTTCTGGTCTATTCGCCACATACTCCAGTTTCCCTTCAATCAAATTCTTTGCCACGTTTGCGTTTTGAGTAAGAAAATGCTTCACGCTTGGGTCTGCCTGAAAACGGGTTGGCGAAAAAACTTCCTCATATGGAGATGAGCCATTCACAATTAAGTCTTTAATAAGATGTGCTGCAGCTGTTCCATTTGTCATTCCCCATTTTCGATAACCAGTTGCCACAAAAACATTTTGCTTGCCTGATGTAATGTGACCAATATAAGGAACTTTATCTAAGGTAGTTAGGTCTTGAGTTGACCACCTGTATTTAAATTCATTAATTCCAAAGGTCTTTTCTCCAAACTCAGCAAGAGCCAGATAGTGTTTAAGCGTATCTTTATCTTGTCCAGTTTTATGGCTTTCCCCGCCGATAATGATGTACCGATCCCCATCCGTTTCGGCATATCGTAATGATCTTTTTGGATCCTCGGCACTTAAATACATACCTCCCGGATACTCTTTTTCTGTTTTTACCGCTAGGACATAAGATCTATCTGCATACATTCTGCTAAAATAAAAGCCATTGTCATGGAAAGGAAAATGGGTACATGATGCAACATATTTTCCTTTAACCGTATAACCATCTCTTGTTTTCACTACAGGCTCCTTTCCAAAATCTAAATTGACAGCTGCAGTTTTTTCAAAAATCCGTCCACCGTTTTCTATAATGGATTGAACAAGCTTCCTTAAATATTTGACAGGGTGAAATTGAGCTTGATTCCGTAACACGATAGCACCTTTTACGTTAATATCTAAAGGAATGTGATCTACGTATTCCCCTCCCATCTCAAGTTTTTCATAAGCTTGATATTCTTTAACAAGCTTATCTATTTCCTGTTTTGAATTTGTGTAAATATAAGCATCTTGGCTGCTTAAATCACATTCAATGTTTTCATCCTTTACAAGCTGTTTTATAAAGTCTGCCGCATGCTGATTTGCTTGAAAATATTGCTTAGTTTTCTCAACTCCAAGATGCTGTATAAATTCATCATAAATTAAATCATGCTGGGTCGTAATTTTAGCTGTAGTATGGCCTGTGGTACCATTTATTAATTGATCCGCCTCAAGCAGGACTACTTTAAAGCCCTGTTTTACAAGTAAATAAGCAGTGGTGATACCCGTGATACCCCCGCCCACAATCACCACATCTGTCGTTAAATCCTCTGACAGCTCAGGAAATGACATCATCTCCGAATCTCTCCAATACGGCTCAGGAACTTGTGGAAGCTTTGAAAGTATTGCATCTTTTTCTGACATTTCAGGCCCTCCTTCTATGAGTTATACATAATTTTTCCAAAGCAGCAGAGTTTCATGTATAAAACACGATGAGGAATTTCCATTAAGAAAAGCGCAAGCGCCTTGTCCAACCTAGGGCAAGCACTCGTGCGAGCCGGCTTGGATTGGCCCTTAGACCTATGAGTCGTAGGCGCCTGGCCGGCATAGGCGTCACGGCCATATGCCTGCCGGCACTAGGACGTTCTGTCCACCTGCGCTGGACAACAACAGTTCTTTTTAACACGTTAAACTTTCATTAACTTAAATTTTCTGAACCCATAAAAAAAGAGCCTGCTTTAAAAGACTCCTTCATTAACTATTAAAAAGATCAGGCTGATCAATAAGTGTTTGATCATATAAGTTTGTAGCATTCCTTTTATTGTGTATCTTGTTAAAATCACCGGTAGATCCGAATCCAGATCCACAGCTTAATTTTTCTGAAACCTTCGGGGATATGGCAAAAGCATCGCCAAAACTAACCCCGCCATTTCCTGAATTTTCAATTTTAATTGGTCCTACAAATGCCGGCATACAATCCATCCTTTAAATTAACTAAAATTTGTAAAGCATATTCCAGTCTGTATAGGATATGCGCCTACACTTTATATGTTCGTGTGTAAAGGAATGAATCGGTAAAAAAAAGCAGGATTGATGAGAGATCACCTAAGCCTGCTTTTAACGTCTACTTCAGGATTTCATTTTTATATTTTGCCCTTAGTCTCATTAACCGGACAATATTAAGGATGACTGCTTTTAGAACCGCATAGGTAGGAACAGCTAGAATCATGCCGAGGACTCCTCCAAAGCTCCCCGCTCCAATTAATAATAAAATGATTGTCAATGGATGGGTATTCAATCTTTTTCCGATAATAAGAGGAGACAGCAAGTTTCCGTCAATCTGTTGAACAATTAAAACGACTAATGCAGCCAGAATTGCTTGCGTTGGCGATTCTAATAATCCAATAATAACGGCTGGAGCTGCACCGATAAAGGGCCCTAAATAAGGGATGATGTTGGCTACTGCTACTGTGATACCTAGAACTAATGCATAATCTAGACCAATTATTGAATAACCAATAAAACACCCTGTTCCAACGAACAGCGAGACAATCAATTGACCTTGAATATAAGCAGCCAAGGTCTCATATAAATCATCAAAAATTTTCAGTCCTTCTTTGCGATAATTAACTGGTAAAACTTTTACGGCATACCCTGGCATTTTATATCCATCTTTCAGCATGTAAAATAGAATAAAAGGAACCGTAACAACCGTTAATGTAATATTTGTCACCACACCTAACACTTTAGAAATACTTGATGTAATATTACCAGGCAATGTATTCGCAAAAGACATGAGCTGACTTTCGATTTGATCAATGGACACATAATCCTGGGTTATCACCCACTTAAAAAGCCAAGACTTTTCTAAAGTTGCGATAAATTGCCGTATTTCAGTTATATATTGTGGAAAATTCTCAACTAAATCCGTCATCTGTCTCGTTACAATTGGCCCAACTGTTGCTCCAAGAAAAGTAAATAGTCCAATAAACACAAGATAAAGAAGTAAAATACCGATAGTCCTAGGCACCTTACTCTTTTCTAGTAATTTCACTACAGGATTAAAAATAAAAAATAAGATTCCCCCCGCCAATATTGGAAAAAACAGCGTTGAAACAAATACAAAAATTGGTTCGAACAAAAACGAAACTTTTGTCCCAACGTAAACGATTAATAATAACAGCAGGATTTGTAATGTCCAGAAATGCACCTTTGATTTTAACACCCGGATTTTCCTCCTCGACGTTCTTCACTAATTTCAAACTACTATTACGTACAACACCTGTCAATAGTTTCTACTTTCTTTGAATTATTTCATTTAAATGGGGAAAGCCGATTTAAGCAGTTACGTCAAATCGGGCGTTTGCAACGGCAATTCCTGTGGACCTTTCTTGTTTTGTCCAACCAATTTTCGGAAGGCGTACTGCCCATTTTAGTGAGTTTCACTGTAATGACGGTGATTTATATTGGGTAAGTAACTGCCACTATTTAACAAATCCCCAGTTTACTCTCTCTAAGCATACTCTTATTCTGAGCCAGCATTTTTTCATGGCGGCTCTTATTTTATATGTACCTCAAAATCAAGACATTCGCCTATAACAAAATAGCTGGAGCAGGCATATTTATAAGTGTGTAAACACCTATAGACATTTAACATGGGAGGTATATGATGATGAATAATTATAGACAGCCTTTTTGGAGACCAAGACCATTTTTTGGCGCGCCCTTTCTTGGAGGTTTTGCTGGAGGACTGTTAGCTGGTGCTTTGATTCGGCCGCCATTTTTCGGATATCCTTATCCTTATCCTTACCCGTATCCATATTACCCTTACTACCCTTTTTATTAATGGCTGTTTTTACATCAGAACGAAAAGCACAAGCGCCTTGTTCAACCTAGGGCAAGCACTCGGGCGGGCCTCCAGTAAAGAACGCCTTTGCCGTTTTGGAAGGATTGGCTTGTGACCAGGGTTAGGTGCTGGAGCTGAACAAAAGACACTTACTTTAACATTAACGGGTTCGGATTTGAAGTACAAACTAACAATCAGCAGTAAATTTAGCGTTTAATATGAGTCCAAATTCACAGGCTAATCAGCATGAATAGAAAATGTTCGGAGCTTTTTGTGCTTTGAGCATCTCATTTTATCTAATAGAAAACAACCTTATTTAAGGCTGCCCTAGAAAATAGTAAAGCTAGGGTAAGTTTCCCCTAGCTTTAACATTATAAGTCTGAAATTTTCGATTGAATTAGGATTTCTTTTTGAGAAGGGCGGATCTGTTCATGCATTGTTATGACTGGAAGGGGTTGGTTGATTTTAACTTCAATCCGTTTGACCAGCTTTCCGTCCGTTTGCAAAACCTTGAACTCGTAACGTTCTGCATTAATGACCTGACCAGTACGAATTTCAAAGTTGTTCTTCATGATCCAGCCGCCGATTGTATCAAGATCATCTTCATCTATATTAATACCAAGCAATTCGTTGACTTCTTCAATTAGAACCTTTCCATCCAGAATATAATGATTATCGCCCTTTTTTTGAATGGATGGGATTTCATCCTGGTCAAATTCATCACGAATTTCGCCGACAATTTCTTCGAGTATATCTTCAGTTGTGACAAGGCCAGAGGTGCCTCCGTATTCATCCATTAGAATAGCTAAATGAATCCGCTCCTTTTGCATTTTCTTCAAAAGATCATAGATAGGAATAGAATCAATGACTTCAATGACAGGACGAATATAAGAGTTTAAATCTATTTTACCTCTTGCTTCCTTCTTTACCTTGACTAAGTCAGTAAATACCTCTTTAATATTTATCATCCCGACTATGTGATCCTTATCCCCGTCAACAATCGGGTAGCGGGTAAACTGCTCTTTTAAGACAATTTCTATGAACTTATCAAATTTAGTTTCTGTTGTTAAAGCGATCATTTCTGTTCTAGGAATCATAATTTCCTTTGCAATTCGGTTATCAAACTCAAAAATCTTATTTACGTATCTATATTCCGCGGAATTTATTTCACCACTTTTTAAGCTATCTGACAAAATTATTCGCAGCTCCTCTTCAGAATGTGCTAGATCTTGCTCAGATGAGGGCTTTAAACCAAAAAGACCTGTTAATACCCGAGAAGAGCCATTTAACAGCCAGATAAAAGGAAACATCACATAATAAAACCACCTCAATGGTCTTGATACCCAAAGTGAAATTTCTTCCGCTTTGTAAATGGCAAAAGTTTTAGGAGCCAATTCTCCCACAACGACATGTAGAAAAGTGACTATACTGAAAGCTAAAATAAAGGAAAGCAGGTGGGACAAAGAACTGGGCATATTAAAAACGCCAAGTAAAGGATAAATCCATTGTTCAACAGCGGGTTCTCCAAGCCAGCCCAGACCTAATGCTGTAATCGTAATTCCCAGCTGACATGCTGACAAATATTCATCCAAATTCGATATTACCTTTTTTACAATTAGAGCCCTTTTACTTCCTTCTATAATTAATTGATCCATTCTTGAACTTCTAACCTTAACAATCGCAAATTCAGCTGCAACGAAAAAAGCAGTGAAAGCAATCAAGACCAAAATAACAATCAGGTTAACTATGTCCAACTCTTTGGGTGACCCATAAGCAGCCGATTCTTCTAACCCTATAGACCCGGAGCTTGCTCTTGGATCAGCCCAGTCACCTCCCGAGTGAATCAGTATAAAAATACCTTTTCTACAATGTACTTACTATCAAAATACAGTAAAAAAGATTGGATTATGATTATTATGCCATAAATTTTCGAAATTTTTAAATATTTTTATTCAAAAGGAGCTGCAACCTCTACTTTTATTCGATCAGGATCTTCAAAATAAACAGCATAATGATTGGGTCCGCCTGCATAGGGATAGTTCTCTTTATATAGAATATCAATATTTTTTCTCATTAGAAGGTCCTTCAGCTGATCTACCTGTTCTTTAGAATCAACATGGAACGCCATGTGATTTAAACCAGTACCGCATCGATGATAGGGAATTGACATATATTTTTCTTCTGTTTGTACAAATACAAGGTAAGTCTCACCCAATTTCCAGCTGTGCCCCTTTTCCCAGGATTGGAAAGGCTCATAGCCCATATACGTAAGGAACCAATCCCAAAACTGGATAGAATTGGCCAAGTTTGAAACATTAATTTCTATATGATGAATGAATCCTCTTTTGCTCATCAAGTTCACCCTTTCAAGTATTTTTAAAAGAACGAAAAGCTCTGAGTACGCTGGTTCTTCAGCGGCAAGCATTCGAGCGAGCCCGCTGGAGGTATTCTTTACCTTCCCGGGCGAATTGGCTTATGACCTAAGGGCGGGTGGCTAAGCTGGCCAATAACCACTTACCTTAATGCGTAATTACTTTATTTAAATTAAACATTCTGAAACTATGAATAAAGGGAACCAACCGCCGGCTTTCTCTTAAAAATAGATAAGGAGGAAAAGCATATAAAAAATGGATTTTAAAAAGATTTCTACTTTTATTAGGAATCAGGTTATTGTCTAGCAATTTTAGCTTAAAAGAAAAACACATTCGAGTCAGCCTGGTGAAAGGAAATTTGCAAAACAAAGTATGTAAACCAATTTGGGGAAATTTCGAATAAGGGAGGAAGAGAAGATTCAAAATTTAAGGAGCCATGTGGTTTTATCAGGGCTCCCTTTTAAACAGATTTCTTAAGAGGATTTATAGCAAGGTCTGAAATCTTACGATCAATTTCTCTGATTTTCTTTAGAGCAAGCTCATCTGAAATTTGTCGATAATGATGAAGACCTTCCGGTTCTTCGTCCTTTTCATCAGCTAAGCGAACAACCTTTTGCAGCGTATTTTGATTAAGCGTACCCTCAGGTAAATAAGAATCTGTGTGCAGCAAAATCGCTAGGGCAATTTCCTTTGCAGCTTTCGGGTGTTCACCTAATCGGACGAGCAGTTTATGTGCTCTTTCTGCCCCTTTTATTGCGTGAATGTCATTTTGTTTATATTTTTCATAATCCCACTCACCATCTGTATACCATTCATAATGGCCAATATCATGAAGCAGTGCCGCTTTTGTTGCCAGATCAGGATCAGCGCCATGCTTTAGTGCCAGGCGGTAAGCATGGTACGTACACGAAATGGCATGGGCCATACCGGAACGTTTTAAATACTTTTGAGCAATAGGATGAGTAAATACCTCGGTAAGAGTCACTTTTTGCATGTAAAACCCTCCTTCACGTAAGTATTTCTATCTAAATTAACATATTATAGGTTTCGAGGGCAAACCTTTTGGTAAATTGGATGACATATAATTTTTGGAAGATGATTGGCTATCAGGCAAAAACTATATATGGCTAAATAGGGCAAGAAAGAAGTGAGTCGATGGCAGTTTATCTTCGAAATTTCCAAGCTTCCAATATATCGAATATTCGACTAAATTCGTTGATATTTTTGGTTATTTTCCTCTACTGCCTTCTTCCGTAAAAAAATCGTAATAGGTTGACTAACTTAGACAATTTTTCTAGAAGCTCGATACTACTAGATTTATAGTTCTAAAGTTGAAATGAGCTATAAATAGGTGTAAAATTACACTTATAGAGATTTTTTTCTGAAGGAGCTTTTTTATGAATAAACAAGATCTTGTCATGCAACTTTCTGAGAAACTAAAATTGATTCGGACCGAATTCCATTATACACAGGATGAAATGGCTTCTATATTGGGCGTCTCTAAAAAAACACTCGTTCAGATTGAGAAAGGCAGGCAAGAAGCAAATTGGCCGACCTCTGTGACCATTTGCGCCCTTTTTAGAGATAGTCAAATTGTTCAGCAGCTCACTGGTGGTGATCCTTTGGAGGTTTTACAGCTTTTTGCTCATCAAAAACTGCAGTCTAGAAAAGAAAAGACGCTTGGAGGCAAGGTTTGGTGGCGTAACTTAAAAGAGGTAAGCAGCTATCGCCTCCAGCAAAATCTTATTAGTCAGCATTTTCGTATTCTTGACAGCCGAGATTATCGCATCTATTCCTCTTTTCAATTCGAGGAAATTGAAAAAAAATTTCTTGAATTAACCTGCGAATAACCTGTGTATTCCTCTCAGTACCAATTTTAAGATGGCTTGACTTATTATTATTCTATATGTATATGAAAAATATCTAAACTTGCCCTAGCTAAAGCGAAATTTTCTTTTTCTCCCTAAATGGGAGTGGAAATGATGCCCGATAGATTACCAGTCGGATAAAAACTCTTTAATGTCGTATATTCTTCCGTTTTCCAGCTTACCTGACATTAGCTTAATCAATTGGTCTGCTACAAATTGAGGAGAATGGAGCAAGCCTTTTTCATGAAGTTCTTTAAAGTCTTCCACTCCTGCAAAATCTTTCATACTTGAACTCCGGATTTCTTTTTGCATTCCTGTATTCATCACACCCGGTGAAAATGAAATGACTTCTACTGGATATTTCTCCCGGCTTTGCTCTAGTCCAAACGTTTTTGTGAACATGTCTAAACCAGCTTTGTCGCTGCAGTATTCACTCCACCCATGAACCGGACGGTTTGCTGCCCCTGAAGAAATATTGACTACGACTTTTCTTCCTTTAAACTGCTTTGTATGTTTCACAAATCCATTACTTAAAACCATCGGTGCCATGTAATTTAGGTGGATGCTTTGTGCAAGCTTATCAACCTCTGCCCCACCTACTGTGGTAGTAGGACTGACAGTTCCTGCATTATTTATTAAATAAATTTGATCCATTGCTTCAAAATCAATTTTTGCTGCTATATCCGGGATTGCTTTTTTGATTTTAGTAATGTCCATCAAATCTAGGTTAATAAACTCTAATTCTGCTCCCTTTTCCTTAGCTAAATTCCGCAATTCATCATCTGTTTGCCTGGACAGGCAGAAAAAACGGCTTTCCTTTTCTAGAAGTCCTTTAACTAATGCTTGACCAAGCCCTCTTGAAGCACCTGTTACAATAAATACATTCATCATATACTACCTACCTTTATATCCCTTTATATCCCTTATTATATGATGATGTTTTCTATAGCCAAAAGATGAATTCAATAGCTGACTCTGCTTTACTATGCTTTGATTGAACATTTAAGGCATTGATACATTCTTAATAGGGTCCAGATAATACATTTTTGAACCAGTCTCTTTCTTATGCGAGGCAATTTGAACGTCCCTTCTCCTTTACGTGTTAGTTCGGGCAATTTGGTTTCCTATTCTCAGCTGTTCCAATCCGGTTTTCGTGACAAATACTCCTTTTCTGAACAGATATCCCAAGAAATAAGCCAGATTTGCGGGTTTGATACAGGTTCCAATATTAGAATTTGACTTCCTGAAACCAAAGGAAAAACCTCTCGATTTCTCAAGAGGCTTCACTGTTTTTTACTTAGCTCACTTTTTTATATTCGGTTAATTTGTAGTGATTTTCAAAAAAGTCGTTTGTTTCATTGACGATTACTTTCCATAAAAGTAATAGTGCTATTAGGTTAGGAATCATCATTAAAGCGTTGGCCATGTCGGCAAATGCCCAAACAACGCCTAGGTTTGCCACTGCTCCCAGACCGCACGCTATTATATAAACAATGCGATAACCTAATATCCCTTTTTGTCCTACAAGGTATTCAAAGCATTTTTCGCCATATACATACCAGCCAACAATTGTTGAAAAACCAAAGAAAATAACTGAAAATGCAACAATATATTCTCCTGCTAATCCAAGTGTGGAAGCAAATGCAGCAGATGTTAGAGCTCCTCCATCAAGACTTGGATCATGCTGAACGCCTGACAGCAATCCGCCTGAAGGATCCCAAAATCCAGTAATAATTAACACTAAGCCTGTCATTGTACAGACAATAATTGTTACAATAAAAGTTCCAGTCATTGCAACCAATGCCTGCTTTACCGGATGATCGGTTTTAGCATTCCCTGCAATTAAAGCAGCTGTTCCTAAGCCAGCTTCATTTGAGAAGATTCCGCGGGAAACACCGCTTCTGATCGCTTCGACTACGGCAACTCCGACAAATCCTCCTGCTGCTGCAACAGGATTAAACGCATAGTGAAAAATGAGTTGGAATGCAGGGATAATTTGATCAAAATTAATAGCTAATATTAACAATGCTCCGCCAATATATAGGAAAGCCATAATTGGCACAAAAAAGCTGGCAACTGAACTAATTCGTTGCAGTCCGCCAAAAATAATCAAGCTTGTTAACATCGCAAGAATGATCCCTGTTGTTAAACCATTAACTCCAAAACTATCCTTCATCACATCTGCAATCGTGTTGGACTGAACACTATTTCCAATACCTAAAGCAGCAAAGGCACCGAAAAATGCAAAGGCAATTGCAAGAAACCGCCACTGTTTCCCAAGCCCTTTTTCCACATAATACATAGGTCCGCCAGAAAATTCACCATTTTCATTTTTCACGCGGTATTTCATCGCAAGCAATGCTTCAGAATATTTCGTAGCCATCCCTAACAATCCGACAATCCACATCCAAAAGATCGCACCAGGACCACCAAGAGTAATCGCCGTTGCCACACCTGCAATATTTCCATTTCCAATAGTTGCAGCAAGCGCGGTCATCAGGGCTTTAAAGTTACTAACATCTCCTTCTGCGGCTGATGACTCGTTTTCTTTTCCAAAACCAAGCCTAAAGGCATATAGCAATCTTCTAAACTGTAAACCTTTTAAAGCGATTGTTAAAAATAAACCTGTCCCAAACAACAAAATTAAACTAGGGGTTCCCCAGAGAACTCCGTTGATTTTCTCGATTATGTCCATCACTAGTTGTACACCTCTCATTTTGTCAACGCTTTCATAGCCTATTACTATAATAAAATTTAAATCATTACTCTGTAATTGGTTATTTTCACAAAATATTTGTTATCATTTTATTATTTTACACAAAATAACTATCATCATATTAGCCACTTTATGTTTAAATGTCAAAGGCAAAGTTAGGGACCCATCATCTAAACATGATGAACAATCATTTTTCTGATATAATCTGAATTAAATCCACACTGACAAATGCTGTTTAAAGAAGGGATACTATGACTCAACATATGAATGATCCATTCAAATATCATTTTGATAGATTGGAGGATGTAGCAGATCGGATAAGTGAGGTTCTTCAATGTCCAATTACAATTGAAGACGTTAACCATAGATTGCTAGCCTACAGTACTCACGATGATTGTACAGATCCTGCGAGAATATCAACGATTATCGGCCGGAGAGTACCAGAAAAAGTGATCAACAGTCTATGGAAGGATGGGACGATTCCAAAGCTGCTAAAAACTGACGAACCGATTCGGGTCAAACAGATTGATGAAGTGGGACTCGGAAACCGAATTGCCATTTCTATATGGAAGAACAATGAGGTTTTAGGTTTTATATGGGCGCTTGAGATTCAAAAAGCATTAATAGACGAAGAGCTCCAATTGTTAAAAAGTGCTGCTAAAGCAGTTAAAAATAAGCTATTGAATTTACAAGTAAGAAAAACCAAAAAAGTAGAACGCAATCAGGAATTCTTTTGGAAGATCCTTACTGGAAATATCCAGACTATTGAAGAAATGAAAATAGGCTTCCAGCAAATTCAACTGCAGCCCCCAAACGAATTTAGTGTAGTTTTGTTAAAATTCAATGATGCCATTTTAGAAAAAACAGAAAAACAATTGACCTATTTATTAGAAACAACCCAACAAGTTCAGGTTTTGTTAACCACAGTGGATTTTGATGAATTTGTCATCCTTATCTCGCCAAAGAGTAATCAGCCTTTAGCAGATGTCAAACAATTTTTGCAATCGATTTACAGGCAGCTTCAGGAGCGATTTATGATTCATGATGTAAAGATCAGCACTGGCGGTCTCTACAGAAACCTTCCTCTTATTGAAAAAAGTTATAAGGAAGCTCTGTCTGTTCTTGAAGTGAAGGCGAAATTTCCTGAGGAGACAAAAGAACTGTTTAGTTTTCCTGAACTTGGAATTTATCAATATTTAGATATTCTTTACGAAAAAAGAAAGCAGGAGCACTATATGAACTATTCTCTTGCAAAACTTGCTGATTACGATCAAGCGCACCATACAGATCTTGTTGAGACACTTGAGGTTTTTTTGGACTGTGACAGTAATGTTAACAGAGCCGCTAAAAAGATTAATGTCCATATTAATACACTAAGTTATAGACTGAAACGAATCTCCCAAATTGGAGAAATTGATATCCAAAATCCAAATGAGAAAATTACAATCTACCTCGATATGAAGCTATCTAAATTGAGTTTGTGAAATTTCACAAACATAATAAATTCCTTTCTTTTTTTTAACCGAAGAAATTTCTATCAAAATCATTTTATACTTACAACATATTCACATAGGATAGAATTTTTTGACAGATAAAAAGGAGGAAGGGTTATTATGATTATTGGAATACCAAAAGAAATTAAAAACAATGAAAATCGCGTTGCTTTAACGCCAGGCGGCGTTACTCAATTTATCGCGAATGGGCATATCGTTTTAGTTGAAAAAGATGCTGGTAATGGAAGCGGTTTCTCTAATGAAGCTTATACGGAAGCTGGAGCTCAAGTGGCAGAGCTTGCAAAGGATGTTTGGTCGAAAGCAGACATGATCATGAAGGTAAAAGAACCGCTCCCCTCTGAATACGGTTATTTCCGTGAAGGACTCATTTTATTCACTTACCTGCACTTAGCAGCTGAACCTGCGCTTGCACAGGCACTTAAAGACAAGGGTGTCACTGCGATTGCCTACGAAACTGTAACAGAAGGACGCGGACTTCCTTTATTAACACCTATGAGTGAAGTTGCAGGTCGAATGGCTGCCCAAATCGGTGCTCAATTTTTAGAAAAACCAAAAGGAGGCAAGGGGATTTTACTTGCCGGTGTTCCAGGTGTAAGCCGGGGGAAGGTAACCATTATCGGCGGTGGAGTTGTCGGTACAAATGCTGCTAAAATGGCGATTGGATTAGGAGCCGATGTAACGATTATCGACTTAAGTGCTGAGCGTCTGCGTCAGATTGATGATATCTTTGGAAATCAAATAAAAACTCTTATGTCTAATCCTGTTAACATTGCTAATGCAGTTGCCGAAGCAGACCTTCTAATTTGTGCAGTGTTAATCCCAGGGGCCAAAGCGCCGACGCTTGTGTCCGCGGAAATGGTTCAATCAATGAAACCGGGGTCAGTCATTGTTGACGTAGCTATTGACCAAGGAGGCATTGTTGAAACTGTCGACCACATCACAACTCACGATAACCCGACATATGAAAGATACGGGGTCCTGCACTATGCTGTTGCTAACATGCCAGGCGCTGTCCCAAGAACTTCAACTCTCGCTCTTACAAACGTAACAGTTCCTTATGCCCTGCAGATAGCTAACAAAGGAGCAATCATAGCAATCTTTGAGAACATTGCATTAAAAGCTGGTGTTAATACAACAGGCGGAAAAATTACTTATGAAGCAGTTGCCCGTGATCTTGGATATTCATATGTCCCTGTCGAAGTCGCCTTAGAAAAAAAATTATCAGTATCCTAGCAGCTAACCTTATGCCTCCCGATTATCGGGAGGTTTTTAAATATTCAAGTAAAAAATTTAAATTAAGAAATGGTTGTTCAGCAGCAAGGGCTAACCATTCAGAAGTCACACGTTCTTAGATTAAACAGGACACACCGAGTATTTCGCTTTCTATTAGATTACATGAAACTTTTTCGGGGTATAAATTGTATATATAGCTAAGACGATAAATTAGGGGTGAAGCTAATGATGTATTTACTGGCAGTTGTTTTTCCACCGCTCGCTGTTTTACTGGTCGGAAAACCATTTCAAGCAATATTAAATTTCATTTTGACTCTCATCTTCTGGTTTCCTGGAGCCATTCATGCTATCTTAGTAGTGAAAGATAAGAAAGATGATAAACGGATGAAACGACAAGCCGAATTAATGCGGAAATCCACTCATTAAGACATCCACTTCTGGATGTCTTTTTTTATACAGCTCTTACAGGTTGTATTACGTTTTATAGTCTATCCACCATAACTTAAAGGTAAATAGGCCATCCTTTCACACCATTCATTCAAAACATAATCATCTATATTTGCTAAAATGAAAAAAGGCTGTTCCGAAAGCAAACAACCTTTTTATTCTTATTTAAATTTATGTTCATAGTCCTCCAGATATTGTTTTTCCTCTTCTTCAGACATAATTCCAGTCGCCTTCCCAACAGTGCCCCCAAGCAGTTTCCAAACAGCATTATGGTCATTATCGGCTTTAGAAAAGTCACCCTCTGACCACCTTGTTAATATATCTAGATAGAGGTCTTCATTTTCAAAATTACCTGATTCCACTTCTGCAATTAAAAATTGAATTCGGTCCTCGGTGATATAATAATGGTCCCATTTTTGCTCTGCTTCTACTTTTTGGTGAGACATCGCATGTATATAATCCATGACATCCTGCTCAGACACCTTATTTTTAGTTTCCCCAAAGGCATTTGTACCAGCATTTCCATCTGCCTGGGGTACAGATACTTGTTCGACTGACTGCTTTGAAGAAGCCTTCTGTGATGCGTTAACAGGTTCTGGTTTACCGCTGATCATGTCAAAGAAGACATATCCAATAACGGATAAACAAATAAGTGTTGCAAAGATTCCTATTGATAGTATTTTATTAGATTTTATCCAATTCAATTGAAGTGGACCCCCTATTATGTTTGCTGTTTCTATTTTACAATGTTAAATTCAAACAGTACAACCTATTATTACAAGAGATTCCTTGCATATCGCGACAAAATCAACTATTATTTTACAAGTGTTGGATTTTTAGCACAAGAAAAGAATGAAACTGCGAGCTAAAATCTAAAAAAGCCGGCCATGTATAAAATTGTTTCGGGTTGGACATATTTATACTAGTTTTCTATAACCAGAGGTGAAATAAAGTGGAATATATTAAAACAAAACGGTATTTTTTAAGTGAACTAGAAAGAGAATCCTATGAAAACTGCATCTTGAACAATCACCCTGAACTTAAAAGAGACTTTATCCTGCAAATGGATGATGAGGAGTTACTGGAGCGATTAAATATAAAGTGAAACTTCCTTCAGTTGGGTTTTACTGATGGTTAGTTGAACCAATCGGACTCTTAGGGGCAGTTAGTTCTTACTTACTGCCCCTTAGATGTGGGGTAAAGTGAAACTTCCTTCAGTTGGGTTTTACTGATGGTTAGTTGAACCAATCGGACTCTTAGGGGCAGTTAGTTCTTACTTACTGCCCCTTAGATGTGGGGTAAAGTGAAACTTCCTTCAGTCGGGTTTTACTGATGGTTAGCTTGAGGCCCACAGGATGGGGGCGCCGAACCTGATAATCTTTTAAAAGCAAGAGGTGCTGATCCACATTAATGAGGCAGCACCTTTCTTTGTTCGTTCATCTTTATAGAATCATAGCAGCAATCCATCCGAATACAATTAATGGAATATTATAGTGTATGAAAGTTGGTACACAGGTATCCCATATGTGATTATGATTTCCATCTGCATTTAACCCTGAAGTGGGGCCAAGTGTACTGTCTGATGCAGGAGAGCCTGCATCTCCAAGTGCAGCTGCTGTTCCCACAATAGCAATAGTAGCCATTGGACTGAAGCCCAGTTCTAAACATAAAGGAACAAATATGGTAGCAATAATCGGAATAGTAGAAAAAGAAGAACCAATTCCCATTGTTATAAGCAATCCTACAACCAGCATTGCTAAAGCAGCAAACGACTGATTTCCTGCGATTAGGTTAGCAGAGGTTTGCACAAGTGTTTCTACATGGCCTGTTTCCCTGAGAACTGTCGCGAATCCAGAGGCAGCAAGCATAACAAAGCCGATAAAAGCCATCATCCTCATTCCGTCTGTAAGCAATCCATCTGCTTCCTGCCGCTTCACAGCACCTGTTACATAAAGAATGATGATCCCGGCAAGTGCGCCAAAAATCATTCCTTCTACTTCTAACGACTGGGATAAATATAATTGAACACTTAAGGAAACTGCTATTGACAGCACGGCAATACCAATGCTGGCAGCTGTAAAACTCTCTGTTTTCTGGCCGCTTATCTCTTTATTATGATATTTTCTAGCCTTCCTGTAAGAAAAAAATATGGCTATTAAAAGGCCGGCCACCATTCCAATAGCAGGAATAATCATGGCAGGAGGAATATCCTTTAAGCTAACCGTAAGTCCGCTGTCTGCCATATTTGTTTGCAGGATTTCGTGGAAAATCGCACCAAAGCCGACAGGGAGTAAAATATATGGAGCTGTCAGCCCAAATGTCATAACTGATGCAATTAAACGTCTGTCTACCTCAAGTTCATTCAAAACCTTTAATAATGGCGGGATTAAAATTGGGATAAAAGCAATATGAACTGGTACCACATTTTGTGAAAAAATAGAAATGATTAAGATAATCCAAATAATTAAAACCTTAGATAAAGCCTTTTTTCTGCTATCTCCCTTTTTCCCAGCAATTTTAACAGCCGCTTCAACTAACGCGTCTGGCAATCCTGTTTTTGTCAGAGCAACAGCAAACCCACCTAGTAGTGCATAACTTAATGCTACTGTTGCATTTCCTCCTAAACCTTCTGTAAATAATTCAATCGTTGTTTTCAAATCTAGTCCGCCCGTCAAGCCACCAACTAATGAAGCAGCTACAAGAGCAAACACAACATTCACACGCAGTAAACTTAAGACAAGCATAACTAATACGGCAATGATGACTGCATTCATGATGTAAACCTCCAGCATTTCACTTTATTATACTAATGTATTAGAGAGATAAATTAGCAGCATAGTAAAGCTAGCATACAATAAAATGTCTGTCAATGGAAACACTGCAGGTGATCGATGATTATAAAGAGATTTAGTTCTGTCCTCATAATGACACCATCATAAATTGTATATATGATTCAATACCTTACTCCATCTCTTAAAAATATCACCGGGTCATAATCTTTTTTTAATGCAGTTTCATGAACTCTTTGTTATCAAATCATGTCATTATATTAGTTATTCAACTAACTAACTTAATTGAAGGAAATTTACCATTTATATGATTTGAATTCAATTCAATGCGGTTTTATATAAAATAGATATTCTTGTTAATTCAATAAAAAAATAGAGTGTGAAATCCTCTCTGATTTCGCACTCTATTCGCTTTGTTATTTTGAGTCTTGTCCGATTACTTCTCTGTTTTCCATCGGGGTCATTAAACCTTTAATTTTTATACCAATACCCCTGCAAAAAATTCTTCATACAATGCTTGAACAGCACGGTTTTCCTGTGCTTGTTTTACCCCAAACATCATGCTGACTTCTGAAGATCCTTGGTTGATCATTTCAATATTAATACCAGCTTCTGCAAGGGCATTTGAAGCTCGTGCAGCTGTTCCAATATTATGGCGCATACCCTCTCCAACAATCATGATTAGTGACAAGTTATGTTCCACTTTTACTTCATCAGGCCCAAGTTCTTCGTAGATTCGTTTAATAATCCTTTTTTCTGTTTCGGCATCCATTTGGCTTTGTCTTAGGATAATCGAAAGATCGTCAATACCGGAAGGACTGTGTTCATAAGATAAGCCAAACTCCTCCAAAATAAATAATAATTTACGCCCGAATCCAATTTCTCTATTCATCAAGTATTTGTTCACATAAATGCTGCAAAAATCATGATCACTTGCGATTCCAATAACAGGACCATTTCTATGTTCGCGTTGATTTACAATTCTAGTCCCTTTTGCTGAAGGATTATTAGTATTTTTAATATTAACCGGGATACCTGCCTGAAAAGCTGGAATAAGTGCTTCATCATGGAACACCGAGAAGCCTGCATAGGATAGTTCCCGCATTTCGCGATAGGTTAATTCGCGAATTTCTTTTGGTTTTTTTACAAGATTTGGATTAACTGAATAAACTGCATCTACGTCTGTAAAATTTTCATAAAGGTCAGCTTTTATACCATTTGCTAAAATAGAGCCGGTTATATCAGATCCGCTGCGTGAAAAAGTAATAATCTCCCCTTCATTGTTGTAACCAAAAAATCCAGGAAAAATGACGATTCCAGGTTTCTCCCTTAATGAATAAAGACGGTCATAGGACTCAGGTAATACTCGGGCATTCCCTGACGAACCGTTCACTATAAGTCCCGCTTCTTTTGGGTTTACATATGAAGCTTCAATTCCCTGATGCCTGAAATAAGCTGCAATTAGCTTTGCATGATTGTCTTCCCCGCTTGCTTTAATTGCATCCATATAATGAATAGGCTTGCTTTTATCACCATTAAGCCTGGACAATACATCCTTATAAATTGTTTCAATAATGGAATTAGGTAGATTCAATTCATTAGCGATGCTTGCATATCTACTAATGACAGCATCAACTAAATCTTCCGCTTCTTGATTTTGCAAGTATTTTTCGCCGCACTCAATCAGTAAATCTGTTACTTTTATATCATCGGCGAAACGTTTACCAGGTGCCGATACGACAACAATTTTTCGGTCCTGATCTGACATCACGATGTTAAATACCTTCTCAATTTGCTTTCCTGATGATACCGAAGTTCCGCCAAACTTAACTACTTTCATGGTTACCTCCTCGATAAAGTAAAATTTCCAACAGATTTTAATCTTTATTATTACTCTTTTTAATTAAGAGATCAAGCTTTTTCTTTCTTACGCGGACATTTGTTTTTATACAGGGGACAAAAAATATATTGATACGAAATTTTATAACGATTTTATTAGCTTTTGATTTTTTTCGATCCATTTCTAGAAAACTAATTTTGTTAATTGACAACTCAAACCAAGGATGCTACTATTTACCTATGTTCGTTATAAAGTAACGAAAAATATGCTTATTTTCTCAAATAAAGGATTTTATTGTTCTTTATTAAGAACATCTGACTTAAGAAAGGTGGTGAACCTATGAAAAAAGAATGGAAACAACCTTTATTAGAAATACTTGATATTAGTATGACGATGAAAGGCTGGTGGCATGACAAACCTCCTAAAGATCCTGAAAATCCAGGTGAGCCTGGAGGAGAATTCGAGAGCTAATTTTGATATTTTTTTAAATAAAGCCCTTTAATCATTTAAGGGCTTTATTATTAATCTCTTTTCAAAAGATTAATAGGGAATTTGAGGTGGTTATAAACCATGTATGAACAAGTTAAATCTTCTAAGCAGCAAAAAGTTTTTGAACATACTTGGGAATATTTCTGTCAGAAATATGGATGGTACAATGACCCGTATTCCAAAAATGGAATTCGCTACAATCTTCTATTGCCATATGTCCATGAAAAAAAACAAAACAAGGTGATTGGAACCATTGAGTTTATTCCTTATAATCCTAAAAACCCTAATAGTACAGTAGAAGGAAGATGCAACTTTATTCAGTATGAGGAGATAAGAAGCAATCAACATCGAATATGGGAGATCGATAAACTTTGTATCCATCAAGAATATCAACGTAAAGGTCATTTTCAAAGTTTTATGGCAATATTTTATGATCATGCTAAAAAGAATAAACCCAAATACTATTTGGCTCTTATAGAAAAAAAGTTTTTCAGAATGCTTCGGATCTCTTTTGGGATAGGTATTATCCAAAAAGGAAAAGCTTTAGAAGGTCCGACAACTGCTCTCATACCAATTGTTTTTGACGTCGAAAACATCATGCAAAATGAAGAAAAGGTCAGAGAATTACTAGGTGGTACATATAATAGCGAAGGGCCAGCTCTTCTGAGAAAAATGACCGCCAGCCAGTTCCTTAAGCATTTGTTGAATAGGTGCAGAACTTGGCCGGATAAGCTGAAGAATTAGAATTAACACTTGATTTGCCGATGAATTAGAATTAACACTTGATTTGGCCGGATAAACCGAAGAGTTGTCAATTGACCTTGATTTCTTTTAGAAGATAAACTAAAACCGACTTGAAATTGTTTGGAAAAGAATCGACTCATAATCTTGCTGCTTTTCAATAAAGGGTGATGTCGGATTTCGTCGAATAATCGATAATATAAAAATTCCGAAGATAAATCAGTCATTTCCGAAGATATAATTGAAATTTCGAAGATAAATGTGTGATTTTCGAAGATAACACTAACTGAGTCCCAGCGGGCATGAATCGGATCTGCAAACATAAGTGTCCAATTGTTTGCTTACATAAAAATGGAGATATCTCCCTATTTGACTTGAGTTTTCGTTTTGGTTTCCGCTCAAATAAGCGGAAATACCTGTTCCCAACTTGGAATAAAGCGCGAAACCTATCTATACTGTTATTTCATTAAATAATTAACACGGCCTGATCTCATTAGCAAAACCTCGCAAAAAGGCAGATGCCGTCATTTTGCGAGGCTCGTCTTAGGCTTGCTTTACGCTGTTCGAGGCGCTTACATTTTTTGTTTATCCACTTCGAAGGTTTCTACAAATGCAGCTAATGTACGTGTCATGACTCCTGTAGCACCAGATGGTCCTAAGTGAGAGGCTTTGGATGCTGTCGCTGTACCTGCAATATCTAGGTGAACCCATGGGGTGCCTTCTGTAAACTCACCAATAAAAGCACCCGCCATTATCGCGTGACCCTCTCGTCCCGGCGAATTATTTAAATCGGCCATTTTGCTGTTTCGAACTCGTTCCTTATCTTTTTCAGTTATTGGCAATCGCCACACGGGTTCTCCGCATTCATTCGATGCTTCTAAAACCTGTTCAAATAGAGCTTCGTTATTTGTCATAGCACCAGTCATTTCAGTTCCAAGAGCAACGATGACGCCGCCTGTTAATGTCGCTACATCTACAAGTACATTTGCACCATGATGCTTAGCATAGGTAACGGCATCAGCTAAAGCCAAACGCCCTTCCGCGTCAGTGTTCAACACCTCAATTGTTTTACCGCTAAGTGAAATAATGACATCATCAGGTTTCATAGCGTTACCGCTGATCATATTGTCAGTTGAAGGGATTACGGCGATTACATTTTGATCAGGTCTTGTTTCCCCGATTATTTGCATTGCTCCTAGAACTGCCGCGGCTCCGCCCATATCTGTTTTCATACCAACAATACCGTTTTTAGGCTTAATTGAATAGCCTCCAGTATCAAACGTAATCCCTTTTCCGACAAGTCCAATGACATTATTCCATTCTTCCCTGCCTTGATATTTAAGCACAATCATTTTAGGAGGTTCCACTGACCCCTTGTTAACCGCAAGCAAAGCACCCATTCCGAGTTTTTCCATATCCTCTTTTTCAAGAATTTCACTCTCAAATCCATATTTTTCTGCAAGGCCAAGCGCTTGGTTTGCGAGTTCAGTTGCTGTTAGAATATTTCCTGGCATGTTCACAAGAGTACGGGCCGTATTTGTGCCGCAGCCATATGAAAATCCAACTGCCAGGCTTGCTTTAACTTCCTCATAATCCCCTTCACTAATAACGGTAATTTCCCTGATCTCTCGTTCCGGTTCATTAGATCGGTGCTTGTAATCTTGTATTTTATATGTAGATAAAGCAAATGCTTCTGCTAAAGCATGTCCTGACTCGTTTGAATCTACCTTTTCCGTGGTAAATGTATCTAATAGTATTGTTATTGATTCTATTTTTGTTGTATGAATTGTTTTAAACAGCTTGCCAAACGTGTCCCTGGCAATTTCAAATTGATAATCGGATTCCTTACCTAATCCAACAAAATAAATTCTTTTTGTTTTCAGTTTTCCTAATGTATGTATTTTGGTAATGCTTTTTTTCTTAGGTGAAAGATCTCCTTCTTTGATAAGTGAAGTGATCTCTCCATTCATTATTTCATCAAGCTCTGAAGCGATACCTTCGAGCTGATTATTTTTTTGAAATAACCCGATAACGACAGTTTCGTGATCATCCCAAGATAAATGTCTGCTAACCTTAAACATTGTTGAGCCTCCTGTCATTTATTTAGTCTTCTAAGTATAAAGCGAGGGAGGGAAGGCTTGGTAATTCGTCTTTTTTTTCATAAGGAACTTGATCAAGATCCTGTGGTATAATAAGTAAACATTCGCTCATAAACGAATTTACCTTTTCCAGGTCTAATCCCCAATATTTGGGGCGATATGATTGTATGTATTCGAGGCCTGCTTTCATCATAGCTCTAGCGCCTTTTACATTACCATATTCATAATGGTAGATCGCTACACACATTTGCAAGAGACCTTTAAGAAACAGGCTTTCCTTGTCAGTCATCCAGAGATCTTCTAATAAGTCATGGCAAGTGTAATAATCACCTTCGTTAAAAGAAATAAAAAAATGATAGTAACTAAGAGGATACATAGTCACTCAGGCAACACCCCTCTTCAAGTTTATTTTATCAAAGCAAAACTAATTTTAGTACTTTTTAGAAAGTATTTATATAGGAAGGCAGCATAGAAAGAAAGGATTGTTTCAGCATGGAACTACTATTTAATTTCCCATTGCTCGCATCATTAGCAGCAATTTTTTTCGCACAGTTTGTCAAGGTTCCCATTCAGTTTGCTGTTTCTAGAAAGATTGATTGGTCGCTGCTTACTAGTACCGGCGGAATGCCAAGCTCCCATTCTGCAGCCGTTACCTCCCTTTCAACTGCAATTGCACTAGAACAAGGAATTGAATCTTCTATTTTCGCGTTGTCAGCAGTTTTTGCGATCATTACCATGTTTGATGCAACAGGAGTTAGACGCCATGCAGGAGAACAAGCAACTGTTATTAACAAACTGGTTGCAGATTTCAGTATTTTCGTTGAAGAGGCAAAAGGGTGGCCAAAGGCTGAAGAAAAAGAAAAACAAAAAAAATTAAAAGAGCTTCTCGGGCACCAGCCGATCGAAGTCTTTTTTGGAGGATTAACAGGGATCGCGGTTGCCCTTACCCTGTATTATTTCTTGATAGCTTAAGGAGGATATCAATGAGGATTATCTCAATCTGCCCAAGCAATACAGAATTACTAGGCTATTTAAATTTAACAAAACACATAGTTGCTGTTGATGATTATTCTGATTGGCCTAATGAAGTTCATTCTCTGCCTCGTCTAGGTCCAGACCTTTCAATTAATATGGATTTAGTTGAAGAAATGAAACCTGATCTTGTATTAGCTTCATTAAGTGTGCCAGGCATGGAAAAAAACATTTTAGAATTAGAAAAACGTAAAATCCCTCATGTTGTGCTGAATCCTCAGTCTTTAAATGAAATAGCTGAAGACTTAGTTAAGGTCGGAGAACTAACAGGCCAAACTGAGTACGCAAAAAAGGCCGCTCATTCTTTTCATCAATTTATTTCTACATACCGAGGATTCGCCCAGAAAATTAATCAGCCTAAGTCTGTTTATTTCGAATGGTGGCCAAAACCGATATTTACACCAGGAAAGAAAAATTGGTTAACTGAAATTGCGGAATTAGCTGGGGCAAAAAATGTTTTTCATCATGAAGAGCAAGCAAGTGTTCAAACTGATTGGGATGAGGTTCTTACCCGCAACCCAGACCACATTTGTATGTGTTGGGTCGGAGTTGAAGAAAAACGTATGAAAAAAGAGCATGTTTTAAAAAGAGAGCAAGCTGACACCCTTCATGCTGTACAAGAAGGCAACATTCATTTACTTGAGGAAGCACTATTCTGCAGGCCTTCTCCCAGACTGCTGTTAGGATTAAAAAAGCTTGCTCCGCTCTTGAATCCAAACGTCTTCCCTGCTCACGATGGAAGAGAACCTTTAGATCATTTTAGATAAGTAAGAATCAATTAAATTAAAATGCTAGGTATCTTCGAATGGAGCTCATGTCTTACAATTTATACGGATTTGTAGTTGAAAACAATTCAAACATAGTAATAAAGAAATGATCAAAAATGCCAGGCTTCTCTATGTATCATTCCTGTGGTGATCCCTGGCATAAAACTAGCTTTTCTTTTTTTGAAATGGCTGCCGAACGACCTGCATCGTCTTTTCCTCATTCATCATTTTTAATTCCTGTTCAGTTAATGATCCATTTCCTTCTTTTACAATATAAACCTCTAATTGTTTTTTACCCCAATGGTCATATACATCATTCACCGTTTCATAATACAAATCCAATTTGGCCCCTTTGATCGCAGCACCTTTATCGGCCACCACCCCATAACCGTAACCTGGTATGAAAAGGACTGTTCCAATCGGAAACACACTTAAATCAGCAGCGATTGTTGAAAATGTATCTCTTTTTACTTTGACTCCTGAATAGGTTATTCCATACTCTGGGTGGTTTGGATTCTTACCTGTCGATTCGTAGCCTGCCGTATAACCAGTAGCAACGACAGATTTTTTCGGGTAGTTATTCCTTTCGAATTCTTCTTCCAACGAAAGATTTTGATTAACTGCCTCCTCACTTGAAGAGATAAAGTTTTTGGATACAGGTTGTTTTTGTAACATTTTAAAAGAAAGGCCGAATAATTTAAAAGAATGTCCTTCTCCGTCTTTATGATCTGCGGGAAAATTGACTAACTCCCCTGCTTTGACCCCTGAGATTGTTTCAAAGGTTGTCACTAACGCTAAACAAAATAATGCAGTCATTAGTAAACGTATAGACCAAGACCCTATCATTTTCATTTTTTTCCTTTCACTCCTCCCACACACTATTCGTTTCCAAAAATAAAAAACATTATTCAAATTGAAGGATATCCAAATTTTAACATAAGAGGGATAACAGGGAATTTGAGGGTAAAACTATAGAATCGGCTTTTATGGGAGTTTGCATAAATCGTGGGTTAAGAGGTTTTTTATACTCAATCGTTCTTATTTGCTAGGGCAAATTCTAATAGCTTTAAGAAATCTCTTCAAGTCTTAATGGAAGTGAGAGGTCGGAGATCGGAGTGGATGAAATCAGCGAAGGAGCTGATTTCTTTTTTAAAATATTTCCCCTATAGCGCTTTATTGACTTATACATGCTGATTTTAAAAGAAAAAAGAACCTTCTCCATTTAAAGAAAAAGGTTCTAAAACATTTGATATCCTCTTACTCGCAGCATTCTTATGACAATCCCTGAAATAATCGCACCAACCAAGCCGCTTGTTAAAATCAAAATATCAGCCAAAGCAAGCGACACAAGCCTTTCGCCAAATGCAGCAAATGATGAACCAGGCTCATGAATATATTCAGCTAATGGAAGAGTATTTATTATAAAAAAACAAACAATCGGATAAATAATCGCCATAATCCAAGACATTCTTAAAAGCATATTAAGCAAGAAACCGATTCCAAAAAATAAAACTAAGAATAAAAGCATGGATAAAAGAACGACAGGCAAAAACATTCAAGCACCTCCAGTGTTACCAATAATAGTGTACTGGAGGTGCTGGGAACAAGTCAATATGAGGCCTGTGAACAAATTATGACTTCTTGCCAGTACCATGGCAATTATCACAAGTTTCAGATCCGCCTAATAATAGTTGAAAATAACCTTTTCCGGAACAATACGGACATTCTTTCTTCTCTATTTTCGTAGAAGTCGTCATAAATATTCTCCCCTTCAATTAACTAAGTTCTAGCTAATATATCAAGCTTTTTGTCAAGAATAAAGGGAGGTTTTCTAACGAATTTTCTCGTGTAAGCGAATACATCAATCCCTATCTTCTTTATTCTCTTATTTTCTTACTTTTGTGAAAATTAAAAAAACAGGTGATATGACTCGTATCCAAAATGCTTTCCAGGATTAAAGGTATCATATAAATTTAAAGAAGATTGAAATCCCGTCTCTGCAAAATACACTACGAGTAGAGATGAAGCCTGATCAATTGCCAATTCCTCTCGTGATTTAAATTTTACATCAGATACTTCTTTTTCTTGAGGAGAAATTTCAGAGCTTTTTGCATGTAAGCGGAAGATCAGCATATTATCACTGATTTCTTTTCCAATAACCCCTGAGCGCACCCCAATTAGCCCGCAAATTTCTGTTTGTATACCGGTTTCCTCTTGTATTTCTCTTTTAATTGCTTGATCAACGGTCTCACCTGCTTTTACAAAACCCGCTGGAAAGGACCAATTTCCTTTTAACCCTCCGTATGTCTTTTTCACAACGAGCCATTCCCCCTTATCGTTCTCAACGATTCCAGAAACGGCAAGCCATACATTTCCTCTTTTTGTTGTCAACTCTAATCATCCTTCCGTTAAGAAATTATACCAATTAACATGCAACAGTCCTTTCGATAAAGGCAATCGATGTCTCACCGATTCCTTCTAATCTCTCCTGGGGAGATACCTTAGCTGTCTAAGTGATGGAGATTGTTACTGGAACCACTAGCTCCAGCGCAAGCCCAATTTTTAAGGTTACTTGACAAGCCATCCCAAAGGGCGAACCAGCTATTTCTTGAAGTCTCGCTCTCAGCAATGTGAAACGTATATCCGTTATTCCTTCCAGAAACAATGTTTGTTAGAAACTCCCTTTATAAAAAAAGACAAAAGCCGAGTGACTTTTGCCTTTTTTTATAAATTACAATTGACTTGATTATATGCCTTTTATTACTCCGTAGCAGGAATTATCATCTTTTTATACTTTTTAGAAGAACTTAAATTTCCCTTTTTTCAAGACTAGCGAAGGTCCGCCTACCATGAATAATGCACGGTTATCGATCATTTTCTTCATAAAAGAAGCTTTTGTTCCGACTACTTTCTTGCCGAAAACAACACCTACTGCATCACTTTCACCAAGTGAAGCAACAGTCCCTTTAATATCAGGTTTAAATTCTTCCATTTCTCCTTGGCCGCGGACAAGGACGGCAAGGTTTTTAGCACAAGTTTCCCCTTGCTGCATTGCGATTTGGGCTGTAGGAGGGAACGGGCGGTTAATTTCTTCATTGATGATTAGTGCACAGTCACCAATAATAAAGACCTCATCATGCCCTTCAACGCGAAGATCTGGTTTTACTTTCACACGGCCGCGCATGTTTTCAAAGCCTGCTTCTTCTACAATGCTGTTACCGCGGACTCCGGCAGCCCAGACTACAGTACCCGCTTTAATTTCTTCCATTTGATCATCTTTTGCAACGACGATTCCATCTTCTGTACATTCTTTAATTGCAGTACCAATTTTAAATTCCACGCCCTTGCGCTGTAAGTGGTTAACTGCGTACTCTACTAACTCAGGATCAAATCCAGGCAATGCATTCGGGGCTGCTTCCACACAAATAATCCGAACTTTTTTATGGTCAATATCGTATTCACGGCATAGTTCTGGAACACGGTTTGCTAATTCACCAAGGAATTCAATACCTGTAAATCCAGCACCTCCAACAACAATTACTAATCGGTCTTCTTGTTTATGTTCTTCAGTATTATAAGTTGCAAATTGGTATTCCAAATGCTCACGTAATTGGCGGGAGGAATTAATATTTGTAATGCCGAATGCATATTCTTTTAATCCTTTGATACCGAATGTTTCAGGATTTGAACCTAATGAGATTACTAAGTAATCATATTCAAGTTCTCCTTGTGCAAGGACAATTTTCTTTTCATCCTTTTTTATTTCAACCACTGTATCCTTTACAAAGTTTACGCGGCTATTATCAATAATATCTTTAATCTCATACCGGCATTTATCATGATGTAAAGTACCAGCTGAAGCTTCATGCAGCCATGTTGTTTCATAGTGATAATCGTTTTTATTCACTAATGTAATGTCTGCTTCGTTTACACCTATTAATTTTTGCAGGCGTGTAACAGTAATTAAACCACCATAACCTGCTCCTAAAACTACGACTCTTGGCTTTCTCAACCTAATCACATCCACCTTTTCTAATTTTGTTGTAAAGGATGAATAATATCTTTTCTTATCATCCCTACTTTTCAACATTTTATTTTTGATTTTCTTTAGAAAAGTTTGTGAAATACTTCACTTACTTCTGCGTAGAAAATCTAACAAATTGTAAATAGAAATTCATAAAAATCTAACAATAATATGTCTATAATTAATATTAGCGATTTCAAAATGTTTTTTCAAGCATATTTTTGCCGAAATGAAAGGTTGAGAAAATTTAAAAAATAAAGAAGGATATTTGATATAATGTTTTTCCAATAGAAAAAGCTGATCTATAGGCAAATGAAGGATCTTCCTTAGACATATATTATCAGAAACTTGAGATTAAAATTAGCCAATCCACTTTTATTTACGAGGGAATTTTCATATGATTAACTAGTAGGAATGAGAGCGATTACTTCTTGTGAATCCTACACAAACACCAATCATTCAATATATGATAAAATGCAGTTAAGAACTATCATCAATTGGAGGAGTTTAGACGTGAGAGAAGATGAAAAAGTATATGACATAACAATTATTGGAGGAGGACCTGTTGGCTTATTTACGGCATTTTACGGGGGAATGCGCCAGGCTTCAGTTAAAATTATAGAGAGCTTACCTCAGTTAGGAGGACAACTAACAGCATTATATCCCGAAAAATACATATACGATGTTGCCGGCTTCCCTAAAATTCGAGCTCAAGAACTCGTCGATAACTTAAAAGAACAAATGTCCCAATTTGAAAATAGTGTCGCTCTAGACCAAGCAGTTGAAAATGTCGAAAAACAGGCAGACGGCATATTTAAGTTGACAACAAATAATGAAGTGCATTATTCCAAAACCATCATTGTTACAGCAGGTAACGGTGCTTTTAAACCAAGAAAGCTTGAACTTGAAGCTGCGGAAAAATATGAAAGCAGCAACCTTCATTACTTTGTAGATGACTTAAATAAATTTGCCGGCAAACGTGTGGTGTTATGCGGCGGTGGAGACTCAGCAGTAGATTGGGCATTAATGCTTGAGCCAATTGCAGAAAAGGTAACCATTGTTCATAGACGTGATAAGTTCCGTGCGCATGAACATAGCGTAGAAAATCTTCACAATTCTAAAGTGGAAGTATTAACACCTTTCGTACCAATCGAATTAGTCGGTGAAGAGCGTATCGAACAGGTTGTACTGGAAGAAGTTAAAGGTGATCGGAAAGAGGTAATTGAAGTAGACGATGTGATTGTAAACTTTGGATTCATTTCTTCACTTGGTCCAATCAAAAACTGGGGACTTGAAATTGAAAAAAATTCTATTATCGTGAACTCCAAAATGGAAACCAATGTTGAAGGCATATATGCCGCAGGGGACATCTGTACTTACGACGGAAAAGTAAAGCTTATCGCGAGCGGGTTTGGCGAATCTCCGACTGCCGTTAATAATGCAAAAGCTTACATGGACCCTAAAGCAAGAGTTCAGCCTCTTCATAGTACAAGTCTATTTGAACAAAAGTAATGATACAGCGTTAACCAAAAAGTAACGAGCCAGGCTCCTTTAACACAATATCTGCCGTTTTTAATATCATCTGGTATTTTGCTGTTAATTTGAACGTCAAGATAAGGTGTTGTTCAAAGGTGCATGGCTTTTTTTAGTGGATTTGAAAACATTTTCTATAATTGCTTTTATATTAAGTTAATAAAATACTCGGTCATACGCATAAGCTGGTCCGCAATAATCACATACTACAATACGCCCTCCAGAAGCATACATAACCAAATTAGCTTGCCTGTAGGGCATAAAACTTCCACAGTCTTCACATTGAATCAGGTTCCTGCCATAAAAACCGTTGTTTTGTTTTATTCACCTTCATGCCACCACCCCTTGAAAAAATATATTCAAAGGGCTTTCTAATTAGAAAATTGTCCTTAGAGTTTTCAAGGAAAAGTGCTATTTACATCACCCTAGAATTTACCCGTGATGTGCTATCGGTCTGGACATCGATAATCACTATCTAAATTGTTAAATATCACCACACCCTGAAAGGACATTAAAACCTTATGGCGCTGGCTTTATTTGAAGCTAAGAAGATAGATGAGGGATTACTTGCCCACAGGTGTTCGGGAAAAAGGTACTCAGACTAAAAGAGCCACTTCCGTGAGAAAGTGTGCCCTACATCCTGTGGGCGTCATATTACTTTATTTGTTAATATTCCAAAAATATGAACTTTCTTCTCCTAGTAATGAAATGGTGAATAAACCCCGGATTCCATAATTTGCGGATCATAAGACTGTGGTCTAAATCGCTTAGCTGGTGGATGGTATTTGTACTCCCTAGGCATTTGGCCAAACATACCTCCTGGCATCAACCCTTCCATCTGGCTGCTTCCGTTCTGACCTCCTGGCATCATTCCTCCCATTTGGCCGCCTCCGTTCTGGCTGCCTGGCATCATTCCACCCATTTGGCCGCCTCCGTTCTGGCTGCCTGGCATCATTCCACCCATTTGGCCGCCTCCGCTCTGGCTGCCTGGCATCATTCCTCCCATTTGGCCGCCTCCGTTCTGGCTGCCTGGCATCATTCCACCCATTTGGCCGCCTCCGTTCTGGCTGCCTGGCATCATTCCACCCATTTGGCCGCCTCCGTTCTGGCTGCCTGGCATCATTCCTCCCATTTGAGTGCCTCCGTTCTGGCTGCCTGGCATCATTCCTCCCATTTGGCCGCCTCCGTTCTGGCTGCCTGGCATCATTCCTCCCATTTGGCCGCCTCCGTTCTGGCTGCCTGGCATCATTCCTCCCATTTGGCCGCCTCCGTTCTGGCTGCCTGGCATCATTGTGCCCATTTCGTCAATACCGTTTTGCCCTTCAGGCAGGATGCCTTCCAATAGGTCATCCTCATTTTGAGTTCCGCTATTTTGCTGACCAAATTGCCCAAACATTTGTTGAAATTGCTCCAAGGGAAATTCTGGAGAATCCGACTCTCCTTCTTGCTGCTGGGAGTCTGCTTGTTGTTGTGAAGCACCTTGTGTTTCCTCTGTTTGCTCCTGACCATCATCTTGTTGTTGGGCTGATTGCTCTTCATCTTGCTCTGAAGGTGGTTCACTTAGTATTTCTTTACTCGAAATATCTTTTATATTAGCCTGTGCAGTCGCTAATTCAGGATAGCTTAGAAAATATACTGAACCTGAGTTATGGTCTAAGTAATAGACAAACCCCTCTTTTTCAGTATTGTTTGTAAATTTTATTTTTACCCAATTATAAAGGCCATCCTGCATTTCATCCATTGAGTTTAATCTCTGCATATAAGGATAGGCATATGGGGCATGATAATACATCACATCATTCTCCTCCTCGATTTATACGTGGCATACACCCTTTTTAATATATGCAGGACTCTTGTCTAGCGTCCTTTTTCCTAAATCGATCATGCGATCCGACTCTTATGAAAGTTCTATGTTGTCCTGTATATTCGCACCAGCACGAGATTTACAGTTAACGTTCACTCTCTTTTTAAAGCCATAAAAAAACCTCCTCGTGTAGTTATGGTTTTTAACTACTGAGAAGGTATGTGGTTCCAACCTTGGCATAACTCTTTTAGAGTGTAGTTATGCATTTTCAGACTCAAAAATTCCACTGTCACTCAATCATTAAAATACTAGCATTCCTCAGGTGTTCCTTCATTTGTAGCCGTTCTGAATGATGAGCCGCATCCACATGAAGCAATGGCGTTAGGGTTATCGATGGTAAAGCCGCCGCCCATCATCGATTGTTTAAAATCAATGACAGTTCCGTTTATAATAGCAGCACTTTCTTTATCAACAAGTACTTTAATGCCGTGAAGCTCCAGTTCCGTATCTTCTTCACTTTTTTCATGCTCAAAGCCCATACCGTATGAAAGTCCGCTGCATCCTCCGCCTTTTACACCAACTCGCAAATACGCACTTTCTTCCTCATGTTCCTTCATCATATCTTTTATTTGAAAAGCTGCAGCTTCTGTAATGTTTACAAGATTAGACATAGATAGACCTCCTTTATTATTCTTAATGGCCCTACTATTAGTATACTCTTCCTCTGGCTCTTACTCAACAATTCTGATTTTTCTTATTCTGTTTTCATATCATTTGTTGCGAATGAAACAAGTTAATACTTCGAAAATTACTGTAGCCCCTTTATAAAAAGGTGTTTACTGATAATCATAGTAATATGTCCCATCACAAATTACTTCAGCAGGACCTGTCATTAAAACATTGCCTTCTTCCGTCCAGTTAATAACTAAGTCTCCCCCTGCTAAATGAACGATTGTATCCCTGCCCTTTTTTGTATATTCATTTAATACAGATGCCACTACTGCGGCACAAGCACCTGTCCCGCATGCTTGAGTAACACCTGATCCTCTTTCCCATACCCGAAAATGAAGCTCATCCTCTCCTGCAACTTCCACAAACTCTACATTTACACTTTCAGGGAAGCGTTCATCCTTTTCCACAATAGGTCCTAAAGTTGTGACTGGTGCATTTTTTATGCTGTCTACATAAAAAATGAGATGAGGATTCCCCATTGAAACAGCTGTTACTGCATACTCTTTAGAGTCAAAGGTCATTATTTCATTAATCGTATAGCTTTCATGGTTGCCTGACATAGGAATTTCCTTTTTAGTAAGGGCTGGGATGCCCATATCTACCGTTACTTGTTTGACTTTATCATTCTCTTCACAAATTTTTGCATGAACAATGCCTGATAGAGTTTCAATCGGAAATTCTATTCGATCTACTATTTTATGCTCGTACGCATATTTTGCTACACACCTTAAACCATTACCACAATTTTTCCCTTCTGATCCATCATTATTAAATATTCTCATCTTAACAGGGGCCACATCTGAAGGACATATTAAGATGAGTCCATCAGACCCGATACCTGTATGAACATTAGCAACATCGATTGCTATTTGTGAAAAATCTTTTTCATCAATATTCTCCTTGAACATGTTGACATATATATAGTTATTCCCTAGCCCATGCATTTTTGTAAATTGAAACGATTTCATAAGGTCCTCCAAATTTTTTCGTTTTTATTAGTATAAATTGTTGGAAATGTGAGCACAATAAAAAATATCCCCCGTTGTTATATACAATAAAAACTCCTCGTGATTGTTACAATCCGAGGAGTTTTTATTTTTTCTTTTCCGCTCTTTCTTTTTCACCTCAAGAGATAACCTTTGTTTTGCCAGCATGTGAAAACACCTTTCTTTTTAAGATCAGAATGTTTAAGCTTCTTAAAGCACTAATAAGTATATGGTTCTTAGAAAAAGAAATCAGCTCTTTCACTGATTTCTTCCACTCCCACCTCCGACCTCTCACCTCTAGAAAGACGTAGCGTTTTTTTACAGGAACATTCCTGCAATAGCTGCACTTAAAAGGTTTGCCAATGTACCTGCTGTAATAGCACGAATACCTAATTTGGCAATATCTTGACGGCGAGTGGGCGCCATACCCCCAAGTCCGCCTAAAAGGATAGCAACGGAGGAAAGATTTGCAAATCCACATAAAGCAAAACTAATAATTGCTACCGTTTTATTTGATAAGGTTTCCATTTGACCTGCAAAATTTGAATAGGCAACGAATTCATTTAAGACTAGTTTTTGTCCAATAAAGCTTCCTGCTTTAATAGCTTCTTCCCAAGGAACACCAATAACAAAGGCTAGAGGAGCAAATGCAAAACCTAGAATATATTCTAGAGTAAGGTTTTCAGCACCGAAAAGCCCTCCGATTCCTCCCAAAATACCATTTAACAAGGCGATTAGGGCAATAAATGCTAGTAACATGGCTCCAACATTTAAAGCTAGATGAAGACCAGTTGAAGCTCCTCGTGCCGCTGCATCAATAACATTTGCTGCTTCATCATCACTTTCCATCTTTATATTTTCCTCTGTAACTGGTTTTTCCGTTTCTGGTATAAACATTTTGGCCATTATAAGCCCAGATGGAGCTGCCATAAAACTTGCAGCCAACAGATATTGTAACGGAACACCTAATGCAGCATATCCGAACAGCACTGAACCGGCAACAGATGCCAGCCCGCCTGTCATAACAGCAAATAATTCAGATTTCGTCATATTAGGGATAAACGGCCGAATAACAAGAGGGGCCTCTGTTTGTCCAACAAATATGTTCGCAGCTGCTGAAAGTGATTCTGGTTTACTAGTACCAAGCAGCTTTGATAGGCCGCCTCCGATGAAACGAATAATAATTTGCATGATTCCTAGGTAATATAGTACCGAGATTAATGAAGAAAAGAAAATAATAATGGTTAGAACAGTGAATGCAAAGATTGGACCTGTTGCCTGAGTAGGATCTCCTAATGATCCAAACAAGAAGGTTACTCCTTCGTTGGCATATCCCACCAGGTTTGAAACCGTTTCAGAAAACCATAAAAAAACCTTTCTCCCTAAGCTCCATTCTAAAACGATAAACGCAAACAGCAATTGGATTGCAAAGCCACCAAAAATCGTTCTGGGCTTTATAGAACCCTTCTTCTCAGATAATAGAAAAGCGATGGCAAAAATTGCAGCAACCCCAAGCAATCCCCATAAAATATTTATCAATTTTTCCACCTCGTCCTAAAGTTTCATATTAATGTATATAGCAGTAATCAAGACCATGCCTTTCCTTCTAATTAGGATTAAGGATGAAAGATCGCTGTTTTCTTCCCGGTTCGCATAGTGCCTTGAAGGATGAAATCAAACAAATGTTGAAGAAAAGGCGCAGCTTGATAAAAAGATGACTTATACAAGATAACAATATACGATAATGCTGTCCACCTTATTTCGACATAATTATTTAGATTGACAAAACTGTTTAATCATACGATTATTTTTCAACAAAACTTCTTTCTCTATTCAATAACCCTACTTTTACAGTTTCAAACAACTATTCGCTGGTTTTGACGAAGGATTATAGTGAAAAAATACTAGAGCAGTGGATGTTGGTTGAGGAAAATAACGGAAATTGCAACTTAGTAGAATCCTTAAAATGGATACACGTAACATAAGTACAAGCCGGTCCTTCCGGTTTAAAAAACTTTCTTTCCTTAAAAAAAACGAGCAAAATTTGCTCGTTTTTTAAAACATTGGATTTTCTTCTAAATAATCATATATATGCTGAACGAGCTCGTCTGGAGTTTCTCCAGCGACAACCTCACCATTGACTAATGCATACAGCGATTCAAAGCATTTACCACAATAGCCTAAGCAGCCGTATTCAACGATATCTAAATTTGGGTCTTTTTCTAATTTTTCCATAGCTGCTTGAGATCCATTTGCTAAATTGCTTACACAAAATTCTATGATTGGCTTCAAATCTTCTCACCTCTCTACCAGCATCTCTACTCTACCTTTTTTCCCACATTCCGTCAATTATTGGGATATATACTTTTTAAAATACTAACAAAACTCACACTTAAGAAAGTTTCTCTTTATTTCGTATATCGAAATATGTCATACTAATTCACTAACTTGAAGAAATAAATAGTATTTTTCCAGGGGTTATTGTGATTCTTTTTCAAATTAGATATAATTTTAGTTGGAATTTTGAAAAGGTTTTAGTAGGTTATTAAACTTTTTAATTTGACTTCTAGAGGAAAAAGGAGAATCTATAAATGAAAAATTTAGTGATTCTTGGAGCGGGTTATGGAAATATGCGTGTACTGCTTCGTCTGTTGCCGAATCAATTACCTGACGACGTTGAAATCACGTTAGTGGATAAAAATCCGTACCACTGCTTGAAAACAGAATATTATGCATTAGCTGCGGGAACGATTTCAGATCATCATGTACGGGTGTCTTTGCCAGAGCATGATCGCTTAAAAACGAGGTATGGTTCAGTTTTTCATATTGATAGGGAAAAGAAGCTTGTACACCTTGAAGATGGTGCAGTTATTTCTTATGATGACCTCATCATTGGATTAGGCTGTGAAGACAAATACCATAATGTCCCGGGAGCAGAGGAGAATACATTAAGTATCCAAACCATCGATAAATCACGTGTAACCTATCAGGCTCTAAACAATTTATCGGCTGGAGCAACCGTTGCGATTGTCGGTGCCGGCTTAAGCGGGGTTGAACTTGCAAGTGAACTGAGAGAAAGCCGTAAAGATTTAAAAATAAAATTATTTGACCGCGGAAAAATGATTCTTTCTGCTTTTCCCGAAAGATTAAGCCGTTATGTGCAAACATGGTTTGAAGAACACGGAATTGAAATCATTAACGAAGCAAACATCACAAAGGTCGAACAAAACATCGTCTACAACAACGGTGAGCCGGTTGAAGCAGATGCGATCGTATGGACAGCAGGTATTCAGCCAAATAAAGTAGTCCGTAAAATGGAAGTAGACAAAGACTATCAAGGCCGCGTTCATTTAACCGTCCAGCATAACCTTCCAGGTGATGAACATGTTTATGTAGTGGGAGATTGTGCAAGCCTGCCTCATTCACCTAGTGCTCAACTTGCAGAAGCTCAAGCAGAACAAATCGTCCAAGTACTTGTGAAGAGATGGAACAATGAACCGGTTCCAGAAAAATTTCCTCCTTTTAAATTAAAAGGAGTTCTTGGCTCATTAGGAAAAAAAGCAGGATTCGGTTTAGTCAATGACCGTCCGCTAATTGGCAGAGTACCAAGACTGCTCAAATCTGGTGTACTTTGGATGTATAAGTATCATAATGGGTGATAGAAAGTAAAGCCCCCTGAGGCTAAGCCCAGGTTAAGACGAGCCTCTCGAGAAAACCGTCCTTTAGTCATTTTTGAGGATTCTCTAGTATTCTTAAGGCACGGGGTCACATATTTGCTTATTGATTCAAATTCCCATATAAATAAAACTCGCTACCTCAAT
>NZ_JACXAI010000012.1 GCF_014773385.1 Metabacillus arenae | reverse complement strand
TTATTTATCTAATAGCACTGAAAATAGCCAAAATAGACGGAAAGATTCCGACTATTGACTCGAAAAACGTGAAAATGGGTACATTTGCTTTGCTTAATCGGAAAACCTCCGCTTATATACACCTAAATGAGCTCTATTCTACAGTTTAACCGGAAAACCTCCACTTATTTTAACTATCACTGGTTCCTCTATTAAGGATAAGACTTCTTATGTTTCAAAAAAACCAAGTGAACCTCATTTTGATGCGTTGTGGGGAGACTTCCATCTGTGGGGTCTCCTCAGCCCCACTAATCCTGAAGAAGTCTAAGTGCTCGTGAACGTTACCCATTAAAATTAAATCCAACAATCTTTGTCATCGCAACATAATCCATGTACTAAATCACAAAGAATTCACAAACTCTCCAATAATTATTTCATACCCTGTGATTTCCTATGTGAATTAGGAAATGATAAGCGATGAAAATTCGCCAAACGCACTGTGAATTATATTGTGAATTCAAGTGCGTTTTCCTATGTGCTTTACAATGTTTGCACCTCTAAAGTAAACCCGTTATACCTCAATACAGCGAGTTTTTTTATTTGATTAATCCAAATCTGCCTCAAAAAGAAGATATGTCGTGCGGAAGATGTATTAATGAATGGCCTAGTTTCATTGCAGTAACCGCTATTCCAGTCTCATTCCCGTAATTGTCTATTCTGATTAGATAAGTCTTAAGGTATATAGAACTTAATTAGTCCTTTTTTTAACTCGCGCTTATTAAAATATCAAGCAACAGGAATATAACCGTGTTTTTCCATTTCCTTGTATATCACTTTTAAACGTGGATTTCCTTCACCTACTACATTTCCTTCGATTACAATTAACGGATAAAAGTATTCATCGTTTAGCACTTTTTCAGAAAAGCTTTTTTTTAACTCGTCCTCAGGTGGCTGATGGATATCAATGTAATCCATTTGAAAGGGCTGATCCGGGTACTTTCTTGAAATAGCCGCTTGCAGCCACTCATACGTTTCCCTGGATGATGGTAAATTAACGCAGCTTGGACATAATACTTCAGTACCATAAACACAAACTTCTACTTCTTTTTTCATTAGTTTGTTCCCCCGGTTGTCTTTTTTTCTATTGTAGACAATAATGGAGGAGAAATCCATTCTCAATTGTGAATTTCATTTTTTCATTCTCAGTTGCTTGAGAATATGGTAAACTATTGTTAATGTTCCACAAACATCTCAATAGATTTTCGGATGCGAATTGAATATAATAAAGGACATAAGGAAGGAGTCGATTATTTTGACTGAAGTGGAAATGAGAGAACAGGTTCAAGAAGTATTAGATAAACTGCGCCCATTTTTATTACGTGACGGCGGAGACTGTGAGCTAGTGGATGTCGAGGACGGGATTGTAAAACTTCGTCTTTTAGGAGCTTGCGGAAGCTGCCCAAGTTCAACGATCACACTAAAAGCAGGTATCGAAAGAGCACTGCTTGAAGAAGTTCCAGGCGTAGTAGAAGTAGAACAAGTATTTTAATAAGAATGATTTTAAAAAGGGCTGTTATTTGACAGCTCTTTTTTAGTTTACAAATGGATAATTTAATTAATGTATTAACGAAAACTTTAATTCAACCAAACCCTTGGGAAATCCGGCCATTTTAAGTAGCATTTCGGCCAAATTTCAGCAATTATTCGACCTCACAAAAAAGAACTACCCTAAGATAGTCCTCCCTTTTCTAAAACTGTACCAACAGACTCTACATAGCATCCTTTTTCAGCGATCCCCAGGTTTTTCACTTCACATTCTGGAAAAGCATCAGCAAATGTTTTAGCGAGCTGTTCAGAGTTCTCTTTCCTTGTTAAGCATAGAATTGTTGGGCCTGCTCCGCTCAATGCCACTCCGTAGGCTCCTTCTGCTCTTGCAATTTTTTCGGCTTCTGCAAGTTCTGGAACGAGGGATTGACGGTATGGTTGATGGAAGAGGTCCCGACTCATCATTTTCCCGACTAAGCCCCAATTTTTTGTAAGAAGGGCGGCGACTAACAGATTGCTTACAGCACTTGCCTCGACTGCCTTTGAATATGGCATTGCGCCTGGCAGGACGTCTCTTGCATCCTTCGTGAACACTTCATATGAAGGGATAATGGCAATGACATCAACATCAAGGTTGGGGATGTGGACGAGTTCTGTTTCGTCTTCCTGATGCAGGCCAATGACAAGGCCGCCTAGCAGGGAGGCACCAACGTTATCTGGGTGGCCTTCATATTCACTCGATAATCGTACTTTTTCGTCGTCGGATAGATTTAATCCCGCAAGCTGATTCGCTAGTTCAATTCCTCCTATAACAGCTGCAGCGCTGCTTCCCAAACCCCTCGCTAAGGGAATATCGCTCCAAACGTAAACTTTGCATGGAGGTAATTCAGCTTTGTACTTGTCTGCTGTAAACTTGGCTACTTGATAAACCAGGTTTTCTTTACCCGAAGGAATATCTTTGACCATTTCACTTTCAGCAACAAACTCCCACTGTTTATTGGGAGACACTGTCATTGTCAAATAACAATTCAGCGCAAGTCCAATGGAATCAAACCCAGGTCCAAGGTTGGCCGTGCTCCCAGGTACCGTAATTTTTAACATGTCACCTTCAGTCATACTTTTGCAACTCCTCTAAGCTGCTCCAATACGGCATCTTCGTCATTTGGAAGAACCAATGGCTTAATTTCAGATTCATCAACGGCTGTATTAGGATCTTTAAGTCCGTTGCCCGTTAAGACAGCGACTACCTTACTGCCCTTCTTAATTTCACCTGATTTTATTTGTTTAATAACACCTGCAATTGAAGCACATGATGCTGGTTCAGCAAAAACTCCTTCTGTTCTTGCTAAAAGTTTATAGGCGCTTAAGATTTCCGGATCTGTCACTTCATCAATTTTTCCATTAGATTCTTCTGCTGCTGAAACTGCTTTGTCCCAGCTTGCCGGGTTTCCAATTCGAATAGCAGTTGCAATTGTTTCAGGCTCTTCAATGACCTCATTTCGTACAATGGCAGCCGCACCCTCAGCTTCAAAGCCTCTCATTTCAGGCAAGCCTGTCTGGTTACGCTCGTGAAACTCTTTAAATCCCTTCCAGTACGCTGTGATGTTTCCAGCGTTACCGACTGGGATTGCCAGTACATCTGGAGCTGTTCCTAGTTGTTCACAAACTTCAAATGCAGCGGTCTTTTGACCTTCAATGCGATAAGGATTAACTGAGTTGACAAGAGTAATCGGTAATTTAGCACATATATTCCGAACCATCGTTAATGCTTGATCGAAGTTTCCCTTAATAGCATATATTTCCGCTCCATACATAACAGCTTGAGCGAGCTTTCCAAAAGCAATTTTCCCGTCCGGAATGACGATGATACATTTCATATTTGCTCTCGCTGCATAAGCTGCTGCCGCTGCAGATGTGTTTCCGGTAGAAGCGCACATGACAGTATCGCTGCCTTCTTCTTTCGCTTTTGCAACCGCCATGACCATCCCACGGTCTTTAAACGAACCTGTCGGATTGACCCCTTCAGTTTTAACATGGAGCTCTACGCCGAGTTGTTCAGATAGCTTAGGTAAATAGATCAGTGGTGTGTTTCCTTCATGTAATGTAAGCAGCGGTGTTTCTTCAGTTACTGGTAAATATTCACGATACTGTTGTAATAATCCTTTCCAACTCATGTCCAACTATTCCCTTCTACACGGTATGTGCTTTTTACGTTATCGACTACTGCAAGGTCATTTAAGAGCTGAAGAATTTCTTCAAAGTCTTTTTGTGATGCTTGATGAGTGACAATTACAATTTCAGCTAAGTCGTCTTTCTTTAACGGAAGCTGAAGGATCTTTTCAAAGCTTACGCCTCTTTCTGAAAATAGTGAAGTAATTTTTGAAAAAGCTCCAACTTGGTCTGCTACATGAATGCGTAAAAACCGCTGTGAATAAATTTCTTCTGGCAGCTTTAAGTTTTTATCAAATTGCGGAGCAACAGCGCTGTTACCATTTACGCCAAGACGCATGTTTTTCATTACTCCGACCAAATCTGAAACGACTGCTGTTGCTGTTGGAAGACTGCCGGCTCCAGGACCGTAAAACATCGTTTCTCCTACAGCTTCACCGTAAACATAGACTGCATTATATTCATCATTAACAGATGCTAGCGGGTGATAATCAGGAAGCAATGTCGGTTGAACGCTAACTTCAACCTTTTCTCCTTGTCTTTGTGCAACCCCAATGAGCTTCATTGTATAACCAAGACGCTTACTATAATTAATATCTTCCGCCGTTACCGAACTGATTCCTTTAACCGAAACATCCTCAAGATCGACATTCATGGAAAAGCCTAATCTTGAAAGAATGGCCATTTTTCTTGCAGCGTCTAATCCTTCAACATCTGCCGTTGGATCAGCTTCTGCATAACCTAAATCTTGAGCTTCCTTAAGAACTTCATCATAAGGGGAACCGTATTTGCTCATTTTTGTTAAAATAAAATTTGTCGTTCCATTAACAATACCCATTAATTTATTAATGCGATCTGAAGCCAAACCGTCTACTAATCCTCTTAAAATCGGGATTCCGCCGGCAACACTTGCTTCATAAAATAAGTCACAGCCGTTTTCTGTAGCGACAGATAAAAGCTCGCTTCCATAAACAGCCATTAAATCTTTATTTGCTGTTACAACATGCTTTTTATTTTGAAGGGCCTCTAATAAAAAGTCTTTTGTTTCCTCAATACCGCCCATCACTTCAATAACTACGTCTACTTCTGGATCGCGGATGACTTCATAAACATCCTTCGTTAAGTAATTTTTATCTACCACAACTTGACGTGCTTTTTCTATATCTTTTACTAATATTTTTGTTACTTCAACAGGACAGCCGATTAGGTGCATCAATTTATCTTGATGGTCTTTAATAATCTTAACAACACCGCTGCCAACCGTTCCTAAACCTAATAAACCAACATTAATTTTTTTCATACTCACTCACCTCTATGTCCCTTTCAAGTAGACATTTGTTTATATACAGTAGACACAAATGAATTTATTTGTCATTATATTATGCTAATAAATAATTTACAAGGGCGAATTTTCAGTTTTCAACAATGTAAGCGTTACAACAGTTGATATTTCAAGCTCTTTTTCTGCTTAATTTCTTTTTAAGCAGATTTTCAAAAAGATTGTATGTATCACTTACCAACCTTAACTCCGTTCCTCCTTCTCATTAGAGTTCGCTGTCAAATAGTTAAACACGATTATCCTTTTAGGATTTTTTTTCTATTAAACAGAGTTTTATGTTTTCTATCCAAAGCTTATCAAAAAACCTGTTGCGCGTTTTGCAATAGCTTGTCCGATTTTCCCCATTCCAAAAATACCGATTGTCTTATGGTGAATATCGGCAAGAACGTGCTCCATCCTTCCCACTTACCTTATTTTACATATTCTGCATCCTCTGAAATTCTTCTTAAAGACGCCATTAAGAGGGCAAATATTAAATCTGCGGTCGTATCGGTTAATACATCAGGGGTGCCTGTAAATGACAACCCCTTTATCAGAAGGCGCTTTTAACTAGGTTTCAATCACAACAGTCTAAGAAAACAGCTTTTCTCTATTTTATCATATAGGGGTGATCAAGAAGTATAGCTTAGCCACTCAATATTCGGTAAATAGATTTTTTTTGTTCGCATTGAGAGCATTTGATGAAATTCAGCTAGAAATTCTTCATATTCGCTTGAACGTGAAAGAAGATCTTTTAATTTTCTTTCGTAGTATGGGTTTTCTGTTTCAGGTGATAAGTAATAATTTTCAATGCATTCAAAATAATGAACTGGCAAGAGAAGTCTTGAGAACATGAGTCTCCATGAAAACGCTGAAAGCGGTGTAGTCCTGTCATATTCTTCTGCAAATAAAAAAACAGAATCACGGAATTGCGTTTGCTGATTAAAAAATTGATCGCGCATATACTCAGCAATATCTCTGCTTGCATGATCAAACACCCAATCGATTGGGAGTTTGATTAATTGATCTTGTCTCCATACATTTCCAGTAAAACGATGATGACAGATTGTTGCAGAATCTATTGGCTGCGGTTCATCATCCAATTCTGTATCTACTAAATATTGTATACTATTTTCTGCTAGTCCTACATAATATGGAAATGATTCAATAAACAGTTTTTCAAAGTGATCTAAAGGATGAGCCTGAACTTTTCCTCTCCAAAAATTCTCCAATTGATCGAGTCGTTTCTCCCACAATTGCTTCCACTGACCGATTCTGTTTGTTTTTATTACTTCATAAGGGAAACTCCTCCCTTTTTGATGAAATCTTGCCAATTCTCTTCCCTTTGAAAGTGAGCGTCCTTCATTATTGTTTGCACACTTAAAAACCACATACTTTTGATTGTCATGCTCCATAAAAATAGATCCATTTCTAGCGACCATAAACTGTGCTACGTAAGGATCAGCTTTTTCATATAAATATTGGCTCATATGATACAGTTCATATAGCTCATCTTCTTCTATTTGACTCACTGGGACAATAAGACACATAGTTCCCGGTGTACGAAAAGCTTTATATGGGCCAAAAGAAAAGATTTCTGTTGCAATTAATCCGTATGTTTCCTTAATTTTCTTTTTCACGGACATTTTCCTCCATTCTAGATGTGAGAGGTCAGAGGTGGGATTGGATGAAATCAGCGAAAAAGCTGATTTCTTTTTATAAAAACCACCTGTTTATCCTTATTTACTTTGGTGAACTTAAATTTCTGAAATAAAGGCAATCGGTGTCTCGCCGAGTGCTTCTATTCTCATCTCTCGCTTCTTACCTCTGGAAATGAGAGGTCGGAGGTGAGATTGGATGAAATCAGCGAAAGAACTGAATTCTTTTTTTAAAAACCACCATATACCCTTTTTCGCTTTAATACAGGAAAGCTCTCTGCTCTGATGAAAAAGCCCTTATCCTATCGTAGTCTTTTTTTTCCTAGAATATGAATGATTTTAAGCTAACAGTTAAACACTTTTTCTATATAGACAACTGGATGACAGATCGTTAAACATAACCATGATTTTACACACACATTCTGGCTGTTCATTGCGTATAAATTAGTAAAAAGGATTGGGTGAAGCTGATGAAAGACAAAATGGATGAGGTCGAAATAAGAGCCCGGCAATGGCTGATAGAAAGAGGCGTAACAGTTGATGATATTGCAGATCTAGTATTTTTTTTACAAAAGAAGTACCATAAAAATCTTACAAAAGAAGAATGCTTAAAAAATGTAGAAAGAGTTCTCGCAAAAAGAGAAGTGCAAAATGCCATTTTGACAGGAATTCAGTTCGATGTTTTAGCTGAGAAGGGAATGCTTGAAGCTCCACTGCAATCTATAATTGAAACTGATGAGAGCCTTTATGGTGTTGACGAGGTCTTAGCTTTTTCTATTGTTAATATATATGGTTCAATCGGCTTCACAAATTATGGGTATATTGATAAAGAAAAACCCGGTATATTAGCTTACCTGAATGATAAATCTTCCGGAAAGTGTCATACATTTTTAGACGATATCGTTGGTGCAATCGCAGCAGCTGCCTCAAGCAGGCTCGCACATCGTGCAAGAAATACTGAATAAAAAGGAAACGCTTCGCTGATAAGCGAAGTCTTTCTTTAGTATGTACAATAATTAGATTGATTGCATCCTTATCCGCATTATTGAACCGTAAGTGAGTTAATTGTACGTTTAGTTGAAAATTTTCACACATTGTAATAAAGGTGTGAACTTACCATTCTCTTGTCCCCACAGTTTGCATGCATCTTTGATGATGTGTATTAATAAATGAATAATAAATAAATTCTGATGTTTAAACAAAAAACGCAGAGCGCTGGTCCTTCGGCGAAAAGCACTCGGCGAGCCGTTAAGAAGCTTGTTCTTTAACCTTTTTAACAGCTCGCTGACCTAAGACCTGATTTCCGCCTGGAGCTGGATAAATGATAATCGCACTTTATCTGACTGTTAAAATGAAGCACCAAGCAAATGCCACTCACTTTCACATTTAGATTATTCATAAATCGCTAATCTCCCAATTAAATTTTCTCGTACCATTCCTCAAGGGAGTTAATAGCATAGGTTGGCTGCTCCTTAACACTAGCTAGGTGCTCCTTCATCGTAATACCTGTATGAACAAGCAATGTATCTAGACCACTGTTCATTCCTGCCATAATATCTGTGTCATAATTATCTCCAACCATTAATGTTTCTTCTTTGCTTGTTCCAAGTACTTTTAAAGCTTGCTCCATAATAATTGGCTCTGGTTTTCCAATAAAGATTGGAGCTATAGTTGTTGAGACAGCAATGACTGATGTTATTGAACCATTTCCAGGTACTAATCCTCGTTCAGTTGGAATAGCAATATCTGCATTTGTTGAGATAAAAATTGCTCCATTTCGAACAGCGATACACGCTTTTGACAGTTTTTCATAATTAATATTCCGATCAATTCCTACAACTACAAAATCTGGATGATCGTCATCTGCCAGTTTGAAGCCTTTTTCAATCAAAGCTTGCTGAATTCCTTCTTCTCCAATAACATAAACGCTTGCTGACCGCTTCTTTACATACATAAAATTTGCAGTTGCCATACTTGAAGTGAATATCTGTTCATCTGTCGCAGGAATTGAGAATTCCCTTAATCTTTCTGCAACCTGTTTTGGTGTCTTTGAAGAATTATTGGTTACAAATAAATAAGGAATATTCTTTTCCTTTAGCAGCCTAACAAATTCACAGGCTTCCTCTATTTTCTCGATTCCTCTGTACATAGTACCGTCTAAATCAATTAAGTATCCCTTATACTGTTTCATTTTGAAATCACTCCAATATGTTCATATCGTGTTCATTATCCCAAATAAAAATAACGCTTTCTATATGAAAGCGCTGCAGTATTCAAAATCTCTACAATTAATGGCGAAATGCTGAAACAGGACCAAGCTCATTTTCTAGATATATTCTCACTTTTGGAGCAAAACGATGCAATGCTTCTTTTTCTTGGGCAAGGACTTTATTAATTTGCTGATGATCCATTGAAAGGTAATGCTGAACAAGATCTTTACGGAAATGAATAACCTTCTTTAAACTATCAGCGTCCTCTTTTTCCACAACCTTTTCGTCCAGCAGAATGTCTATTATATCTTCATAACTCCCTGGATCTCTCATGATAAATCCATCAATCATCGCATTCCCTACATCCAAAATGGATTCAATAATCGTATGAGCAATCCTTTCTAGAGCCATTTTTTCAATTTCAGTTTCCCAATGAGCAGTTGACCCAAAAAGAGAAAGCTTCTCTTCTAAATAGATCAGGTTCTCCTCGATTTCCTCGCGATTTACAAAATACATGTTTTCACCTTCCTGCCACAGGTATGGGTTCACTTATAAAACCATATTCCTATGATATTTTACCATAAACTGCGCCTTTCCACTTTCACCAATTGAAAATTTCTTCGTTCCAAAAAGTCAGATCTTTGCTATGATGAAAGGTAGCAAAGGAAACTTGTTAGGAGTTGAACCAATTGGAACGATTTTTCTTATATGATGATTTAGTGGAAACTAAGGCTAGATTTGTAAGTTTTATGGGAGAAAATCAGCGCTTCGATTTAGCTATTTTAAAAACGGATCGGTATTATGGAAAAAGTCTTATCTTAGATATTCAAAGCAACCGATTTGCGATCATCGGGGAAGATGACTTGAAGGAACCTGGCTATATTGAATATGCTTTTAAGCTTGAGGAAGACGCAGCAGAGGAACTTCGTGACTTCTTATTTGACATAATGTGACGACGTACGAAAATCTTAAAATACCGAATCCATCCCCTACTGGAAACATGCAAATCCTTTCGAAAAAGCTTGCTTTGCTTTTTGGGAGGATTTGCTTGTGACTTTAGAATAAGGCTGGAAGCCGAAGCGGTTTAATTAGTTTTTTTCTAAATTAATCTGATCGAATAAAAAAACCTGCTTTTCAAAAACTAGTTTTAATCATTAAAAAGCAGGTGAAAAAATGAGTGATAAAGAAAAAGAAACGTATTCAGATTTTTCGAATGTAGAAGCGATGAGAAATTTTTTAGTGCCTGAGGCAACACCAGAAGGTCCCTATGGAGCGCCTAGAGGAAAATATGAACCAGTTGAAAACAAAAGCTCTCCTTGGAGAGAAGGGCAAAGATATTACAGTGCATTTAGCTATGAATATAAATCTCTCCACCAAAACTTGCCAAGGCAAGATCCAGGGTCTCACCCGACTCATGACAATTCATCCGAAAATGATGGGCCTCCTTATTCTAGAAGTTAAAAAAGGGTGAGAATAAATAAAATCGGCGAAAGAGCCGATTTCTTATTTAAATTATCCAATAAAAAAGTGAGCCTGAAATCTCACTTTTTTACTTTTTTTAGAACAAAATACGCACATCCGAAATTGCAATATTCATACAAATATTCTTCCAGCGTACTGATTTTGGTATCAAAAGTTGCTTTTTGATTTTGGTCATCAAAAAAACCTTTTAATCTAAGCTGGTTATAGCCCCAATCCCCTACGATGTAATCATATTTATTTAATATATCAGAATGACGGCCTTTAAAAGCCTCTTCATTAAAACCATTTCGCACGTCTTGTACTACCTCATAACATTGATTTTGAATACAAATCATGGTTTTCACCTCAATTCTTAAGCTTCCCAGCGTTCTATGTTCTATCATAATCAATTCTCCTGTCTCCATCAATTACTAAGAAAAAATTTATCCCTTCTCGGTCAAGCTAAAGGTAAGGAGGTGTTATCCATGAAACAACTTGTAGCTTTAAGCATAATCGGAATGTCGATAATGGCAGGCTGTCAAAATCAACTAGGTGAGGATGATATATACGAAGAAAGCGGGAATACAATAAACGTATCGGAAAGAACCGATATGTATAATAAAGATGGGGTCAGGAATGACAAAAATGATAAAAACTCAAATTTCGGATATGTCCGTCACCAAAAAAGCCCAATCGCAAATGATACAAACAATCAAAGGCATATTGGTCTTAATCGTGAAGAATTAGCGGATGCAATAAGTACCTTAAGCGTTCAACTGCCAAATATTCAGGATGCAGCAACCCTTGTAACTGACGAAGAAGTTCTTGTAGCTTATAAAACAGATGCGAAAGATAGAAATAATGCAGCCGATATGGTGAAAAAAACTGCCGCATCTGCTGTACCAAGGTATTATCACGTGTATGTATCAGACGATCCGAATATGATTGGGCAGATTGAAAATTACAGCACACTTGATTCAAATAGCCGAAACATCGATTCCATCATCGATAAAACGATCCGTGAAATGCTTAAATCACCTCAGGGAAGAAAATTAAGTGATGGCGAAAATGCGAATGGTGAAGGGTATGGCGAAATGAATGAAGAGCTTGACGACGATTTTAAAGATAATTTTGATAAAGTAGGGAATAAAAGATAGGATAGCGTCAGCCACTAGCCAATCGGCGTTAAGTATAAGATAAATCTCTAGTTTGATGGATTGGCTTATGTTTTAAGGTTACTTTACTAGACCACGATAACTTTCTTTAATACGTTTTAAAAATAAGCCTGGCACATCTACCCTATTTGTCCAAGTGGTTAGGCGGCCAGGCAAAATTTTATTAAAGCAATGAATAACGAGTGAAATTACTATTAAGCTTGAGCTTGTCTTTTCTTCGAAGCTTCATTCACTTGTTCGTCTGCATGGTATGAAGAACGAACTAATGGACCCGCTTCACAGTGGCTAAAGCCTTTTGTCATTGCAATTTCTCTTAATTCAGCAAATTCGTCTGGATGGTAGTATTTCTGCACCTTTAAATGCTTTTTCGATGGCTGTAAATATTGACCAATCGTCATGATATCAACTTGATTTTCACGTAAATCATCCATTGTTTCAATGATTTCCTCTTTCGTTTCTCCAAGTCCAACCATTAAGCTTGATTTAGTCGGGATATCTGGTTGCAGCTCTTTTGAGCGTCTTAACAGCTCTAATGAACGCTCATATTTAGCACGGGCACGGACTCTTGGTGTTAAACTGCGAACCGTTTCTATATTATGATTTAGAATATCAGGGCGTGCATCCATTAATGTTTTGATATTCTCAAATTCTCCCCCCATATCTGAAGGAAGCACTTCAATTGTTGTGAACGGATTTTTCTCCCGAACAGACCGAACTGTCTCAGCAAAAACAGCTGCCCCTCCGTCTTTAAGATCATCTCGTGCAACCGCTGTAATTACCGCATGCTTCAAATTCATTAATCGAACAGATTCTGCAACCCGGCTTGGTTCGTCCCAGTCAAGCTCGGTCGGAAGCCCAGTTTTTACTGCACAAAATCTGCAGGCACGAGTACAAACAGAGCCTAAAATCATGAATGTTGCAGTTCTTCTTACAGCCCAGCATTCATGTATGTTCGGACACTTTGCTTCTTCACAAACAGTATGCAGGTTGTTCTCCCGCATTAGCTTCTTTAAGCCTGTGTAATTCTCGTTCGTATTCAGTTTTATTTTTAACCATTCCGGTTTTCTGAGATGTTCTTCCTTTTTTGCCAAGTATATCAACTCCAATAGTATTCCAAGGTAGTATTTGCCCCTAGAAGCAAATATATCCAAGATGTATAGACTCCTCTTCTATAAGTCACTTTAACATAGGAAAGGAACCTTGGACAAGGAAAAGTCCTTTAGTCAATTTCTAACATTTTCTAATAATGAAATACCATCCTTTCACCACACTATGAATATGAACTTCGCCTGAAGGGAGCCCAAACTTTTGAGAACAAATCTAACTGCTTTTATGATATTACTTTTACTATCTTTATCGCCAATATCAACATATAGTATGGAAGAGGATGCCTCTAAAGAGAATGAACTTCGTCTTGCTTTATATAAAGAGATGGCTGCTGTTACTCAAGTCCCATGGTACACTCTCGCTGCTGTAGACCAGTATGAAGCAAGCGTGAGGAGAAGCCGAAAAGACTTACCCAAACAAGAGGGGCTTATTGGAATTTATTTTTCACCAGAGGATTGGTATGGGGCTCTTAACCCTAAAAAAGAGGGAAAAGGTTACCCGCTGTCCATACAATTTTTTGAGGGAATGGGCAAGGACGGTAACGGAGACGGGAAAGCTGATTATAGAAATGATAAGGATGTTCTCTATACTTTTGCAGATTATTTATCAAGCTATGGAGCAAGTTGGGAAAATATTAAGATTGGCCTCTGGAATTACTATAAACGAGATAAAACCGTGAGCTTGATTGTCGGCCATATGAAGCTTTTTCAAAAATACGGAAACGTAAATTTACAAGATCACGCCTTCCCAGTCCCTCTTCATTCAACCTATAGCTACCGCAGTACTTGGGGAGATGCAAGAGGCTGGGGAGGACGCAGAATTCATGAAGGAACTGATATTTTTGCAGGCTATGGAGTACCAGTTAGATCCACTTGCTATGGGATTGTAGAAATGAAAGGATGGAACCGATTTGGCGGCTGGAGAATCGGCATTCGTGACATAAACAACACATACCATTATTTTGGTCATTTAAATGGATTTGCTGATGATTTACAAGTCGGTCAATTAGTTGAACCTGGACAGTTGATCGGCTCTGTTGGGAGCTCAGGCTACGGGCCGCCCGGCACTTCAGGAAAATTCCCACCCCACCTTCATTATGGAATGTACAAGGATAATGGCCGTACAGAATGGTCTTTTGACCCATATCCACATTTGAGAGCTTGGGAACGTGCAGAAAGAAAAGCTAAATAAGAAAAGGTGCAAGACACTTGTCCATCGGCGATAAGCACTAAGGCTGCGTTTATATTTTCATTAACATAACAGATCTAATAAAAAAATCATTTTCCAAAATTGTTACTTCAAGATAATGGAACGTTTAAATGAAGCAATCGGTGACTCGCCGATTGCTTCTACTCCCACCTCCGACCTCTCACCTCAAGTCGTACATTCACTCTTAAAATCATCACTTTGTATTAATAGCAACAATATTTGTGAAAACTGCCCATTAAAAAAGAGACAGGCAAATGTACCTGTCTCTGCTGCTTTTTCATCAATCATGAAAATTCATACCGTCTGTCACTGCTTTAACAACGCCGGAACGGATGACAAAGTCACCGAAATTCTCGTTTTCATGGCGTTCTTTTGCGTAGCGGGAAAGAAGCACACTTAGTTCGCTCAAAATTTCTTCTTCACCGATGTTTTCTCGGTACATTTTGCTTAGGCGGCTACCGTCAAAGGCTGCGCCGAGATACATATTGTATTTGCCTGGAGCTTTGCCGATAAAGCCAATTTCACCGAGTGCATGGCGTGCACAGCCGTTCGGGCAGCCAGTCATACGGATCGTAATTTCTTCATTCCGCAGACCGTTTTCATCGACAATTGCATCAATCTTATCAAGTAATTTCGGCAAATAACGTTCTGCTTCAGCCATCGCGAGTCCGCACGTCGGAAGAGCGACACACGCCATTGAGCTACGGCGGAGTGCTGAATGATGCTTTCCATCAGTTAAACCAAATTGTTCAATCAGTTCGTTAATCTTTTTCTTTTTTTGGCTTGATACATTGGCAATGATTAGATTTTGATTTGCGGTCAGACGGAATTCTCCTTTATGAATTTTTGCGATTTCACGCAAACCGGTCATCAGCTTGTAATCATCAAAATCTGCCACACGCCCTCCTTCAACAAAAAGCGTAAAATGCCACTTTCCTTTAATTCCTTTTACCCAGCCATAACGGTCGCCGTTATTATCGAAATGATACGGCTTCGCTTCATCCAAATTCCAGCCGAGACGATTTTCCAGTTCATCCTTGACTGTTTCGAGACCAAGACGATCAACTGTGTACTTAAACCGGGCATTTTTGCGGACAGAGCGGTTTCCGTAGTCACGTTGAATCGTAATGACTTTTTCCGCCACATCATACATTTGATCCGGCCTGCAGAAGCCGATTACTTTGGCGAGTTGCGGGTAGGTCGCTTTGTCGCCATGCGTCATGCCCATACCGCCGCCGATCGCCACGTTAAATCCTATAAGCCTGCCATCTTCAACAACCGCAATAAAACCAAGGTCCTGTGAAAAAACATCAATGTCATTTGATGGCGGAACAGCGATCCCGATCTTAAACTTCCGCGGCAAATAAAGCGTTCCGTACATCGGTTCGACTACTTCCGGCGTGCCAGCTACTTTTTCCTCATCCAGCCAAATTTCGTGATACGCTCTTGTGCGAGGTAATAAATCATCACTCAATTTTTTTGACCATTCATAAACTTCGGAATGGATTTCAGATTGATATGGATTCGCGGCACACATCACGTTCCGGTTTACATCTCCGCAAGCCGCAATCGTATCCAGCATAGATGCATGGATTTCTTGTATCGTTTTTTTCATATTCCATTTTAAAATACCATGCAATTGAAACGTCTCGCGAGTTGTCAGTTTTAATGTGCCATTGGCGTATTTTTGGGCAAGCTCGTCCATGACAAGCCATTGATCAGGCTGTGCAACACCACCCGGCAGACGAACGCGAAGCATAAACTGATACGCTGGTTCAAGCTTTTGTTTTTGACGCTCATTGCGAAGATCCCTGTCATCCTGCAAATAGCTGCCATGATGTTTCATCAAACGGTTGTCATCGTCAGGAATTCCAGCACTGATCCGATCCAGCATCACTTCCTTCAGCGTGCCGCGCAAATAGTTACTCTCTTTTTTAATACGCTCAACATCGCTTGGCTTGCCATCCGGTGCTTTTAATATTTTGTTCACCATGTTGAAAAACTCCTTTCAATCAAAATTAGTATACATCACGTTGGTAACGTTTTTGTTGCTGCATGTCTGCTAGATAGTCTTCCGCTTGTTCACTGCTCATGCCGCCTTCTTTTTCGATAATCTTAAGTAATGTTTGATGAACGTCATGGGCCATTTTCTTCTCATCTCCACAAATGTAAACGGCTGCTCCTTCTTGAAGCCATTCGAACAATTCTTTGCTATGTTCAAGCATACGGTTTTGCACATAGACTTTTTCATCCGTGTCACGAGAAAACGCTACATCCATTTTAGTCAGCACACCGTCTTTCAGCCAATTTTGCCATTCGGTCTGATAAAGGAAATCGGTCACGAAATGCTGGTCACCGAAGAACAACCATGATTTTCCTTCTGCACCAGTTTCTTCACGCTCCTGCATAAAAGATCGGAACGGCGCAATACCTGTTCCCGGTCCAACCATGATAATTGGTCTATCTGGGTCATTTGGCAGCTTAAAGTTTTGGTTATGCTGAATGTAAACAGGCAGCGTGTCCCCTGGCTGCAGACGTTCTGCGCATAAAATAGAGCAAACACCTTTTCTTTCTCGTCCGTGTGTCTCATACCGAACGGAACCGATAGTCAAATGCACTTCATCTGGATTCGCGGATAAGCTGCTCGCAATTGAATAAAGTCGGGCCGGCATTTTCCGAAGAATGGTGATAAGCTCTTGTGCAGATACACCCCAAGGACCAAAATCGCGGACCAAATCAAGCAAATCGCGCCCATCAAGATACCCTTTTAATTTTTCTTCATTGCCCGTCGATAAAAGCTCCCGTAAATCCTCATTCCCTGAAAGCTTGGCAGCCTGTTCAAGAAGTGGTTTTGTTAAAACTGTAATTTCAAAGTGAGAGATCAGTGCCTCTCTAAGCGGACGAACGTCCCCCTGTTTGTTAACCGTCACGATTTCTTCAGGATCCCATTTCATTTCCTCAAGAAGCATATCTACAAGAGCTGGATCGTTTTCCGGATAGACACCAATACTGTCACCTGGTGCAAATGTTAGACCTGATCCTTCAAGAGATAGCTCAACGTGGCGCGTTTCTTTATTTGAGCCGCGGCCGTTCAAATTTAAATTTTCTAACACCTCCGCTTTAAACGGATTTGTTCTAGAATACTCAGCTACACTTCCTTGTGGTGCTGCTGCCTGGGGAGGAGCACTACTTACTCCCTGCGCTTCACTTAAGCCGGCAAAGACTCCTTCAAGCCATTCTGCTGCTGGCTCATCATAGTCAAGGTCGCAATCAACACGCGGAGAAAGGCGTTTGCCGCCAAGCTCTTCAAGGCGCTGATCGAATTCTTTTCCAGTTTGACAGAAAAATTCATACGAGCTGTCTCCAAGCGACAAAACAGAAAAGCGAAGTTCGTCAAGCTTTGGAGCCCGTCTGCCATGAAGAAACTCATGGAAAGAAAGTGCGTTATCCGGAGGATCACCTTCTCCATGTGTACTCACGACAATAAGAAGATTTTGGACTTTCTTCAAATTGTTCGGCTTAAAATCACTCATAGAAGAAACGGTTACTTGAAAACCATTCTCCTCAAGCTTCTTGCCTGTATTTTCTGCAAGCCCTTGGGCATTGCCCGTTTGGGATCCGTAAAGAATAGTTACTTCTTTTGAAATAGTCTGCCCGGTGCTTTCGGCAGAAGGTTCTCCCGCAGGGGTTTCTTGGGTTCCCTGAAAGGATGCAGACTGGGCCGCGGATAGATAACCGCTCAACCAGATTTTTTGTGATTCTGTCAAGGTCGGCAGAAGACGATTTAGGAGCTCTGCCTGCTCCTGATTAAAGGGACTGTTCATTACCTGAAGTTGCAACAATATCCACCTCACAAAATAATATAAACTTTATCGTACATCCATCATTTTATAAATAATGACTGTTTTCACTAATTTTTCCCATTCATTTATCAGTGAAAAAATGATTAATATTATCATATAACCACTATTCCTATAAATCAAGTGGGTTATAATAACATAAAACTTATAAGGAGAATTGTAATATCCCTTAAATTGTTTATTGAAACTACTTTGAAAAAATAAACCTATACTTATGAGCTTGCAGCAAAATAAGAACATCTAACTGATCTACATCTTGCAAATTCGATCACAAGAGTAGAGTTAAGATGTCAGAATGAACCGCATAAAGAAACAGACTAACAACCATAGAGGCTTGCCGTGTTTCTTTTAGCAGCATAGTCTGTGAAATGAGCTTTTTTAGCTGATTATTTAAACTAAACACCGACAATTATACTTTAACACGTTATCTCTTTTTGAACTTAAAAATTTTGATACTTTAAAAAATTTAAGCTGGCAGCAAGCCGCCAGCTTTTTTACTTGATTTAGGATTTACTCTGTTTAGCTTTAACAACTGCATTTGTAATGCTGGCTATTAATCCTCCCCAAATAATAACCATACCTATGACCATCATTGTAATAGCTCCGCCGCTCATTATTAGGAAACCCCCTTGTCATTAGAAACTGAGGCTGGATGTTCTTTTTTCCACTTAATGGCTGAAAAAGCTATGCCAATGATGATGACTGCAAGTGCTACTAACCAACCCCATTGAATCAAGAATGCAATTGGATAACCTCCATAAGGAGTTGTTAAATTAATTCTGAAGTTATCAATCATCATCCATCCTAATACAATTGGTGTAATAACCGTAAGACAAATTCTCCACCACGTACCTAGTTGAATATCTGAAATTCCATTTGCATGTGATTGAAGATTTTTTAATTCTTTTGCCACCCAGGCAACTAGGATAACCTGAACTAAACCTGCAAGTGTAATTCCAAATGTATTGATAAAGTAGTCAACGCTGTCTAAGAAATTTAAGCCGCCTCTTGTTGCATAAATAAGTGAGAGCAGGGCTGAGATTCCTCCGCCAATTAAAACAGATTTTGTTCTGGATATTCCGAATTTATCCTGCAGGCCTGCGACAAACGTTTCTACGATCGAAATTAAAGATGTTAATCCTGCCAATACGATTGAGGCAAAGAAAAGGAAGCCAAATAACCCATTGAAAGCAGGAAACTCATTAATAATTTGCGGAAATACGACGAATGCTAACCCGACCCCTGCTTCTACAACATCCTGAACCGGGACACCTTGTTGGGCAGCCATAAATCCTAATGCGCTAAAGACGCCAATACCCGCTAATAATTCAAAACCGGAATTTGCAAATCCAGTAATAAAGGCATTGTTTGTAATATCTGATTTTTTAGGAAGATAACTTGAATAAGTAACCATAATAGCAAAAGCAATCGATAAGCTAAAGAAAATTTGTCCGTAAGCTGCTACCCAAACACTTGCATCCATGATTCTGCTCCAATCAGGACTGAAGAAAGACTGTAAGCCCTCTGTTGCCCCATCTAATGTGACAGCACGGATACATATGATAAGAAACATAACGACTAAAGTCGGTATGAAAATTTTATTTGCCTTTTCAATTCCTTTTTTAACACCTGCAAATAAAATCCCTAAGGTTACCACCCATATAATAACTAAAGGAATTAACACGCTTGGCACTATACCGCCAAACTCCCCTGGTGCAGCTAATTGAAGATGTTTTTCAAATAAGAATGCCGCTGGGTCATCTCCCCAAGTCAAGTTAAATGAGAAGACAGAATAAGAAGCAGCCCAAGCTAAGATGACGGCATAATAAGTAGATATAACAAATGCAATTCCAACCTGCCACCAGCCAAGCCATTCAAATTTTTTATTTACCCTTGCATAGGTCATAGGAGCAGAACCTCGATACTTGTGACCCAAAGTAAACTCTAAAATAAGCAAAGGTATACCTGCTGTTAATAGGGCAAACAAATACGGTAAAAAGAATGCTCCTCCTCCATTCTCATAAGCTACGGCAGGAAAACGCCAAATGTTTCCCAAACCCACGGCAGAACCAACTGCTGCTAATATAAAGCCGGCCCGTGTCCCCCATTGCGGACGATTTTCCATAAGTTTGACCTCCTTGTTAATCCAACTTTGTCTTACACCTTAAGAACAGTTGGAAATTAACCAATATTCAGATTATTCTCTATAACTATACATAGTATATATGGACATTATGCCTATGTCAAAATAAAAATTTTCGAAAATACTATTTTAAAATGATAATTTTTACCTAGAGATTCATGTCCATGTTAAGATCAGATTTTGCTAACTCAATTTTAAAAAACAGAAGCCTTGATAAGACTTCTGCTTTCCTTATTTATGATGATGCTGTTCTTTTTTTATAAATGATGACAAAGACGGCAAGTAAGCCTAGAGTCACAAATAGACCTAATATGATACTTCCTGTAAAGCCCAGGATTAAATAGCCGATAGCCGCTATTGCCCCGCTTAAGATGGCATATGGCAATTGAGTCACAACATGGTCAATATGATGACTTCCTGCACCTGTAGAGGAAAGGATGGTTGTATCAGAGATTGGTGAACAATGATCCCCTAAAACGGCTCCAGCCAAAACAGCAGCCATTGCAGGCAGGATCATTGAGATGTCTGTTGCAGCCGTTATTTCTCCTGCGATCGGAAGCATAATTCCAAATGTTCCCCATGATGTTCCTGTAGCAAATGCCATAATGCCTCCCAGCAAAAATAATATGACGGGCAGATAGGCAGTATCCATATTAGATTGCTTTACTAGTCCAGCTAAATATTCACCAGTTCCGACTTGCCCTATTAAATCAACAATTACCCAGGCAAATATTAAGATATAGATAGCGGGCAGCATCGATTTTGCTCCGTGAAGAAAGCCTTTTGGAAGATAAGAACTGTTTATTCCTTTCATAAAATACAGGATGAGAGTGACAACAAGTCCGATCAATGCACCATAGACTAGTGATTTGGCCACATCTGTATATTCAAACATGGTAATAAGAGTTGCTTCCACTCCCTCTTCGCCTTGCAAGCCTTGATATCCAGTCCAAAGCATAGAAGTTACAGTTCCAATGACTAACGTAATGATTGGCCATACTAAATTTCCAATCGATCCTTTTTCACTTACTGGGAGCTCCTCCTTTAAATCACCAAGCGGCTGCTTGTTTGGATCGAAAACAACACCTTCTTCTTTCGCTCTTGTCTCATGCACTTTCATGCTGCCGATATTGATCTCAAAATAAGCGACTACCAATACCATTAAAAGAGCTGCTACCACATAAAAATTCATAGGAATCATCATCATAAAAGCAGACAATGGTGTATATTCTGTTACCCCGTGTGCCGCTAAAATTGAACCGATCATCGCAATGATATAAGCTCCCCAGCTGGATATCGGCGATACCACACACACAGGTGCAGATGTGGAATCAATAATATAAGCAAGCTTTGCTCGTGAAACTCCTTGTCTATCTGTAATCGGCCTGCTTATCTGTCCAACTGCCAAGGCATTAAAATAATCATCAATAAAGATTAAAATACCCAAAAATGCGGCAGTAAACTGAGCTCCAGCACGAGATTTCACTCTCTTTTGAGCCCATTCTCCAAATGCCCTGCTCCCTCCTGAAATCGAAATGAGAGCCGTTATTATACCTAATAAGATTAAAAAAAGCAGGATAAAAATATTCCATGTATTCAATCCGCCATCAGCAACAAAAATGGTTTTAATTGCTTCTATAATAACCTTAATTGTATCAATGAGGGAAAAGTTAGCTAGAATTAGGGCAGCAGATAAAATACCAACTCCAAGAGAGAGTAACACCCTTCTCGTCAGCAGAACCATCAAAATCGCGATGATAGGCGGGATGATAGAAAAAATAGTGCCTGACATATAAAACCTCCTAAAATTTTGATAGGGAGGGCACTACTCGTTTTGTAGGATCATTGCAAGAGGAATAATTGAAGACAAATAAAAAAGAGTAACGATAGAAAATAACTATCATTACTCTGCACATTTTAGCAAAATAATATGTTATCCTCCATCACGATCAGTAGCCCTCCATTATAGAAACCTAATTCGTTTCCATAATGACAGTGTTACCCTTATTCAAGGCAACCCCAGCAATACATAAGCTTGACGCTTATCCATGCTTCGGCGAAAAAGCCTTTCAACAATGATCACAGTTGTCATCCTCACATTGTGTACTCATCTTTGACGCACCTCTACCTCATCCGTGAGATAAGGTGAAGTATTCATTTTTACTGTATGAATTATATCAGTAAATTATGATTCTAGCAACTAGTCGCCTGAAGGTATTTCAATAGACGGGGAGCTGTCTCCGCCTCCATTAAAGAAATTCGGCACGTCTCCTGGAATTATTCTATTAACAACAGGAATCGTGTTCTCAACAGTAGCCATTTGAGTTTCAAATGGGACTACAACTTGGACATTCACTTTGATATGAATCGACACCCTTATTGCCGCATTATTAATACCATATTCCTCAATAGTATTTGTCACATCAGAAATTACGTTTCCTACCACATAAAATCGTACGGGGATTCTAGGTCCCAAGTTTCCTAGTAGAGCATTATTGGTTGCCTGGCCTAAAGGAATATAATAAATGATCCCGTCTTCATCAGGACCCGATGCTTCAAACTCCTCATCCGGCAGCTCCAAAAGCTCTACATTTCCCTTTTCAGCTTCCTGTAATTCTTGCTGGACCCGATTCGTTATTTTAGCTTGCATACTATTTATGAGATGTGTATCAAGATTCACAGAGGTTATTTTCCCATCTTTGTCTTTTTCTACTGAAATGATTTTACCTGTATTTTTTCCCTCTTCGACTTGCTTATTAACAGCATTATTTATGACCAAAGTAGCTATTCGCTTTGTTTCTGTTTCTGCGACACTTACGAGAGTCGGCTCTAATCCCCGGTTAATCAACCATAAGCCAAGTGTAGTTAATAAAATGAAAAACACAAAGCTTAATAATAGGAGATAACGAAAAGGTAAAGGCCCTCTCCGCGGCAAGAGGCCGTGAAATTTTGCCAAGTCAATCCCCCCTTTACAAGCTATGTTTATGCAGGCAAGAAGGGATATAGGCATGTTTTTGTAAAGCGACAGATAAGCAGCCAAATCTCAGTGGTATGATAATCGGAAGGAAATTATCCAAGTGGATGTGTTTCAGGTTTGGCAGGCTGAACAACCGATGAAATGTCACATTTATAAATGGGCAGCTCCTATCCAGCTAAAACCACAATTGAAGTCTTCAACTCTGATTTTCTTCAAATCTACAGTTCAATTTCCTAAGAAAAGCGCAAGCGCCTTGTTCAGCCCCGACAAGCATAAGACGCAAATGAAATGAAGGTGTTCTTTACCTTCAATTCATTTGTGGCTTATGACCTCAGGCGGGCTAGGCGCTGGAGCTAGACACGAAAACTTGGTACAAAAACTTATACTTTCTTATCTTTGAACAAAAAGCAACCAGTCTAACTGGTCGCTTTAATTAAAATTATCTATACCATTTTTAAAAGCGCTTCTTTCCCAGACATCCCAACATGAATTCCGATGTTTTCAGCCTCTATTGTTATGGACTCTAGGGGAGCTTCGATAAGTTGTTCAATTGTGCGCACCCCAACGGCACGTCCTGCAATGATCCCTCTATCTTTTAATTTTTCATTTAATAAAGCAACATCTAATGCCCCGCACATAATATATCCCCTGTCATTTGTCACTGCCATAAAGTTTGTTTTAGGCAGTTTGACTGTTATGGCTGTAAATTGATGATCCCCGATAACAACTGGAGTCATTGTGACCATTTGCGTTTCACACTCCCTTCCTAATCTACTGTATGAAGGAAGGGGGTATGTTTGTATAGGTTAACGCATAGGATTTGTACAATTTTTCGGGAATAGGAAAAAGATACGATGCCAAACAAGAAAAGTACAGTTATTATATCGTTTTGGGTTTTCCGGCAGAGCTCAAAGTTGATTTTGAATCCAAATCAATTTTGAATTGTTGAATGGATTTAAGCTTCCATTCTAATAAATCCCTTAGAAATTCAGGCATAAAATAGGTCTTTTTATCTGCATGACTAATAACGGGGTAAAGCGGACCAAGTGTGAACATATCCACAGTTGCCACTCCATATAGCTTATCAGGATCAAGCGGTTGACCATTTACTAAAATTGAGGTGACATGCATTTCCCCATCATCCAGCTTTTCCTTAACAACATCAATTCCATCATATACCATCTGTCCCATGACCTTCCCCCGAAATCCAAGTCCTTTAAGACGCAGATGTTCCATTTTTTCTGTGCTCGCTTGCAAAATGACCTCCTTAAGCTCATCTCCTTTTAGAAAGACTTTGCACGGGTTTATTGGGTGGGGACAAATTCGATGCAAATCCCCTTTTGTCACAGGTCCTGCCGGAAGAGGCGCAAGCAGCATTCCAGCGTTCACCATAGCAACCTCCCCTTGGCACCATTCCTTTATTGAGGAGACTAATATGCTAGTAAAGTCTGAGCTTTCAAACCACTCTAAGGGAATGGCTTCATGTAAATGGACGATTTCCTTTGAAAGAATGCATCGGCTTTCTTTCTCTTTCTTTTGCAGCCAAGCTTCCGTTGTCTTACATGTTTGCGATAAGTTAATCATCTCTTCTACCCGTGCTTTTTTTTTCAGCAAATGGAAATTTTCTTTTTCATAAGTTATCTCTATGCACCCTACGTAATGCCCGTATTTTTCAGCCCCGCCTAAAAGTACACCATTAATGAATTTCCCATCACAAAGTAGATGGTGAGTATGGGCCCCTAAAATAAGGTCGATATCCGGAAATTCATTAGCCATTATTTCATCATCACTTATACCTAAGTGGGACATTAATACAACAAGATCAACCTGGTCCTTTATCGCAAATAGGGATTCCTGAACGGCTTGAAACGGATCTTTGATTTGCCATCCAAGCTGCTTATAAAATTTCTCATAAAAAACAGTGACTCCTATTAATCCAATTTTATATCCAGTTTTCAACTCGATAATGTGATACGGCTTCATCCATTCTGGCCTTTGCTTAAGCTCATCAAATAGATTGGAAAGGACGACGGTGAAATCGGCCTCTTTGTAAAGGCTGTTTAATGTCTCGTAGGATAGAGTAATTCCTTCATTATTTCCTATCGTAACTGCATCAAATTGTAATTGATTTAACAATTCAACATTTGCTTTTCCTTCCGTAGCTTCTGTAATAGGATGAAATCGATCGACGTGATCTCCAATATCAAGCAGAAGATAGTCTTCTCCGTTTTCATCATGGTGTCTCTTTCTCTCATTTAAATAATGAACTATTTTAGGCCAGTTTTCAAAATGACTATGTAAATCATTTACATGATAGATATAAAGCTTTTTCAAACGGGGAACCTCCTCTCCTCGGAATAGATGTCAGGAAAAGAATTAAAAGCTTAACTCCGGCTACTCAAAAATCGTGATGATGACATATCGAAGCCAGCTAAGCTTCCAACAGCTCCAGCATGCTAAATCCAACTGTTATTAACAACCTGAGAACACTTTTCTTTCTAACTGAAAAAGTCAAGTTGTCTTGAAGCCAGCCCTTCATATTCAACATTTAATAAGGATATCATCTGTTTTGCATTGTCAGCTGCATCCCCACCTGAATTGTTGTTAAACAATACATAAAGATTTGGACATTCTTCTTTTAAAGCTAACAGATTTTTCTTCCACTCCATTAATTCTGTTTCAGTATAGCGGTACAGATATCTTACATCCCTCCACTCTTGGCCTTTCCCAGGCTTTGTCCAACCATGTTTATTTCTGCCGTGAAAGCGGATGAGAGTTTTTTCAGGATGTGTACTTTTTAATACAGTTGGAATACTGCCAGATCCAGCTTGTGGTTCATCACAAATACTATGAATCCACTCTTCGTTTTTCATAAAAGAAAGCGTCCGCTCATAGTATTCGGGGAGGAACCAAGAACGGTTTCTAAACTCAAGTGCTACCGGAAAGTCTTTCATCTGCTCACGACACCAACGAATATAGTCAACATTCTCCCGTTTGCAATCAAACCACGGAGGAAATTGAAATAGAACCAATGCCAGCTTGTTTGCTTCCTTATAACCAGTCAGGGATTGGTTAAAGGCTGTAAACATTTCTCCCATTGATTCAAATGGAATCTCTCCCCTTTGATGACCTGTCATTCCTTGATAAGTTTTTACAATAAACTGAAATGTTTCAGGAGTATCTGAAACCCATTTCTCGATATTACTCCTCGGCTGAATCGCATAGAAGCTTGAATCTACCTCAACGATTGGGAAATGGGCTCCATATTCTTTTAATTTATTGGAATTAGAAGTACCTGAAGAATAAAGAGTATCATGATCTCCCCAACCAGTTACCCCAATATAAATCATAACTTTCACCTCTAAATATTATCATAACCTATCCTTCCATTTTACCGCGAACATTTTGAAAGGGGTTGGATTTGAAACTTCCACATCAAACAATAGACTTTTTTAAAAAGGAAAAATATGTTACCTTGAAAACAGGTGATGAAAATTGAAAAAACATTTAATTTACGGAGATCTTATTTTTTATTTAGCATTGCCTTATCTCATATGGAGGTTTGGTCAAGAACCTCTTGGTGATTATACAGCCATGCTTCTTACTACAGTCCCAGGCATTTTTTATACAATTTATCGGTTTATTTCTGAAAAACAATTTAATGTCACAGGTTTGTTTATTCTTAGTACAATGACGCTTGGGACGATCATTGACCTGATGTCACAATCCGCAGAACGAATGCAATGGAATAATGTTTATTATGGTGTTGCACTCGGATTGTTCTGGCTATTAACCATTTTGTTTAAAAAACCACTTGCCATGTATTTTGCAATAGATATTGCCTATCTTCAAGGACATAATAGGAATGATAGCTATAAGCTTTTTACTATTCCTGATCTTTATCCTTCGTTTTGCTGGCTGACAGCATTATTTGCCATCCGAAACTTTGGCCAAGCAGGATTTAAAGCCTACCTCTTAAATACGATTGGAATCGAGCATTATGATAGAATCTTATTTTATATGAAAGTGTATGGATGGACTTTTTCTGTCATTATCTTTATTAGCTTCCTCTATATTGCAAATAAGATATCTAAATACACTGATCTTACAATACCTAAATCATAATTGGTGGGTAAACGTAAGGCACCAACATCAACAATAGTGTATTACACTTTAAATGTATAACCTATACCATGTTAAGCCATATAATAGCATGCTCCATTGACTCTTTTCATCAATAGAGATCTCACAAAGCATTGACAGGAGATAGAAACGTGTTCATAATTATTTTTGATTGATAAATCAAAAATAATTATGAACAACCAAAAAAATAAAGGTGGAAATATAAATGGAAAACAAACAATATTTGATAGCTGAGGCTCGGAGAGAACAAATCATTAAAGCTGCTATAGAGGTGTTAACAGAAGTTGGGTATGCCAGCACGAGTCTATCCAAAATAGCAAATAAAGCAGATATAAGTACAGGACTTATATCTTATCATTTCTCTGGTAAGGAAGATTTGATGAAAAATACTTTGATGTATTTGGTTCAACATGAGCGAGCCTTTATTAAGGCAAAAGTAGAACAAAAACAAACGCCTATGGAAAAATTAATGGCTTTTATAGAAGCAAGTTTAGCATATCAGGGTACAAACCGTGGAAATAACATCGCTTTACTTGAAATTGTTTTTAATGCTCGCACGCCAAACAACGTCCCTTATTATCTGGTAGAAGTCGATGATGAAGATGTATTAAATGTTTTATTGCAAGAGATTCTTCACAAAGGAAAAGAATCTAAAGAATTTGGTGATTTTGATCCTCAAGTGATTGCGGTTGTCATTCGGGGATCCATATCGGGTTCAATGTTATCACTTAAAAATGGATTAAGCCTCGAAGATTATAGTGAAAAGCTTATAAAGAGCATTTTAAAAATGATTAAATAATAAACCGAAAGTAAGTTATAAAACGTCGGAGGTGAGGGAGTGTTCACAGAAAGACGTCGGCGTAAAACCGCACAAAAATTTTGTGCAGAGCTTATCTGCATAAAAAAACCTTGGCATAATCCTTATTATACCAAGGTTTCTTTGACTTTATCCGATAGAACCTTCCATTTCAAACTTGATTAAACGGTTCATTTCAACTGCATATTCCATCGGCAGTTCTTTTGTGAATGGTTCGATGAAGCCCATTACGATCATTTCAGTTGCTTCTTCTTCTGAAATACCGCGGCTCATCAAGTAGAATAGCTGTTCTTCTGACACTTTTGAAACTTTCGCTTCATGCTCTAACGAAATGTTATCATTCAGAATTTCGTTATAAGGAATTGTATCAGATGTTGATTGGTTATCCATAATTAATGTGTCACATTCGATATTGGAACGGGCACCTTCGGCTTTACGCCCAAAATGGACAATTCCGCGATACGTTACTTTTCCGCCTTGTTTTGAAATAGACTTCGAAACAATCGTAGATGAAGTGTTTGGTGCTAAATGGATCATTTTTGCACCTGCATCCTGATGCTGTCCTTTTCCAGCAAGCGCAATTGATAATGTCATTCCGCGTGCGCCTTCGCCTTTAAGGATAACAGCAGGATATTTCATCGTTAATTTTGAACCAATATTTCCGTCAATCCATTCCATTGTCGCATTCGCTTCGCAAACTGCCCGTTTCGTTACAAGGTTGAAAACGTTGTTTGCCCAGTTTTGAATCGTTGTATAACGGCAGTAGCCGCCATTTTTCACAATAATTTCAACAACTGCACTGTGAAGGGAATTTGTTGTATAAACAGGTGCTGTACACCCTTCCACATAATGGACAGATGCTCCTTCATCAACAATGATCAACGTACGTTCAAATTGACCCATATTCTCAGAGTTGATTCGGAAATACGCTTGAAGTGGAGTATCTACTTTTATGCCCTTTGGCACGTAGATAAATGATCCTCCTGACCAAACCGCCGAGTTTAATGCAGCAAACTTATTATCAGTAGGAGGAATGACTTTTCCCCAGTGCTCACGGAAAATATCTTCATTTTCGCGAAGAGCGCTGTCTGTGTCTTTAAACACAATTCCCATAGACTCAAGGTCTTCTTGCATATTGTGATAAACTACTTCTGATTCATACTGTGCAGAAACCCCAGCAAGATATTTCTGTTCTGCTTCAGGGATACCAAGTTTATCAAACGTACGTTTAATTTCTTCTGGTACTTCGTCCCAAGAACGTTCAGACTTTTCTGATGGTTTCACGTAATACGTGATCTCATCAAAGTTAAGTGCAGCTAAGTCTCCGCCCCACTGTGGCATTGGCATATTATAGAAGTGCTCAAGAGATTTTAGTCGGAAGTCCAGCATCCATTGCGGTTCATCCTTCATTCTTGAAATCTCTTCTACAATCTCTTTTGTCAAGCCACGTTTTGAACGGAAAATGGAAACATCCTTATCAGAAAAACCGTACTTATAATCACCGATTTCAGGCATTTTTTTAGCCATCCATTTTCACTCCAATCTTTTATAAAAAGCTAAATACTTATTTCTCTTTGTTATTAACACCCTTCTCCATTGCTTTCCAGGCTAACGTTGCACATTTAATTCGGGCTGGAAATTTTGAAACACCCTGCAATGCTTCAATATCACCTAAGTCTATGCTATCATCATATTCTTTTCCTTGCATCATGTTGGAAAAGATTTCTGACATTTTTAACGCTGTTTCAATATCCTGGCCTTTTACGGCCTGAGTCATCATTGAGGCTGATGCCATTGAGATTGAGCAGCCTTCCCCATCGAATTTTGCATCCGTCACTTTTCCATCATCAACCTTCAGTGTCAAATGGATCCGGTCGCCACAGGTAGGATTGTTCATATCGACTGTCAAACTGTCGTCAAGAGAACCCTTATTTCGCGGGTTTTTGTAATGATCCATGATGACTTGCCGGTATAGTGTATCTAAATTGACATTAGAAGACATTTGAAAAGTACTCCTTTGTTTTGATTACTCCTTCGACAAGCTTATCAACTTCTTCTTCCGTGTTATACAGATAGAAGCTGGCCCGTGCAGTGGAAGAAACCTTGAGCCATTTCATTAGCGGCTGTGCACAATGATGCCCTGCTCTTACCGCAATTCCTTCTGCATCCAGGATGGTTGCCACATCATGCGGGTGTACATCTTCAATGTTAAATGTAACCAAGCCAGCGCGTTCTTTTGGGCCGTAAATGGTTAGACCTTCAACTTCAGACAAACGTTCTATGGCATAGCCGGCTAATTTGTGTTCATGAGCTTCAATCGTATCAAACCCGATATTTTCCAAGAAATCAATAGCTGCTCCCAAACCAATAGCTCCTGCAATAATAGGGGTTCCGGCTTCAAACTTCCATGGAAGCTCTTTCCATGAAGATTCGTAAAGCCCTACAAAATCAATCATTTCCCCGCCGAATTCAGCAGGCTCCATTTTTTCTAAAATAGTCTTTTTACCATACAATACCCCAACTCCGGTCGGACCACACATCTTATGTGCAGAAAAAGCAAAGAAGTCACAATCCAAATCCTGGACATCCACTTTCATGTGTGGAGTACTTTGTGCTCCATCTACAACCATTATGGCTCCTTTTTCATGAGCAACCTTCCCAATTTCTTTAATGGGGTTAATGGTTCCGAGAACATTGGAAACTTGCATAACCGAAACAATTTTTGTATTCTCTGTTACGGTCTTTTTTACATCTTCTAATGCTATCGTTCCGTCCTCTTGAAGAGGAATATATTTTAAAGTTGCACCAGTAGCCTTAGCCGCCTGCTGCCATGGAATAACATTTGCATGATGCTCCATGTGCGTGATGACAATCTCATCACCGGCTTTTAAATAGGCTCTTGCATAACTGATAGCAACTGTATTTAAAGCTGTTGTGGCACCTCTTGTAAATATAACCTCTTCAGTAGAGCCGGCATTAATGAATTTCCGGACTTTTTCACGAGCCCCTTCATATTCATCAGTAGCTTTTGTACCTAAAGTATGGACACCTCTGTGAACATTTGAGTTATAGCCGCGGTAATATTTATCTACCGCCTCTATGACAGACAGCGGCTTCTGAGAAGTCGCTGCGCTGTCAAGATAAACTAGATCCCTGCCATTGACTTGTTGGTCTAGAATCGGAAATAGTTTGCGTATATCCTGGATATTCATTACTTAACTTTCCTTTCAATTACCTCAACCAGCTGTTTTTTTACGCCTTCGATCGGAAGTTCGTTTACAACAGGCGCCAAGAAGCCAAAAATCACTAATCGTTCTGCTTCTTCTCGTGGAATTCCACGGCTCATCAAGTAATAAAGCTGAATTGGATCTACACGGCCAACTGAAGCTGCATGCCCTGCTGTTACATCATCTTCGTCAATAAGCAGGATTGGGTTCGCATCGCCGCGTGCTTTTTCACTAAGCATAAGGACGCGGGACTCTTGTTCTGCGTTTGATTTCGATGCACCGAGCTCAATCTTTCCGATTCCATTAAAGATTGAAGTTGCATTATCTTTGGATACCCCGTGCTTTAAAATATACCCTTCAGAATGTTTACCAAAATGAACAACACTTGTTGTAAAGTTTTGGATTTGCTCCCCGCGGCCAACAGTCACTGTTTTTGTATCGCCAAAAGATCCGTCTCCAATTAAATTGGTAACATTCTCAGAGATTGTATTTCCTTCATTCATCAACCCAAGTGCCCATTCGATTCTTGCATCTCGGCCTGCAATCCCTCTTCTGTTTACATACGTTGTAACACCTTTTGCTAAGTTATCAACTGCTCCATAGGTTACTTTTGCATTTGTATTAGCAAAAACCTCTGTTACTATGTTGAAAATTGATTCCTCTGTTTCTACTGAAGAAATATAATTCTCTACATAAGTAACAGAGCTATTGTCCTCTGCTACCACAATGACATGGTTGAACAAAGTTGTTTCAGGATTTTCATGTACATAGACAGCTTGCAGCGGAGCTTCAACTTCTACATTTTTAGGGACGTAGATAAATGCTCCTCCGTTCACTAAAGCTGCATGTAAAGCTGTAAGACGGTGCTCATCGACTTTTACTCCGTCTTTCATAAAATACTTCTCAACGAGATCGCTATGTTCTTTTGCTGCTGTTTGAATATCTGTGAAAATAACACCTTTTGCTTTTAATTCCTCAGATAAAGTGATATATGCTGGTGTATGATCACGTTGAATATAAAGATTTTTATTTTCTTGCTCTAAATCAATTAATGATTTTACTGTATCATTAAGCTCTTTAAGAGAACCAAGTTTTTCTGTTTCAACAGTATGCTTTTTGAAATTTGTTAGATTCCATTTATCGATTTTCGTTTTATCTGGTTTCGGCATTGGAAGATCTTCCACTTTCGCTAAAGCTTGTAAGCGGAGGTCTTTTAGCCAAGCTGGTTCACTATGCTTGTTTGAAAAGCTTGTGAGATACTCTTGATCGATCGGTAGTTTTATGTCCACTGTCATCATTATCCCCCTAACGCTTACGCTTCTTGGCCAACAGTTTCGTCTTCAATACCAAGTTCTTTTTTAATCCAGTCATAACCCTCTGATTCAAGACGCTGTGCGAGTTCTGGTCCGCCAGATTTAACTACGCGGCCTTGCATCATAACATGTACGTGATCAGGTGAAATGTAATTTAACAAACGCTGATAGTGCGTAATAATTAAGCAGCCAAATTCTTCATTACGCATTTGATTAATACCTTTTGAAACGACTTTTAAAGCATCAATATCAAGACCAGAGTCAATCTCGTCTAAAATAGCAATTTTCGGCTCAATCATCATTAATTGAAGAATTTCGTTGCGTTTTTTTTCTCCGCCGGAAAATCCTTCATTTAAATAGCGTTGAGACATATCCGGATCCATATCTAACTCTTCCATTGCAGAGTCCATTTTACGGATGAATTTCATCAATGAGATTTCTTCACCCTCTTCGCGGCGTGCATTAATAGATGAACGAAGGAAGTCTGCATTCGTTACCCCGCTGATTTCGCTTGGATATTGCATTGCAAGAAACAGACCTGCACGAGCACGTTCATCAACTTCCATTTCTAAAACATCTTCTCCATCTAATGTAATGCTCCCTTTCGTCACCTCATATTTTGGGTGGCCCATAATTGCAGAAGAAAGAGTAGATTTTCCTGTACCGTTCGGTCCCATAATTGCATGGAACTCCCCGCCTTTTATTTCAAGGTTTACACCTTTTAAAATCTCTTTTCCATCAATTTCAACATGTAAGTCTTTAATTGATAAAGTAGAACCTGCCATGCTAATACCTCCAATAATATATCATTTAAGTTTTAATGATTCTCATTTTATTCTCATTCTAATCTTATAACAAATGAAAAGTGAATACAACTTTTTAAGAAGACATCCTCTTCCGATTAAAGGTGTAATACTCTCTATTAGACCTATTTATAAAAATAAAGGATTTTCTCAAAGTTTAAGAAATAGTTGAGAATGTATGTATAGTCCTTTTAGAAGTTTAACACGTTTCGACAATCAGCAAAAGTCTATCCTATGTAATCTACACTAATTTATGTTAACCAAGATTTCTTTTTTATATAATGAAAATTGCAGATCAGGGGTGAGCTGGTGAAAAAAATCGGAGAGCTTTCCTTTGAAGCTCCCATTCTCTTATTTAGATACTCTTTAATCAATAGGATTAGTGAATAATGAAGAGGAAGGATTTATTAGCCTGTATGCTGCAAACACTTCATTCCTTATCCCGTTTACTTGCCACACCTCTTTTTATTCTCCACAATTACCTATTTTCTTTCCCCATCGTGAATTTTACTGGGCGATCTTGTGTTTTATTGGTCTTTTAATATCTGCAATTCAAATTTTTCAGCTCCATCAACGTTCTATTTGCCGCTAAAAGTTTTTTTGTCCCAACTGATTTATCTTCGACATTTTCAGGTATATTGTATATTCGTCGTTTTACTAAAGGTGAAAAGGTTGGTTCAGGTAATCCGTTGGGGATGACAACAACAATTCACTTTTCATACATTTATACGTAAACGCCAATAAGGAATCAGAATTACTCTGATTCCTTATTGTTAGTTTTTATTTAAAGGTCCTGTCCCTAACCATTGTCTGTTGGTTAAGAATGGACTTTGCGATTATGCTCGGCTACAATTCTTTTGCTTTTTTTAAAGTCTTTCTCTCGACTCATTTCAACTTCCATTCTCTTCTCATGCTTTTGGCTGTATTCCGCATATCCAAGATTATGATTTTGCTGCATCGCTTTTTCCATTTCAATCGTGTAATCAAGATTTAGCTTTTCTTGATTTAAAATAACGAATCAACCCTTTCAAGTTTTATCAAACACCTATTATGTTACTACCTTTAAGAATTGATATCAAAGCGGGTATAACTTGATGTATTATCACTGGATAGCTTCATCTTGATTCTATTTTGATTTTGATTCTTACCCTTTTAATTGCTCCCCAATACAAACAATGAGAGCCATTTTCATGCTCTCATTGTTTTAACTGATTTAATTCTGTTACACACTCTTGTACTAATGTGACAGCCTGACTCATGGCAGCCCCACCGCCAAATGCTGCAGTGACCCCTACCGCTTCAAGGATTTCTTGTTCTGATGCTCCATGATCGAGACACCCTTTGGTATGATAGATTATGCAATACTCATCTTGCGAATAGACACTTATTCCAAGTGCTATTAATTGCTTTTCTTTTTGAGAAAGTGTCCCTTCTTGAAAACAGGCTTCTGTAAATGCATTAAAGCGAGTTGCTAAATCAGGCATTTTTTGGGTGAAAATTCCCAGTCCTTCTTTGTAATCGTGCAAGGCTGCTTCTGTTGAATTGCGCGGCTCATGATGTTCCAATTCAATCCACTCCATTCTAATTCATCATAGTTAGTATGTTGAAATAATGAGGGTTTATGCGTGAAAAATGAGGGGAGACCATATGTAGGCAGTTAACATAAATAAACAAGGCCTATCTATTGGTGATAGGCCTCAGGTAAAACAATGAATTATTCTGCTGATATGATAGAACCTTTATATTCTTTTTCAATAAATTGTTGAATTTCTTCCGATTGAAGAACCTCGATTAAAGCTTTAATTTTTTCACTGTCTTCATCCCCATTACGAACAACCACAAGATTAACGTATGGATTATTGTCAGCTGATTCAAGCGCAATGGCATCTTTTTCAGGGTTTAAATCTGCATCCAGAGCATAGTTCCCATTTATTAAAACGGCATCTCCTTCATTGTTTTCAAGAGCTTTTGGCAGGAGCGCTGCCTCTACATCTGCTGTAAATTTAAGGTTTTTAGGATTTTCTTCAATATCATCTACTGTAGCCTCTGTTTTTTCAACGCCTTCTTTTAACGTTAGAAGCCCCTTTTCCTCCAGCATTGAAAGCATCCGTCCATGGTCAGCTACAGAGCTGCTCATAATAATTTCTGCCCCATTTGGCAGCTCTTCTAGTGATTTATGTTTATTAGAATATACCCCAATTGGCTCAATATGAACGCCTCCAACACTTGTAAATTCGTAGCCATGCTCTTTCTTTTGCCCTTCAAGGTAAGGAGCATGCTGGAAAAAGTTTGCATCAATATCTTTTCCCTCTAATGATTTATTAGGTAAAACATAATCTGTAAACTCTTCAACTTCCAGTTTAAAACCCTTTTCTTCTAATAAAGGTGCTGCTTCTTCTAGAATTTCTGCATGAGGAACAGGTGATGCCCCGACTTTAATCGTTTTTTCTTCGCCTGAACCCGAACCGCACGCTGCGAGTATAGCTGCAGATGCAGCAAAAACAGTTGTTAATAGAACTTTTTTCATAATTTTTCCCCCTATCGTTTGTCTAATGATTTTGTTGCAATATCTCCAATGAATTGAAGGATAAAAACAAATAGTAAAATGAAAATTGTAGCGACTGCTGTTACATCGTTGTTGTTTCGCTGATAACCTTCCAAATAGGCTAAATGCCCTAGGCCTCCTGCACCGACCGCTCCAGCCATAGCTGTATAACCTACAAGAGCGATTGCTGTAACAGTAATACCTGAAACTAGTGCAGGCATGGATTCTGGCAGCAGCACTTTCCAAATGATCGTCGATGTTTTAGCACCCATTGACTTTGCGGCTTCAATGACTCCTTTATCTACTTCTCGGAGAGCAATTTCAACCATTCTTCCATAGAACGGGGCAGCACCAATAATAAGAGCGGGCAGTGCTGCTTCAGCACCAAGCATACTTCCGACTAAAACTTTGGTAAAAGGAATTAGTAAAATAATCAAAATGATAAAAGGAATCGAACGAAAGATGTTGACAAAGGACGCCACTACAAGGTTGATAATTTTGCTTTCCCAAATGTTTCCCTTAGAAGTTAAAAATAGAAGTAAGCCCAGCAAAACTCCTAAAACAAAGGTAGCAACCACCGATATCCCGGTCATATAAACAGTTTCATATGTTGCTTCCCAAACATTTTCCCAATTTACATTTGGCAGAAGCTCTTCAACCATTAGCTAACACCTCCGCTTCTACTTTCTGTTCTTTAATAAAATCAAGTGCACGATTCAGCTCATTAGCGTCCCCGTCAATATGAATAAAGAGACTGCCATATGATCCCCCTTGAGTTTGCGATATTTTCCCTTGAAGAATGTTCACATCAATTGCAAAATTTCGGATAAGATCTGTGATTAATGGCTTTTGTGCATCAGAACCGATAAAAGTCAATTGCAGCACTTTCCCTGTTGGATAACTTTCTAAAAGCTTCTGAACCGTTTCTTTTGTTTCCCCAGGCTCTGTAACTTGCTTGACGAATCGTTTTGTGATCGATTGCTGAGGGTTTCGAAATACAGTAAGAACATCACCTTGTTCTACTACTTTTCCTTCCTCCATAACGGCCACTCTGTGACAAATTTTTTGAATGACATGCATCTCATGAGTAATCAAAACAACTGTAAGATTAAGCCGCCTGTTTATATCGACTAACAAATCTAGGATTGAATCTGTAGTTTCTGGGTCAAGAGCTGATGTAGCTTCGTCACAAAGCAATACCTTTGGATCATTTGCTAATGCCCTTGCAATACCGACACGCTGTTTCTGCCCGCCGCTTAACTGAGCAGGATATGCTTTTTCTTTGCCCTCTAATCCAACTAGTTTTATGAGATCATTGACTTTTTTCATTCTTTTCTTTTTTGAAACACCAGCAATTTCAAGTGGGAAGGCAATGTTTTCTTGTACTGTCCTTGACCATAATAAATTGAAATGTTGAAAAATCATACTAATTTCTTGGCGGGCTTTTCTCATTTTAGCACCGGAAATGTAATCAATAGAATATCCCCCAACATCAATTGTTCCGCTTGAGGGCTTTTCCAGACCGTTTAGCAGTCTAATTAGAGAACTTTTACCAGCCCCGCTGTATCCAATAATGCCAAATATTTCACCCTTATTTATTTTAAGGTTTACTTGATCAACAGCGGTAATGCTTTTGCTTTTTTTAGAATTGTATATTTTTGTAACATTCTTTAGATTAATCATCACTTTCACCTTCTTTCTTATTGCTGCTTCCAGTATTATTAGCGTAAGAGCCGGCAGGCATGAAGGTTTTTCCTTAATCTACATGTCCGATCAGCTTATGTCCTTTGGGACGAAGTCGCATGGAGCTGGGCAACAATGACTGCTTTAACACATTCATACACTTTGACTTTCTAGCAACCTATTAAAAAGCCTTCCTGCTTAACGAGCAGAAAGGCATATTAATCTATGTCCTTTCTCTCATCTCTCAAAGCGAATTGCTTTGTGTGAATTGGCACCATTTCAAACAAATGTTGTTGGTTGCCGGGCTTCAAAGGGCACTTCCCTCCACCTCTCTTGATAAGAGAACAAGCTATTTTATTATATTGATATTCTTTTTAGTACGAAGGTGATTGTATCATGGGTATATCCACCTGTCAATTATCTTCCCCTCTAAAATAAATATATTTCTAAGATTGATAAATAAATGAATATTATGATAAATTATTCCGAATTCATCCATAAAATAGACTCTAGGTTAAGAAGGCTTCGATAGGTGCCTTCAAATTTAATCAGTCCCATCTTTATTGATTGCTGCAATTTTATTTTCCCTGTAAAAATCTCGATCAATTCATTTTGCTTACCTCTGATCCGAATATTCGGGCTGGTTTCATCATCAACAATAAAAACTCCTTCCTCATGGAGACTAAAAAAAAAGGTCATTTCATTGTTCGATACCTCTATAATCACCTCTTTACGGTAAAGCAAAGGTTTTAGTAATTGATTTTTGCTTAAATTCTCCATTATCTCTGTAATATTCAATTAGACCTTCCCCCACTATTTACTTTATTTAAATAGTTCTTTAGAAAGTCCAGAGTTCCTGTTATGAAATATCGACAAGTTTACCAAAACCAATCATTTCCCAAGAAATATGTCGAGTGAAAAGCGTACAGCATTTGTCCTCAGTGACAAATAATCTTATGAACGCATGAAGATTGTACTTTACATATCTGACAGGTTGTCTCTTGACCTTGGGACCACTGTTGTTTTTTACTAGATAACGATAACTCCCCTAAACATTAATTCACTTAACTTACTGGTGAAACTAAAAAACCGCCTAGTTGGCGGTATATGTTTTAAACAAATTATATAAATTTTCAACAGATTGAAAAGCGTAGACCTTTTTATCAAGCTGTCCTTCTTTAAAAAAGAGTAAACAAGGTACACTTTCAATTTTCCATTCTTCAGCTAAAGTAGGGATATAATTTAAATCACAAGAATGAATGGTTAAAGAAGGCATAGCTTCTTCAACAATTGTCAACATTTTCGCAGCCAACTGGCATGTACCGCAAAGAGGAGTATATAAGTATAGAAATTGGTCACTTTCACCAAGCTGGAAGAGATCTTCCTTTGTTAGTTTTTCCATAAAATGATAGACACCTCTAATTTTCTAAAAATATCTATTATAAAGCAGGTTTTTTTATTGAAAAATTTTAATTAAAAAGGTGTTTGTGGTTAATTTTAATATTTTTCCTTTTTATAAAAATCTTGCTTGAACATCAATATTAGCACTCAACAACACAGAAGCAACGTGTTGGTCTGGCGCTGAGGCTACTTCCCTGTACATTCGATCAATATAAAGATGGGAAGCCTCTGGAAACTCTCTTTTAAATTGTTTTCTTAGTTTTTCTCCCGATTCATCAGAATCCACTAGGACATACACATCTTTAGAAAAATTCTCATCTATAAGTTCATCAAGCTTCGAAATACTAATTGTTCCATTTGTGCAGATAATTTCAATTTGTTCATTAATCACATTTTCTATCTTTTTTTTGTCAGATTTACCTTCTACAATAATGACCTTCTCAACCTCAACTACCGACATTCTCATCACCTGTTTATCGTTGTTTCTATAATTTATTCAAAACGTAAAAGGTGTTTCCAATTTCTCCTGCACAACCGAAGAAACGGGCATAGAACGAAAAGAGCAGAGCGCTAGTCCTTCGACGACAAGCACAAGGCGAGCCGGCATGAAGGTTGTTTTTTAACCTTCTCAGCGGATTGACCCTGAGACCTAAGAGTTGATGGCGCCCGGAGCTGGATAATGATACCGCTCTTAATCACGTTCATACTTTCATTAGCTTAAGGTTTCTTAGCTGATAAAAAGAAATGATCCCATTTTTTGAAAATTTGAGATCAATGATGGGAATAGATGAAACCAGCGAAAGGATGATTCTCTAATTTAATAAACCACCCCAGCATTTTAGCGATGTAGTCATCCTAAAACTTCGCATCTAATAAAAAGGACAAGACCCATCGTGCCAAACTTCTCTGCCGCTAATTTTTCCTGCTGTTCAACATAAAAGTTGAGCTGTAGTAATAGTTGCAGTCACTGTGCACTTGATGAGTCAGGTCCAATTTAACACCAACCATTTTCATAATCACAATCCACATACTTTGCATCTGGTTGACTTGTCACGTCTGCCATTTGATAAAAACGCTCATTATCAAAATAGTAGCCATTTTTTAACTCGAATTCATTTCCTTTCGCTCCAGAAATCATTTGGCCAATCTGTTCCTTTTCTAAAAATAGTTTCATTTGCCCTTCTTGGAACTTTCCTGTGATTCGGTCTGTAATATCAATGCTCTTCTTTTCTATGGTCATTAAGCATCCTCCTAAATAAAAAGGCTGTTTTCAAGCTTTGTTTTAACCTTTTAAAAAAAGTAAAGGTACCTCCCCTAAAGAGGGAGGTCAGATGTGACAGAAAGCAAACGGTGAGTCACCGATTGCTTTCTTTATCTGATGAGCAAACTCTTTAAAAAAGAACCTTTACGATATAGGTTGCCCAATGACCAGAAAAGAAATGTGATTAGCCTTCTTTCACCATCTCTTCATATTGCTCGGATGTCATAAGGTTTTCAATTTGCCCTGCATCACTAGGTTCAATTACAATCATCCATGCTTTTTCATATGGTGATTCATTAACAAATTCAGGGCTGTCATCTAGGTCCTCGTTAATTTCAACGACTGTACCGCTAATAGGGGCATACAATTCGGAAACAGTCTTAACTGATTCAACGCTCCCAAAAGGCTCGTCTGCATTAATTTCGTCCCCAACCTCTGGAAGTTCAACGAACACAATATCCCCTAGCTCTGATTGTGCAAAATCAGTAATACCAATTCGAACCTTGCCGCTTTCTTCTTTTACCCATTCATGTTCTTCAGAATAACGTAACTCTTTAGGTGTATTCATTTTAATTTCCCTCCATTTAATAATCATTATTTATGAAAAAAGATTTCTATTGGAAGAACTCTTTTTCTTATGAACCCCATGCTTGTTTAAACTCGTCTTCTTTAAAACCAACGGTTACTTGCTTACCATCAGTTGTAATAGGGCGCTTTATTAACATTCCATCTTGAGCGAGAAGTTCTAGTAATTCATCTTCTGATGCTTCTTTTATTTTATCCTTCAGCCCAAGCTGACGGTATTTCTGGCCGCTTGTGTTAAAAAACTTCTTCAACTCCAGACCGCTTCTCTTGTAAAGGTCTTTTATTTCTTCTTTACTAGGCGGATTTTCAACAATATGTACTTCATTTATTTCAACGTTTTGTTCTTCCAGCCATTTTTTTGCTTTACGGCATGTCCCGCATTTAGGGTACCAATAAAACGTTAGAGCCATTTCCTTCACCACCTGTCACTCTTACTCACGAAACCATTTTATCATATCTCTTTTAACAAGCCTAATGTCTTATCTTCTAACTCCCTCAATTGTTGATATGATTCACTAAAATACATTTGACAATACATTCAGCGATCTCATTCTTATTTTTACTGATACTTTTTATAAACTTTGTTAAAGGGCAAAAATTCTGGGAGAGAAGAATTATTTTTCAAGTGAACTAGATGAGGTTGTCCGAAAAGAGCAAATTCTTTAATAATTGAATTCAAGAATTTTAATATATTCTGAAACATGTAAAGGGGCATCCAAAAGCCGAAAAATCGACTTATTGGACAGCCCCCTTGATTTATATGCTATTCTTCAGAAAACGTTTATTCTTTCAAAAAAATGAACATTTTTAAAAATTTTCTCGGTCCTTAAAGATTGACCAGAATTAAACGGTTCGAGCGTATTGTTGAAGTGAAAGAGAACCATCACATACTATCGTGTTATAAATGTTTGAGCAGCAAGGTCTATAAGTATAAAAATATATTTCACATCATTTGGAAATAGAACTGAACCCAGTGAATCCACTAGGTTCAGTCCTTTCAGCTTGCAATTTTTAAACTGTATACTTCTCTTCTTCGATTAGCTTTGCAGCAATTATACGTTTTTTTGCAATGACATTGATTGGAGTATGCCGGGTAAATTTACGAAGAGCGGAAAGCATCATCCTTAGTCCGTCACCGCTTTCAATTGCTATAAGGGATTCCTTCGCATGAGCTTCAATTTCATTAAATGCTTCCTGTGCAAATACTTGAGTATATAGCAGCTTTTGTTTGGCCTTCTCCTTGCCGCTTACTGCAATCCCCTTTTCAGTTCTAAGAATCGCTGATTCCATTGCATAGATATTGCTGATTATGTCTGCAATGTTCACAAGGATTTCTTGCTCTTTTTGAATTTTCTCTCCATATTTCTGAGCGGCAAGGCCAGCGATCATCAAGGCAATTTTTTTGGCATTTTTCAATAAATGTTTTTCTTGCTCAAGCAATCCATCGCCAACCTCTTCTGGCATAAGCATCATTAATTCTTCTTGCAGTGCTTGGGCCTTTTGAAGAAGAGGGATTTCACCCTTCATCGCTTTACGAAAATAGGTTCCAGGCACCAACAAACGATTGATTTCATTAGTTCCTTCAAAAATCCGGTTAATACGGGAATCTCGGTAAGCACGCTCTACCTCATATTCTTGCATAAAACCATATCCGCCGTGAATTTGAACACCTTCATCTGTGACATAATCCAATGTTTCTGAGCCAAAAACTTTATTTAATGAACATTCAATGGCATATTCAGCAATAGAAGCAGCTACTACTTTTCCATCCTTTTGCTGCTCGATTGAAAGACGGTTCATACGGTCTTCAAATAAACCTACAGTTCTATATACAGAGCTTTCCATTGCGTATAGCTTAGAGGCCATATTAGCTAATTTTTCTTGAATTAAGGAAAACTTAGCAATGGGGGTCTTAAATTGCTGGCGTTGATTAGCATATTTAACCGATACCTCTAACACACGCTTAGATGCCCCAATGGTACCGACAGCAAGTTTATATCGACCAATGTTTAAAATATTAAAGGCGATGATATGACCTTTCCCAAGTTCACCTAACAAATTTTCTTTTGGAACTAGCGCATCTTCTAAAATTAATGTCCGTGTCGAAGATCCTTTGATCCCCATCTTCTTTTCTTCTGGACCGGTTGAGACCCCTGGAAAGCCACGCTCTACGATGAAGGTTGAAAAGTGCTCTCCATCAACCTTTGCATAAACGATAAAGACATCTGCAAAGGCTGAATTTGTGATCCACTGCTTTTCTCCAGTTAATACGTAATGGGTCCCTTCATCATTGAGCTTTGCTGTCGTTTTAGCACCGAGAGCATCTGATCCTGATCCAGGCTCTGTTAATGCATAAGCAGCAATTTTTGCTCCTGAAGAAAGATCAGGTAAATATTTCCTCTTCTGCTGCTCATCTCCGAATAGAACGACAGGTAATGAGCCGATTCCAACATGTGCTCCATATGACAATGAGAAGCTTCCCGCACGTGAGAACTTCTCTGTAATAAGAGCTGAGCTTACTTTATCAAGTCCAAGGCCGCCATATTCTTCAGGTACATCTGCTCCTAGCAGCCCCAGATCCCCTGCTTGTTTTAAAAGCTTTACTGATTTCTCAAAGTGATGGTTTTCGATGTCATCTAAATGCGGCAGTACATCATTCACGACAAATTCCTCAGTTGTTTTTGCAATCATTTTGTGCTCATTTGTAAAATCCTCTGGTGTAAATACACGCTCAAAATTGACATCTTCTATTAAAAAACTGCCGCCTTTTATAACTGAATCTGTTGTTTTTGACATAATACATTTCCCCCCGTTTTACAATGTAGCTTAAAAGGTTATGAAAGTGCCAACAAACCATTAAGCCAAAAGTTCAAACACCCCTGCTGCCCCCATACCGCCGCCAATACACATGGTGACAACCCCAAATTGTTCATTGCGGCGTTTCAATTCATGAAGTAAAGATAATGTGAGCTTAGCACCTGTACATCCAAGTGGATGACCTAATGCAATTGCACCCCCATTTACATTTACTTTGTCCTCATCAAGCTTTAAATGACGGATTACTTGAATAGATTGTGAGGCAAAGGCTTCGTTTAGTTCGAACAAACCAACATCTGAAACGGTGAGCCCTGCCAGCTTTAATGCTTTAGGGACTGCCTCAACAGGACCAATTCCCATTACTTCAGGAGGAACCCCTCCGACTGCAAAAGAACGGAATTTCGCTATTGGCTTTAAACCTAAAGCGTCAGCTTTTTCCCTGTCCATGACCATAACCGCAGCTGCCCCGTCACTAGTTTGAGAGGAATTCCCAGCAGTTACAGACCCTTTTACTGAGAAAGCAGGTCTCAAGCCTGCTAAAATTTCCGAAGTTGTTCCTTCGCGTACCCCCTCATCTTTACTAAACTGAATGGTTCTTTCATGAAGCTTATGATCAGATCCTACATGTTTAACTGAAACTTCTACTGGTACAATTTCTTCTTCAAACTTGCCTTCTTTAATAGCCTTTGCCGCTTTTTGATGGCTTCGAACAGCAAAGTCATCTTGTTCCTCACGGCTTACACGATATTTCTCAGCGACTTGCTCTGCTGTATGTCCCATGCTCATATAGTATTCAGGAGTCTCTTCAGCAATCTTTACATTTGGGCGCTGAACATGCCCCATCATAGGTACTAAACTCATAGATTCAGCTCCACCAGCTACAGCCGTGTCATAGTGGCCAATCATAATTTTTTCAGCTGCATAAGCAATTGCTTGAAGACCAGAAGAACAGTAACGATTTACAGTAATTGCAGGCACCGTATATGGAAGGCCGGCAAGGGCTCCGATATTTCTAGCCATGTTTAATCCCTGCTCTGCTTCAGGCATTGCACAGCCTATAATGAGATCATCAATATTCCCTTCATAATTACCTGCCCGTTTTAACGTTTCCTTAACAACCAGTGCTCCTAAATCATCAGGTCTAACGTGAGCAAGGGTTCCTTTTTTCGCTCTTCCTACAGGTGTTCGAGCTCCAGAAACAATGACCGCTTCCCTCATTTTTGATTTCCCCCTAGTTACGTAATGGCTTTCCTTTAACAAGCATATGCTGCATCCTTTGCTGAGACTTTCCTTCGGCCACTAAACTGAGAAATGCTTCTCTCTCTAAATCTAGTAAGTATTGTTCATCAACCTCTGTTCCGAATGGTACTTTTCCTCCTGCAATCACATAGGCCACCTTTTTAGCAATCTTCATATCATGTTCGGAAATATATCCCGAGTGCAGCATAGCTTGTGCCCCCAGTAGTAATGCTGCATATCCTGTCTCCCCAACAACCGGGATTTTTCTACGAACTGGCGGCAGATAGCCTTCTTCTGCTAAATGAAGGACCTTTTGCTTTGCATCATAGATCAGGTGATCTCCATTAATACTTATCCCATCACTTTGACCCAGGAAATTATTTTCAATTGCTTCATGAGCAGAAGAAGATACTTTTCCTGTTGCTATTGTTTCAAATACTTTATTTGCCACATTTTGAAGATCAAAATTGACCCCTTTAGGTAGACTTCTTAAATGTTTAATGTAAAGCTCCTTGTTGCCTCCCCCGCCCGGAATTAATCCGACACCGACCTCAACTAATCCCATATAGGTTTCGCTTGATGCTTGAATATGTGCAGCTGGAAGACATATTTCCGCTCCTCCGCCAAGTGTCATTCCAAACGGTGCAGCTACCACGGGTTTACGGCTGTACTTTATCTTCATCATTGCTTGCTGAAAATGACGGATGACCATATCTACTTCAAAATAATTATCGTCTTGTGCTTCAAGTAAGATCATCGCTAGATTGGCCCCAACACAGAAGTTTTTACCTTGATTCCCAATTACCAGCCCTTTGTAGTTACGCTCTACTTCATCGATTGCAAAATTGATCATTTGAATGATGTCTAGGCCAATTGCATTGTTCTTAGAATGAAACTCAAGTAAAGCTACACTTTCACCTAGATCTATTAAGCTTGCACTACTGTTCTTTTTGATTACACCCTTTGTTTCCTTTATTTGTTGTAAATTAATTGATTTTGGATTGACCTCAATCTTTCTGTATTCCCCGTCCTTATAATAAAATCGGACGCCGTTTTCATTTATATAAAAAGATTTATGCCCTTTTTCGATCATTTCATATATCCAATCAGGTGCTTTCATTCCCTGACTTTCCATTACTGAAAGAGATTTTTCAATACCAATTGCATCCCACGTTTCAAAAGGGCCGAGCTGCCAGCCAAAACCCCATTTCATTGCCTGATCAATTGCAACAATATCATCTGCAATTTCCCCTAATAGGTTCGCTGAATATAAAAGTGTAGGAGCTGTTATTTGCCATAATAGCTGACCAGCGCGGTCTTCCGAGTAAATAAGCGCTTTCATTTTAGCCCCTGTACCTTTTACTTGTTTTACCATTTCAAGGCTTGGAGCTTTTAGCTTTTTACGCTCTACATACTTTAATGTCTCAGACTCTAATTCAAAAATGTCTTGACCCACTTTTTTATAAAAACCCTGGCCTGATTTACTGCCTAACCAACCATTTACAAGCATTTGTTTCATAAAAGTCGGCGGGTCAAATACATCTTTTTCTTCTCCTTCAACCTGGTCATAAACGTTTTTCGCTACATTCGCAAATGTATCTAATCCAACTACATCCAGTGTTCTAAAGGTTGCACTTTTGGGCCTTCCAATCAACGGTCCTGTAATGGAATCGACTTCACCAACACTATAGTTACCTTTAACCATTTCCCGCACGGTTACTAAAAGTCCATAAGTTCCAATTCTGTTGGCAATAAAGTTTGGAGTGTCTTTCGCTTCAACCACACCCTTGCCTAAAACATCCTCCGCAAACGTCTTCATGAAGGATAATACATGAGGGTCCGTATCTTTTGTAGGTATTAGTTCTAACAATTTAAGATAACGTGGCGGGTTGAAAAAATGTGTTCCCAGAAAATGTTTTCGAAAATCCTCTGAACAGCCCTCTGCCATTGCTTCCACTGAAATTCCCGATGTATTAGAACTTACAATAGCTCCTGACTTGCGGTACTTATCAATTTCAAATAATACATATTTCTTTATATCTAAGTTCTCTACAACGACTTCAATAATCCAATCCACATCAGCAAGGCGGTCCATATCATCTTCAAAATTCCCAACCTCTATAAAAGATAAGTTTGATTTTGATGATAATGGAGCAGGCTTTTGCTTGAGCAGTTTTTTAGCAGCAGCAGAAGCTATCCTGTTTCTTACAGGTTTATCCTCTAATGATAAACCCTTCTCTTTTTCCTCCACTGTTAAATCCCTCGGGACAATATCAAGTAATAAGACAGGGATACCGATATTTGCTAAATGTGCAGCAATTCCAGAACCCATAACTCCTGAACCTAAAACTGCAGCTTTCTTAATGCTTTTAGTCATTTCTTTTCCACCTTTGTCGTTTTTTGAATGAATGATCATTCATTTTTTTAGTAAAAAAATATACGCCATTACCCCTAGTTATAAATATAAAAGATTTAGAAAATTTGTTCAACATATTTCCAAAAGAAATTCATTCAGGAATTACTATATGAAGCATCCAAAAAGGGGACTCCATTGATTATACGCGAAAAAAAGTATAAAAGATGAACGATTATGAGAAATTAATCGCTAGGAGGTGATATTTAACATGGCACGATTAAAGAAAGATCCTTCAAAAGCAGGAGTTAGTGCAGCAAGTGTAAAAGGGAATTCCGGACCAACCAATGAGCATACTGGCGGCGGAAAGAGAACTAGTCAAAATCAGCAATATAAAAAAGAAAATATGGGAGAAGTTTAATTATAGAGCAGAATGAGTCTTAAAGAAGAAATGGTAAAAAGCATTCAGGTTGTCGCATTTATAACCGCGACACCTGAAAGGTTTTCCTATTTTTTTAAAACGCCTTTTAAGACGAACGCAACATTGGCGGGTCTTTCTGCTAAACGTCTCATAAAATAGCCGTACCAATCCTTACCATAAGGAACATACACACGCATTTTGTATCCTTCATTCACCAGCTCCAGCTGTCTTTCGGGACGAATTCCGTATAACATTTGGAATTCAAAAAGATCCTTTGAAATATTCTCTTCAATTACAAGCTGCTTTGTATATTCAATGATTGCATCATCATGAGTAGCAACAGCTGTATAGTTTCCATTCAACAAATGCATTTTAATAATCTTTTTGAAATTTTCATCGACATCTTTTTTCTCTGGAAAGGCGACTTGAGGTGACTCTTTATATGCCCCTTTTACCAAACGCAAATTTGGATTATATTGATTCAGATCTGCAATATCCTTAACTGTTCTAAAAAGGTATGCTTGAATAACGGTACCGATGTTATCATACTCACTTTTAAGCTCTGTGAAAATATCAATTGTTTTTTGACAACGAGAAAAATCCTCCATGTCAATTGTCACAAAAACATTGTGAGTTTTCGCGGATTTTAAGATTCTTCGCATATTTTTCATCACAATTGCAGCTGAAATATCCAGTCCCATTGAGGTTAATTTGAGAGATAATTGAGAGTGCAATTTTTCTTTTCCGATTACTTCAATGGCGTTTAAACAATTGTCGGCCATTTCGTTTGCTTCTCTTTCATTATCAACAAATTCCCCAAGGTAGTCGATCGTTACATCAAGATTTTTTGAGTTTAAGTCTTTGATGACTTCAACCGCTTTCTTAATGTCCTCGCCTGCAACAAAACGCGCCGCTCCAAGCCTGGGCCCATACTTTTTCGCAAGCTTTGTAAATGATTTATTTTTAGATAAAAACAAGAAGAAGTTACGCAAAAGTTGTTCCACCAGTGTATCCCCCTTTGAACGAAAAGCACAGAGCGCCTGCCTATCGGCGACAAACACAAGGCGTGCCGGCATGAAGGTTGTTCTTTAACCATCTCGGGCGGATTGACCCTGAGACCTAAGGGTCTATGGCGCTCGGAGCTGGACAATGATACCACTCTTTATCACGTTAATACTTTAATTAACTTAAACTTTCAGAAACGAAGAAAAACGCTTCCGAGCCTTTCAAGATGCTGGGTCATTGATGAGTTTTCATTCAAAATTACCACTTATACACTTTAGTTTTAATCAAAAGATGCTCCAATAATAAAAATTAATGACTTTGTAGCAGAGGCCTATTAATAGCACCATAAAGTTAAAATAATATTACCACCTTTCGAGCTTTTTGAATATTATTTTTGCAGTTACTTGTCAATGATTTTATTGAATAATGAAACGAAGGTAAGAGATTAGGAAGAAAATAAAATTTTTGAGGGAATCCCTATGCAACAGCAGCATCATATCCAACAACAATGCTGAATTTCTTTCAGCAGATCGTGCATGAATTGAAGAAAATATCAATAATAAATATAATTGTCCGAATAAAGTAATGAAATGGTTGAATTGCCACGTGTATTGGCCGAATAAAGTAAATGGCGGGGGCAGGATTGATTCAGGGTTTAGCGTTAGTTTGAAGAATTGTGGACTAACTTGTTTTACTTGGAGACAGTTGCAGTTGTGATTATTTATCGGAGGTTCCTTTAAATAAGTATAAAAATAGGTCAAAAAAAAGAAAAATTCCATATTTGCCTTGCTCGCTTGTCCTCTACCCTTTTTTCTTTGCAGCATATAGTAAAGTATGAGAAGTCAAAGATTTCTCATTAAGCCATAGCCGGCCCATACAGCCTCCCTTCTTTCAGAGCACATGGATTCTCATGTGCTCTGCTTGTTTGTAGTGAAAAAGTGAAACAACCTGGGAAATTCAATGTGAATGTGAGAATGTATCATCGGGAAAGATGCAGGATTTTCTGGTGTGATTTTTAATTAATGGGGGAGAAAACTAAATGGCCGGAGAGCATCCTACCTGAACAAGCTTCAGATTTGGCGGAATGAACAACATAATGATTAGTTGTACTGAAAACAAAAGACCCAAATGGAATGAAAACCTACCATTCAGGCTTCTTTGTCCTTATTCTTTGTTGAATTTCGATGCTTTACGTTCATTTCTTTGATTTCTGAGATCAATTGCTTCATTGCCTCTTTTGCATCTGGATAACTTTCATTCCAATGCTTTGCAAGCGGCGGCATCGATTTTGCAATATGGGAATATAAAACCCAATGCATGACTTTCTCTTTCAAATCTGGATTGGATTCTCCAAGTAAAAGTTCTGTATACTTTTCAATCAGACCATCCATTTGTTCGTTGAGTTTTGTATACTCCATCATAACCTCCTAAATGGTTTGCTGCTTTACCTATTTAGTAGGACAAGTCTTACAGCGGGTTCCTTTTTCAGAAGTTAAATAGTAAAGGCAGCAAGTTTTTCTCATTCTTTCCTCATTCAGATCATTTATCTGAAAATACTTTGAAAGCGGATTTTTATGATATGGGCCAAACACTTCTCCAGGTGCTTCATGCATAATATAATGAAAATCATTTTTAATTTTTTCGATCAGATCCTGATCTGTTTCCCTTTTTAATAGTGTTTCATACATCCATATAATATACAAGGCAATATTTTCCCACATGATCAGCCTGGACAGCTTAACTGTTTTACTAATTTCCATAATTAAAGGATATATATTTTCTTTAAAAAGCAATGTGAGCTTTTCGTCACGCCAACTCCCCCGATTATCGAGTGCAATGTCCACACTTAAATCTTTGAAAAAAAAACCAGGAAGCCATACAGGGTCTTCATCAACTGTTTCAAGAGAAATATTTTTTGTACTCACATTTAAAGCTTTGTCCCACATCGTTATGGCATACAAGTTTAAAGCTGCAAAAAAACCGTACCGTTTTGTCAGCATAGATGCGGAAACAAGGTTATTATTTGTATTCATTCTTGATCCTGCTTTTTGCAGGTACTCAATCAGTTGTTGTTTATCATAGAGCTGATCCAGCTGTATGGACAAGGAAGAAGAAGTTTGACTGGTTGTAAGTCGAAACTTTTCTAAATCTGCCAATTCTCCGTTTGAAAGTTCATGCATGTTGCAGCCCTGCTTCTTTTATAATACATCTCCCTTTACCATGCGGAATACATAGCGGTGTTCCGAACAATGGGTCTGTCGTGACTTCACAATTCATTTGGAAAACATTTTGCACCAATGAACAGCTGATTACTTCTTCTGGACGGCCTTGAGCAAAGATTTTCTTATCTTTTATAGCAACTAAATGGTGAGCGTAACGGCACGCTAGATTTAGATCGTGGAGAACCATGACAATTGTTCGGTTTTCTTTTTCATTCAATTCAAATAGGAGATCTAGAATTTCAATCTGATGAGTCATATCAAGGTAAGTCGTTGGTTCATCAAGCAAAATTATCTCTGTATCCTGTGCTAACGTCATGGCTATCCAAGCCCTTTGGCGCTGACCACCGGAAAGAGAGTCGACAGGTCTTTCCTTGAATTCACTCATACCAGTGGCATCAAGAGCATCGATTACCGCTTTTTCATCAGCAGAAGACCATTGTTTCAACCAGTTTTGATGAGGATATCTTCCTTGCTTTACAAGTTGTAAAACAGTCAACCCTTCTGGTGCTGCAGGCCCTTGAGGCAAGATTGCCAGCTGTTTTGCCACATCTTTCGTCGATTGCTTAGCAATCGATTTCCCTTCAAGTAAAACTGATCCCTCTTCCGGCTTTAATAATCTGGCCAATGATCTGAGGAGTGTAGACTTACCACAGCCATTACTGCCGATAAAAACGCTTATTTCCCCTTTTGGAATCTCTAAATCTAGCTCATCAATGATAATTGTTTCACCATATGACAATGTTAATGCCTGAGTCTCAATTGCGCTCATGATTGTCGCCCCTTTTAAGAATTTCTAGTTTTATATAATAAATATATAAAGTATGGTGCTCCGATCGCTGCAGTAAATACACCGGCCGGAATCTCCAATGGTGCAAATAATGTTCTGCCAATCAAATCTGCCAGCATGATTAGCAGCCCGCCAATTAAGGCTGATACAGGAAGCAAGGCTCCGAAAGAAGAACCGACCAGCCTTCTGGCAATGTGAGGTGCGATTAACCCCACAAACCCTATGCCTCCTGCAAAAGCAACGGCACTACCTGTTAAAGCGGTACTGAGAAGCAGCAATAAAAAACGGTTTCTTTGTACAGAACTTCCAACACCTTTTGCAATTTCATCTCCGAGTTCCTGAATGTTAATGCCGCGTGCTGATACAAAACTGATTAATACCAAAACCATTGTTACTGGTGCTAAAATACGAACCTGTTCCCAATTTGCTCCATATACTGATCCAGTAATCCATACATTTGCTTCAGAGGCACGATAAATTGGTCCTTGGATCATGAGAAAGGTTGTAACAGATTGAGCAAGCATGCTCATTCCGATTCCTATTAAAACAAGGCGAAATGATGATGCTCCTTTTTTCCAAGAGAGAAAGTAAACAATAAATCCAATCAAAGTAGCTCCTGCAAATGCGGCGACAGGAAGAAAATGGATACTAATTGTTAATGAATGATTTTGATCGCTGAATAAAGCAAAGAACCCGACAACTGCAATAGATGCTCCCCCTGTAATTCCGATAATATCAGGGGAAGCAAGCGGATTTCTAATTAAACCTTGGAGAATACCTCCGGAAATGGCTAAACAAATACCTGCTAATAAAGCAATTAGTATTCTAGGCATTCTGAAAGATTGAACGACAAGCAAATCCATCTCTTCCCCATACCCTAACAGGGTCATGAACACTTGAAGGGGATTTAACATGACATCTCCAATACCAGCACTTGTTAGTAAAAGTAGTAATGTCAATAAGGCAAGGGCGGTTATAACGGTTGCTGCCTTTTTATCGAGCAGTATCGAAAAAAAGTTTTTTCCAAGTCTAAGCGGCTGATATTTTTTCATGACGTTCCGAACCCCCTGCGTGCGATGTAGATGAAGAATGGCGTTCCAATAAACGCTGTCATCACTCCCACTGGGACTTCTTTAGGCATGATAATATAACGGGCTCCAATGTCTGCAGCAATCAATAATATACCACCAAGAAGTGCACTATAAGGCAAGATCCATCTATGATCTGTTCCTACCAAATATCTTGCAAAGTGCGGAATTACAATTCCTATAAAACCAATTGGCCCAGCAATAGAAACTGCGCTGCCGGCGAGAAGAATAATAACAAGCGCAGTTACCAGTTTAACAGTTCCTGTTTTTTGTCCAAGACCCTTGGCAATATCCTCTCCCATTGTTAAAACATTAATTTTCGGGGCCAAAATTAAACTCCCAATTATTCCAACAGTAACGTAGGGTAAAACGGCATATAACATTTCCATCTTTCTGCCTTGAACTGAGCCTGAAAGCCAAAATAATACTTGTTCCAGTGCCGCTTCATTAACTGCTAGAAAACCTTGAGTAAGCGAGGAAAACAAAGCTGCCATTGCGGCGCCAGCCAAAGTCAGCTTTACCGGAGTCAGCCCTTCCCTGCCGATTGAACCAACAAAATACACAGTAAAAGCTGCCGTAGCAGCTCCAAAGAACGCAATCCATGTAAAAGCATGTAATGAACTAATTTGAAAGGCTGCAACCGCAACAACAACGAAAAAGCCTGATCCTGCATTAATACCAAAAACACTTGGTGATGCCAGCGGATTTTTCGTTAAAGCTTGCATTAGGGCTCCTGCAATGGCTAGGCACGCACCTACAACAGCCGCAATGACAGCTCTTGGTAAACGGACAGTTTGTAAGATAAGATGTTCATTCGATCCATTAAAAGCAGTAAATGCTTCATAAGCCATCTGCCAGGATGTATTTGTATATCCATAAACAATACTTGCACAAATTCCAAATAATAATAGTAAGACACTTATAAATAGAACGAGTATTTTCGCAACGCCTGATTTTAACAACATGTTTCCTGCTCCCTAATGACTGCTTTTCAAGTAAACTATCATCATTGTATCAAAATACATTGAGTTTGAAAATCATTTTCAATTAATTGTTGACAATTCTCCAGTAACATTCTATTATCAATTTGTAATTGAAAATCATTATCAAATGGGGGTAACAGAATTGAAAACTACATACAAGAAGAATTGGATTGTTTATATCACCTTATTGATAGTATTTGCGGTTTTAACTGCATGCGGTAACAATGAGGCGCAAAAAAATTCTGAATCTTCAAAGGATAACAATAAAGCTTCCGAAGCATATACTGTTGAACATGCAATGGGTAAAACGGAAATTCCAGGAAAACCTGAAAAAGTCGTCATTTTAACAAATGAAGGAACAGAAGCACTCTTAGCTATGGATGTAAAACCTGTCGGAGCCGTTCAATCATGGCTTGGAGACCCATGGTATGAACATATTGCCCAAGACATGGAGGGTGTTGAAAACGTCGGGCTAGAGTCTGAACCAAGCTTAGAAAAAATCGCGGCATTAAAACCTGATTTAATTATTGGAACGAAAATTCGCCATGAAAAAATCTACGAAAAATTAAGTACAATTGCTCCAACAGTATACTCCGAAACACTTCGCGGAGACTGGAAAGAAAACTTTAAATTATATGCTGAAGCGATAGACAAAGAAGAAAAAGGGAAAGAAGTTTTAGATCAATTTGATGGACGAATAGCAGAGCTTAAAGAAAAACTAGGTGAAAAAACAAATCAAGAAGTTTCTGTTGTTCGATTCATGGCCGGAACAACTAGAATTTATTACACAGACTCTTTTTCCGGTGTTATTTTTGAGGAGTTAGGATTTAAACGTCCTGAGCACCAAGAAAAGTTCTTCACTGCTGATAACAACCTTGGAAAGCTTGCTGCAGAGGTTGGAAAAGAAGCAATCCCTGAGATGGATGGAGATGTTCTTTTCTATTTTACTTACGCACCAAATGGGGATAAAGAAGCCATCTCCACACTAGAATCGTGGACTAGTGATCCTCTCTGGAATAACCTAAGTGCAGTTAAAGAAGGCAATGCACATGAAGTAAGCGATGCGACCTGGAATACTGCCGGCGGTGTTAAAGCTGCTAACATAATGCTAGATGACATTGAGAAAATCTTTTTAGGACAATAATACACATCAATCTTATAGTAAAGAAGCCGGTCGAAATAGTTCTCGACTGGCTTCTTTATTTAGGCTTTTTTCCTATTATTTGTTGCTTTATGCGTATGAAAGAGGTGTATAACAAGCAATCAGTATTTCGCCGATTGCTTCAAGCCCCGCCTCTTACTTTTCACTTCAAAAGACCCAACTTTTATTGATACTATCGTTCTTTTTTCAAAAGCAACAAAGTTTCCGAATACAGTCTTTATTTATATATGTATTTCATGCAAACAATGCTTGGATTATTGCTCCCTTATTTCTTCTTTGCTGATTTACATTGATAAATAGTTGTGAGATCCTATTCTATTTCCTTTTATTCCACCCGAAAAGGTGGTTACTGAAACTTATACCAGTAAACAAGTTTGTGAATGATATATTTAGGATATGGAAAAATAGGAAGTGGAAACTGATTGGAGGAGTTGGAACGGGATGCTTCAGGCAACATGATAGGGAGCTTTTTCACATTACTCCCCTTCAAGGTTAATTTCCAGACATGGAGTGCGTATAGTTTAAAAAGACTTAATTAAAGTGAGCCTTTCATTATACCAAGAAGCGCAAGGCACTAGTCCTTAGGTGGGAATGCACTCGGTCCTCCCCCGGCATGAAGCCGGATATTGGGATTGTGACCCGTAATGTTACGGCTAGACGCTCCAATATGACTACGAGACACGTGCTTTGATAGATTTATTGAACTTGAATATAAAATAGCTTAGACTCCCGTGTTACATATGATACACGTCAGAGCCTAAGCAAATTTATTTTTCTATGAAACTTTGTTTATGAGCGCTCAATCACTGTTGCCACACCTTGGCCGCCGCCAATGCACAATGTCGCTAACCCGTAACGTTCATCTCTTCGCTTTAATTCATGCAGAAGTGTAACCAAAATTCGCGCACCGCTTGCACCGATCGGGTGTCCTAATGCAATTGCTCCACCATTCACATTTAAAATCTCATCATCAAAATTCAACTCTTTACCAACTGATACCGACTGTGCTGCAAAAGCTTCGTTTGCTTCGATAAGGTTTATATCTTCAATAGATAGCCCAGCTTTTTCCAATGCTTTTTTCGTAGCTGGAACCGGTCCAATTCCCATTATGCTTGGATCAACACCTGCACTTGCATTCGCACGAATTGTTGCAATCGGTTCAAGGCCCAATTCATCCGCTTTTTGCTTGCTCATAACAACAACTGCTGCAGCTCCATCATTAATACCTGAAGCATTACCTGCCGTTACAATTCCGTCTTTCTTGAAGGCTGGTCGTAATCCTGCAAGTTTTTCAGCAGTTGTCCCCGCTCTAGGAAACTCATCCTTCGCAAAAACAATTGGTTCTCCTTTTCGCTGCGGAATTTCAACCGGAACAATTTCATCTTCAAACCGGCCGGCTTCAATTGCTGCAACCGCATTTTGTTGGCTTCGGGCTGCAAATTGGTCAAGCTCTTCCCTTGTCAGCTCATATTGTTCACAAAGATTTTCTGCTGTAATTCCCATATGATAATCGTTAAATGCACACCATAAGCCATCGTGAACCATGCTATCGACTGCTTTCTGATCTCCCATGCGGAATCCAGAACGAGCTTCTTTTAATAAGTATGGCGCCTGACTCATATTCTCCATACCGCCTGCGACAATAATGTCAGCATCACCAACTAAAATTGACTGTACTGCAAGGTGAACCGCTTTCAAACCAGACCCGCAGACTTTATTAATGGTCAACGCTGGTACTTCTTTTGGTATATTTGCTTGAATCGAGGCTTGTCGAGCAGGGTTTTGGCCTAATCCAGCTTGAAGGACATTTCCCATAATAACCTCACTTACTTGCTCTGGGCTAATTCCAGCCTTTTCTAAAGCCGATTTTATTACTAGAGCACCTAGCTTTGTTGCTGAAATATCTTTTAAACTTCCACTAAAATTTCCAATTGGTGTCCGAACTGCACTTACAATGACTACTTCTTGTTGTAACAATTCTTTCCTCTCCTTTAGCTAAACTCATTTTAATATCAGCACATAATGTAAGACTTTTTGAGGTTAATCATATAGAAATCGAAATAAAAGGATTACATTTTCACAGGCTAGAGCGGGAAGCTTAATAAACTTAGCTGCCAGTTACGAAGGAATATTGTCTCTTTGATCTTGATGCTCCTATTCCCGCCCCATAGAATATCTCTAATATCAACTAAAAATAATCCGTTTAATCTGAACCGGTAATAAATAGATCTTCCTTTATTTTAAATAAAACCGTATTTGGTGTTACATTTTGATTTTCATTAACTTCCAGAGACGCAATTAAACCACTTATCCCTACGGTAATTTCATTTACAGTACCATTCTTTTCTCTTATTAAAAACAGCTTTTCCCATTCATATATACGGGACGTTTCATTTACTAAAATATTTTCAACTTTCCCAAAGCAAGGACTGTAAATTGGTAGTATTGACTCTCTCATCTTACCCTCCTGGAAAATTAATGAACTTTCAGAATGTCATCCAACAACTACATAGATCGTTTTTCCAGCCAGTCTCCAACAGTTGGATAGGTTAGTTTTACGGCTTTAGATCCGAATGTAACGGACACATGACCAGTAGGCAATGAAACATACTCTTTATCTTTACTTGAGATGACGTCCATGAGTGCTTCTACTTGATGCGGTTGGGCAATATGATCTCTTTCAGCTGATAAGTTAAGTACATTTGCCGTAATGTTTTCTAAGTTGACTTTGCGGCCGCGTATGACAAGCTCTCCTTTAATAAGCTTATTATTTTGGTAGAAATCTCTGATCCACTGACGATACGCTTCACCTGGGAATGGAACTCCGTCAGATACCCATTTTTGCATCAACTTCCAGTTTCTCACAAACTTCTCGTTGTCGGCTCGATCAACAAGACTAACATAAGGCCCATAAAAATTTGTTGTCGGCTTTAACATTTTGTTTCCGAAATCAATCATTTCAGGCGGGATGAGACCAAGTGTTTCGACAACATTGTCAATATCAAAGTATCGCTCATCAAGAAATGAGCCATATAAGCCTGTTTCTTCAAAATCAAATGGACTTGTCATAAAAATTAAGTTGCGAACTGGTAATTCCGAGTGAAGAGCAGCAAAAATCGATGTCAACGTACCGCCCATGCAATAGCCAAGGATTGACACATTGTCTGAATTGGATGTCCGCAATACTTTACGAACCGCACGTGGTATATAGTCCAAAATATAGTCATCCAGCTTCATCTTTTTGTCTTCATAACCTGGTGTGCCCCAATCTAGGAGATATACGTCAAATCCACGGTTAACCAAGTATTCTACTAAACTATCTCCTTTTGTTAAATCTAAAATATATGGTTTATTAATAAGCGCATAAACTAAAAGCAGAGGCACATTGAATTTTTTTGGCTGATCGGATACATACCGGTATAGCTTCGCCTTGTTTTTTGTCCAAATGACTTCTTTTGGTGTAAGACCAACTTCCGGATCTGGATCGGATGTCACCACTTCCATTGCCCTTGTTAAACGGGAATATGATTGCTGGAACTCATTAGGAACCGTTTCCATAAGCTGTTTCCATTCTCTTGAATCTGTTATACTCATGACGTTCACACCTTCCTACTTTCGATTGAAAATAAGGTATTACATATAAAGTCCGCCGTTTATATTTAACTGCTGACCTGTGATATATTCACCATCTTTGCATAGGAAAACAACTCCACGGGCAATTTCATCCGGGTTGCCTAAACGGCGTGCTGGGATTTTGGCAATAATTTTTTCACGGACATTTTCTGGAATTTCTCTGACCATCTCTGTGTCAATAAACCCTGGGCAAATCGCGTTAACGGTTACATTGCTTTTAGCAAGTTCCAGTGCAAGTGACTTTGTGTAACCAATCATTCCTGCTTTTGCTGCAGCATAGTTTGTCTGTCCAAAGCCTCCAGCCTGTCCGATAATAGAAGAAATGTTGATGATACGGCCTGCATCTGATTCAAGAAGGTGAGGCAATGCAGCGGAAATAGTATTGTAAACGCTGTTTAAATTGACATCAATTACTTTTCTCCAGTCCTCTTCATTGAGCTTTTTGAAAGTTGAGTCCCGTGTAATTCCTGCATTATTGACAACGATATCTATTCTGCCGAATTGTTGAACAGCTTCTTCTACTAATTTCTGAGAGTCTTCTATTTTTGAAACGTCTGCCTGCACCGCATATACTTCGCGTCCCTCAGCTTTAAGATCTGTCGTAAGCTTTTCAGCTGTTCCTTTGCTGGAGTTATAGTTTATTACGACTTTCACACCGTTTTTTGCCAATTCCTTTGTAATTGCTTGCCCAATTCCTTTTGCCCCGCCTGTTACAATTGCTACTTTGTTGTTTAATTCTGCCATCAAGATGCACTCCTTATATGTATTTTTATTGTTGAAACCAAGTTGAAAAAATATTTATTTATTGTTTCGCAGCTGGTTCTTTGGCATTAACTGCATTTTTTTGTTCATTTAATAAGGTAAGGATTTCATTAAGTTTACTGTCTAAATTTTTTATATCATTTTTTACTCGCGTCATTTCCCGTTTCAGTTCTGCCTGGTTTACTTGATTTACGCTCTTTTCTTCAATCAATTCTTCTAAATCATCAACTTTTGAGTCGACATTTACGACAAGAGACGCGATGTTTGAAAGGTCATTTCGAGTGGGTAAATTCATCTGTGTCAAATAACTTTCTGCTGTTTCATTCAACATTTTCTTGGTCAGGAGATTAATTTCCAAAACTTTCCCCATCCACTCAGAAAAATATTCTTCCTTCATGTTTTCATCCAATATGTTACTCCAATAGGATTCGGATTGGTTATAAATGTCTTTCCACATTTCCATAGGGTTAAAGCTTTTTTGCTGATTCATTATTTCCTCTCCTTCCAATAATTATATTTATTACATAAATCTATGTTAGTTGATAAAAGCAGAGTAAACAAGTTCATATTTCTGAATTTTATGTGAACTTTGAAAATTTTGTGTAAATTTTTAAATACAAGATTGTAAAGATCATTTCCAAAAACACAACATCCCTTGTGATAACCCGATGTTGCTGCAATAATAAGGTGAATCTTCACAGAGAAATTTGAAATAAATTTGTTTAATTCAATAGATGTTTCAGTTTGACAAATAAAACATATAGGTGTAAATTACACTTATAGATATTTAACAAATTTGTGGGTGGTTCATATGTCTATGAAAAAGAGTACTAATGACTCAAAGTCAGATGAAATGGTAAAGAACAATACTCCGAAAAACTTAATGATACCTGTGCTCCTGTTGAGTCTCCGCGGCTGGAACTTGCATGGTTATAAACTTATTCAACAGTTGACCCAATTTGGCTTTTCTTCAATTGACCAAGGAAATGTTTATCGAACACTGAGACAATTGGAAAAAGATAAAATGGTAAAGTCGGAATGGGATACATCAACAGGAGGACCGGCAAAAAGGATCTACTCTTTAACCGATGCCGGCGAGGCTTATTTAAATGCATGGGCGGGTTCACTTGAGCAATACCAATCGATTCTAAATCGTTTCTTTACTATGTATACGGATATGTTCATGCCTGGTTCATTAACAACTGGAGATAAAGAAGAAGAAAAAGAGGAATAGTGACTCTGCAGGATTCCTGCAATCACAATAAATTATTAAAAGAATTCAAGGAGGTTTTTTAAATGGCTACAAAAAAAATAATCCCAACTGACGATCAGAATGCATATCAATTTATTGATTCTTTTTGGGACAGTTGGAAAAGCGGATTGAATTTCGTTTATGATACTCAAAAAGAAGTGGAAAATCTTACTCTCCAAGTATTCGACCAACAAAAAGAAGCATGGGAAAAAGCAGTTGGCAATATGGACAGAATCGAGGAAGAACAAAAGAAATTAATAAAAGAAATTCGCCAAAATGTTTCACAGAACATTCAAAATGTTCACGGTGAAGAGTCCAGCAAATCATTTGAACAGTCAAATGAGCGTCTTGAAGAGGTAATCAGCCGTGTTCAACAATTAACAGCAACACCTTATAAAGCAAGCTTTAATGTACTAAGTCAGTCACAACAGCACTATCAAGAATCTATTAAAACGTTTATCAACCAGCAACAAAAAAATCGTGAAGAACTAAAACCTTTGCTGGAAGACTTTTTAAACCAAGTTAAAACAACACAAAAAGGTGTTTTCAATGCCTTTGAAAATAATACAAAATCTGGATTAAGCATTTTTAATTAAGAGCAGCGAGAATTCGCTGTTCTTTTTTTGAAATCTCTTAAATATTAGATAATAAAAGGCTGTATAGAATGGTTGGAAATAAAAATTAAAACATAGCTTCCTCTAGAATCCTATTTATCTATTGATAGCCTTTAAATCGATAAAAAGAGGTGGAAATTTTGAAATTAGCCGATAAAGTTGCTTTAATAACTGGTGGAGCAAAAGGAATTGGAAAAGAAACAGCTCGAAGATTTTTGCAGGAAGGTGCCAAAGTCGTCATATGTGATCGTGATAAGGATGCTGGTATGACTGTTTTAAAAGAGCTAGGTGAAAAAGATCGGGTTGAATTTTTTGAAGTAGATGTTACAAATACTTTTCAGATAGAAGATGTCATTCAATCATCGATAAATACTCATAATAGAATAGATATATTAATTAACAATGCAGGAATAACAATTGATGGTTTCCTTACAAAGATGAATGAAACTGATTGGGAAAAGGTCATTGCCGTCAACTTATCAGGTGTCTTTAAATTCACGAAGGCTGTTATACCAATTATGATGGAAAAGGGCTCAGGAGTCATTATCAATGCTTCTTCTGTAGTAGGATTATACGGGAATATTGGCCAAACCAATTATGCTGCAACAAAAGCTGGAGTAATTGGTCTTACCAAAAGTTGGGCAAAAGAATTTGGACCAAAAGGCATTCGGGTAAATGCAATAGCTCCGGGCTTCATCGAAACAGATATGACATCATCAGTACCTAAAAAGATCCTGGATATAATGAAAGAAAAGACCCCTCTCAAAAAACTGGGTAAACCTGAAGATATTGCCTCTGCGTACTTATTTTTAGCCTCAGAAGATGCGAATTATATAAATGGAGCAATTTTAAGCGTCGATGGCGGATTAGTTGTTTAAAACAGCCTTTTTCATTTTTAGGAAGTTGTAAATATAAAAATAACTTCATTCTAATGATGTTTTGTTAAGAATCCCCATAATATAGATGAGGCATCTGGGCCAAGAGGATCCGTATAAGAACCATTTGAACTGCCACCAGACCATGTATGGCCCATTCGGTCAATCATCCAAAGTTCCATTAAAGAAATTTCATCTTTCCCATTGTAAATATGTTGCGTATAACTTCGTCCATTCATAATACCCGTTTGCTGCAAAGCAGGTGTAACATCTGCTTTGCCTTGGCCTCCTTCTACAAGAAAATTGGTTTGAGTCCATTGTATAATAACGTGCTGTCCGTTTATTGGGTGTACAGTGGTATCACTGGTACCGTGAAAAACAATAACAGGCATTTTTCTTTTAAATCTCCCCATTTCATTAAAAGCCTTCACCCCACACATATATGGATCAGCAGTACCTTGAATCATGACTTCCTTTGCAGTTTGTGCCGTTGGATCAGCTAGGATAAATACATCTGCAGCTTCATAAGGTAATCCTGAACATATTCCAATTCCATTAAATACATCAGGATAGGTTACTCCAAGAATGGAAGCCATAGCTCCTCCCGCAGATAAACCAGCTGCATACACCATATTTGGAGTAATATTATAATTTTTTTTGACATCATCAATCATCCCTTTAATGACCTGGGGCTGGCCTCCCAAACGATGATGATTATAATCTAAAAACCAGTTCCAGCATCCATCTAGATTATATTGAGCAGGATTAAAAGGGTTAAACAAGCGGTTCATCTCCGGGTAAAGGACGATAAAGTTTTCTTGTTCAGCAAGTTGATTCATTTTTGTTCCTTCCGCAAAATCAACCGGGTTTTGCTTGCAGCCATGCAGCATGACCAGCAAAGGGACATCATTTCCCACCTTATACTGGCTCGGTACATAAAGTTTATACTTATAGCCCCCGTAAGTATTTACCGAGAAGCTACCCATAACATCACATCCTTTTAAAGCTAAGAGCGCTCCAGCAAAAGTGATCTCGTAATTTTAATAAAAGTGTAAACTCCTATAAATAAGCGGCCGATGGAGTTGAGAATACGACAGTAATTTTAGCGGGGCTTTGCTTCATGTTTGGCTTACTAATATGATCTTTTATACCCCTAAAAAAACCTTTTAAGCATAATAGAGCGCTTTCAATTTAATGTATGCGTAAAAGGTATAATGAGAACATATCCAAGCTGCTATTGCTGGCCTAATAATTTCTAAAAAATGGATGATGCGGAAAAGATTATTTTGGGATTTCGTAATTATGTTATTCAAATTCCGATTTAAAGTGATACTTCCTTTAATAGGAGTTTCGACAAATAAGTGATGACTTAAAACATCGTTCTCACTTTTCTCGCAATTTTTCCTGCTTTCTTTATGAGCAAAGCGCAGTGTTAAATAAGTTTGTGAATGATATTTTTAGGATATGGAAAAATAGGAAGTGGAAACTGATTGGAGGAGTTGGAACAGGATGCTTCAGGCAACATTGTGGGGAGCTTTTGCCGGCTCATCCATTTTGCTGGGTGCCTTATTAGGTATTTTTAAGGATATCCCCAGAAAAATAACAGCAGCAATTATGTCCTTTGGAACAGGTATATTGCTTGGTGCTGCTGCGTTTGAGCTTTTGGATGAGGCCTTACATAATGGCGGAATGACCGCTACTTCATTCGGATTTATATGTGGTGCTCTTTTATTTACAATTTCAGAATTGATTATTACTAAAGGCGGGGGCCATCATCGAAAACGATCAACAATGAATCCTGATAATCACTCAGGCCTTTCTATCTTTATCGGAACTGTGATTGATGCGATTCCTGAATCGATTATTATCGGAGTCAGTCTGCTTGACCAAGGTTCTGTAAGTTACTTAATGGTAATCGCAGTCTTTATTAGCAATTTTCCTGAAGGGTTATCCAGCTCTGTTGGTTTGATCAAAGATGGCTATTCTAAAAAGAAAATAATCATCATGTGGTTCATCGTTGTTCTCCTGGCATCACTCAGTTCATTACTTGGTTTCTCATTATTAAGTAACGCCTCTTCGATGGTCATTTCTTTTATTGGAGCTTTTGCAGCAGGAGGAATTGTCGCAATGGTTTCAAGCACGATGATGCCGGAAGCATTTGAAGAAGGAGGAGCGATTGTCGGGTTTACAGCTTCAATCGGATTGTTATGTTCTCTTATTCTTTCTTCTCTATAATCGGCTGACAATAGCAATTTGTCAGCCTTTTTTTAGTTATATAAAAGACATTTCGTGTCCAGAGTAGTCGGTCGGACAGGAACTCCTTTCCGGACAGGCGCAACCGTTTTATTAAAAGCCAATATATTTTATTAATGAGTTGATAAAAGAGAAGAATTATATAATGTTACACATTATATAAGGAAAAAAAGAAGGATAGATAAAACTTGCTTTATCTATCCTTCTTTTTTCTACATATGACCCCATTTACTACAACAACATTAAGGTTTACTACGATAAAACAAGAAAAATTTGTTCCTTTAAATTTACCGAAATCTTCGGATCAACAAAAACAGCGCCCTTATGTTGACACAACGAATTTACTCCTCCAAGAGGCGACGTGTTTTGCTTTTTTCACGATGTGTTAGTGCAAAAAAGTGTGGTGCTGAGATAACTGTTGTCACAAGCCTTAACTCAATGCCTGCAATTATAGAAGCGTTTGTTATGCCTTCGATGAACTCAAGTGGATTGGCAATCCCTATTGACTCAATGACAATTACATCTGGTTGAACTTGGCGGTAAATATTTAACAAAGTAGAACTTAAATCCTCTCGTATGGTAGAACAGAAACACCTGTTTAACATTTCTATCACCGGCACATCATCATCCACAAGAAGACCATCCAGATTTACATCTCCTATCTCATTCATGATGACAGCTGGTCGTTTCCCATGCATCTTAAGGTCTTTCAACATACGTGTTAATAAAGTCGTTTTTCCACTGCCAAAAATCCCGAAAGGACATATACAGGTATCATTTTCAATTTATTTTCCCCCTATTTTCATGCAGTAGTACTAGGGTAACTGACCTCCCTGGAAATGATGTACAAGTGACGATAACTTTTCATTGATCACTCAATTCTCTCAATAGATTTTCCTTCACTCTAAAAAATAATAGTAAAAACTTTATTTATTGGTTTTATCGAATGTTACAGAGGCATAGGCATCATGAAGATGGATAGATTCTTCATTACGACATTCCACAGTAAATGATTGAATAAATGGTGCTTCATAAAGATCTGAAGCCACAAGTCGAACCATGTCCTCGACAAAGCGAGGATTTTCATAAGCTTTTTCAGTCACTATTTTTTCATCGGGACGTTTTAAAATTGGGTGAATTACGGCACTGGCGTTTGATTGAGCCGCCTGTAAAAGTACAGCTTTCCAGTCAACAGATTCATCATAATCCTCAGTTAACAACGCAGTCATTTTAATGTAAGCCCGTTGATTATGAGCGCTATACTCACTAATTTCCTTCGAACAAGGACATAAGGTGGTTACAGTACAGGTTAATTCAACCGTTCTTTCTACGGTCTTTCCATGTTGATAAGATAACAAAATTCTTGCATCAGCATTGTTCAATCCTACAAGAGAAGACACAGGTGCTGACTGTTCGTAAAACCAGGGAAAACTCACTTCAAGCTTTGCATCTTTTTGACCTAAACGTTCTGATAATTCTTTAACAAAATCGTATAGTTGCGAAAAGGTTAAGGTAAATCCTTGCTTGCGATACAACTCCAATTGTTCGGTAAAACGACTCATATTTGTCCCCTTTACATCGTGAGGTATAGTAGAAGTTAAGGTAAAGGTAGCGATGGTAGATTGAGTTATTGGCTCTAATGTTGAGATAACGGAAACAGGAGTTTTGACGTTTGTAATACCAACGGCATCGAGTTCAAACAAAAAATCTTCTTTCATATTTTGTAAATCGGACATGTTTTCTTTTTCGCTCGGCTTCGTTTTTAATCCAGGTTCTATGGAACCAAACAACTTTAATCGTTCATTCTTTGGGGGAAGTTTAAAATTCTTCATGCAGTATACTCCTTTACAGTCAGTAACGTAACTAGTAAATTATAAAATGGAATCATTACGATTTATTCATTTTACTCTAACCTAAATAAATAAACAAATAAACTTAACTAACTAAATTAATCCTTTTCTACTCGTTCACACAATGGCTGTTATATCACCCGAATTTCTAATATTACTTCTCTTATTTAAGAATACGACCCTTATACGTAAAAGCGCGCTACCCTTTTTCAAGGATAGCGCCCGATTCTTGAATAAAGTTACTACATAATTCAAAATCTATGTTAAAACAAGGAAATACTGTTTGTTCATAATTGTCTCAAATTGATTACCATGTACTTGTTCTGTGTAATCAATCCACTTATAATTCTTTATTCTACTTTCTAGTTTTTCGTTTATTTCATCTTCAATTTCGTGCATCAATTTAACTATTTCATCTAACGACATATTAAAGCGATTGGCTGCCTGAAGGTGGGGTAATTGCTCTTTAAGAAGGGCTAAAAATTGCTCCTTCGTTTCGGATTGCTGTGCTAAACTATCTTCAATACCTTCAATAAATTGATAAAGCTTTCTTTTATTCCTTGGTAGAGAAGCCACAATATTCCTCACAAAAACCTCCATCATTTTATCATTCATTACAAACGACCATCTCTCCCTTATTGTTCAAAATCATTTATACACATGTTTGGGCTGGCCTTTCTAAATTTTCTTTCAAATGGCATTCTTAACATAAATTAAGCAGGAACTTGTAAGCACTACACTCACGATGTTCCTGTCGTTCCACTCCTTACCAGCTGGCTTTTTTAACTCCAGGGATCTGCCCCTTATGTGCTAATTCACGAAAAGTGATACGAGACATCTTAAACTTTCTTAAGTATCCTCTAGGTCTCCCAGTAACTTGGCAACGGTTATGAAGTCTAGAAGGTGCTGAGTCACGAGGAAGCTTACTTAATGCAGCATAATCCCCTTTTTCTTTTAGTTCTCTTCTTAAATCCGCATATTTTTCTACCATTTTTTGTCTCTTGAGCTCTTTTACAACTTTGGATTTCTTTGCCACTAATGTTTGCCTCCTAAATGTTCTTAAATAATCAAACGAATACACTTTAAAGATCCGACTCTTTAAAGTTACAAGACCATGTTAACTGTCTTTTTCTACTATCCCGATTACAAGAATGGATTATTTCTTTTCTCTCATATTATATTTTTGAAGGAAGCGATCCACTCTACCACCTTTATCTGCAAATTTCTGCTTTCCTGTGTAAAATGGGTGTGTATCAGAGCTGATCTCTACCTTAATTAGTTGATAAGTATTTCCGTCTTCCCAAATGATGGTTTCATTAGATTTTTTGGTAGAACCCGTTAAGAACTTATAGCCACTGTTTATGTCCATAAATACTACTTTCTCATAGTTTGGATGTATGTTTGGTTTCATGCTATCACCTCAGGATAAAATTTTTCTTATTTAATGATAATCAAAATCATTACGTTTTGCAAATAAAATTTCAACTTAAAAGAGATAGCATGGAATTAGTTATGGTGCATAATATTCCCTAATTCGGATTCTGAGTCAATTTTAGGATGCATGAATTTTTGCAGGCTCTTTTTAGGTATATTTAATGAACCTTTTAAACAACATCTTTAGTAAAACAGCTTGATACTTAGGATACTAATTATAAGGAGCTGACAATCTTATGGGCGGCTGTTCTTGCTCCCGATATATTTCGAGCTGTAGGTCCTACTTCTAATTCTGCAAGGGCTCCTACTACATAAAGATTCCCCCCCCATTTTAGGTTTTTCGAGACAATTGGGAAACCACATTTAGAACATAAAAGCATTTCATTTTTGATAACTGACTGAAGCCAGGTTAGAAATTCCATATTCGATTCAAACCCAGTAGCGAGAAGAATTTGTGAAGTCTCTATTTTTTCTTTAGAATTTTTAAGGTTTAATTGGAGTGTTGATTCGCCGAATTTTGAACAACTTTCAATTTCTCCTTTTATTACTTTTAGTTTATTTTTCTGGATTAATCGAGATAACTCAAGTGAAAGCTCTTTGGGAAAAGACCCACGATACCTTGCATTAGTAATCGTACTTCTTCTTATGTTATAATTTTTGATTTTAGAAAAAGAGTTCATATTTTTAGGTCCAAGCCAGCCTGGATCACTGTCAAAATCGTGGATACGAAAAGGGTGTCTTGTTACTAATACCACCTGATCGTGTTTTTTGCTAAGTTTTATGGAAAGATGGGCGGCTGTAATACCAGCTCCTACAATAACTAAAGGTTGATTTTCAACAAATGTTTCAGGCACTTCCTTTTCGAAAATATGGTAGATGAGGTGAGGATGCATTTTCTTTACTTCCTTCGACCAAGTTGGGTAGTTTAATGCCTCTGTGAATCCAGATGCAATTGCAACGTATTTAGTATGAAACCAAGAGTTTTCTTCGGTTTTAATCCACCACCCGTTAGCTTTTCTTTCTAAATGAGAAACTCTCCCCCTATGCCACGATCGTTTCAGGTCAATTTCACGAAAGATAGAATCACAATGTTCATGAAAGAGTGAAAGTGAAGGTCTTTTATAGTAACCGTAAAAAGGCTGAGAGAAATCTGCTTCTCTGGCAAATTTTTGCAGGCTAAACGGCGCTAAATCAAGATGGTGAACAGAGGGAGAACGTAAAAATTTCATTTCAATCCTTTCTGTATTTCGTTTCCACTGTGATATTGGTTCCTCATGTGGATCTATGATCATAAGATTATCAGCCGAAACATTTCCACTTTTAATCAATGAAACAGCAAGAGTACATCCTTGAATGCCTCCGCCAATGATAATCCATTCGTACACGTCTTTATCAGCTCTTTTCTTTAATGGAGTAAAAAAAGCACTCACGTTAGTTATGAATGCTTCACGATTACTTATTTTGTTTCCCTATGAAGGGTTTTTCTTTTTAAACGAGGTGAATATTTCATTATTTCTAAACGATCTGGGTTATTTCGTTTGTTTTTTGTTGTGATATAATTACGATCTCCAGTTTCAGTACAAGCTAGCGTAATTTTTACACGCATTTATAATCACTCCCTAAATTTAAATCGTAACAATTACTATTAATACTTAAATATTAGTTGTTTTTATTAGAATTGTCAACTCAAAGCGTAAAGATTACGATTTAAACATTATATTAGTCCATGTGTATGTTTAAAAAATATTTTACCGCGACTTTTCATTCATAGAAAATAATTACACTAAAGGATTTTTGTGGTAGTTAATGATGTTTTTAAAGGTCTTATAAAATAAAAAAGTACACCACTATATATAAGTGATGAACTTAATTTCATTATAATGTGTGACATTAAAGACAACTCTGTACTACCACATTATGAATATACATCCACTTGACATTAATTTTACAGAGTAGTTCGCAGTTCATATGTTAAGCCGTCAAAAAGGTTTGTAAACAACCTTTTTGACGGCTCTCCCGGATCCTTGTCTTCGAAAAGCCAGCTCCCTACGCTTTTCAGAGATCAACCAGTTAATAAATCTTCTTGCGGATAACGTATTTTTTCTTTCTTTGGTTTGGAGAGTGAGAACATAAGTGTCAGGGGACCAAGTTTCCCCACAAACATCATAAATATAATCAGTTGTTTTCCTAAATCGGTTAGGTCTGCCGTTATTCCCATGGATAATCCAACTGTGCCAAATGCACTGATGACTTCAAATAGAACTTTAGTAAAGGAATGCTTCTCTACAATATTTAGTATAAAAACGATCAAGACGATGAAGACAATCGAAACAGTAGTGATTGCCAGAGATTTTATTATGGAGACATGGCTAATGGACCTTTTAGCTATTGTAATCTCACTCTTTCCTCTAATGAATGCAATGGCTGCCAGCACAATCACTAAAGCAGTCGTTAATTTAATACCGCCTCCAGTTGAAGCACTACCTGCTCCAATGAACATTAATATCATTATTAAAAAGAGACTCGATTCATACATACTGCCGATATCAACAGAATTGAAGCCTGCCGTTCTAGGGGTAACAGCCTGAAAATAGGATGCCCAAAGCTTACTCGGCAGATCAAGCGGTCCAATTGTATTTGGATTTGAATATTCCAATACAAAAATAACGAGCATAGCAAAAATATTTATTGCAAGTGTACCTACAAGCATCATTTTTGAGTGAAGGGAAAGCTTTTTAAATTTCCGCTTTGCTATGATATCAGCTAAAACCGTAAAACCTATTCCTCCAATAATAAATAAAAAAGTAATCGCTATATTTATAACGGGATTTCCTACGTAGCCCATAATATAGTCAGAAAACAATGAAAAGCCTGCATTATTAAAGGCGGAAACAGCATGAAACATGCTAATGTACATCCCTTTTCCCCATCCAAATTCAGGCACCCATTGAGTAGCTAAAAAAAGCATTCCAATAAACTCAATCGTAAATGAAAAAATAAATAAATTTTTGACAAGTTTAATTACGCCCCCTAAGGAGGTCTGATTAAGTGCGTGCTGCATGATTAATCGTTCTTTTATGCCAATTTTTCTTCCAAGCATGATATATATCAGAACTGCAAAAGACATAATACCAAGCCCGCCCAATTGAATTAGGATAATGATCGTAACCTGACCAAACACGGTAAATGCAGTTCCAGTATCCACAACTGAAAGGCCTGTTACAGTCATGGCGGATGTTGATGTAAATAAGGCATCAACCCAACTAATCGGTTCCGTCGTTGCAATTGGAAGTTTTAAAGCTATTGTTCCTAAACTAATAAAAAAAGCAAAAACTAATATAAGCAATTGAGAAGGGTTAAGAGAAATAAACCTTTTGTTTACCTTCAAGGATAATTAGACCCCCTCTTCCTCAAAACGTTCGATATCCCGATTCTCACCAATTACAATAAGAATGTCACCTTTTTGAACTAAATCGGCTGCCGCTGGTGACACAATAATATTTCCGTTTCTTTCAAGCCCGACAATGTTACACCCGTATTTTGCACGGATATCTAAATCAGCTAATGTGGAATTAGCAATTTTATTTGTAGCCACAATTTCTACTATACTGTGTCTGTTTGACAGTTCTATATAGTCAATCATCTTATCAGAAACAATATGGTGGGCAATTCTTTTGGCCATGTCTCTTTCTGGATGAATGACCCTGTCCACATCGATTCGATCTAATACCTTTTGATGATGATCATTCTGAGCCTTTGCCCAAACCTTCGGAACTCCAATTTCTTTTAACAATAATGATGTTAGAATGCTTGCCTCAATATCATCTCCAAAGGAGACAAACGCATGGTCCACATTCCGGACACCTAGCTGCTTCAATGTATTCTCATCAATGGCATTAGCTTTTACCGCATGTGTCGCATACTTTGCGAATTCGTTTACCTTTTCCTCATTTTTATCAACCGCAAGAACCTCAATACCCATTTCGTGAAACTCTTTTACAAGACTTCCGCCAAATCGTCCTAAACCAAATACTGCGAATAGTTTTTTTCTCATGATTAGTCCTTCTTTCTCTTCCATCCAATAGTAGTTAGCTTATACAAAAACGCACAAAAAAACACAAAGGCACAAAGACCCTTGTGTGTACTGACACAAGTGTTTCGCCTCCCTTACCGCTTACGAGGTTAGCTGTCGGATTCGGGTTAGAGAGTACCCTACATTCTAGAGAAGAGAGGCCGTATGTTCTGCCTCTGCTTGTTTCTAGAACGATTAACCCCAAGTGGCAAATGCCACAAAATTGGTTCCCCCGCTCTTAAAAGATTAAGCGTGTTCGTAGTTATTATGAGAGTATCTTACTCCCGCAGAAGATAAAGAGTAAAGGATTAATTTTTATCAAATTCGGCTTAAAATGACTAAAAACAGCCATGAAAGCGATATCAATTAAATTATTCTTACTCTATCTTTTATTTTTGTTATATTTCATCTAATAATTATTTCTTTCATTAAGAAAAACACAACATAAATCATCTACACCTTTTTCGTCTTTTCATCTGCCACAATTTGAATATCTGAGTTACAGATAAAATAGGAAGGAAAATTAATATCGATTCGCTGAATCTCTATAAAAGTATCTTTAAAACTAATTGCAACGGATTGAAAATAGGAAAACCGTTTAAGAAAGATGAACTAGACCTCGAATCGATGGCGCTCGAAGCTTAAAGGAAAAAAAGGTTCACAATGCTTATCAATTAATCCTTTATTATATAAAAAAACACTGCCCCTAATTGAGACAGTGTTCATTCCATTTACTTATAGAGATTGGCTGACATTTGTTGAAGCGGGAGGCGAATACTTTCTTTCTGACTCTCCAACAAATACTGCACAAGCTGCATCCCCTGTAATATTTACTGCTGTACGCGTCATATCAAGTAAACGGTCAATTCCGATAATTAAGGCAATACCTTCTACAGGTAACCCAACTGAGTTTAATACCATTGCCAGCATAATTAACCCTACGCCTGGTACACCAGCTGTTCCTACACTTGCTAAAACAGCAGTCACAACAACTGTTATCATTTCAGGGAGGGATAAGCCTTGATTGTATACTTGGGCAATAAAGATTGTTGCGACACCTTGCATTATGGCGGTTCCGTCCATGTTAATAGTGGCGCCTAAAGGCTGAACGAAACTACTTACCTGTTTAGGTACATTTAATTCCTTTTGTGCTGTCTCCATTGAAACTGGTAAAACAGCACTGCTGCTTGATGTACTAAATGCCACACTCATGGCAGGGAAGAACTTCTTAAAGAAAAAGATTGGATTCATTTTACCTAAGAAATAGACTGCTGAACCATATACAACAGAGGCATGGATTAACAAGGCAAGTACTATAACAATCATATAAAGTCCCATGGCCATAATGGCATCTATACCTTGGCTCCCAACAGCAGTAGCAATTAATCCAAATGCGCCATACGGTGCAAATCTCATAATAAGTCTCACTAAATACATCATAAGTTCATTTCCCTGCTCCATTACCTTTAATAAAGTTGACGCTTTTTCACCAAGCATAGAAATTCCGAATCCTACAAAAATAGAAAATGCAATAATTTGCAGCATATTTCCCTCTACCATTGCTTGAATCGGATTAGCAGGAATAATATTTATAAAGGTTTCAACGACAGAAGGTGCTTTTTCTGCTTCATATTCTGCTCCTGATAAATCAAATGTACCAATATTACCTGGTTGAATAGCTAATGATAAAACTAGACCAATGATAATGGCAATTGTTGTTGTTACAATAAAGAAAGATATTGTCTTAATCCCCATTCTCCCAAGCTTCTTCGGATCACCTAGACCAGCAACCCCCAAGGCTATTGAAAAGAAAACAATTGGTACAACCAACATTTTGATTAAATTAAGAAATATCGTTCCTAACGGGCCAAATAAAAAAGTATCTAATGTTTTGAATAAATCAGGCGATGTCATGTTTAAAACTAAACCTACTACAGCACCCGCTATTAAGCCGATAACAATCTTTGTTGTAAGTTTCATATAAAACCTCCTCATTTCTTGTTGAAGATTAATAAATGACTTTTGAAGCTTATTTCTTCCCTATACCCCGAACAAGCTGGTAAACAAACCTTTTCAAGACAAAAAAACCCCCGAGAGAACTCGCGGTCTAGTGGTCATTTTATAAATATGACATCCACTGATGACTCTCTCCTATGCTTACGAGGTTAGCTGTCGGGTTCGGAAGAAGAGATCTCCTACCTAATAAAAGGATACACCCCTAGTACACCATGTGTACGGGTTGGGTCCCCCGCTCCCAGGACTTCTGGGATTATGCGTATATTATTTTTAAAAACTTATATTACTATATTATATTGTTATACAGCTTGTTTCAATCCTCAAAATTTGGCTTTTCTTTATCCTTTGGGTGAAAAACGGACATAAAACCTATTATAATAGGATTTTACCAAATTCAAAGATTATTTTTTTGATGCCCCCTCAGATAGAAGGTTCACTTTATCTATCTTTTATCCTTCAAAAACAACATTCAATTTAAAATGAACCTTTCCTTATGATTCTTCGGTCAATGTAAGAAACTCATCTACATCTGAAACAGCCAGTTTTACTGCATTATCCCAGAAGTCACGTTCTGTCAGGTCAACACCAAGGTGTTTCATTGCTAACTCTTCCACTTTCATTGAACCGGTGTCTTTTAAGAGGGCAATATACTTGGTTTCAAATTCTCCGCCTTCTTCTAGTGCTTTAGCATAGATACCGAGCGAGAACAGGTATCCGAAGGTGTAAGGGAAATTATAAAATGGCACGCCTGTAATATAAAAATGAAGCTTAGACCCCCAAAATTCTGGGTGATAATCTGATAACGCGTCACAATAGGCTTCTTTTTGGGCATTTTCCATTAATTCATTTAATCGTTCAGTACTGACCAAGCCATTCTTTCGTTCTTCGTAAAATGCCGTTTCAAAAAGGAAACGCGCATGAATGTTCATTAATAAGGCGACACTGCGCTGTAATTTGTCTTCAATTAACGCGAGCCGTTCTTCTTTGTTATTTGCAAATTTTACTGATGCATCCGCAACAATCATTTCTGCAAAGGTTGAAGCTGTCTCTGCAACATTCATTGCATACCTTTGGTTCATTGGGTGAACATCTCTCATTGCATGCTGATGAAAAGCATGGCCAAGCTCATGAGCTAATGTTGAAACGTTTGATGGAGTCCCAGAGAATGTCATAAAAATACGGGATTGTTCACTTTCAGGAAAGCTTGTGCAGAATCCTCCTGGACGCTTATTCGGTCGATCTTCAGCTTCAATCCATCGTTCTTTAAACGCTCTTTCCGTAAAAGAAGGTAATTCTTTTCCAAATCGACCGAACTGTTCTAAAATGAACTCTGCTCCTTCTTGATACGTAACAGTACTCTCTGTTTTCCCCAGTGGAGCATCAAGATCATACCAGCTCAGCTGATCAAGCCCAAGAAGATCAGCTTTTCGATTTAGATAGTCGACAAACGGTTGTTTATTCTCACTAATGACCTGCCACATCGTCTCAAGAGTCTTTTTATCCATTCGATTATATGTCAGCGGTTCAAATAAAATATCATCCCATCCTCTTGCTTTATACACATTTAACCGATAGCCGCTTAAATGATTTAATGTATGAGTAAGCAAGTCAGACTCGTTCCTCCAAGCGGTTTCCCAACTTTCAAAAACTTGTTTTCGAATACTGCGGTCAGCACTTGAAAATTTGTTAAACGCCTGACCAACTGATAATTCTTTTGTTTCTCCATTTTCTGCAAGCGGTATTTTTATTTTGGCAACGATCTTATCATAAAGGTGACTCCAGCCGTGATAACCATCCACTGATAACGATTGAATTAAGACTTCTTGTTGTACTTCCAGCTTTGATTTTGATCGTTCTCTTATTTCGTTTAACACAAACGAAATATCACTTAGTCTCTCACTCTCTAATAGTAGTTTCCACACAATTTCACTAATGCTAGCAAAGAACTCTTCTAAAGTGGTTATTGCCATTTGAAATTGTGCAGATAGACTTGTCAATTTCCCTTGCAGCAGCCCTGCTTTTTTATCCGTTGTATCCTGAGCTTGCAGGCATGAAATAAAGGCGCCTGCTTGGCGAATCTTTTTTGCAAGCTTTGTAAATTGGTCGATTATAGAAGCGACCTCGCCTATTTCATTCGGTGATTGCGGAGTTCCAAGCAGATGAATACTTTTTTTAAATTGGTTTATTTCTGTTACTAATAAAATAAGATCCTGTTCAAGCTCTTTTGAGTCACTTCCATTACTATAAATTACCTCTAAATCCCAGACCGGTTCATATGTAGAAGCTTTCAATCAATAACCCCCTTGCGTCAAAAATGTACTTGCTTCTTAATTATAGTTCATTCAAGAAATTTTTTACAATTCCCATGATAAAAAACCCCTTTTACAAAAAGCCTTATAGGGGTTTTACTATTATTATTTAGTCTTATGCTCTCAATCTTTAGAGGGCATAAAAGAGGCTGCCTGCTCAGTCGTATTGGTTCAAAAACTATTATCATACTCCAAGATTTTCTAGGATGATAAAACACTTTATCAAAGTGAACTTTTCCACATTTAGGGATTTTTCAAGCCTTCAGCTTCTATAATGAAGGCTGTTTTCCTTACAACTTTCTAATTTGTAAAAAGAAATATCCAGCTACTATACTAAAAATTCCAAAGGAAAGTAAAATTAATAGTTTTAAATGACCCTCAAGTAAAGAAGGCTGCCTAGATTCCTCAGCAGATTTACTTAGCATTTTTTGCTGAGCTATTGCTTGCTGATTTGGCTCAAGATGTTTTGAAGCAATCAACTCTTCTTCGTCATTTCTCAAAGTTAATTCACCTGAGGGTGATACAGCAGGATTCACTTCCTCTCCGATCCGCTTCGTATAATAAAGGGGTTCATCTAGCGTATACTCATGATTTTGGGAATCTTCAAATATAGTACCCTCTTTTATTTTTCCTGTTTCAAAAGAAGCAAATCCATAATCCAGCAAACTAGTTGTATCACTATATGTTGCCTGATCTGTCGGGGCATTCATCGTGACGACTATTAAATTAAGGTTCTCCCTCGAAGCAGATGTTACTAGAGTGAAGCCAGCTTGGTCCACAAAACCGTTCTTACCGCCGGTAATTCCTTTATAAGAATGATTACGAACTAATTTATGATGATTAAAGATGGTGGTGTCCCAGCTTTCACCTTGCCATTTTAATTTCGTTGTTTTAAATATATCTCTGAATGTTTCATTTTCCATTGCATATCGAGTAATTTTTGCCATGTCTTTAGCAGTTGTCATATGCATTTCATTATAAAGCCCATGAGGATTTTGAAACGTTGTGTCCTGAATGCCAGTTTCTTCTGCCAGATAGGCATTTAAATCTTTGGAAAACTCTTTGATACTTCCACTCAGGTGCTCAGCTATCGCGACACCTGCATCATTCCCTGAATTAATCATTAAGCCTTGAACAAGCTTTTTTAAGGGGACCTGCTCTCCTTCTTCAAGATAGACCCGTGTCCCCTCAACATTTCTTGCCTTTTCACTAATCGTCACCATATCACTAAGATTTCCATTTTCAATCGCATAGATAGCTGTTGCAATCTTTGTAATGCTTGCTGGGTACATTTTTTGTTCACTGTTTTTTTCGTATAAAACCTGTCCAGATTGCGCATCTACTAAGACAGCTGCTTCACTTTGTATGGAAGGCTTGTTTCCTGCAGCCTTAATAGTATGTAGAGGAGCTGCAATAAGTAACAAAATTGTAAAGAATATAAATGGTGAATATTTCACGTTAACTCTCACCTGCTGTCAATTAATTTAATTGGTAATTTATATGAAAAATAAGCAAAAGGCTTTTTTATCCTTCATTAGAGTACCAATTGACTGTAGTTCTTTGCAATGTAATGAGTTTCCAGTTCTAAGTGATTGAAACAATATAATAGTTAGTTGAAGTAGTCATAACCCAAGTGATGTCCTTGCCTTTTAAGAAAAATCATTCCAGGTTTTTCACCCTTTTTTTTTTCGAAAAAAAGAGTTATACTTATAACTGACGAACGTAAGGAAGGTGGAAAAATGACAGCAAATTCAATAAAAGAAGCGGCGATTCGACATTTTGCTGACACCGGTTATGAGGGAACAGCTCTTTCTGCGATAGCCTTGGATGTGGGAATAAAAAAGCAATCAATCTATTCCCATTTTAAGAATAAGGATGAACTGTTTTTAGAATCTTATTTTGAAATATTAAATGATGAAAAAGATTTTATTCTTTCCTATTTTCAAAAACAAAAGGGCCATCCAATTGACGAAATGATGTTTTATTTTTTATTTGATATAAAGAACCGATTTTTTAACGATTCGAAAATTAAGTTTATTTTTCGAACAGGATTTCTCCCGCCAGCACATCTGCATGATAAGGTCATGAATGCCTTTTATTGTTATTTAGATGAATTAGAAAAGATATTTATCGATTTGTTCGCTGACTTATCTAATTTGAAAGTAGATAAAAATGAGGCTGCTATCGCGTTTTTAGGGTTGCTGGATTCTCTTCTAATAGAACTTGTCTACAGTGGAGAAGAACGATTTCAGCGCAGACTAAATTCCAGCTGGCCTATTTACTGGAGTGGAATTACAAGTTAGGAGTGAGAAAAGATGGATAAAAGCTGGAATATAGTGTTTATTGCAGCAATTTTTGAAGTTTTCTGGGTAACGGGTTTAAAATACGCTGGGGATTGGTTGACCTGGACAGGGACAATTATCGCCATTATTGTTAGTTTTTATCTTTTAATTAGAGCTACCAAAACATTACCTGTAAGTACAGTTTATGCAGTTTTCGCTGGACTCGGGGCAACAGGAACAGTTTTTACCGAAATCATCTTTTTCAATGAGCCGTTGAAATGGATGAAGATATTCTTAATTCTTATTTTGATAGGCGGCGTTATTGGCTTAAAAGCAGCTTCTAAAGGAAAAAAAGGGGAGGCAGCACCATGAACTGGATATTTTTAATAGCAGCTGGGTTGTTCGAGGTTGTCGGTGTGACAGCAATGAATCGCATTCACCGTGATAAATCTCTCTCTTCTTATCTCTTATTAGCAGGTGGATTTGGTCTTAGCTTTTTGTTTTTGTCCTTAGCAATGCTGGGGATTTCAATGGGGACTGCGTATTCGATTTGGACCGGAATAGGTACGGTCGGAAGCACCCTTCTCGGCATTTTTGTATATGGAGAAGCGAAAGATTGGCGCAGAATTCTTTTCATAAGTATGATCATTGCAGCTACTGTTGGGTTAAAATTAATATCCTAAATAGTATTCGTAATTGAAAAAAAGATAAGCCAGGGACCTTGAAATTTTTCGGTTCCTGACTCTTAGTGTTTCCTCCTTTTGGAAGATCTGTTTAGGCTGCCATTTCGCGGCACTTATTAGCACATTCAAAGCATGCCTCAGCACATTTTTGACAGTGTTCATGTGAATGTTTATTACATTCCTCTCCGCAAGCCTCACAAATATCCGCACATAATTCACAAATTTGCTTCATAATAAATTTTATTGATTTTAAACAAATAAGCGAATGATATTATCAAAAAAATAAAGAATTAAAACATCCAAAATTAGTGTGATCCAAAACGTTCGTTTATTTTTTATAAACCATGTAAACATCAATAATACAAAGGATAGTGGGATATAGAATAATACAAGGCTTGCCCGAAGACCTTCGAATTGGATTCCATGAGGAATGTTTTGCGAAAAACGTTGAAAGAAATCAAATGTAATTAAGCCAAGGACAATTACTCGTAATGTGAGCACGAGCAGCGTATTCACTTTTTTTAATAAAAAAAGCTTCTTAAATCGTTTTACAGGAGTATTGTCATCATTCATTTCTTTTGGAGTGATTTCAATATTTGCAGCTGTATTTAATTTTTTTTTGCAAAATTCGCATTCCTCTGCATGTCTTTCAATCACTTGCTTTGCCTCTTCATCGATTTCACTATAAATCGGAATTAACTCCTGACATAAAATATGGAGATCATCAAATTTAGTCACCGTTATTCACCTCTTGATAATATGTCAAAAAAAGCTTTCGCGCCCTAAATATTCGTGATTTTACGTTAACTAAGGAAATTTCTAAGAAATCAGATATTTCTTGATAGCTATAGCCATAGTAGTCCCTTGCAATAATGACAAAACTATATTTAGAAGGCAATTTTAAAAGGATTTCATTAATTTCATTGACCTCAAGAATTTTATTTGCTGAATAGTTATCAACTAACAGTCTCTCAATTGCTTGATCGTCTTTAAATAACGAAGGTTTTTTCTTCCTATAATGATCAATCAGCTGGTTCTTTGCGCATTTAATTAAAAAACTCTTAATATTATTGATCTCCAAAATTTTTTCAGGCTGCAATAAAATTTTTGAAAAAACCTCTTGAATGATATCTTCCGCCAATTGTTTATCCGTAGTTAAGCTTAAAAGAAAATGAAAAATATACTGATAATGTTTGTTATAAATATCCTCTATAACCTCAATTGGACTTTCTCTATTTTTCATCGTACGGATTCTCCCATCTAAATACGACTCATCATAAAGACGACTAAGTGTTTTAAAAGTTGCAATAAGTCTATTATGAAATTTTAAAAGATGGGAATTATAATGAAATGTATTAAATATGTATTAAATCTTGTACTCTCGCAAACCGCAGCGGCCTATGGGAGTAGATAACGTTCAAAAAATGCATTCAATAGAGTATCCTATACCTAATTATGCAATTTTAAAAAAGAGTAAGGTCAGACCCAAAAATTGCAGTGAATAATGAAGTAGTACTAAAAAAAGCGGTACTATTTAAACAATAGTACCGAAACATAAAACTAGTCTGATAAAACTATCAAATTGTCAATTGCTTATAATGAGGATGTTAGAAGGGATTAGCTATTCAATTTCGATTTGGAATTAGTTTGAATTCTGAAGGGGTGAGTAGTTGTTTTTCTAATGGAAAAAAAGTAAAAGATACCTCCGATCATCCAGAAAGGCTCCCAAAATACTAATCTCCAAAAAGTGGCATATTTACTTAATTCAAAATCTATAACACCGATTGAACTTAAGAATATTGTGATGAAATTGAGCAACCCATACAAAAATAAAAATAGTCCAGCAATCTTTGTTATGAAGTAGACCAACTTTTGAATTCGCGAATTTCCCCATTTCATTAACAACATCAAGAGCCATACTGCCCCAAGCAGCTTAATGAATCCAGTAATCCAAACAATTGCTATAAACGATGGGGGAGGATTTAATGACATTTCATATATTGCACCGCCTACGGACCTAACACCAAGCATGCCGCCCATTGCCCAATAAAAACTCATGACAGCAAATAGAATGGACCAAGTCACTCCTGCATACAAGAACCCTTTATTAGTTTTCATATAAATAGCTTCTCCAATTTTATAGTTCAATTTTCACAAAATCCTTTCAACTTTAATGACGGATCAACTTTTTATAGTGTTTTTCTCTTTTCATTTGAGCTTCTTTTTTTAGATAACTACTTAGAACCGTATTATACATGACCCGGCATATTTTTAATTCATCTGAAGCTAGAGAATGATCGAAGGATTTTCAGCTAATTCCAAAGACAAGACAAAACTTGGTGATGTCGTTTTTGCCATCGCAGTCTCCCCTTAATTCGAACGTATGTTTCTTTTATTATACTATCCTTAGAAGGAAGAGACAAGAATGGACTCTCTATTTCATTTTTTAATGATCGAATTCTGTAAACTGCATTGTTTAATTTCCAATATTTATTATAAGTATAATCTATATTATCATTTAAAACATAGTATCATTACTTACAGCATAATTGATTTTTTGCAAATGATGAATGAGAGTGAGGTTTGATGATGAGCAGAAGGATAGCTTTAGTGACAGGCGCTTCGAGCGGAATTGGAATGCTTACCGCTACCTGTCTTGCCAAAGAGGGGTTCTTTGTTCTAGCAACAATGCGCAAGATTTCGCGAGCAAAGAATTTACTCGATTGTTCCAAAAAATATAAGGTTGAAAACGATATTCGCTGTCCTGAGCTTGATGTAACAAAGGAAGCATCTATTGAGTCGTTAAAAAGGGAACTATCTTCTTACAATCAGCTTGACATTTTAGTTAACAACGCCGGCATTGCAGTTGGCGGGTTTTCAGAGGAACTAACGATTAACGATTACAAAAAGCAGTTTGATACGAACTTTTTTGGAGTCATTGCCGTTACAAATACTGTTTTGCCTTTAATGAGAGAAAGAGGGCAGGGAAAAATTATTAACATAAGCAGTATCAGCGGAAAATTCGGCTTTCCGGCTTTATCACCCTATACAGCTTCTAAGCATGCTCTTGAAGGTTATTCGGAAAGTCTCCGTCTAGAACTAAAGCCATTCGGAATCGATGTCGTCCTCATTGAACCAGGATCATTCAGTACTAATATTTGGACAACAGGTAATCATACTGTTTCTTCACCAAAGGGCTCTCCATATTTTTTCTATATGAAAAAAATTGAAGAAGAATTAAGGAAAGGAATGGCAAGCCATGAAGACCCATTAAAGGTTGCTCAGCTAATCGCTAAAATTTCCCTTACTAAAAATCCTAAACTTAGATATAAAATCGGTAAAGGAGTGAAGACAGCTATTTTTCTTAAAAAAGTACTTCCATGGACATATTTTGAAAAAATGGTCATAAAAAAATTATTTCGGATAATTTCCTAAATTAGATTAATGTGTATTTTAAAAAAGTTTGATCATTTGTAAAAAGGTGAGCAAATTTCCCAATTCCTTTCTTTAAGTGGCCAGCTTGTGTAAGAACGCTATCACAAGATAATGAGGAATATATATTCATTAAACTATTTTACGAAAATAACCTTTGCTAGCAGCAAATATTATTCCTTTCAAACAATTTCCATGCTTGTTCTGCCATTAATTGAGGTGAGTGTAGCATATTGTTCAGAATCCACCACTCCACGATTCCAACGAAGGCTGAGGCCGTATATTGTGTAATCAATTCCTTATCCATGCCCTGATTGATTCCCTGCATATCGAGCTTCTTCTGTATGGTACTAGTAAGGATTTGCAGCATTCGTTTCCGGAACAAGGACGTTTTTTGACTCGATAGCATGGGTGAATCTTACGATTTTAAGTACTATGAAAGCACTTCATTAATTGTTTATGAGAAGCTCCACGGTTTGACGGTCATTTTCTGTTTTTAGAGTATATAATTCTTCATATTTTTCCAAGCCTTTACCAGTTATGAAAATCCAGTCTCCTTCTTTCGCTTCATTCCATGCTTTTTTAATAGCGAGAGTCCGGTCAGAAACGATCTCCCCTTTCTGGTTTCCGTTTTCTGCTTGCAGAATATTTAATTCTTGGACCATTTTCTCCAAATTTGTTTCATTTAGATTATCAGTTGTTAAAAAGTACCGATCGCTGATTTCTGCAGAAATTCGGATCATTTCTGGACGTTTAGTCTGGTCCCTGTCTCCACGAAATCCAAAAACATGAAAAATTTTTCGAGCGCCGCAATCCTTACCAGTTGTTAAACAATGAAATATGGCGTCAGGAGTGTGTCCATAATCAATAATAACCGTTGGATTGCCTTTCGATTCTACAAATTCAAATCGGCCAGGGACACCAGAGAAATTTTTAAGACTTTGCAGAAGCTTGTCCTTTCTAACACCAATTTTTCTAGCGGTCAAATAAGCGAGCGCCGCATTATACACATTATGCTCTCCTGGCAGTGTCGGCATTAATGTAACAATGTCATCCCCATGCCTAAGAAGGGCAGTTGTCCTGCAGTCTGTAAAGGCATCCACAAGCTGCAGATCATCGGTTTTCAAATCTCCAAATGTTAAAATGTTAACCGATCCGTCCAGCATGGATTTTAATTTGTCTCCCCATTCATCCTGGGTGTTAATAACAGCTGTTCCTGACTTTTTAAGCTGCTTAAACAATACAGCTTTCGTTAAGAAATAATCCTCCATGCTTTTGTGGTAATCAAGATGATCATGAGTAAGGTTAGTAAATAAACAATAATCAAAATAAATTCCTTCCACCCTGTCCTGAGATATCCCATGAGAGGAAACCTCCATAATCACATATTCATCCTTACTCTCTGCAAGCATTTGATTTAAATGAATAGGACTGGGAGTAGTATTTAATGCAGTCCGCTTATGCCCGTTTACATAGTTTTGTACAGAACCGAATAGAGCACAAGAATAGCCTGCCTTTTCCAAAAAATGCTTTAACATAAATGATGTTGTGGTTTTACCATTTGTTCCAGTAATTCCAATTATTTTATGCTTTCTATAGGGGAATTCATAAAAAGCACCAGTGAGCTTCGCTAGAAATTTTCTGCTGTTTTCTACACGAATGTAAGGGACTTTTAAGGGAGTGAGGTCCCTCTCTCCAAAAATGACAGAAGCGCCTTTTTCAATTGCATCCTCTATAAATTGATGGCCATCCATTTTATAGCCTTTGATTGCCACAAAAGCATATCCTTCCTTCACCTTTAACGAATTGTCCTCTATTCCTCGAACATCTATATCACTATGCAGCTCGTATTTTGACCTATCTAGTAACTCAGAAAGCAACAGCGCTAATTTCATGAAATTAATCTCCTTATGATGTCATTTCCTTCGTCGCCTAAATTTCTATAGTTTAAATATTCCTCAAATACACATTCGTAAACCATTCTCTTTTTTTGAACGAGGAATTACTGGATTGAAAGGAAGCCAATTTCTCCCGACCCTCCATTGTATTCAACAAATTTATAAAATTTTAGGCATTTTTTCTGTGAATATCGATTGACCCTCACGTTACGTGATACCGTATTGTAAATATTGGAGGGAGATAAATGGTATGAATATGAGAGTTAAAGAAGTCGCTGATTTAGTTGGTATTAGTGTGCGCACACTTCATCATTATGATGAAATTGAATTATTAACCCCAAAGACTACTGAAGCGGGTTATCGTCTTTACACAAAAGAGGACCTTGAAAAGCTGCAGCAAATTTTATTTTTTAAAGAACTTGACTTCCCTTTAAAAAAAATTAAAGAAATTATTGAAAGTCCTTCATTTGATCGCCAAGATGCTTTAGAGACACAGCGAAAAATGCTGGTAGAGAAACGGCGCAGGCTGGAGCAAATGATTAGGACGCTCGAAAAAACCATTCAATATTCGAAAGGAGAAATTGAAATGACGAACAAAGAAAAGTTTGAGGGATTCGACTTTAGTCATAACCCACATGAACAAGAAGCGCGTAAACGCTGGGGGGACAAAGCTGTTGACAAATCCAAAGAACAAATTGTCGGCATGACAAATGACGAACAAAAAGCAATGGGAGAAAAAATGAATGAAATTTATCGCAACCTAGCAGCCATTCGTACCAGCTCTCCTGAATCACATGAGGCCCAAGCAGCCATTAAAGTATGGTATGAGTTTTTGAACAGCAATCCCAGCTATCATTACACCCTAGAGGCATTCAAAGGCTTGGGACAAATGTATGTTGACGATAAACGCTTCACTAACAGCATTGACCGATTTGGTGAAGGATTAGCGAAATTCATGTGCATGGCAATGACAGCTTTTGCGGATAACAACAAAAAATGAGGTGACAAAAGCAAAGGCCGATTCTATAGGGAATAAGGGGTTTACCCGTTAAATTATCAATTCAATGTTTATGTGAGAGCTGGGTAATTTTGACCTTCAAAAAGTAAAAGGAGGAAATCTATTAGTGTTGATAATAGGTTTCCTCCTTTATTTATTTTGGCTCTGTTGGTGATATGTGTTGGATATTCGAAAAATACAAACTTACGTTCTGTTATAATTGTTTAAGTAACAATAATAATAATGGACTACAAGTTCCGATAAATTCCGTATAAAAAATATCGAGTCAATAATAAATTTTAACGATAATATGTATTTGTAAAGGAGGGAAATGAATGTTACAAGAATTCAATAATTTAATGGATTACATCGAAACACATTTAACGGAAAAAATCTCTGGAAAAGATATATCAAAAATTGTAGGACTATCTGATTATCATTTTAAAAGAATGTTTTCGTATATGGCTGGAATGTCATTGAATGAGTATATCAAAAATAGGAGATTATCAGTTGCGAATGTTGAATTAATAAACGGAGCAAAAGTGACAGATATTGCCTATAAATATGGCTATCAATCTATAGAAGGATTTTCAAGAGCCTTTCGTGAATGGAGTGGTTTTTTACCTTCAGAAGTAACTAAAAACAAAATTCAAAAATCATTTCCAAAATTTTCATTCTTTATAGATATAAGAGGAGGAGTATCCATGGAATTCAAAATTGAAAAAAAAGAGAAGTTTAATATAGCAGGTGTATCGAAAAGAGTGCCCATTCAATTCGAAGGTGAAAATAATGCTATCTTACAACTAGCCCAGTCAATTACCGAACAACAAAGAAAGGAAATGCATCAATTAGCTGATTTATATCCTCATCAAGTCTTGAATGTATCTTATGATTTTGATGATGGTTTCTTGGAAGAAAAAGGATTCTTAACTCATATGATTGGTTTTGCAACTACAAAAGAAAATCCATTCGATGATTTAGAGCAAATTTCTATTGAAGAAAGTTTATGGGCAATTTTCCCTAATCAAGGACCATTTCCTGCTACGCTTCAAGAAACTACAGCAAAAATTTATTCTGAATGGCTGCCTTCTTCAGATTATGAAGTAGCAGATATACCTGGAATTTCTTTTACAAATCACAATGATACATCGGAAAATGTATATAGCGAAATTTGGATGCCAGTAAAGAAAAAAGTTAGCGATAAACTGGGATGATGATTCCAGAAGGGTTATTCCGATAGACCAGTCAGTAGATATTGACTGGTCTTTTTGAATTTGATGAAAAATCAACACTTATCGCTAACAGAGCTTTTATTTTTAATGGTTTCTTACTATTTACGTCTTAATAAAGTAATTCATGCTTTTGTGTTATATATAATTTTCACTTACTTAAAATCATCTAAATCATTCACCAAATTATCTAGAATGTTTTTCTATTCTCTTGGTTCTACCATTTCTTCAGGTCTAACAAATTGGTCGAATTGATCTTCTGTTAATAAATTTAAAGCTAATGCAGCCTCTTTCAAAGTTTTTCCTTCTTTATGGGCTAGTTTTGCAATTTTGGCTGCATTTTCATAGCCAATGTGAGGATTTAAGGCAGTCACTAGCATTAAGGATTTACCAAGATGTTCCTTAATCACTTCTTCATTTGGCTCAATTCCGATCGCACATTTATCATGAAAGGAAACCATCCCTTCTGAAAGCAGCTGGACGGATTGAAGGAAATTGTACATAATGACTGGCTTAAACACATTTAATTCAAAGTTACCTTGACTTGCTGCAAACCCAATTGTGGCATCATTCCCCATCACTTGAGCGGCAATCATCGTGAGGGCTTCGCTTTGTGTTGGATTCACTTTTCCCGGCATAATCGAGCTTCCAGGTTCATTTTCAGGTATAGTGATCTCCCCAATCCCGCTTCTTGGTCCACTCGCAAGCCACCTGACATCATTGGCAATTTTCATTAAATCAGCGGCAAGCGCCTTTAATGCGCCATGCGCGACAACAACTTCATCATGACTTGTAAGAGCATGGAATTTATTTTCAGATGATCGAAAGGATTGGTTTGTGTATTTCGAAATTTCTTCTGCAGTCAGCTCACCAAATTTGGGATGAGCGTTTATTCCAGTTCCAACCGCCGTCCCGCCAATTGCTAAATTTCTAAGATTATCGGTAGATTGAACAATCATGTCTCTTGATTTTTTCAGCATATGTACCCAACCGCTAATTTCTTGTCCAAGTGTTAATGGTGTTGCATCCTGAAGATGCGTTCTGCCGATTTTCACAACTTCCTTATATTGATCTGACTGCTTTTTGAACGTGTTATGCAGCTTTTCTATGCTTGGAAGTAAAAATTGATAAACAGCTTCAACTCCTGCTATGTGCATCGCTGTTGGAAAGGTATCATTCGAGCTTTGGCTCATATTGACATCATCATTTGGATGAATCTTCTTAGCGGAATTTTTCTCCTTCAGCAATTCATTGCCTCGATTTGCGACAACTTCATTCACATTCATATTGCTTTGTGTTCCGCTCCCGGTTTGCCAAACAACCAAAGGAAAATGTTCGTTTAATTTACCTGCTATGATCTCATCACAAACCTCTGCAATGACATCTGCTTTTTCTTGATCAAGTTTTCCGAGAGATGCATTTACGAGTGCTGCACTTCTTTTTAAAATAGCAAAGCTATGAACGATCGCAAGCGGCATTTTTTCTTGCCCAATTTGAAAATTCTCTTTGCTCCTTTGAGTTTGAGCTCCCCAATACTTATCAGCAGGAACCTTTAATTCTCCCATCGTATCTCTTTCCACTCTGTATTTCACCTTATTACTCCTTTCCTTTTCTTTATTTTAGGCTGTTTTCGCAAACTCTGTCGCTATTGAAACAAAGTCTACCTGAGGTCAATCAGCAACTCACCGATTGTCATTATTCAAATGTCTCTTATAAGTTAATAGCAACAATCACTTTGAAAAAAGCCTTATATGATTGTTTTACCCTTCAGCTCACTTACCTTATCCATCTGCACGGTTTGAAAAAGAGGATTTTTGGGGTAAAGAAACTAAATATGTATATTAAGTACCCGCTGCATCTGTTTATGAAACAAATTGGTAACTCCTCCCAACAATAAATGGAATATAACCATAATTTGATATACTAAACATACAATGGAAAAATAACCTCCTTGAAACTTATTTCTTATTATTACGTATAAACTTTTAATAGATGAATAAAGGATGTGCAGGTTATGATGACTGAAACGATTCATCAGAAAGCGGAGCAGTACAAGGATATTTATACTCAGTTAAAAAATGATTTAAAATGGAAAGTATCAGACCAGCGGATTTTAATGATGATAGCTTCATTATATGTGGTGAAGGGGAAAACTTTCGAAAGAAACCGTTTCCTTGATTTGTGTGATTATATTAAAAATAATGTGGGTGCGTTCTCTACACTTAGATCATATCAGCGTTTTACGACCGCAGCCATGCTGGATATTCGTTTCGAACATCCAAAGGAGAAATTTCAAGAATTTATTAACCTTTATGAACAACTTGTAAAAGGCGAGTTCAGAAGAGGTACTTTTACTTATATCGCTGCACTGGTAATGCTGACCGAAGATGATGATGACAGCAATCATCAAGAAAGTATTAAACGTGCTCATTCTGTCTATAACGGGATGAAAGAAAAGCACTTCTTTCTTACTAATGCCTCGGACTACCCATTAGCTGTATTGTTAGCGGAATTAGATGGTGATGTAGATCAAGTAATGAACCATGTAGAAGCCTTTTATGACAAGCTTGCTTCAGCTGGTTTCCGAAAAGGAAATGACCTGCAGTTTCTTAGCCATATTTTATCAATGGACAAGAAAACAAATGCAGATTTTCTAATAGAAAAGTGTATTCAGGTTTTTGAAGAGTTCCGTCAAGGAGGTAAGAAAATAAAGAATGCAAACTATCCAGAGATAGGAATGTTATCCCTTCTTGAGGATGGAAAAAATGACATAGCACCCATCAGGCAACTAGCAGACTACTTAGATTCTGAAAAGTTATTCAAATGGTACAAGGATATGAACTTCACAGTGGCTGTAAATCTTGTCATTAGCGATCGAATAAAAAATACTGATTTGCTCGAAACAGGCATATTTACAACAATGGAAACACTCATCCAAGCACAACAAGCGGCAATGGTTGCGATAATAGCAAGTACATCTGCTGCAGCGGCTTCAAGCGGAGGAGAATAACCTAAAATTAAAAGGTTCAGCGAAAATCACTTTGCATGACTCTCAAAGTCTGTTTTGACCTCTTAGCTTGGATACCGTTTTGAAATAAAAAGACTAAGAAACTCCTATGGCGGCGAGAGCCTGCTCATAGGAGTTTCTTATTATTGTCCTACGCTTATGATGCCCGTTTTGCGATTTTGAATCGAATTAGGGAATCATACTTCGCTTATGATGCCCGTTTTTGGATTTTGAACCGAATTAGGGAATCATACTCAGCTTATGATGCCCGTTTTGCGATTTTGAATCGAATTAGGGAATCATACTCAGCTTATGATGCCCGTTTTGCGATTTTGAATCGAATTAGGGAATCATACTCAGCTTATGATGCCCGTTTTTGGATTTTAAACAAATTAGGGAATCATACTCAACTTTTCCCTTAATATTTCGAATCCATGAAACAATTGGACATTTCATGCCGTCGTACCATATAGAAGGATGAGAGGAGTACTGCAGGTGGAAAGCCCGGGCATAAAAGAAATATTAGAAATCCATCAAAAGACGATATTAGATACAGTTAAAAGGATTATAAAAAATCAATCTCTTGTAGATGATATCGTTCAAGACGCTAATATTAAAATTTATAACTATTTAAATGAGAAAGAATCGCCTCAAAGCTTAAAAGCTTGGATAAAGACGATTTCCAAAAATACAGCTTACGATCACCTAAGAAAAGTAAAACGAGATCAAACCCTTCTCGAAAAGGCTAATACTTCCTTCAAGCATTCCAATTCGGTAAATAGTGCACAAACTCCTGAAAAGGAGCTGCTGACACAAGAAATGATTACAGATTTCAAAGCCGAATTTGACACGCTGGATGCAGAAACAAAGAAGATTTTTGTACTTAGACACCAAGGCTATTCTTACCAAGAAATAGCTGAAAAAACGTCTATTTCATTAGGGAAAGTGAAAACAAAAATTTTCAGGGGTCGAAAGAAGCTAATGGAAAACCTCTCAGAAAAGGGGGTTTTATAATGAATTGCCATCATGTGAAGGACCTCATCTTACAATTCGACTTTTTGGAGGAAGATAAGCAAGCAGAAGTATTTGAACATATAGAAGCATGCGAAGAATGCCAGGCTTATTTTGACAAAGCACAAAACCTTGATACTGCCTTGGATATCATTCTTAGGGACTATCAAAACGAAGAGCCAGCTTTGCTGGAAAAGAAGAAACGGTTTAACCGCTGGCAAACGGTGTTAATTGCATGCGCTGCTACCCTTTTGCTTGCATTTGCAGCATGGTCTACTCCACCCGTCAAAGCCGCGATTGAAAAAGCATTGAACTATATTATTGCCGATAAATTTAAAGATATGGAAACTGGTGAAAAGATTCCTAAAGAAAAAATTATTGTAGCAAAAGGAAAAGAAGTGGACGGCAGGAAATACACTATTTACGTAATTGGGGATAAACAGCGTATAAACTATGAGAATGGAGACTATTCAATTTTCACTAGTAACATTACTTTTCAATACAATAAAGAAAGAAACGATTACATTATATTTGAAGGATCAGACTTAACAGATTCTGATATTCTTTCTACGTATAATCCTGATCAAATCAAACCACTTGGGCCTAAGCAATATGTTGGACGAGAAGTTGAAGCGTATCTTATTACCGATCCAGCTGGATATACTTTTGAGCTCTGGTTTGATAAAAAAACGAGCTTGCTTTTAAAAGAAATTCAATATGTAGACGGTAAAAAAGCAAGTGAAACAGAGCTTTCAGAATTCAAAATAAAAGAAATTCCAAAAGACCATAAATTGTTTGATCTTACCCCGCCCGAAGGAGCAAAAAAGCGGGAAAACCTAGATATTCCAAGCAAGGAATATAAGGATGAAGAGCTTGGTTCTTAATTTACTCAAATGACCGCTCTATCTTGGTAGGAAGAATATTTAAAAGGTATATAAAAAGCTGGTAGAAGAACTATTCTCTCTACTAGCTTTTTATTACATATCCAGGGAAATACCCAAAATTTTAATGTGTTTGATAGGATTGTTTATAAGTTCTTTTAATATGTAGCATGTGACAAGTGGTGATATGTTTGTTTCCCCACAATACCATCAGCAGTTAACCCTCTTGATTGTTGAAATTCTTTTACAGCAGCTTCTGTTTGTGCTCCGAATATTCCATCAACTGAGCCGACTGAATAACCGAGACAGCTTAAGGTGGATTGAATTCCCCTTACTTGTGAAGCATTATTGGCTGAACCGCGTTTTGCAAGATAGGAATGACTAAAGTCGATTATGGTGTTATTTAATACAACTCCCAGCGTATTCCCTCCCGAACCTCCAGATTGAATGTAACCTTTTGTTCCCTTTGAAACAATCCAATTATATCCGCTTGTTTCAGACCGTGAACTTGAAGTTAATGTTGAGCCGCCTTGACAGTTAAAAGCACGTACATAGTAGCTTGAAGTTAAACTTTGCATCATTTTTTCTGACCCCACTTCCTCGTAACTTTGTGAAGGCACATCTTCGAAGCCATCCGCATGAATCGAAGACATACCTAAAGAACTAAACAGAATCATGAAGAAACCTACTAAACTTACGGTCATTTTCCTCATCTTTTACCATCCTCTCGAGTAAAAATAGATAAGGACGCCCTAGTATATTGCTTCTATACGTTTAGTTATATATTACTACGAGGAAACTAGCGAAAAGTTCCAAAATATTTCAAAAAATTCTAGAAAATTGTTAGTTTAGCAGTTTTTTAAACATAATCATATCCTGGGCTTGAATACCGTTTTCGTAGATTATTTCTGGATAGTCGAGGAAAAAATCTTTTCTTATGTCATACATCCTAAAGCCAAGCTTTTGATAGAAAGCGATATTACCTATACTAGAGTTGGCTGTTCCAACAATTAACCTTTCAACCCCCTGCAGTTTTACCCGTTCTTCTGTATGCTTAATTAGAAGTCTTCCAAGACCCTTCCCTTGAAATTGTTCAAGGATTGAGATATTTTTGATCTCTATTGTTTTGTCGTCCTCATGCAGTAAAAGGATTACCCCAACAGCTTGTTGGTTATTCTCTTCTAAAATCAGGAATGACCCTTTATGGATATAACTGTTAATCATTTCTTCACTTTCATCAGCTAAAAGAAGCAGATCCATATATTGCAATCTTTGTTTAGTCGGTATTTCTCTTAATACATATTTATTATTCAAGGGTATCCTCAACCTTCTTTCTTATCTCATAACAAGGAATAATCTATTACTTGGTTTTATGAATAATTGCAGCGGATCACGTAATTAATTTCACAGTTTCTTTTTTCAATTCAAATTGTCGCTTATTAATATTTTTGTTACCAATTACAATTATGACGAAGCAGTGAAATCACTATACAAAGAACGAAAAGCGCATAGCGCTAGTCCTTCGGCGACAATCACAAGGCGAGCCGCATGAAGGTTGTTCTTTAACCTTCTCGGGCGGATTGACCCTGAGACCTAAGGGGCGATGGCGCTCGGAGCTGGACAATGATACTACTCGTTATCACTTAATACTTTAATTAACTTAAACTGTTTTCTTAACTGATAAAAAAAAGGCTGACCTGAAAAGCTTCCTATACACCGCTAATTTAGGTGCATAATGCTTCCGGTCAGCCCCTGGTATCCTACGCCCACCACATATCAGATGGCTGCTGTTCAATTAATACTGATTTTAAATTTGAAACCGCCCTGTTGAACCCTTCGTCAATCGACATAATTGGGTCTTCGTGCTCAATGCTAACCACATAATCATAACCGTATGTCCGAAGGGCACTCATCATATCAGACCATTCCTTTAGACCATGTCCGCAGCCTACTGAGCGGAATGTCCATGCTCTTGATCTGACTTCCCCGTATGGCTGCATATCTGTTAAACCATACATGTTGACATTCTCTTGGTCAATATACGTGTCCTTTGCATGGAAGTGATGGATGGCATTAGCTTTTCCTAATATTTTAATCGCTGCGACAGGATCGATCCCCTGCCACCATAAATGGCTTGGATCCAAATTAGCACCAATTGCTTCACTTGTTTCTTCCCGAAGCTTAAGCAGCGTATATGGAGTATGGACTAAAAACCCGCCGTGCAGCTCAAGACCAATTTTAACCCCATGCTCTTCCGCATAGCGGCCGGCCCCTTTCCAATAAGGGATTAATTTTTCCTCCCACTGCCATTTTAGGACATCTCCGTATTCGTTTGGCCAAGGAGTAACCGGCCAATTCGGGAATTTCGCCCCATCATGATCTCCAGCTGTACCAGAAAAGCAATTAACAACTGGTACATTTAGCAATGACGCCAGTTTGATTGTTTTCTTAAGCGTTTCTTTTGATTCATTTGCAAATCCTTCTTCTGGAGAAATCGGGTTTCCATGGCAGCTAAACGCGCTAATCACTAAATCACGATCATGAATTTTTTGAAGATATTCATTTCTTAGCTGTTCACTTTCAAGAAGGCTGTCCAAATCACAATGTTTATTTCCAGGGTAACAGCCTGTACCAATTTCAACTGCATTCAGCCCTGAAGCTTTTACTTTGTCCAGCATGTCTTCAAAAGATAAATTAGCAAATAAAACTGTAAAAACACCTAATTTCATTTTTCTTTCCCCTCTCTTAGACGATTATTTCATTACTGGTGGTATATATTTGGTCGATAATCGCAGACACCTGAAGTGCTTCTTCAGGCTTGACGATAAGTTCACTTAGACCTAAGCAAGCTTCTATGAAATTTTTGGCTTGCGGTAAACTAGGATCTGCTTCCCCTGGCATGTAAGCTGCTTCACTATTTAACAGCATTCCGTTTTTCGTAGAATACAATTCAAAAGGGAAGACGCTTATACCGCCCTCAACTCCTGAAATACTTACGTGCTCTTTATCATCTTTTACATTGGCTGCCCATGAAGTTTCTAACAGCAAAGAAGCTCCGTTTTCAAATCTTACATAGGCTGAAACATGATCATCTACATTAAAGGTTGAAGCATCAAATGCTCCCCAAAGGTTGACTTGGTTCGGGGATTTACTTATTTCGTTATATACACTGCCGTTTACAGATACATGTTTTGGATTTCCCATCAACCAGACAACAAGATCAAGAAGGTGACAGCCGTAATCAATTAGACTTCCTCCGCCTTGCAGCTCTTTATTAGTAAAGACTCCCCAGCCAGGTACCTTTCGGCGTCTCATGGCTTCTACTCTTGCAACGAGCGGCGTACCAATCTCCTGCATCATCATTTTTGCTGCCTGCGCTTCTTTCATAAATCGATAGTGATAGGCAATAGCGAGCACCTTGTTTGCTCTTTTGGAAGCTTGCAGCATGGCATCACATTCCTCTGTTTTTAAGGCCATTGGCTTTTCACATAGGACATGGAGGCCGGCGTTTAAAGCAGCAATGGTGATCTCAGCATGAAATTTATTCGGGGTACAAATACAAACGGCATCCACATGTTCAAAGATCTCTTCATAATTCTTACTCACATGAGGAATGTCGTACGTTGCCGCTACTTCCTTTGCCCGTACTTCATTCACATCGCTTACTGCCGTGATCGTACATGCTTCAATCAATTGAAGGAAAGCAGGAATATGACGATTTGTTGCAATACCGCCTGCACCTATAATTCCAATCCGAAGTTTACTCATGTCGAAAACCTCACTTTATTAGACTCTGGTAATTTTTTTGGTCTCGTTGGATTCCAAAGCTGCCAAAATGACAGATAACGATTTATATCCTTCTTCTCCACTTACTGGAGATGATTTGTCTTCAACAATACTTTGAACAAATTGGTCGACAACGTGAGAATTACTTTGCCCGCCTTCTTCATTTGATTGAATTTGTCCAAGTTCATAGCGTACAGTTTCTCCAGTTGTATACTGAACAATTAATGAAAATTCCGGATCTTCTTCCAGGCGAATAATCGCTTTTTCACCATAAATAATCGTGGAATTGTCTTCTTTTCCTGTATAAGACCAGCTGGCAGCAAGTGTTCCAATCACACCGCTTGCAGTTTTTAGCACACACACAGCATTATCGTCTACATCCCCAAATGTTTTTGCTTTCGTTTCAACAAAAGCGCCAACTTCTGTGATTTCTTCACCAAGAATATGGCGAATTAGATCGGTTTTATGGACTCCAAGGTCCCCCATTGCCCCGATAAATGCTTTGTCTTTATTAAAAAACCAGCTGTCTTTACCATCGACACTCCACCCTTCAGGACCCTTATGGCCAAATGATGTACGGAAACTATAAACTTTACCGATTGCACCTTCCTCTATCATTTGCTTAGCTTTCAAATGGGATTCTACAAACCTTTGGTTGTGGCCAATCATTAACGTTTTCCCGCTGTTTTGAGCAGCTTCAATCATCGCGTCTGCTTCTTCTTTTGAGGTGGCCATCGGCTTTTCACACAAAACATGGAGTCCTGCGTTTAATGCTGCAATTGAAATCGGTGCATGCAAGTAATTCGGTGTACATACACTTACAGCTTCTACTTCCCCGCTGCTTATTAATTTTTCAAAATTTGTATAAGCTTTTGCTTTAAATTCCTTTGCTACTTCTTTGGCACGCTCTTCATTAATATCGCAAACGGCCGTAATTTCTACACTTGGATTTGCTTTATATTCTGGAAGATGCCGATGCTGGGCAATACTTCCGCAGCCGATGACTCCGATTTTTAATTTTTTCATATGATTTTCTCCCCTAATCATTTTATTTCGCTGAAATAGTTTCTAATGGTTTAGCGTTTCCATAAACAGGACGTTTTCTGTCAACAGGCTTAGCCCATTTCACTGCGTTTTTAATTACCAGCTGAATGTCTTTATGATAGTATGTCGGATAGGTTTCATGACCTGGTCGGAAATAAAATATCTTTCCATTTCCCCTGCGGTATGTGCATCCGCTTCTAAAAACTTCTCCTCCTTCAAACCAGCTTGAAAACACTAATTCGTCCGGAGCTGGAATGTCAAAGTGTTCCCCATACATTTCTTCTTTTTCAAGTTCAATATACTCTCCAATACCTTCTGCAATTGGGTGGCTTGGCTCAAGCACCCAAATTCTTTCTTTTTCATCAGCTTCACGCCACTTTAAGTCACAGGTTGTTCCCATTAACGTTTTGAAAATTTTTGAGAAATGGGCTGAATGCAGGACTATTAAACCCATACCATCTAATACTCGATCCTTGACTCTATTTACAATCTCATCACTTACTTCTTCATGAGCAATATGCCCCCACCAAAGAAGCACGTCTGTGTTGTCTAGTACCTCATTTGAGAGTCCGTGTTCTACTTCATCTAAAGTTGCAGTACGAACCTGAAAACCTTCTTCACCTAAAAACTGGGCGATGGCACCATGAATTCCTTCCGGGTATACTTCACTTACCTTTGGATTTTTTTGTTCGTGGCGATTTTCATTCCAAACAGTTACTTTTATCATTTTTTTACCTCCTATATGATTTCCCTCATGAAGGTTAAAAAATCATGAGGTTAAACGTTTACTTAACTATCAAAAAAACAATGTGAAAACGATTCCAACAATAGTTTAACATAAGATCATTTATTTTGCTCTATAAATTCCCACTTTTTTTATTTTTTATTGTTGGTTAATTTAGACAGTTGCTTTTAAATCCCAGTTTGCAGCACTAGAGACAATAGTTCACAGCAAAATTTGCTTGTTTTCAATTAAAACAAAGTTTCAAAAACAGCTTTTATCTTTGCATAGTTGACTGAGATTATTTGAAAACTAACTATGAGGTGAAATATATGAACCGTGGAATGATTACATCCTTATCGGCAATTGGAATTGCCCAAGGATTAAAAATAGTGACTCATAAAAATTTAACTGGAAGATGGGATTGGCGATCAATGTTTAAAACCGGTGGAATGCCCTCATCCCATTCAGCAGGTGTCGCTTCTTTAGCTGCCTATATTGCTGCCAAAAAAGGGTGGGACTCTATAGAAGCTGCAATTGCCATTATCTTTGGAATCATTGTCATGTACGATGCTCAAGGAATTAGAAGACATACTGGTGAGATTGCTAAAATCGTCAATGATTTAGATGCAAATATTGAATTATTATCAGGACAGCACCCAGGTCTTTTTCATGTAAAACAAGAGAAAGAATTAAATGAGCTGCTTGGACACCAGCCTGTTGAAGTAGCGGGCGGCGCTTTACTCGGCTTCATTATTGGGAATATTAGTTCCAAATTTGATTAAACAATGCCACATTAATCAGTGATATTAAACGGTGCCAGGCACCAAAATGAAAATTTGGTGCCTGGCACCAAAATGAAAATTTGGTGCCTGGCACCTGATGACGTGGCACCTGATGACGAAATTTATTCCACGTAGGTTGACTCCTCTGCTGTAACGATTGAGGGAATTCTGTTGTACATTTTTTTCAGAATTTCTGATTCTAACTGATATAGCTGTCTTCGAATGGCGTTCCACTCTTCCTCTGATAAGCTTAGCGATTTAAGATTTTCATTTAGCTCTTTAATTGAAGTGAATGGAATTTCTTCTTCATCTGATAATGCTTGTTGATATTCCCTTATTTGATCTTCGATTTTATGTGCTTGAACGTCCCACGAAAAATACATATTTTGTTCGTCCAATTCTTCAGATAATATTGCCCTTATTTTTGTTGCAATTGACCTTTTTCCAATGATTGCAATATCAGACGCATATATATTTATTTGAAAGTCTTTGTGTGCGAATTCGCCTTTTAATACTTTCATTTCCTTAGACATATGCTGATGAAAAATTTCACCTTCGATCCATACCAATAGTTTAAACAACCATTGCATAATTGCTGGGGGAGTCTCGACTTTTGTTCTTATTTCCCGTTCTGTTAAAATCTGTTGTACTTGCAAAATAGCCTTTTCAAAGTTTCCTTTGTGAATCATGACCTTAATACTGTCTAAATAATTTTTATAGATGATATAAGGAGCCTTTAGAATCGGAACCGTTATAATTAAAGAAACAACTAAAAAGCCAAGTATCATCGTGTATGGATAACCCATTAACAGCTGATGAGGGAATGATCGGCTGCTTTTATCTTTATAATTTTCAATTCTAGTGGTCACCCATCCGACTATTAGCGGAATTAGAAGGACTAGCCCGGCAGTCATGAATCGGATTGTCGTTTTATCATCAGGTGCAAATGGGATGAAACTTTTAACTGCTGATGGTAGAATCAGGCCCACACATAAAATCAGCCAATAAAAAGAAAGCAGTGCTGAAAGGCTTACCTTCGAATCATCTTTGGAGGGCATTCTTCCCATAAAAGTAACCGTAGCTAAACTAAATAATTTACTTAATATTTTTGAAATAACAGTTGCAATAAATTGAATAATGACTGACATTGGTATCCCCAGCTCCCATAAGTATTTACGAATTATTTCCCGATTAAGCTGGTATCTAACCATTCAATTTTTCCCATGTTACTTATCCTCATATAGTGGGTAATAAAAATTAAGATTGAAAACATTTATTAAGAAACGAGGAAATGCCATGAAACAAATTAGGCAATTTATTCTATTCATCTTATTGGTTATTACATTAAGTATCTTCCTATTTTCCTCATTTCCTTCCATTATAAAAACTCTGTCAATTCTAATTTATTTACTTATCCTGTTCTCAGTGTCATTCGTACTTATGCTAGAAAACCGGTCCCCTTATAAGACTCTTCTTTGGATATATGCTTTATTTTTCTTTCCTATAATTGGATATATCTTTTTTATCTACTCTGGCCAGCTGGAGGTAAAAGGGCATCTTTTTAAACAAAAAAGAGAGCATGACAAAAAATTAATGCAAGATACTGAGCCTTACAAGCCATCACCTAAATGGGATCACCTCCGGGAAGCTGAACAATCTTTCTCTAAGCTTATTGAAACGCTTAGTCAAAATTCGATTAGCTTTTATTCGAAAACAAAGGTTTTAAAAAATGGAGACGAAACATTCCCTGCGATTATTGATGCGCTAAATAAGGCAAAGAAATACATTCATTTGGAGTATTATACGTTTAAATCAGATCAGATTGGGATGGAATTAATTAAGATTCTTTGTGAAAAAGCAAAGACGGGTGTCGAGATTCGATTTATTTATGATGCAATCGGAAGTGTAGGATTATCGAAAAGTGCAGTCGATAAAATGCGGGAAGCTGGTGTAAACGTGCATTGCTTTCTACCAGTAAAACATGGATTTTTTAATCAAAAGCTTAACTTTCGTAACCATAGAAAAATTGTTGTGATAGATGGAAAGATTGGATTTGTTGGCGGGCTGAATGTGGGTGATGAGTATTTAGGGAACAATCCGAAAATTGGCTTTTGGAGAGATACTCATTTATGTCTTGAGGGTGAGGCTTTAACCTCTTTACATGCTACGTTCTTGCTTGATTGGGCTTATGTTTCTGACGAGAATTTATTCACTTCGAAATACATGGCTGTCGAAAGAGCAGAAGGCGATGGAGGGATTCAAATCGTTTCAAGCGGTCCTGATTCAAGTCAAGGGGTTATGAGTAATTTATATTACAGTATGATCACAACAGCAAAAAAATCAATTTGGATCGCAACCCCTTATTTTGTTCCGAATAAGGCCCTCAGAACAGCATTAGAGATGGCTGCTGCCAGAGGAGTCGAAATAAAATTAATTGTACCCCAGATAAATGATGGGTTTTTAACACAATATGCGACCAGGTCTTATTTTCCTGAATTGCTTCGTAATGATATTGAAGTTTACATGTATTGTAAAGGTTTTTTGCACGGAAAAATTATGATCATTGACGGGCAAATGGCCTCAGTTGGTACAGCCAATATGGATTTAAGAAGCTTACACCTGAATTTTGAGATCAATGCATTCCTTTTTCATACAGAAAGTATTAAAGAATTGATTAACCACTATATGGAGGATCTTGGGGAATGTGAAAAAGTAGATAAAAAAAGGTACCATAATAGAGGATTACTAGTGAGAACAAAGGAATCATTTGCAAGGCTGTTTTCTCCTGTTTTATAGAGCAGAAAAAAGCTTCAATTGCCGTTAAGGGTGGAAGCACTCTTTTTTAACGTTATAGTTTTGGCTGAAGAGGTTTTCATTTCGGCTAAAATCGGTTGTTGTCACATTATTTCTAGTGATCAGCAGCTTGTTTTATTTTATCCCACGCTTAACGGAAAACCTTATGCCTCAACTTCAGTGGAGACAAAGAAAATAGGTGGGGATGACTGTCCGCAAGTGTCCTAGGAAAAAAGAACACAGAAAAGGCCACGCACATGGAAACGTCTGTGTGACCCACATCCTGTGGGCCTCATTTAACTACCAGTGGGGATAATGAAAACCCCAACTGGAGGAAGATTCATTAGCCTAGAGTATCTAAAGCCTTTGTCTGAACTAATCCGTAAAAGACGGTCACCCCTATTGAGAAGGAAGAAAATTTAATATATATTTTTCTGGATATTCATTGAGGGAATCATTTTTTTCAAAAGTTGATATGAAGCATGTAAGTGAATAATTTCCATTAGGAAGGTCAAAGGTTAGCTTATTGGATAGAATACTTTTGATCTCAACTCCATTATTCCTTACTTGAAAAGGCACAGTCAGCTTTCTTTTAGCATCTGCTACCTGCTCGGGAACGTTTAGCCATACTTCGATTAATGCTTTATGATTAGAGATAGCTTCAAAGGAAATTGATGTTTCATCTCCAATAAATCCTCTTTTTATTGCCTCGTCTGTCCAATCATGATGAGGTTTTTTTCTCCCTTTTTCATACACTGTAAATTGATGATAGGACATCATGAGTTCTTGTGGATCCCATTTTTTCATTTTATGACCACCTTACCAGTGAAATAAGAACGGAAAGCTCAGGGGCGCTAGTCCTTCGGCGACAAGCATTCGGGCGAGCCGGCAGAAAGGTTGTTCTTTTACCTTTTTGACGGATTGGCTTATGACCTAAGGGCCGATGGCGCCTGGCCGGCAAAAACGTCACATCCTGTGACATTGCCGGCACTAGGACGTCCTGTCCGTCGGAGCTGGACAATGACACCACTCTTTATCACGTTAATACTTTAATTAACTTAAACTTTTTTAACTGATTAAAAAGTGCCCCAGAAGAGCTCTCTCATTTATTCTACAATAAACAATACCCTTGTACCGTCTGGATAATCCTCCACCTGATTGCCAACCCATGCTCCTGCACCGCGATTGTCAGAAGGAGTTACATATCTTACGGATGCTCCTGCGCCTCCTTCTTCACACATCGCCATCGGCCATTCATCACGGTCATACCCCGGTTTCGTAGGGATGCCCTCTAATGATTCCTCTCTTCTCTGATCTGCCCCATCACGATCAATCGTACAAACTGATGAATGTCCTGCTGCAATGGCGTCACTAACATGATCGGCTGTTTCAGGATAACGGTCAGTAGGAAAATACAAAACTTCATCATAAGAAAAAGCTGTTGCTGTTTCCGTGGTAAAAGCTGACTGTCCTCCAAACCCTGTAAACAATGTTGCTACGACAAGAAAACTAGTAATAAAACCTTTTAGACGTTTCATTTTCACTTTCTCCCTCCACTGTTTATTATTGGTACACTTAGAAATATAGTGAAGGAGTAATAAGCTAGTATGTCGTAGTCTTAAACAAGCTGTAAATTTTAAAAGACAATCTTGTAAAGGATGGTAATAAGTCTTATCCCTTTATTCTTAAGTTTTATCAAATATTTCCTATTATTTTGTAATGAAACAAAAATTAGTAAAAAAGGATGGGTAAATCCATATTATTCTTACTGACAATTGACTCATAAAAAAAGGAACCTGAATTAACTCCAAGGTTAAGCAGCAAGGACATTGTTTTTTCTGCTTTTCAAATGATTTCACTTACAAAAAAATATCTATTCTCTAATACACCATCATAGAATAAATGAATAACGAAGCTGGACTTAAATAAGATACGTATGAATTAGCAGACTTCACTTTCTCTTGAAGCAGCATATAGTACTCCTGCCAGCGTTGAAAAAAATATAGATAGAAAACTAACAATCTATTCGAAATAGAATAGATTGTTAGATTTTATATTTTGACTTTTCTTTATCTGTTTTGGTTAAATGCTGCCCCTCGGTATTTCCTTCCAAAAAATAGCTCATTTTTACAATGAAGCGTTTGAGATAGAGAGCAGAATTGTGTACAAAAGGCAGGCTCCCAGTATAACGATCCCAACAAGCGACTAGGATCGTCGTTAATAAAGCCGTCTGCGGCGAGACAAGCGGATGATCAAATATTCCTGTCAGCAAAATAACCGGGAGCGACAAAATAAAGAAATCCAGCAAGCGTTTCTTTTTACCATTTAGAAAAAAGAGGCTGCAGAACTTAAAGGTTATTGTGATGGATAGTAATATGAAAGCCAGACCTCCAATTGTCCCATATTCTGCAAAGAACGCTAAAAGAATATTGTGTGCATGCGGGACGACCGGGCTGCCTAAGTGAGAATATGCCTCATAAAACCCGATAGAAGTCGTTCCAAAATAAGGGTGATCCTTCCAAATTTGAAAGCTGGTTTCCCAAATCTCTTTTCTCACAAAAGCAGATTCTAGAATAAATTTAGATCTCGGAATAATCTCAAGTATTTGATCTTTCGCAAGGAAACTAATGGCAAGAATTGCTAACCCTATTTTAGGTGCTGCTCTCAACACAAAAATGAAAAGGATGACAAGCATTGTAGCTACACCTGCTCGTGAGCCTGTTTGAAAAATCCCAATCACTATAAACAATGTAATGATATAAACCCATTTCGATATCTTTATGCTTTTATCCTGTAGTCGCTTTAATAGATCTGCAAGAATAAAGGTAAAAGTAACCAGCAACAAAAAACATGTAAAATTTGGGTTATAAGCACTCCCAAATATTCTTCCTCCTGCTTCTGTTGACGGTGCAAATAATTTTGTTCCCGTAAGCAGCCCAAACAGCACATTTGTCACAGGGAACTCTCTTACTATCATTCCCAATCCTATCAAATAAACTGCCCCAGCGATCATTATATGTTTAAAACGATGAAATAAAACGAATGTCGCTCGTTCTTTAATATACAAGTAAAGTCCTAAATAGCCTAAAATCATAGCAAATATCAGTATGAACTTTCCATTTTTCTCAGAAAAGCTTGCCCCTAAGGCTGCAATTGCTAAGCAGATATAAAAAAACGTTGTTGTATTGAAATAAAAAGGAACTTTTAAATCAATGGCCTTGTTCAGGTGATTCCAACCAATAAACATAAGCCACAAAATCCCTATTGGAGGCAGCACAAAACATAAAATAATGCCTATTTCCAGCGAATATTTTTTGATAAAGTCTTGGTTTAAAATCAATTGTAAGTTTATCATTATTCTTCCTTTTCCTTAGCGTTTTTTGGAGTTATGGGTAAAACGATTAAGAAAAGCGTAAGGCTCACCTATCAGCAGGCAGTATTAGGCTTTTAACCTTGTCGGGCGGATTGGCTTACGAACTACGGGCCGTTTCGTCTGAAGCTATCAACCACAATCAGACTACAACACAATTCCCCTTATTAATCTTTCAAATTTCTAATTTCATGAAAAAGATTTTTTGCTGCTTCTTCTAAAATATTTAATTTCTACTTAAATTTGTAGATGTTTACGTGAATCTTAATAATAAAAACACACAACCATTACATTGAATAACAATATTTACCTTGTCTTTACGAAAAATTTACATTTAATCATATGTTTCTTCCAATTCTTTGTTCTAAATCGGTTTGATTTTTAATATATACTCCCCATTATTTAATTGACAACGAAAAGCGCAAACCGCTGGTCCTTCAGCGACAAGCATTCTGGCGAGTCTGATGGAAGGTTTGTTCTATAACCTTCTCGGACGGATTGGCTCATGACCTAGTGGTCGATAGTGTCTTGCCGGCAAAGACGTTACGTTCTATGCCTGCCGTCACTAGGACGTTCTGTTCGCCTGTGCTGTCCATAATAACACTCTTTAACACATTTATACTTGAATTAACTTAAATAAAAAAGGAGTTTACAAGCCCTAATAAATATGGCTGACTCATAACATGAGTCAGCCATTTCTTTATTCTTGCTCCATAAATATTTTTAAAGCTTCAACAACCCCAGGCCCTTCTTGAACCAGTTTCCCTTTCTGAAAAGCAGTAAATCCATCTCCGCCTTTAGCAAGGTAGCTGCTTACAGCAATATTGTATCTTTTGCCCTCTTCTAATTCATTTCCTTCTTGATCTTTTAATAATAAAATTCTTTCCCCAAACGGTAAATTTTCATTGTAGGTAAACGAGATTCCGCTCGCTTGAAGAAGATTTTTCTTTCCTAATGCCCATTGTTGCTCTAATACCTCTTTTATCTGTTTGCCTGTTAATTCTAATTTGACAACCTGATGAGGGAAAGGCAAAACTGTATAAAGGTCCTTCATTGTAATCTGTCCTTTTTCCAAGTTAGCGCGAATTCCTCCATGGTGCATGAATGCCATGTCTGCTCCCACAGATGCTTTTTGCGATTCTGCTACAAGACTTGCAAGACTTGAATTTCCCTTATTGTCTTTTTTTCTAGAAACCGTTTTAGAAATTGTGCCGACTTCTTTACTTAGTGTTGTTCCAAGTCTTTGCGAATATTTATCTAGTAATTGACTCGTTTCTTGGTCTGGAGAAATGTTCTTATGTTCAGTAGGAATAATTTCAGCGTGCTTTTTAGCGATATCACCTGTAGAAGGATCAATTTTTAATTTTACATGGGAGAAGGCTTTACCATATGAATAAGCCTGCACAATTAATTTGTTTTCTATTGTAGTGTTGGCGTATTGATGATTATGCCCAGCAAAGAGGACATCGACTTCATCATCGATTTTAGGTGCCATTTCAATTAAAGCTTCTTTAGCATTTGAACCATTGAGTTTTGATTTAGCTGAAATATGGGCTAAAACAATAATTGAGCTAATTCCTTGTTCCTTAAGCCGAGAAACAGAATGATTGATAGCTGTTATTTCATCCGTGATTTCAATCTTTTTTTTGCTTTCAGGGAGTAAATAGGCGTTGGTTTCAGTTGTAACCGCTCCTATAAATCCAATTTTCATTCCATTCACTTCTTTTATTATATAAGGAGAAAATAATGGCTTTTTTGTTTTTTTATTAATGACATTAGCTGAAATATATGGGGTATTAGAGCCTTTAAAAAAGCCTGTTTTCTCATGGTACCCTCCATCTATCAGCCTTGTTAATTCATTTGTTCCCTGATCAAATTCATGGTTCCCTGGTGTTCCAATATCAAAATTTAAAAGATTCAGGAACTCCATAGTCGATTCCTCTTGAAAAAGAGAAGAGATGGGTGGACTTCCGCCTATCATATCGCCGGCATGAACAAGCAGCGAATGAGGGTTTTCTTGTTTGTATTTTTTTAGATAAGCAGCTAAGTATTCTGCTCCCCCGACTTTTTTACCTTTTAATGTTTGGTATGTGTCAAGCTGGCCGTGAAAATCATTGACCCCAAATAGAGAGACTTCTACAAACTCTTCCTGGCTGTTCGCACTTTTATAAGAGCTAGCCGCATAAACTGATGTTGCTAAAATAAAGAGCAAAATAAAGAGCAGCGGAAAAACTTTTTTTAACTTTTTCATATATAGAAGATCCCTCCCTTGATTACTTTAACCGTAGCATTTGACAGTTAATGCAATCTAAAGAGGGGGTAAAAGATTATTAATTTTTCATAAAGAAAAAACAGGTCTAAAAGAGCAGGAAAATTTACATTTCCCTATGAATAAAGTTGGATCTTAATTCAGCCTGGTTTAATAGCTGTTATAATTAAGATAAAATTGATTTTTCTATTGGATCAGCAAAACCCCTTTCCACACTCCTATAAATTGGAAGTTCAGCAAACATGAAATTAAAGTATACTGTATTACGTAACTTTCTTATCGTTTAGTCCGTCTATATTAAGTGTGGCTCAAAATCGGTAGATTAACGTGAAAGAAATGAGGTTATTTCGATGCGATCAGATAAATATTCGAGAAAAAAGAAAAAATTCAAACGGAAAATTTTACTCTTGATGTCCCTTATTATGTTATTTGTATTAGGGGGCTTTGGGTATGCTTTTATTCAATACAAATCAGGAGTGGCTCAAACAGCCGGAGAATCTTCCATTAAATCGGTAGAATACGAGTTTAATGGTAAAAAAGATGAGAATGGTAATACAAATATTTTAGTTTTAGGAAGTGATTCTAGAGGGGAAGATAGGGCCCGGACTGATACAATTATGATCGCCCAATACAATGAAGAGTCCAAACAGCCTAAATTGGTTTCCATCATGCGTGATTCTTTTGTTGATATTCCTGGTCACGGTAAAAATAAAATTAATGCAGCATTTGCAATCGGCGGTCCTGAGCTGCTAAGAAAAACAATTAAAGAGAATTTTGATATTGATATTCAACACTATGCAATTGTTGATTTCAAAGGATTTGAAAGTTTGGTTGATACTGCTTTTCCAGGCGGAGTAGAGATTGATGTAGAAAATAGAATGTCACAAAAAATTGGTGTCACAATTGAGCCTGGAAAACAAAAATTAGATGGAAAACACTTATTAGGGTATGTACGTTTCCGCCACGATGCCCAAAGTGATTTCGGCCGTGTCCAGCGTCAGCAAAAAGTCATGCAAGTATTAATAAATAAAATGATGACTGTGGAGGGTGTAGCGAAGCTTCCTAAGCTTGCAGGTGTTATTACACCTTTTATTAATACGAATTTAGATACTGCAACAGGAATTTTTATCGCAAAAGACGTGATCAGTAACAAGTCTAATCTCGAAACGATGCGGATTCCTGTGGATGGGAGTTATGTAAACGCCAGTTACTCTGGAGCTGGAGCAGTATTAGATCTTAATATTGAAGAAAACAGAGAAGCAATCAATAAGTTTTTAAATTAATTTATACGAATGATCGATGGAAGCGTCTTTACAAACCTGGTCGAGCATAAGACATACCTGTCAAGAAGGCTGCTCTCCTTTAACCTTTTTGGCGACTCGCCTGTGATCTTTAAGTTGGATTAGGTGCTTAAATAGAACAAAGACAGCAAAAAACAGAGCGATTCGTTTGATAACGGGTTTACTTTAGAGGTGCAAACATTGTAAAACACATAGGAAAACGCACTTGAATTCACAATATAATTCACAGTGCGTTTGGCGAATTTTCATCGCTTATGATTTCCTAATTCACATAGGAAATCACAGGGTATGAAATAATTATTGGAGGGTGTGTGAATTCTTTGTGATTTAGTACATGGATTATGTTGCGATGACAAAGATTGTTGAATTTAATTTTAATGGGTAACGTTCACGAGCACTTAGACTTCTTCAGGATTAGTGGGGCTGAGGAGACCCCACAGATGGAAGCCTCCCCCAACGCATCAAAATGAGGTTCACTTGGTTTTTTTGAAACATAAGAAGTCTTATCCTTAATAGAGGAACCAGTGATAGTTAAAATAAGCGGAGGTTTTCCGGTTAAACTGTAGAATAGAGCTCAGTTAGGTGTATATAAGCGGAAGTTTTCCGATTAAGCAAAGCAAATGTACCCATTTTCACGTTTTTCGAGTCAATAGTCGGAATCTTTCCGTCTATTTTGACTATTTTCAGTGCTATTTGATAAATAAGAGAAATTTCTCCGCTTATTTATCAAACTCGCTTTAGCGGTTAATTAACTTGTACAACTTAAAAAAGTGAAAATTTAAAAAAGGCTTAGAGATATTTGTAAAATGTACCCTATAGAGTAGACATTAAAAAAAAGTCTACCTATAGGGTACTTTTTTGTATAATTAAGAAAAACATGGGGAATGGAGAAAGTTA
>NZ_JACXAI010000011.1 GCF_014773385.1 Metabacillus arenae | reverse complement strand
CTAAATCACAAAGAATTCACACACCCTCCAATAATTATTTCATACCCTGTGATTTCCTATGTGAATTAGGAAATGATAAGCGATGAAAATTCGCCAGACGCACTGTGAATTATATTGTGAATTCAAGTGCGTTTTCCTATGTGTTTTACAATGTTTGCACCTCTAAAGTAAACCCTTAATTTTAGAATGAGGGTTTTTTTCTTATCGTTTCAAAAAGTTTAAGATGATTAAAGTGTTAACGTATTAAAGTTAGCTATCTATGTCCAGCGCAGGTGGACAGGACGTCCTAGTGCCGGCAGGCATAAGGCCGTGACGCCTTTGCCGGACAGGTGCCATCGGCCCTTAGGTCTCAGGGCCAATCCGCCCGAGAAGGTTAAAGAACAACCTTCCAGCCGGCTCGTCCGAATGCTTGTCACCGAAGGACTAGCGCCCCTGAGCTTTTCGTTCTTTCACTTAATATGTCCTTAAAGTATAAAAAAGTGGTCTATTTTGTGTAAATACGTCTATCTTAAGAATCTATATAATCATAATAGAAGTGATAAAGATTAATACCTTTCCACCAACTAATGATAGCGATTACATGGATGTTGCTAAAAGGACAATCATAAAACGAACTAATGACAGATAATCTTAAACTTAATTTCTTATTAGAAATGAACCGCTATTAAGCAGAATCAAGTGAATCAAGTAATTTAATATATGGTGTCCTAAAAACACAAATAACATCTTTAGGTTAAGTTGGAATTTTATCCTTAAGCTCTGATTGTCTATCTCTAAGCAAACGTGGTTAGGTATTAATTTAAAGGTATATCACTCAGGTACTATATAAGATTTTTAGGAGGAATGTATATGATGAAAACGGGGTTAGTAACTGACATATTAGGATACATGTCATTTGAGGAAATGCTTGATATATGTGCAGAAAATGGTGTGGAATCCTTAGAGTTAGGTTGTGGAAACTGGTCAAAATCGCCGCATGTAAATTTAGATCTTCTACTTGAAAGCTCGGTTCATAGAGATAAGTTTCTAGATTCTATTAAAAAAAGAGGGCTGGAAATCGCTGCTCTAAATTGTTCTGGTAATCAACTAGAGCCAACTGAGGAAGGAGAGGCTCATAAAGAAGTTATAGAGAAAACATTTCGACTAGCAGGGCTTTTAGGAGTTGAAACAATTGTCATGATGTCAGGTTGTCCTAGTGGAGGGCCAAAAGATGTGACACCAAATTGGTTAACACACCCAATATTACCTTCTCATTTTAAAACTTTGGATTGGCAATGGAATGAAGTTGCTTTCCCATATTGGGAAAGGGCTGTAAAAATTGCTAAAGAGAATGGTGTAAAAAAAATCGCTATAGAAAATCTAGGTTGTAACCTAGTTTATAACCCTGAAACTCTATTTAAATTAAGGAATGAGGTAGGTGATATGATTGGGATGAATTTTGACCCAAGTCACTTATTTTGGATGGGTGGTGACCCTATTTTTGCGGCAAGGGAATTAGGTGATGCTATTTATCATGTACATGCGAAAGATGTGCGAATAGAAAGAGGTATTTATAATATTAATGGTCTAATTGATGTAAAACCAATGGAAAGTTTCCAAAATCGTTCTTGGAATTATGTAGCACTTGGCTACGGACATGACGTTAGCTATTGGAAAGAATTCTTCACAGTTATTAAGATGACAGGTTATCAAGGGCCAGTTGTTCTTGAAATGGAAGATTTAACGATGGATCCTCTAACAGGAGTTAAGAAGTCTATGACTGTTCTGAAAGAAGCTCTACCTAGAGATTTTAAGGATGTGGAAATCAAATCATTAGCTAATGTCCAATAAAAATAATAAAGGGGGAGGGTTGAAATGAGTAAAAAGACGAGGCAAAACTCTTTTTTAGGAACAATTATTTTAGTTTCAACATTCGGGGGGTTACTCTTCGGTTACGACACGGGTGTAATAAATGGTGCTTTGCCTTTTATGTCTGAAGATCTTGGGCTCAATTCATTTACTGAGGGTCTTGTTGCAAGTTCACTGCTTTTGGGTGCAGCAATAGGTGCTGTGTTTGGTGGACGACTTTCAGATTTTAATGGTCGTCGTAAAAACATTCTCTATCTTGCGGTACTCTTCTTTATTGGAACGATTGGCTGTACTCTTGCACCAAATGTTATGACTATGGTTATTTTTCGATTCCTTCTAGGGCTTGCTGTAGGAGGATCATCGGTAACAGTACCAACCTATTTAGCAGAAATGTCACCTGTTGAGAGAAGGGGACGAGTGGTTACCCAAAATGAATTGATGATTGTAGTTGGACAATTATTAGCCTTTGTTTTCAACGCCATATTAGGAAATACCATGGGTGATACTCTTCATGTTTGGAGGTATATGCTGGTTATTGCAGCCGTTCCAGCAATTTTCCTTTTTGTTGGAATGTTGAGAGTTCCTGAAAGTCCTCGTTGGCTTATCTCAAAAGGGAGAAAAGATGGTGCTTTATCTATCCTTCTGCAGATCCGTGAGGAGAATAGAGCAGAATCAGAGTTTAATGAAATCGATGCAGCTATTGTTAAAGAATCGGAAACTCAGAAAGCAACCTTTAAAGAAATGGCTGTCCCTTGGGTACGTCGTATTGTATTCCTTGGAATCGGTATAGCTATCGTCCAACAAATTACAGGGGTAAATTCAATCATGTATTATGGGACTGAAATTCTAAAAGATGCTGGTTTCCAAACAGAGGCAGCCTTAATAGCGAATATTGCAAATGGATTCATATCTGTTATAGCAGTTTGTGTAGGTATTTGGTTCTTAGGAAGGGTTCGACGCAGACCAATGTTAGTAATTGGACTCATTGGAACGACGACAGCACTGCTTCTCATAGGAATATTCTCTAAAGTACTGGAGGGTTCTGCGGCATTACCGTATGTTGTACTAAGTTTAACAGTTTTGTTTTTAGCGTTTATGCAGGGAGCAATTGCTCCTGTAACATGGCTAATGCTAGCAGAAATTTTCCCACTGCGATTGCGGGGGTTTGGAATGGGAATTAGTGTGTTTTGTCTATGGATAACAAATTTCATTATTGGTTTGACTTTCCCGGTATTTCTTGAAAGTATTGGACTATCTACAACATTCTTTGTCTTCACAGCAATGGGGATTCTGGCTATCGCATTTGTCAAGAAATATTTGCCAGAGACAAAGGGTCGAACACTTGAGGAATTAGAACTTTATTTCCGTAACTATAAAGCAAAGAATAAAGAAGATGCATTGGAAGCCGAGTTTAAAAGTAATATAACTTAATTTATCTTTGCAAACGATTACAGTATTCTGATGACTTTATGCTCAGGCAATGATTAAAAAATTGAAAAAAGTTGTTTAGTAGTTATAAATATAAACAATTTTAAAAGTGAGGAGATTTTTTATGTTAAATGGAGAAAAGAAAATCGAAAGGCCATTACGTTGGGGTATGGTTGGCGGTGGAAGACTTGGACAGGTTGGTTATAAACACCGTATTGGAGCGTTGAGAGACAATACTGCTTTTAAACTAGTAGCTGGTGCATTTGATATTGATCCTGATAGAGGAAAAGACTTTGGTATGAATATAGGTGTTGAAGAAAATCGTTGCTACCCAGATTATAAAACGATGTTTGCGAAAGAAGCTACACTTGATGATGGGATTGAAGTTATTTCTATTGCTACACCAAATGGAACACACTATGAAATCTGTAAAGCTGCACTGAACGCTAATTTACATGTAATTTGTGAAAAACCACTATTTTTTACTAGTGAAGAGGTTCTAGAAATTAAGGAACTGGCTGAGAAGAAAGGAAAAATTGTTGGAGTAACTTATGGATTCTCTGGTAACCAAATGTTACTTCAAATGCGTGCAATGATTAAAAAAGGGGATATCGGTGAAATTCGTGTAGTAGATTTGCAATATACACATGGCTTCAATGCGACTGATGACGCAGATAAATACAGCGACGCTCAAAAATGGAGAGTGGATCCTAAAATTGCTGGACCGAGCTTTGTTCTAGGTGACCTGTCTACACACACTTATTATATGTCACAATTAATTATGCCCCACATGAAAATAAAGAAGTTATTATGTGATCGCCAAAGCTTTATTAGTAGCCGTGCCCCGCTTGAGGACAATGCACACGTTATAATGCATTATGAGAATGGTGCTGTAGGTACAATGTGGGCATCTTCCATAAATGCAGGATGTATGGATGGCCATAGAATTCGTATTGTTGGTTCGAAGGCAAGCTTAGAATGGTGGGACAGCAATCCTGGTGAACTTAGATATGAAGTCCAAGGCAAACCGATTCAGACATTAGTTAGAGCAATGCCTTACTTAGATGACATTTGTAATGCTGATGAGAGATTAGGAGCATTGCATGTTGAAGGTTTATCTGAATCATGGGCAAATATTTATTTAAAGTTTGCTATTGCTATTGATGCGAAAGATCGAGGAGATGAAGAAACTTTAAGTAAATTGATTTATCCTGATATTAATGCTGGACTTGAAGGAGTTCGCTGGGTTGAAAATTGTGTTCGTTCAGCCAATAATGGCTCTGTTTGGGTAGATTTTGTTGAGGCATTAGATAAAACTTTTATTTAAAAAATAATTTAAATTATCAATGGAATCATCAACAAACCTTTGGAAATATTTCCGAAGGTTCCTTTTTTTTAGTACATTAAACAGATGATAAATAGGAATTCGTTTAGTATAATAACTCTTTAGCTCATTAGTCATACGGTTTACAGCAAACGGCGCCATTCTTTAGGATCGGCGCTCATTTGCATTTCAGGTCCAGATTGTTTAGAAATAATTTTAATGTTATATTTTGAATAAGAACAATATACATATTTATTGCATTTGGACGGTTATTTTTAGAAATAAAATATAAAAATACAGTTCCAAACAAAGAAGGGTTTTATCAATTATATAAAACTACGGGTTGGAATGAAAATGGCCCATATTTAAAAGATGATTTATATAAAGCAATAAGATTTTTATAGCCGCTCGGTCTATTTTCCCATTAACATACTTAAACATACAGATTAATAAGGGGTCTTTTTGTTAACTGGTATCCATATCCGTTTCTTGATCCAAGAGAAGGTGGTTATGGAAAGATAGTATAGTATTGGATTATTAAGTGTATGAGTGAGTAGACTAGGTAACTCTACCAGATAAATTGAAAAAATCAGTAGTCTTATAATGTTATTTTCATAGAAACTCAAAGGGCTTTATTTCAAAGCCTATACCTTTCTGGAGTGATTGGACAATATAACAAGATTAAATGGTTGGCAAGACTATCTAGTGATATAATGAACATAGCAAACACCACGGAAGGAGCTAAGGGATGAGTAAGGGAATATTACATTATGAGGTCGGAGAACAAATCGATCTGCACTTACTAATTAAATCGTCTACAAAAGGGATCGCAAGCAACGGGAAACCTTTTTTAACATTAATCCTCCAGGACCAATCAGGTGAAATTGAGGCAAAATTGTGGGATGCAAACCAGGGGGATGAATCGAGTTATTCGGCACAAACGATTGTAAAAATTATGGGAGATATTCATCATTATCGTGGAAGAAATCAATTGAAAATCCGGACGATAAGAACAGCTCAGGATCACGAAAATGTGAGTGTATCAGATTTTTTAGAAACAGCTCCTATTCAAAAAGATGTCATGATGGAGAAAATTACACAATATATTTTTGAAATGAAAAATCCTAATATTCAACGGATTACAAGACATCTTGTTAAAAAACATCAGACAGCACTGTTAGAGTATCCTGCTGCAACAAAAAATCATCATGAATTTGTTTCTGGGCTGGCTTACCATGTAGTATCCATGCTTGATTTAGCTAAAGTGATCAGCCGGCTGTATCCTTCTTTGGATACAGATTTGCTTTATTCTGGTGTTATCTTACATGATCTTGGAAAGGTTTATGAACTTTCTGGACCTGTTGCTACAAGTTATACCATTGAGGGGAATTTGCTGGGGCATATTTCTATTATGGTAAATGAGATTGCCAAAGCAGCAGAAGAGCTCTCCATCGAAGGCGAGGAAGTCACGATGCTGCAGCACATCGTGCTTAGTCATCATGGAAAAGCTGAGTGGGGAAGCCCGAAACCTCCAATGATTAAAGAAGCGGAAATTCTTCATTATATTGATAATCTCGATGCAAAAATGAATATGCTTGACCGTGCTCTTGAGCGTGTGAAGCCAGGAGAATTTACAGAAAGAATTTTCCCGCTAGATAATCGAACTTTTTACAAACCATCCTTTCATAAATAAGCATATATCTTGTCCTCTTTACATATAGTGGCTAATAAAAGCGAGTCAGCTTTAAAAGGAGGATAAGGACATTGATCATGCTGCCTTGGTGGGTTTATTTGTGTATAATTGGGATTATTTACAGCGGCTATAAGGTATTTACTATTTCCAAAGAAGAAAAAACAGTGGATGAATCCTTTATTGAAAAGGAAGGGCAAGTCTTCATTGAGCGGATGGAAAAAGAACGTGAAAGAAGAAAACAAGGTGTAATTGAAGCTGAAGAGCAGCAAGCACAAAAAGATACTTCGATTGCTTAGAACGTAAAGCTAAGGAGCTTGGACAAAGAGCCAAGGCTAATACATTATAATTTAATAAACTTAAAATGCTTTATAAAACAAGAAAAAGGGAAGAAACTTGTAACGAAGTTTCTTCCCTTTTTAAGTTTTACTTCTCTTCTTTTTCAGCGGGCTGCTCTTCAGATTGGAAGAGATTTTCAAGATCTTTATCATTAACGTTTACATCCGCATCTTTTAATGCTTTATCAAGAGCACCTTGAATCAGCTGAGGATCCATTAGCTTTTGATTTTTAAGTTCTTCCGTTAATCGTTCTTTTTCTTCTTCGAAAGCACCCAATTTTTTATCTAACTTAATGATATGGTAGCCATGTTCCGTTTTTACAGGTTCGCTTACTTCGCCTTCTTTCAGCTTAAAAGCAGCATCTTCAAATTCTTTTACCATTTGGCCTTTTCCAAACCATCCTAGGTTTCCGCCGTTTTGAGCAGATGAGTCTTTTGAATATTCTGCTGCAAGGTCTTCAAATTTTTCGCCCTCATCAAGCTTTTTCTTAACTTCATTAGCTGTTTTTTCATCTTCAACTAGAATGTGGCTCGCATTAATTTGCCCCTTCTGCTGTTCGTAAGCTTCTTCCACTTCTTTATCCGTTACCTTTACGTCCTTCTCAGCAGCTTTCTTTCTGAGAACGTCAACCTTAACCATCTCTTTTACAACATCTTCGCCTTGCTGCTGAATAATTAAGTCGAATTGTTGTCCGTATTGTTGTTTAAGCTTGTCGAGCTCTTCTTCAATTTCTTTGTCGGATACTTTATATTCATCGCTAAGTACTTTTTCATGCACCATTTCGGTTAAGACATCTTGTCCAAAACGGTCCTTCATCGCTTCGTAAAAATCATCTTTTGTAATGTTACCTGCTTTTGTTTCTGCAACTACCTCTGAATCTCCTCCAGAATTATTGCATGCACCAAGTGCAAAAATACTTGTAGCAGCAATTGCTGCAACCGCATACTTCTTCATTCGAGTCACAACTCCTATGTATAAAATTAATAATTTCTAATGGTACACTATAAAACATTTTACATGAACAAAAAATTTTTGCAACTGCTTAGTAGCCATGACGTTCGTCTAGTCAAACTCCGCTTATGTTCCATAGGATATAGTGAACACTAATTAAGGAGGTCATAATAGATGAGCGCAGGTTATTCAAGCGGTTTTGCATTGATTGTCGTGTTGTTTATTTTATTGATCATTGTTGGTGCTGCATACGTTTGTTAATTCATTTTTTAAATCCAGTAGGATTAAAAGTTAAATATGTTAAATGTGTTAGAAGCCTAATCCGCTTTTATCACTTCTGCATAAGCTAGTAGCAAAGGTAAAGGAGGTGTCATGATGGGCGGTTATTCTTATGGTGGAGGTTTCGCGTTAATCGTTGTCTTGTTCATCTTGTTAATCATCGTTGGTGCAGCTTGGTTGTACTAATTTAACTTGTCAAGGCTTGATGAGGGCAGGTTTCATTAACATACAAAAGGTGACTCATTTCACAGAGTCACCTTTTTAATAGTTTCATAAACATAAGATGATTAAAGTATGAGATGCCTTATGTTTAAATGGATGCAAATAAAATTTCTATGTAGGATGAGATCAGCAATATCGTAACAAGTATATTAATCGTGCGAAATACTTTACCTTGGCGGTCCTCTGGAATCTCCCTAACCAAACAAAGTGAGTTAGTTAATTTATTTATATAATATAAGATGAATACAGCTAAGAAAATAAAGTATATCATCATATGAGATCCCCCTCCCTCACTGATACATATTACATTATCAAATTTTTTATGAAAAAGATAGGAAAAAAACTTTGCAGCTAACAATTTAGGCCTATTTTTTTTAAAAAAATTCCAATTCATCTGGAATTTAAAAAGATTGATTAGGGATCTTGGGAGAAAACAACTTTTTAGACATCTTTAAACTTTCCCACTTCTCGATTGTACCATTTTTTTATTTGCTCCAAAAAAAAGATAACAATTAAAAAAGTAACTATATATGCAAGGAAGGAGGAAAACATATTCCACCTATTGTAATGGAATACATTTAACAAACTAGCGATGTGTTCAAAGAATAAGGAGAGAAAAATCCATCCAATGATATAATAAATTCGATATAAACCTTTTAAATTCCATCTGTAATAAAGGTCGGCGAAGAAGTATCCATAAAGAGGATAAATAATGGAATATGTAATAAAATCAAATAAATCATAATTTTTTGTGTCCATTGTGTCATAAAAATTTAAGGGATATTCAAAGGCAAGGACAAAGTCAGCAATTCTACCTAAAAAAGCAAAAAAAAGCATAATTAGGATAGATAATGAAATTGGCATTTTTCGGGGCATTAGCCAAAATACAACAACTAATAAGGACAAAACGATAAGAATGAACCACTCATTCTCGTCAAAATGGACAGGCATAGTAAACATTTTTTCTATACCTCCTTGTACAATGAAGTAAGAAAAAATTGTTGAAACATTGACAGTACGAATACTGTTAATAACCAAAAGACAAATGAAGCCCATAGGTTCACATTTTTGTAAGTTATGATACCAGCCCATTCAAAGGTGTATTCTACTAAGAGTAAAATGCCAACAAGGCACAGAGAAATAATCGTTCTAATCGGAACAGATCGAATATCAATATATGTATTGAAGAACAGTATCAACAATAGAGGAAGGAGCAGGATTTGGATCATTACAAAAGACAAATACATTTCAGTATTTTTAGCTATTTCTATTATTTTCAAGTTTGATGTTACCACGGCAACGTCATGTATAATGATGGGAATTAAAAGCCAAATTGCTGCGATTTCTAACTTTTTTAATTTGTTTATCTTCCATAGAATACACACTCCGATCAGAATCATCAAGAGTATCCCGACAATGACCATTTTAATCGGCGCCCCTTTATTTTATAGATTTAAACATAGTGTTCCCAAATTATTTGGAAACATTTAATCCGAAATATTTGTAAGCTTCTTTTCGGTATCAAATTATAGCTTATTCTTCTTTAGATACAAGGTATACTTAGAGCCGTTAAAAGAGGCAAAACAAAAACCCCGGTTGTTTTTCAGCCGGGGTGTAAGTGAGTTTATCTAGTGTGTTCACAAGGTTAGTGCTTATTTTGAATCAAAATTTCAAAGTCGTCCTTGTCTTCTTCTACTAAACTATATTTTGGAGCGAAAACAAGCTGACGAATATAAATAAAATCAGGGACACAGCACCCTGTATGAAATGCCGCAAGCATTGCAAAATAATGATAGTATTGCGGGAAGTATACGCTTGCCCATAGAAATATAGGTGTCAAAATGACAAATGGTGTCACCAGGGAGAGCAGCATTAGGTTTTTAGAAATGCTATGACATGCTCTAATTCTTAACTGAGGATAAAAAAGGAGCATCTCCATTTTTAATGAAACCTTCTGTCCACAAGCAATTAATACTATAAAATGAAGAAGCTTATGCACGATAAAAGTTATAAAAATAAAACACATGAAAAGCAGGAAATGATCCTCTTGTAATTGAACGTTTGAGTGAATAAAATTCAATGGCACATAGAACGAAATAAAGGCTGAGATCATTGTTATTAATGAAATTAAAAGTAAACGTTGAAAACCGAAATCTTTTGAAAGATTAATGGTCTTCCAGCAATTCATAAGAATCACCATCCATGGAAAGAGTTTTTCTTTAAAGGTTAAGAATCTTAAGATTGATAAAGGATAACGTGAAATAGTTTATTTAAAGATATCCAGCTCCAGCGCCTAACCCGCCTGAGGTCACCAGCCGAGCCTCCTAAAAAGACAAAGGCGGCCTTTCCGGGAGGCTCGCCCGAGTGCTTGCCCTAGGTTGGACTAGCGCTCTGCGCTTTTCGTTCTACTCCCATAATTTACAGCCAAAAGGAAGAAAAATCAATCCCTTTTTTAAAATAAATACGCTTCCTTCGATATAAATTTTACAACAAATTGGAAGGATAATTTAATTCAATGGAGAATGGATGAATTTAACGCTTTAATATGTTTAGTAGGAGAGTTAGTCCTTTCTTAAATGCTATAAATTGGGTAAAATAAAGTAAAACTTTCCATCAGTGAGGGTTAATTTCTCCGAAGATTGAAGGGACATTACTGCCCATTAAGAGTGAAATAAAGGTCATTCGAGTTTGTAATGAAGAAAGAAGTGAACGCAAGTGGACAAGCTAGAAGGAAAACTTCATAAATTGGAATTTTACATTTCCCTCTTACTTCAAATGGTTGATGACACGAAGTATCCATTTTTTAAACTAGTGATAGAAAATCAATTATCCGAAGAAGAAGTTACAGAAGTTATCGAACTGTGTAAACAGACAGAAATAGATTTTTACGTACAAAAAGAACAAGGTTGGGTCATCTATGAAGACCTCCTTGCTCAGTTTGTTGGCCAGTTAAATAGTAAATTGCCCGTAAATCAGGTTATAAAATCCCTCTATGATCAAGAGATGTATTCAGAATTGATGGGCGAATTTTTATCAATCATCGCAAAACATAATTAATCTTAGTCTTCAACGAGAGAAGGAGGCTGTACCTTCTTTAGCTTGCCTTCCTCAATAACAAACTCCTCTTCTATGTTTTGAAAGGAACGTTCAAAAATTTCCATAAAATCGTCCCCGTAAATATTACGAATGATACACATAAGCTCGATAATTTCAGGAAACTTCCCGTATAAATCCTGCAGAGGCTGTGCCCCTTTAAAAACTGCATTTCTAGAAGGCTCATAATCCTCTAATAACCGCAGAAGAATATCTTCACCTTCAGAGGTTAATTGAATATACGTATTCCGCTTGTCGTTTTGTTTCTTTGAAAATTCGAGGTAGCCCCTTTCTTCAAGCTTCTTCGAAAAATTGAAGGCTGTTGAAACATGCATCACCCCGAACTTGGCAATTTCTGAAATGGAAGCCCCTTTTAAATGATAGGCAATCCAGAGAATGTGATGCTCATTAATATTAAGATCATAAGGCTTAATCCATTCCTGCCAATCCTTTTCGATTGATTTCCATAAAGCTTTACTTAACTGTGCCACTCGTTGACTAAAAAGCAGTGCTTCTTTAATTGTGTATTCCTTTTCTATTCTTTTCAATTATCCTTCACCTACTTTTCCCCTTTTACTGTTATTCACCATTATCCCAAAAAAATAAAGATTAATAAAGATGTAAATTTCAAAATTTTTAAAAAAAATTTTCCATTCCTTATTATATAGGCGGAAAATGGCAATAAAAAAAAGATGTGCTAGGTAGATTTTGTCACACACATCTTTCTGATAACATTTTTATATGAAAGTATTTTATTTTTGTAAAGTCTGTTCTAGCTGTTTCATTTTTTCTTCAATTTCAGCAATTTCTTTCTGTAAATTTTGTTGATGGGGAGCAATTTCTTCTCGCCATTCCTTAACAGATTGCTGCAGGTCTGTAGAAACCTCTTTGACGACTTCAGAGCTTTCTTTTGCCGTTTTTACTAATTGCTCCTTTAAAGCAATACTATCATTTTTTAATCGAACAATGATTTCTTCAAGTTTCTCTCTATTCCCTTTTATTTGATCTCTAAATTCACGACCTGAAGAAGGGGTTGATAGTAATGCTGATACACTGCCGATGACACCCCCGACGATTAGTCCTAAGAATAATGATTTTTGATTAGTCACTCACATCACTCCATTAAAAATAGTTTTTGAGTCCTTTGATTGTTGATCTCTATTCCACTTTATTCCCTGCAAACAGAAGCTTAAACAACTTTCATTCATAGGTGTGCTTGGATAAGCATAGGTTGTATAAGAGGGGGGGAGTAGGTTGTCAGGTGTCATTTTCTTTTTCTTTATAGTTAGTTTGTTATTCTTTATTGGTGCATTTCATTATGCAAAACTCATTGGTCAATCAGCATCCTATCCGCCTAAAAGAGTTCTGCAGCAAAAAGCTTATGTACTAGCAGGCGGTGGGGGAATTACACTATTAATTAGTATAATTTTATACATTTTTCAGTAAAAACATTCTTTCAAGATTTTAAAGACGAGGATGTAATGGCTGAAAACGATTATGAATCCAATGAAAAAAGGGTGACTCAGGTAAGCTTGTGCCAAGCACTGCCTGAGTCACCCTCTGTTATGAACAGCTTAGTTTGCGCTGACAAGGTTAGAGCGCTTTGCAATAGACTTAACAATTGGATATATGATGACCATTGCAATTGTATTTAATAAAGTAGCAGGCAATACAACAGTCAAGAATAAGAACGTAAATCCTGCACCTGCTGGTAATCCGACGATCAACAGGGCAGACGTTAAGAATACCACGCCTGAAATTAACGTGCCAATAGCAGTGAGAATTCCTGCTGTAACAACAGATTGGGCATATTTCTTTACTGCTAGTAACAGTATGAAGAAGATGAAAGCTGTTACAGGCTTATCAATGACATTTGGTATTAGTCCTGCAGGAAAGCTTGTTGTTATACCTGATAAAAATCCGGTGGCAACTCCTACAAGCAAAACATTTTTCACGCTTGGAAACAGTAAGATGGCCAGAAACATCATTGTGAGCATCATGTCAGGCTTCATTCCGTTAGGAAATGGCGGAATAATCGCATGCAATGCCACTCCAATAGCAACAAATAAAGACATTGAAACTAGTGTTTTTGTATTCATTCTTAGGCTCTCCTCTACTAAACTCATCATTTCCCCCCCCAATAGTAGGCTAATTTCCCTATTGCAGGAGTATTTATCTAGAATTATAACAAAGAATAACTAAAAGGAAAAGTTATAATTATCAGTTAGTTCTTACCTTTGAATATCTTCATAAACTCTACCAATTGTTCGCAAGCTTCAAGCGGGACAGCATTATAAATAGACGCTCTGCAGCCCCCAACTGACCGGTGGCCATTCAGCCCGCTCATTCCGAGTTCTTTTGCTTCCTTTAGAAACTTTTCCGTTAACTCTTTATTAGGGAGAGTAAATGTGACATTCATATTTGAACGGCTCTCTTTAGAAGCATGTCCTTTATAAAACCCTTCACTGCTGTCTATACAATCATACAGCAGGTTTGCTTTTTGTTCATTCATTCTTTGTACAGCTCCTATACCGCCTTGAGCTTCTACCCAGTTTAAAACTAGAGAAAGAATGTAGATTGAAAAGGTTGGAGGAGTGTTATAAAGAGAATTTGCTTTAGCATGTGTTTCATATTGTAAGATTTTTGGGATTGCTTTGTTAGCTTCTTTTATCCAATCTTTACGAATGATCACAACTGTTACTCCAGATGGCCCTAAGTTTTTTTGTGCACCTGCATAAATGCAATCAAATTTAGAAACATCAATCTCTTTACTTAAAATGTCACTTGACATGTCTGCTACTAAAGGAACGTTTACATCAGGAAAATTACCCCACTGCGTTCCAAAAATCGTATTATTGCTTGTTAAATGTAAATAGGCTGCATTTGGCAGGGAGTCAAGCGCCAACTCTTTTGGGATGTGAGAATAAGTATCTTCTTTACTTGAAGCAACAACTTTTGTATCACCGATTTTTTCAGCTTCTGAAAGGGCCTTCTCAGACCATGATCCAGATAAGACGTAATAGCCGACTTTATTAGAATGAAGGAAGTTCATTGGAAGCATAGCAAATTGATGGCTTGCCCCTCCTTGTAAAAATAAAACATCATGAGTATCCGGAATATTCATGATTGATTTCAACTGTTCCTTCGCTTGTACGTGAACTTCGTCATACGCTCCGCTGCGATGGCTTAATTCCATTACAGACATTCCAGTTCCATTAAAATCAACTAACTCAGCTTGCGCTTGTTCTAAAACGGAGCGGGGAAGAGCAGCAGGTCCTGCATTGAAATTTAAGACTTTACTCATATCAATAACCTCACTTTAATTTTGTGCTTTAAATAACTAAATTGAATAACGTTATCCTATCACAAATCTTTTTTAATATGTAGTGATAATTTTAAGAATAAATAAAAAACTGGATACTTTTGATTTCCAGTTTTGAATGTAATAATGGAAAACTAATTCGTTTGTTTATCTTACACTAGCAGGTTTTACACCATCTTATTCTTCCTAATTTCTTTAGCAAAAAGGGAGATAGGAATTAAACACCTTAAATTCCTAAAAAAGGAAATGCAGGCCGAGCCGCCGCTTCCTGAAGCCTTTGTCATTTTGCCTATAATTTTCTTGTAGGTCCTGAAGAAAAGAATGACAAGTAATTCATACAAATGGAAGATTTATTTTATATTTTCACGAATTGTTTGAGCGATTTCCTGCAGTTTTTCTGGTGTATACTCATTTTCGTGTGTCTTCCAAACAGCGCCAAAACCATCTCCTTTACCATACCGAGGAATAATATGCATATGATAATGAAAAATAGATTGGCCGGCTTTTTCTCCATTGTTGTTTAAAAGGTTTAATCCGATTGGATTAAATTGCTCTTTAATGGAACTAGAAATTTTAGGGACAACCTCAAAAAGGTTTCGGGCAAGCTCAGGAGTAAGCTCGTAAATGTTTTCTTTATGTACTTTTGGTACAACAAGGGTATGACCCTTTGTGACTTGACCAATATCTAAAAATGCTACAACATGCTCGTTTTCAAATACTTTTGAGCTTGGAATTTCACCATTAACAATTTTACAAAAAATACAGTTGCTCATCTTCATTCATCCCTTCTGAGTTCGAATGGTTATCTTTAACCCTCATTTTACCATATTTTTATGGTGAAAATAAAAGGCTCTTATGTTGAGATAATTTATTAAAAGGCAATTTATGAATCGTCGCTTGTTTTAAACATCAAAATTTATATGTTTTTGGTTTTTTAACGCACGTCATAATAGATGCATGCAAACTGAAAGGAGTATGGTGAGTTCACAGCTTTGTCACAATTGTGTGCATTATTTTGATAAGCGTGCAATTCATTTCAATGACGGTCCAATGATTTCAATGAACGTGCAATTATCGCGATACCTTTACTCTCGAGGATATAAAAAGAACAGGGGGAATCCGATACGGATCTCCCTGTTCTTAGAAGAAGGGATGAGAAGCTGTTAACAGCAACTTTAATTCAACTTGTCTTTGACAAACACCTCATTTATAAATAAATGTATGTGTCTTTCCATTGGGATCATGTTAGTGTCTTTAACAAACACCTCATTTACAAAATGGTATTCCGAGGACATTACATTTTAGTAACGGCCCGTAGACACCTCATTTCGTATGATGATTTACAATTAAACAATGGCACTTATATTGTTCAATATAACCATCCCCTTAATTAGATAAGTGGAACCCTTAATTAATCGAACAACTGTCTTCAACAAACATTTCATTTAAAGTTGAGATATAACAACTATTTCCCCTCTTCATCAATTATCATGTCCAAAAATGACCGAGTTATGTAATGTTAAATTTATGCAAGTGCCATTCTTATTCCAAGTCGATTAGGACAAGGGAAGCGGTTTTTGTTAAGATAAAAGAAAAACGGTAGGGTAGGGATTGAACATGTCGTTAGTAACGGTTGAACAATTAACTGGCGGATATACAAGAAATCCAGTGCTGAAAGACGTTTCATTTGAAGTTGATAAGCAGCAAATCGTCGGTTTAATAGGACTTAACGGTGCTGGGAAAAGCACGACGATTAAACATTTAATCGGAACAATGGAACCTCATAAAGGAACGATTAAAATAAATAATTTAACTTTTCAACATCATCCTGAGCAATACAGGAGTTTATTCAGTTTTATCCCGGAAACGCCGATCCTATATGAAGAATTAACTCTCTATGAGCATTTAGAATTAACGGCGATGGCATATGGAATTGAGAAGAAAACCTTTGAGGAACGACTTGAAAGATTATTGAAAGAATTTCGAATGGATAAAAGGCTAAAATGGTTTCCGGCTCACTTTTCAAAAGGAATGAAGCAAAAAGTGATGATTATGTGCGCCTTTTTGGTTGAACCAGATCTTTATATTATTGATGAACCTTTTGTAGGGCTGGACCCTCTAGCTATTAATGCATTATTAGAAAGAATGGATGAGGCCAAGCAGCGCGGGGCTAGTGTTTTAATGTCCACCCATATTTTAGCAACAGCTGAACGATATTGTGATTCATTTATTATCCTCCACAACGGCCGGGTTAAAGCAAAGGGCACACTAGCAGATCTTCAAAAGCAGTTTAACATGACGGGAGCTGCACTTGATGATTTATACATACAGCTTACAAAGGAAGACGAAGAAAATGGACGTTAAAGCGATATGGAGAAAGCGTCTCGGTGAGCATATAACTGAAGTCAGAACTTATTTGCGCTATATGCTTAATGATCACTTATTGATCGTGTTAATTTTTATAGCTGCAGGCGGGGCCCTTACCTATCAAGAATGGCTGCATACGATAACACCTGAATTCCCTGGAGTTTTCTTGATTAGCATTGTCTTTGCTTTTGTGCTAACAAATTCTTATGTAAGAACTTTATTGAAAGAACCAGATATTGTATTTTTACTTCCAGTTGAAATGAAAATGAAGGAATATTTTAAGCAGTCTTTTACTTATAGCTTCTTTTCTCAGCTCTATTTATTGCTGATTACAGCTGCCTTTTTAGCACCTCTTTATTTTGCTGTAACAGAAGCTGCATTCACAGGTTACTTGCTTATTTTTGCTCAATTGCTAGTCATAAAGGCGTGGAATCTTTTTTTATCCTGGCATAATGTCTATTCAGTTGAAGCATTGACAAAGTACGGCGATTTTATTGTAAGGCTAACGATCAATTTTTTAGTAAGTTTTTTTATTTTAAACGAAAGCTATCTGTTTGCAGGAATCTTATACGTCGTTATGATTGGGTTGGCATTGTATCTATATAAAGATGCGAAGAGAAAATCATTTAAATGGGAAGAAGCGATTGACCAGGAGTTAAGAAGAAAGCAAGGCTTTTATCGATTGGCTAATCTGTTTACTGACGTACCAAAGCTGAAAAAACAAGCAAAACGCAGGGTTTACCTGGATTTCCTTTTATCACTTATACCAAATAAACAAGATCATGTTTTTACATACATGTTTGCACGTGCGTTTTTGCGTTCTGGTGATTTTCTGGGAATTTACCTCCGGCTGACTGTTATTGGTGGGGTGCTTCTCTGGTTTATGACATTGAATCTTTATTCCATTCTCATTCTTGTTATCTTTGTATTGTATTTAACAGGTGTTCAAATTGCTTCCCTTTATAAGCATTACGATTTGCTGACATTACCCGATTTGTACCCAATCAAAAAAAGTACAAAGTCAGAGTCATTCTTTCGTCTTGTGCTCAGTATCCTAATCATACAAGGATTGTTATTGTCGATTGTACTAATCATTAAGGTTCAGCTTGTTGCAGCTGTCCTGTCACTAATCGTTTCGGTCGGATTTAGCTATGTGTTTGTCATGCTTTATTTAAAACAGCGAATGGTAAAGCGTAATCTCGTCTGAAAAACCAAATTAAATCCATGTAAATGGGATAAACGCAAAGTTGCTGTGAATAGTTGAATTGTAAATGAATAATTACAGCTAGAAAATTGTATGAAAACCGGAAAAATAGCACGAAAATAACAATAATCGCACACTTTTAAAAAGGAGCGGCATAATGAGCTATGAAAGAAAGGTCGAGTTTGAAGTTCAACAGTGGAAAACAAAGCTGTTAAGAAAATCATCGGTATTTGAACGAGTGTCCAAAAGAGTACAAAATAAAATTAATGAAAAAATTCCGGAAAAAATACATGTAGTCGTTACCGAAAGTATAAAGAAGATGGTGGAGGCTACACTGCATGGTTCGAACCTAACGACATTTAAAAAGGATACGTCTAACCTTTCACTAGAAGAGAAAGACAAGCTTGTGTTTGAGACACTGAAAAAATATCAAAAAGCGGCAGCAATAGAAGGTGCAGGAACAGGGGCAGGTGGTTTTGCGCTAAGCCTGGCTGATTTTCCTCTACTACTTGGCATAAAAATGAAATTTCTTTTTGAGGCAGCAAGCATTTATGGCTTTAATACAAAAAAAATCGAGGAAAGAGTCTTCTTGCTTCACCTTTTTCAGCTCGCTTTTTCAAGTGAAGAAAAACGTCCTCTGCTCTTGGAAAAGATTGAAGCCTGGGACCAAATGAACGAAAATAATATTGATTGGAGAGTCTTTCAGCAAGACTACCGGGATTTTATTGATCTGGTCAAGCTATTCCAGCTATTACCTGGCATCGGTGCGGTAGTTGGGGGAGTAGCTAATTATAAGTTGTTAGATCATCTGGGAGAGTATGCCATGAATGGCTTTCGATTAAGAATAATAAAAGATGGTAATGAATAGAGGCTGTTAAGTATGGCTGGTTAGGTATCAAATTAGAAAGGCGCCTGTTTAAATAACAGGCGCCTTATGCGTATTGCGGCGAGAGACCAAACGCCACATTCGTTCGTATCCTAAAGGATATGTCTCTCGGCTTAAACAATTCAGCTCATCGCTCTAGTAATATAGCACGAGCCATTTTGTTTTACAAGTTTTTTGTTCTCAAGACAGAATTCATAAATTAATTAAAGTATATACGTTTAAAGTAAGGATGTCTTTGCCGGCCTAGAGCAATCTGCCTCTAGGGGCCCCAGACCTTGTCACCGAAGAACTAGAGTCTTAAGTATTTCTAAAATGGCCTATAAAAGAATTATGGCAACAATAGTAGTTACCACCAATCCGATGGCTACAGGAAGTATATTTCTTCGTGCGAGTTCAAATGGGTCTATTTTACAAATAGCGGCGGCTGGAATTAAAGCCCATGGGATAATTGTTCCCCCGCCTACCCAGATAGCTGCTACCTGTCCGAGTGCAGTCAAAGTAGCGGCATCTGTACCGATAGCTGCCGCAAATAATTGGGCAATAGAGCCTGCAAGCGAAATCCCTGAAAACCCTGAACCATCAAGACCTGTCAACACACCCACACTTGTCACTGTTATTGCCCCAACTTCAGGGGTTAAAGGGACTATTGAGGCTAATGCTGCTCCTAAATCATTTACAATGCCTTGGGAAGATTCAGGCAAATATTCACCGATTATAGATTGAAAGCCTGCATCCCCCAAATAGAAGAAAGCAGCAATTGGAATGACTGGTCCAAATACTATAAAGCCAAATTGGAATCCTTCAATTAAATACTTTGTTGATTGTTCCAAACTTTTTTGTTTGTGTGCTGCCACAGATATAAACAGAAGAATGATAAGTGCTGTTCCGCCGACAAGTGCAGTGGCATCTCCTCCTTGTAAGTTGAGCTGGAACATTAGGTAAACATCTAAGCCGAAAAGAATGGGAATAAATAGAGAGAAGAAACGTTTTGAACGGTTGGATAGGAAGGTTTCCTTTTCTATCTTCTCTTCTCCATTAATGGCTAAATCAGGGAAATGAACACCCTTCTTTAAATCGCGTCTTAAGAAGATATAGGCAGTGACGGTTGTAACAGCTCCCATTACAATCACTAGAGGAATGCTTGCTTGTATAACTTCACCAACAGGTAAGCCAGCAGCATCAGATGTGAGCTTTGGCGCTGCTTGAATAATAAAATCTCCAGATAGAGCAATCCCGTGCCCAAATAGATTCATGGCCATCGCAACTCCTAAAGCAGGCAGACCCGCACGCAGAGCGACTGGCAGGAGAACAGCTCCGATAAGGGCGACAGCTGGGGAGGGCCAAAAGAAGAAAGAAATCATCATCATGACTATACCGATCGTCCAAAATGCAAAGCCAGGACCGCGAATTACTCTTGCAAAAGGTGAGATCATAACCTCATTTATACCAGTTGTGGTTAGAAGTCTGCTCATTGCAACAATAATGGAAATGACCAGGATTGTTGGGAGAAGTTCGACAATGGCATAAATAAAGCTATTGAACAAGCTGCTGACAGATTGGCTAATAGAAAAGGTTGAAAATACAGCAATTGTGAAAATACCTATAATACAGACAAGAGTAGTATCTCTTCTCATGACCATAAATCCAATAATACCTAAAACAAATATCATATAAATAACATGAATGATTGTTAATTCTGTGCCCATGCGTATCACTCCATAATTAGGTGTAATACAGATTATGAGCGGATTACCCAGGTGTGAAATGTTTTGAAAAATAATGATCAATTCAGGAATGAGCTTGTCATTTCCTAGGAAATATTGTCATCAAACGGCAATAAATGACTAAAAAAGTGTCAGCTCCATAGCTTTGGAGACTGGCACTTTATTTGCAAAGCATTATTTTTCTTCATCTATTTCTATTGCATGATAGCTTGTGACAAAGGATGACCGCGGGAAAACTGACTTTTGATTTACATCTTCTGATGACTCACGTTTTTGATGAGCTCTTTCAAAGGACTTTGATTTTTGCCAGTTAGTGAAAGCGTCTTCGTTTTCCCATAATGTTAAAATCACATATGTATCACTACTTATAGGACGAAGAACGCGAATAGCCGTAAATCCAGGCTCGCTTTCTATTAAACCAGCCCGCTGTTTAAAGCGGTGTTCAAACAAAGGTCTTCCCTCATCTGTAACTGGAATGTTATTTAAAACAGCAAATTTCCCCTTTATAATGTCACCAGAATGATCTAAAACTTCATACCTGTGAGGTTCTTTAAAAATTGACTCCCCGACGGTTTCGTGAAATAAAACAGATTTTTCAGCATTTTGCATTAATAATAGTTTTTCCTCTGGGTATTTTTGAACAATTGTTGACAAATAATCTGCAGTGCCAAATGTCACATAAAAATTCATTTACAATTCACCTCTTTTTAAGTCATTATAACAATAGTTTGGAAACAATATCTATTTTTTCATCGTTATAAAATAGACATCCAAAAATTAAATCTAGCAGGAATGGTACCTGATAAATTGGTCATTCAACTTTTTAATTAACCTAGTTTCAAAGCTTTTTCGTAAGGTGGCTGATAACATGGTTATTAAAAAAATCAGCTCTTTCGCTGATTTCCTCTAGTCCGATCTCTAACTTCTCACATCTAGAATATACATTCCTATTTTTAACAATACTACACCTATAAGGGGTGATGAACATGAAAAGAAAAATGATCATTACATCAGCTGTTATTGTCAGTACTATTGGTGTTGCTCTTTTTGGATATCTTCTGATTATTATGCTTGGCAACTATGTAATTGACGAAAAAAAGCTTGTCCTAGATAGTGCCTCAACTTTAGTTGATGAAAAAGGGAATGTTATCTCCAGTTTATTTGTTGAAAACCGGGAGCCTGTATCAATAGATGAAGTACCTGAACATGTTCAGGAGGCTTTTGTAGCAGTTGAAGATAAACGGTTTTATGAACACCATGGGATAGACGTTCAGGCAATAGGACGGGCTCTTTATAAAGATTTACTGTCAGGAAGTAAGGTAGAAGGCGGAAGTACTATTACTCAGCAATTGGCAAAGAATTTGTTCCTATCAAATGAAAAAACCTTACTTAGAAAGACAAAAGAGGTTGTTATTTCCATAAACCTTGAGAATCGTTACAGCAAAGAAAAATTGCTCGAAATGTATATGAATCAAGTATATTTTGGACATGGCATGTATGGAATTCAAGCGGCTGCAAATTATTATTTTAACAAAAATGTTAAAGATCTGTCTGTTTCTGAAGGGGCCTTACTTGCAGCCTTGCCTAAGGCACCTTCGACGTATTCGCCAATTCTCAATCCTGAGAAAAGTAAAGAAAGAAGAGATGTTGTCCTTTCCCTTATGGAGCAGCAGGATCTATTAACTCCTGAAGAAGTCGTAAGGGCTCAAGGGAAAACATTGGGCCTTTCCATAAAAGAAACGATAAAGGAACCATGGCTTGCACCGTATATTGATCTTGTCATGGAAGAAGCAGAGCAAAAGTATGCAATTTCAAATGAAGAGCTTATGCGGGGAGGCTATACGATTGTTGTACCTCTCAACGAAGCTACACAAAAAACAGCCTATGAGATGTTTAAAGACGGACAATACTTTCCGGGAACAGATAATAAGGCACAGGGGGCATTTGTGCTTTTAGATAATCAAACGGGCGGCGTCTTAGCAGCAATTGGCGGAAGAGATTATGTTCAAAAAGGATACAATCGAGTAAATAAGCAGCGTCAGCCAGGTTCAACTTTTAAGCCTCTAGCCGTTTATGGACCGGCAATGGAGGAAGATAAATTCACTCCCTACTCCTTATTGAAAGATGAGCCGTTATCCTATGGAAGCTATTCGCCCAGAAACTATGATGGCAAATACGAAAAGGAGGTAACGATGTTTGATGCTCTCATTCATTCAAAAAATGCTGCAGCTGTATGGACAATGAATGAAATTGGCATTGAAACTGGAAAGGAATATTTAAAGAAAAATGGTCTTTCTATTGAAGACAGCGGTTTGGCCCTTTCACTCGGGGGTCTAAAGAATGGTGTGTCACCTTTGAAATTGGCGAATGCATATCGCACCTTCGCGAAGATGGGGGCATACAACAGCGCCTATTTTATAAAAGAAATCAAAAATCAGGAGAAAGAAATAATTGCAAAGCATGAAAAAAAATCAACTCAAGTATTTTCACAGCAAACTGCATGGAATATGACGAGGATGCTTGAGGGAGTCGTTAATGAAGGAACGGCAAAAGCAGGTTCATATCTTGGTGATTTAGCCGGAAAAACTGGAACTACTTCATACCCTGGAAAAGATGGAGCTGTCATGGATGCTTGGTTTGTTGGTTATACCCCTGAAGTGACAGGGTCCATTTGGATGGGATATGACCAAACGACTAAGGATCAGTATCTTGTTGAAGGAAGCCGCTATCCAACCAGACTGTTTAAGGACATACTGACTAAAACACATCCCGAAACCAACCTTGCTTTTGAAGTTCCAGATGGTGTAAAAGATTTAGAAAAGCCTATTCGGCTCGCGTCTGTGGATTCTCTAAGTGCTAGCTATTCTTTAAGGGCGTTTAGTCTAATCACTGTTTCATTGCGATGGGATAAGCAAGAAGATGAAAGAGTCATCTATCGTATTTATGAAAAGGATGGTAGTAAGGAAAAGCTAATCGGTGAAGTTGAGGGTGAGGGAGAATATGACATCCCTTATGCGAATGTGTTCAATGATGCCAAATATAAAGTAGTCCCTTACAATACCCAAACAAAAAAAGAAGGTCCCGGCTCCCAATTTATAGAACCAAGCCTGTTTACCTCGCGGAGATAATTTGTTAAGTCAGGTTACCCGCGTGTTGTCTATTTTTTGAACTTTTACCATTAAACTATACAATCAATTTGGAAAAGAGTATAGTGGAATAAGCAAAGTAAACGGTTTAAAGGGTTAGGTGAAAGGTGGATAATTGGTGGAAACAAAAAAATTTAACGATACTTTTTTAAAAGCTTGCCGGGGGGAAAAAGCAGACCATGTTCCAGTATGGTATATGAGACAAGCCGGACGTTCTCAACCTGAGTATCGTGCTTTAAAAGAAAAATACAGTTTGTTTGAAATAACTCATCAGCCGGAATTATGTGCTTATGTAACAAGACTGCCAGTCGAAAACTATAACGTTGATGCAGCTATACTATATAAAGATATTATGACTCCGCTTCCTGCTATCGGCGTTGACGTAGAAATAAAATCAGGAATTGGTCCAGTTATTGACACACCAATTCGCACATTTTCTGATGTTGATAAACTCGGGGAAATCAATCCTGAAAAAGATGTTCCATACGTTTTGGAAACAATTAAGCTTTTGACAACTGAACAGCTTTCTGTCCCATTAATTGGGTTTGCTGGAGCTCCTTTTACTTTGGCAAGCTATATGATTGAAGGTGGTCCTTCAAAAAACTACAATAAAACGAAAGCATTTATGTATGCAGAGCCGCTGGCATGGAAGCTTTTAATGGAGAAGCTGGCAGATATGACGATTACATATGCTAAAGCGCAAATTAAAGCTGGTGCAAAAGCTTTTCAAATTTTTGATTCATGGGTAGGTGCATTGAATGCAGCTGACTACCGTACATTTATTAAACCTGCGCTTGAGAGGATCGTTGCTTCTTTAAAAACGGAAGGAGTTCCCTTAATTATTTTCGGAGTTGGAGCGAGTCATTTAGCAAAAGAATGGCATGACCTTCCGGTTGATGTTGTTGGGCTTGATTGGAGGCTGCCAATTCAAGAAGCGCGGAACCTCGGCCTGACAAAATCTCTCCAAGGAAATATGGATCCTGCTATTCTTCTGGCACCTTGGGAAGTGATTGAGGAGCGGACAAAAGAAATATTGGATCAAGGTATGAAATCTGACGGTTACATCTTCAATATAGGCCATGGCGTATTTCCGGAAATTAAGCCAGAGACTCTGCAGCGATTAACAGCATTTATTCATGAATATTCTGCCCAAGAAAAAAATACCAGGGCATAACTAGTGCTTTTCTTTTGTCACTAATAGACAAGTAATGACAAAATAATAGAGAATAAAGGGAAGCGTCGATTATTGGCGGTTATATCGCGGAAATAAGGTGAAGAGTTCAGGCAGCGGGGTTAGACGCACAGGATGTTCTAGTGAAGACGTTCAAGACAAGTCGTCATTGGTTTAGTCTTCTTTCAATAAATCCCCGGCTGTTGGTTAGTCCCTATACGGGATGACCACAAGGTCCCTTGAACCAATCGGACACCTGCAGACAGTGAAAGTCTTACTTCTGTTAAGAGTGGAATAAAAAGAGGTGTAGAAAGTGGCAAAACAAAGAATGGGTCTTCTTGTTATGGCGTATGGAACTCCTTATAAAGAAGAAGATATCGAAAGGTATTATACCCATATTCGACATGGACGAAAACCAGATCAGGAAAGCTTGCAGGATTTAAGGAATCGCTATGAAGCAATTGGCGGAATTTCTCCACTTGCTGCAATTACCCTTGATCAAGCAAAAAAGCTGGAAGAAAGACTTAATAATGTACAAAACGATATTGAGTTTAAAATGTATATTGGCTTAAAGCATATTGAGCCATTTGTAGAAGACGCCGTTGAGCAAATGCATCGTGATGGAATTGAGGAAGCGGTTAGTATTGTATTAGCCCCTCACTTTTCAACATTTAGCGTAAAATCGTATAACGGCAGAGCGAAAGAAACAGCCGGAAAAATTGGCGGTCCAATGATAACCTCTGTTGAAAGCTGGTACACAGAGCCTAAATTCATTGATTATTGGGCAAAGCAAGTTAGAGACACCTTTGCGAAAATGACTAGTGGAGAAAGAGAAAAAGCTGTACTCGTTGTGTCAGCACACAGCTTACCTGAAAAAATTATTGCCTCAGGTGATCCATATCCGGATCAATTACAGGAAACGGCAGATTTAATTGCAGAAGCAGCCGGTATTAAAAACTACGTGATTGGCTGGCAAAGTGCTGGGAACACACCTGAGCCCTGGCTCGGTCCTGATGTTCAGGATTTAACAAAAGATCTGTATGAAAAAAATGGTTATCGTGCGTTTATCTACGCTCCGGTTGGGTTTGTAGCAGATCATCTCGAAGTATTATACGACAATGACTTTGAATGTAAAGTTGTTACAGATGAAATTGGCGCAAGCTACTATCGTCCGGAAATGCCAAATGCAAAACCGGAATTTATCGATAGTTTGGCTTCAGTTGTATTAAAACAGATAAATAAATCATAAAGAATTATTTTATATAAACCATCAGCTGAGGCAGAGTAAGTCAGTTGATGGTTTGTTTAGATATTTATATAGAGTAGAGTTAAATTTCAGCTTCTAAGTCTGGGATAAAAGAAGGCGATTACAATGAGGAAGAGAAATCAGCATGTCACGATTATCGGAGGGGGATTGACAGGTCTCTCAGCTGCATATTATTTAAAACGAGAAATTCAAAATCAGCAATTAGAGGTTGAACTTTCATTGATTGAAGCAAGTCCCAGACTCGGGGGGAAAATCCAGACGGTTCGCCGAAATGGATTTACGATTGAGAGAGGACCGGACTCCTTTCTGGAAAGAAAAGAGAGTGCTCCTCAGCTGGTCAAGGATTTAGGTTTAGAATCAAAGCTTGTCAACAATGCAACAGGGAAATCATATGTGCTAGCTAACGACAAGCTTCATCCAATGCCAGAAGGGGCTGTGATGGGGATCCCAACCCAGATTATGCCGTTTGTTACAACTGGTTTATTTTCTGTAGGGGGAAAGGCGAGAGCGGCTGCTGATTTTCTTTTACCTGCAAAAAATATAAATGGTGATCAATCCTTAGGGCAATTTTTCAGAAGACGGCTTGGAGATCAAGTGGTTGAAAACCTAATTGAACCGCTTCTATCGGGTATCTATGCCGGAGACATCGATCAATTAAGCCTCATGTCTACATTCCCGCAATTTTACAAAGTCGAACAAGAACACCGAAGCCTCATTTTGGGATTGAAGAAATCAACACCTAAGTCGAATCAGACATACAAAGCGGAGCGGAAAAAGGGGATTTTCCAAACGGTTCAAGGCGGACTTCAAACGATCATAGAAGCATTCGAAGAAAACCTGTCTGATATCAATCTCTTAAAAGGAACAAAGGTGCTTGACATTAAGAAAAGTGATGACAAGTATGAGATTACTTTAAGCAATGGAGATAAAATGGAGTCAGATAGTATCATCCTTGCTGCTCCTCATACAGTTGTACCAGCTATTTTAAAAGATCATGCTCTATTTGATTACTTTAAAGCAATGCCTTCAACCTCTGTTGCAACCGTAGCAATGGCTTTTCCTAAAAACGCCGTGAGAATGGATCAAGAGGGTACGGGCTTTGTTATTTCGAGAAATAGTGATTACACGATCACGGCCTGTACATGGACACATAAAAAATGGCCGCATACTACTCCAGATGATCAAGTTATGCTAAGGGCCTATGTAGGAAAGCCAGGGGATCAGGCAATCGTTGATCAACCGGACGATGTTATTATCAAAACAGTCATGGATGATTTAAAAAGAATCATTTCAATTGATGTCGATTCACCTAATTTTGCATATGTTACTAGATGGAAACAAGCGATGCCGCAATATCATGTAGGACATAAAGAAAAAATAAAAAGAATTAAAGACAGAATGAAAGATGTCTACCCCGGAATATTCTTATCTGGAGCTTCCTACGAAGGAATCGGACTCCCTGATTGTATAGACCAAGGAAAAACGGCCGTACAGCATGTCCTGCAATTTTTAAGTGAAGAAACAAATAGAGTTATTTCTTAGAGAAGGGGCAGCTTCAACCATTTATCATATTCCCGGCGAAAAGAAAAACCATTGATAAATAAGAATTTTCCCTAAACGATCATTTTTGGTAGTTTTAAAAATCCAAAATCGCTATTGAAATATGAGGGCACTGAAAAGTCCGTTTAAAGAGAAAAAGAAGCTAACAACCTACTGCATATTGGTTGTTAGCTTCTTTTATTATCTGTATATTGATGAAAATCTTTGATTCTTTCTTTTTCAGCAGGCTCTTGAAATACAAGGTTATTTTTGTTTATTAAGTTCATTCATGTCTAATTCCCTTTTTGTAGGGTGAACTCCCTTAAAGGGAAGGGCTTAAATGTGAAGTGAAAATAAAGTGATTTAAATTTGAAAACTCTAACACGCCCCCCTTTCTATTTTTAGGAAGGGGATAAAATATAGTTATTTATTTTTTGAAGGAACTTCACATAAAAATATAACGAGTCGTTTAAATCTATGTGTTATAACACAATCGTGCTCGTTCGTGGATATCTAAGCTGCTGAAACTGGTTCATATTTATTGTTCCTTTTGGATAACTATCATTAGTCTACGTCCTATAGACAAAGAGATTAGCAATAATTTATTTAGATAGCTTAAAATGGATAAATTTAGTCTTTTTCTTTCAATTTTTAAAACGAATGTTCTATAATTGAATAAACAAGTAAAGATAAAAGTATGGAGTGTGAGCGATGAGTTCTCCAGAAGAAATCATTAAAGTACAGAATTTAGTGAAAAAATATGGTGATTTTACAGCGGTAAAAGAGATAGAATTTGAAGTGCAAAGAGGAGAAGTTTTTGGTCTGCTTGGTCCGAATGGAGCGGGGAAAACCACGACTTTAGAAATGCTAGTGGGCTTGCGAAAACCAGATGAGGGAACGGCGTTTGTGGGAGGATTTGATATAATACAAGATTTGAAAAAGGTAAAAGAAGTAATAGGTGTACAGCTTCAATCGACGACGCTTTTTGAGTTGCTCACTGTAGAAGAAATATTACACCTATACGCCAGTTTTTATCATCAACATGTGTCTATTCCAGAATTAATAGAAGATATGCTTTTAACCGACAAAACGAAAAACCGAATCAAAAGTTTATCAGGCGGCCAAAAGCAGCGGTTAGCCATAGCATTAGCCCTTGTTCATGATCCATGGATTATTTTCTTGGATGAGCCGACGACAGGTCTAGATCCTCAAGCTAGAAGAACTCTTTGGGATATTATTCTTCGTTTAAAGGAAAAGGGAAAAACAATTGTTTTAACGACTCATTATATGGATGAAGCGCATGTATTATGCGATCGTATTGCCATTATGGACCAAGGAAAGCTCATAGCATTAAATACCCCCTCTTTTCTTGTGAAAAACCTTCAGTCAGATAGTGCGGTAGAATTTCGTTTTCTGGGTGATGCTCATGAAGTAGAATTACATGCTATTCATGGAGTTAAACAAGTAGGAAATCAAAATGATATGTACATTTTGTATACAGATGATTTGCAATTGACGTTAACGAGCTTAATTAACACTGCTTCGGAAAAACAACTAAAATTATCCGATTTGCAAACACGAACAGCTACTCTAGAAGATGTGTTTATACATATGACTGGAAGGAGTTTACGAGAAGGATGAAAGCATATTGGCAATTAACATTAGCACAATTACGTATTTTCATACGTAATCGTCAAGTCTTATTTTGGACATTGGCCTTCCCGATCTTTCTCATGGTCATGCTGGGATCATTTTTAGGGAGTGGAAATGGAATGTCTATATCGATTAGTGTGGTCGATCAAGACAATTCCACCCAATCTAAGCAATTAATAGATATATTAATGGAAAACAAAGCGATTCAGTTGGAAAAAGAAGAAAATAAAGATGAGGCTTTAAAATTGTTGAAAAAAGGGGATTCACATGTAGTTGTTATTATTCCGAAAGGATATGAATCCCATTTTAGCAGCCCGTCAACAAACTTGAAACCATTCACCCTACCTGTTTACTATAATGAAACCAATTTTGCCGTTTCTCAGGTGGGGATTCAGTTAGTCAATGGTACGGTAGATGCCATTAGTAAGAAGATGGTAGAGTATGTTCCGGTTGTTGTGACAGATACGCAGGGAATAGAAGCGCTAAACTTAAAGTATATTGATTTCTTAGTACCTGGTATTGTTGCAATGATGATAATGAGTAATAACATGAATGGCGTCGCAGGACAAATTGCGGCATGGAGAGAAAGAGGAATATTAAGAAGAATGCAAGGGACCACTTTAAAAGCATCGACGTTTATCGCAGCTCAAATTACCGCACGACTTTTCCTAAATGGTTTGCAAGCACTCATAATCCTGGGTGTTGCAGATCTGATTTTTGGTATTGAAGTTCGTGGATCTTGGTTCACATTAATCAGTTTTGTCATATTAGGAACACTTGCATTTATGGCAATAGGTTTTATTATTGCTGGAATAGCCAAAACTCCAGAAAGTGCTGCACCGATTGCTGGTTTTCTATCATTCCCGATGCTATTTTTAGGAGGAGTCTTTTTCCCAATAAAAGATATGCCGGAATTTGTTCAGCCGTTTGTTCAAGTTTTACCGATTGCCCATTTAAGTCATGCCCTGCGAGAGGTGATGAATGTCGGAGCTTCGTTTATGAGCTTAGGGACAGAGGCACTCATACTAGGGTGTTGGCTCATAGGTGCATTTATTGTTGCCAGTTATACTTTTAAATGGGAATAAGTAAAGGTGCTACTAAAGAGATAATAAAATGGGATTTAAAAGAATAAAAGATGAATTAACAAGACTATCAATCACATGTGTGTTATCTATACTGAATCTTCTAAACTTGCGGATTGATCCCGCTGCTGGCCAAAACTTGACCTTCACATCAATTGAAAATGATTTGAATGTGAACTTTGAATCATCTGCAGATGCATAAAATGTGGTTCCTGAAAGCGAAGTGAGTAAGTATTTTGAAGAAGCGAACAATGACTTTGGCAAGAAGATGCTGAAATTGAAGTAAACGAAGAAAAGAGCACTTTGGTGGAAGTGCTCTTTTTTCTCCTGCTTAATGTCCCTCGTCAATTCCGTTTATAATTTACATATATACATTCTTTAGGTGATCTTTTAGTAATTCAACCAATAGCCCTTCACATTTAAAACTAATATAACCATCTGGACGGATAACAACTATACCTTCTTTTTCGTTTCCAAATTGATTTTTATGTGTTAACTGATTAAATCGGGGAAAGCCTTGTTTCAAGGCGTTCTGAGCATTTAGTTCTATTTCGGAAAACGAAATATCTAAAAAACTATGAATTTAGTATTGAAAACCCTTTCATTATTAACTATAATTTAACTGAAAACGATTTCATCTTTAATTAGGAGGTGTGATAGTTTGTTGAAAGTAAGGGGGGATTTCTAATGTCTACAATTGAAGATGTAGCTAAGCTTGCGGGTTTATCTAGAACTACAGTTTCGAGGGTGATCAATAATCATCCATACGTATCAGCAACAAAGAAGAAACTTGTACATGAAGCAATGGAACAACTGGGATATGTTCCAAATTCCTCAGCTAGAAGCCTTCGGATTCAAAAAACGGAAACTGTTGCGGTGTTTATTCCGCGCGTGATGAATCCATTTTTCAGTCAATTGATTGAAACATTGGAGATGGCTGCAGCTGCACGTAATTATCAGTTAATTGTTTGTCAGACACAGTACTCAGCTAAAAAGGAACTTAATTACTTAAATCTTTTGAAAACAAAGCAAGTAGACGGGGTTATTTTAGCTTCTCATGAAAATGATTGGGAATTAATTGAGCCGTATCTTCAATATGGACCGATCGTTTTATGCAATGAGTTTGATAATAAGGCAAATGTACCCATGATTTATCAAGATCAAGTGTACGGCGGGTACATAGCTACAATGCATTTGATCGAACAAGGGAACAGCCTTATAGGTTATTGCACAGGCGGTCATTACAGCAGTGTGGGAACAGCACGTGAAAAAGGGGTGAAGCAAGCGCTTAAAGAAGCAGGCCTTTGCTTTGAAGAGAAATTTGCATTTAGAAATGTCTATAACATTGAGCATGGCAGGCAAGTATTTCATTGGATTAAGGGCATGAATGAGCGTCCAACTGCTATATTTACAGGTTCAGATGAAGTAGCGGCAGGCATTATTTCCGAGGCAAAGAAATATCGATGGAATATTCCTGTTGACCTGGCTGTCATAGGATTTGACAATCAAGCGATCACAGAGATAGTCGAACCCAATATTACAACGGTTCATCAGCCTGTAACAGAGATGGCAGAAAAAGCAATGGAAGTCATGTACGAGAAAATTAACAGTAAAGACTATAAAACGAAAGAAATCTATCAATTTCCATTAAAATTGATTGTTCGTGGGTCAACAGTTTCAAATAACCTTGAAAAATGTTCGAGCATTCCGAAATCGATTTCATAATTTATTATTTTAGTAACGGGGGGAAAACAGATGAAAAAAATGGGTAAATTTTTGACTGTTATTTTTGCGGTTATTCTAGTCCTGGCAGGTTGTTCTGGCGGGGGGAGCTCTCAAACCTCAAGCGAAGGAAACGAAGGCGAAGCAAAAGAAGAAAAATCTAATGAGCCAGTAAAATTAGTATATGCATACGGAAAAGACTCAACCCAAGCTACTGCTAAATTAATTGAGGCATTTAACAAAAAAAATCCGAATATCCAAGTTGAAGGTCGTGAAATGCCTTCTGATACAGGTGCACAGCACGATGCATATGTCACAATGTTGAATGCGGAGTCATCTGAAATCGATATTTTTGAGTTAGATGTTATTTGGCCGGCTGAATTTGCACAAGCTGGCTATCTATTAGAGTTAGATCGCTTTATCGAAAGAGATGGTATTGATTTAAATTCTTATAACCAAGGTGCTCTATCTGCGGCGAGCTTTAACGGAAAACAGTGGGCTATTCCGAGATTTATTGATGCAGGTATGCTTTTCTACCGCAGTGACATCATTTCTGAAGATCAAGTACCTAAGACATGGGATGATTTATTAAAGGCTGCTAAGGAAAACAAAGGGAAAGAAAGCACTCAGTTCGGTTATTTAATGCAAGCTAAGCAGTATGAAGGACTTGTAACAAACGCTGTTGAATTCATTGCTTCTTACGGTGGAAAAATCCTTGATGAAAATGGGGAAGTCGCTGTAAACAGTCCTGAGACAGTAAAAGGTTTAAGCAAGCTTGTGGAGATTGCCACCTCTGACGTTGTACCTGGTAACATCACGACATTTACTGAAACTGAATCACATACATCCTTTATTGAAGGACAATCTGCATTTATCCGAAACTGGCCATACCAATGGAATCTTGCAAACGATCCAGAACAATCGAAAATTGTTGACAAAGTAGGTGTAGCACCGCTTCCAGCCGGTGATGCAGGTTCTGCAGCCGCTCTTGGCGGATGGATGTCAGGGATTAATAAATATTCTGAACATCCAAAGGAAGCATGGGAGTTTTTAAAATTCTTAACAGGTCCTGAAGGTCAAAAAATTGCAGCCATTTATGGTGGTTCAGCCCCAACTTTACCAGAGCTATTTGAAGATAAAGAGGTTCTTGAGGCAAACCCATTCTTTGCTGAAGAAGGTTTCCAAAAAGCATTAGAGGGAGCTGTATCACGTCCTGTAGCTCCTAACTATCCTGAAGTAACTGAAATTTTACAAATTAATGTTTCTAAAGCTATTGCTGGTGAAATTACCCCAGAGGAAGCAGCAAAGGCCATGGAAGAAGAAATGAAAGCTGTCATGAGCAACTAATTTTTACAAAGGAAGAAAGTGAAGCCTTCAACTAGTTTAACTAGCCCCGAAGGCTTTCCTTTTAAATAGGTCTCCACTCTGATTAAATGTATTGGGAGGGAACAGACGTGTCTATGAAAAAAAAGCCGGTTAATCGCAGCAAATTAAAAGAACGGCGTCTCGCATATTTTCTGATTGCACCTTCACTTGTTCTTATTTTAGCCATTGCAATCTGGCCGGTTATACAGTCGTTTTATTTTAGCTTATTCGATTATCAGTTAAATGATCCAAGAAAATCCTCTATTCATATGGACCATAGCCTGGATTTAGGTCGCTATTTAAACAGCTATCCTTTCCTAGTATCAGCTCTGGAAAATGAAAAGGAAGGACTAGACTCGGAAGGTGATGCTTCCATTGATGAAATCATTTCCAGCTTAAAAAAGGTAGATGGTGAGATTCGAGAAAATTACGGAGAGCGTTATGAGAAGATTGATGAAATGCTGTTTAACTTTGAGAAACCAAGTGATGACTTGAAAATGGTGAATCTGAATGGTGAAACAGCAGATGAGCTTGATCATACTTTGAACGATGTCGCTAAGGAAGTCAAAGTTCTTTCGGAATCGGCTGAATTAAATCAGGAGAAAAAAATCAATGGTTTAACTGATAATCTTAGTGAATCTGTCGTTACACCCAATTTTATTGGATTTGATCATTACGCAAAAAATTTAACGAGCTCACGGATGTGGACAGCCCTTTTTAATACATCGGTGTTTACCTTTATTTCAGTTGCTGTAGAGCTTGTCCTAGGTTTAGCTATCGCGATATTAATAAATAAAGCATTTTTTGGAAGAGGATTAGTAAGAGCCTCTATTTTAGTTCCGTGGGCGATTCCTACAGCTGTATCCGCACTTATGTGGAAATTTTTATATGATGGGCAAAATGGTATTGTAGCAAAATATTTTGAAGACCTTGGGTTAGTCTCACAAATGGGTGATTTATTAACAACGGGTGCAGGGGCAATGTTCTCGGTCATTTTTTCAGACATTTGGAAAACGACTCCGTACATGGCGCTTCTATTATTAGCAGGTTTGCAAACGATCCCAAGCAGTCTTTATGAAGCTGCATCGATTGACGGAGCAGGAAAATGGAAGCAATTTGTGTCTATCACTCTGCCATTGCTCAAATCTAGTATTCTTGTAGCCCTACTGTTTAGAACTTTGGATGCATTCCGTGTATTTGACCTGATCTACGTCTTGACAGGCGGCGGACCGGCAAATTCTACAGAAACGATATCGATTCTCGCATATAAAGTCATGTTCTCGCAAACAAATTTTGGAGAGGGTTCAGCACTTGCTGTTATCGTCTTTGTGTGCGTTGCTATTATCTCTGGCATTTTTATCAAACTATTAGGCGCAGATTTAATTTCAGATGATGCGAAGAGATAGGGGAGGAGAAGGCATTGAATAAAAAAGCAGGCCCATTCTTTTATGTATTTCTAATCGTGTTTGTGTTTTTCGTCATGTTCCCATTTTTGTGGATATTACTGGCTTCTGTAAAGCCGCTGTCTGAACTGTTTGGAGAAAAGGCTTTCACTTGGTTTACAAGTAATCCAACTTTTTCTTATTATGTTTCTGTCTTTACTGATTATCCATTTCTGAGATATTTATGGAATTCGACTGTAGTAGCGACGATAACGACAGTTTATACCGTTTTTATAGCAGCCTTTGCAGCGTATGCAATTGCCCGGATGCAGTTTAGAGGGAAGGCATGGATTCTAGGACTTGTTCTGTCTGTATCCATGTTTCCGCAGATCGCAACCATATCACCAATTTATATTTTCTTGAAAAATGTCGGCTTGACGAACAGCTACTTAGGATTAATTATTCCCTATACGACATTTGCCTTGCCTTTATCGATCTGGTTGTTAGTGACATTCTTTAGAAAAATACCATTTGATCTTGAAGAGGCAGCCAAGATTGATGGGGCATCCATTATGCAAACGTATTTTAAAGTGATTTTACCGCTTGCTATTCCAGGAATATTCACAACCGCCATCTTAGTCTTTATAGCAGCATGGAATGAATTTCTGTTTGCACTTACAATCAATACAGCAGAAGCATACAAAACGGTTCCAGTCGGCATTGCGATGTTCAGGGGACAGTATACGATTCCATGGGGAGAGATTTCAGCCGCAACAGTCATTGTAACGATCCCTTTAGTCATAATGGTTCTACTATTCCAGCGAAGAATTGTATCAGGACTTACTTCAGGATCAGTAAAAGAATAAGGATATAACAACAAAAACAGCCGGAGGGCTGTTTTTGTTTTTGGGTTAGAATTCTAAGTTTGATATGGACTTAATATTTTAGTAAATTATTTGATAAATCATAAATTTACTTGAAATATATTGTGTGGTATTTAGTAAAAATTCACTAAAGTAATCAACAATGCTTTTTAATAATAAACAATGTAATAGAGGTAGATAAATTATTTGAATTTTAAAAAACAATTGAAAGCGCTTAAAAATTCTGTTAATCTATAAATACATAAAGTAAATATTTAGTGAAAATACGTGACTTCCCTTTGAATCCATTAAATATAGTTGTGAGGTAATGAAAATGACAACGATAAAAGAAATAGCAGCACATGCGAAAGTTTCAAGCGCGACGGTATCAAGAGTATTAAACAATGATCCTACCATTTCGGTAACAGCTGAAACACGAGATCGAATTTTAGAGATTTCAAAGGAACTAGGTTATAAAACGGTGAGAAAGCGAAAGACTGAACAAAAGCTTTCAAGAGCAACTAGTCCTAGAGTCGGCATGTTTTTAGCCCATACGCTTGAGGAAGAAGAGGACGACATAAATGATCCTTATTTTACAGGCATTAGACTTGGTATTGAAAGTGAGTGTCTCAATCAGGGGATCTACTCGAATAAGATTATTCGATTGTCAGATGATCTCCAAGACCAGATCATTGATGATATTGATGGATTGATTGTAATCGGTGTTTTAAGCCCCAGCTTATTAAATCTAGTAACCAATTGTTTGGAGCATGTTGTATTTGTCAACCATTCACCAGATGAGAATAAGTATGATTCCGTTATATCTGATTTTGAAAAAGCGACGACTAGTGCGTTAATGCATTTGTTAAATCAAGGGTATAAAGAAATAGGCTACATTGGAGGACAGGAAAGAGAACAAATAACAAAGGAAATTGTGGAAGATAAGCGTCATACGACCTTTGTAGATTTGATGACATCGATGGGGCTTTATCGAGAAGATCATGTATTTGTTGGAGAGTTTTCAATGACACATGGATATGAACTAATGAAGGACGCTATCAAAAAGGGGAATCTTCCGGAAGCCTTTTTTATCGCGAGTGATTCGATGTCAATCGGGGCGATGCGTGCTTTACAAGAGGCAGGCTTGAGAGTTCCTGAAGATATAGCGATTGCTAGCTTTAATGACGTTCAAATGGCGAAATTTGCGAGTACACCCTTGACTTCTGTAAAAGTATATACCGAGCAAATGGGGCGTATAGGTGTTCAACTCCTTCTCGACCGAATTTCCGGGAGGGAAATTCCGTTAAAAGTAACAATCCCTACTAAATTAAACGTACGTGAAAGCTCTGGTGGGAAAAAGGAAGAGTAAGAACGAAAAGCCCAGGGGCGCTAGTCCTTCGGGGACAAGCATTCGGGCGTGCCGGCAGAAAGGTTGTTCTTTAACCTTTTTGACGGTTGGCTTATGACCTAAGGGCCGATGGCGCCTGGAGCTAGACCATGATAACTAACATTAATGCGTTAATACTTTATTCTACTTAAACTTTCTGAAACCACAAGAAGAATGAACCTTAAAGGAGGTGGTGGCTTTCGTAAACGGAAAAATAGATATTAGTAACCAGCGGGAGAACGTTTCATGAAAAAAGAGATCAAAAAGTCAAAGAGCTCCTAAAAATCAATTTTGGCAGAATTGATTTTTAAAAATTAGTTCCTATGACTCTTCAATCTCTTAGCTTCCCTTATTTAAAAGGGAAGAGGTCTAGATGTAAATTATAAAATAAGTTTCAATTTATTGCAAAATAATGATATTTACTGACATGGCTTTGCATCAGAAAGGGACTGTAAATTTCACTCCACACGTAAATCAGGATTAGGGGGAAGTATTATGAAGAAATTATTTAGTATGTTCCTATTTGTTATCGCTTTCACAGTAATTACAGCAGGTTGTTCAAGAGCAGGGTCAAATGAAAGTGCATCAAATGAAACGAAAAACGATGGAAAAGTGAACTTATCCTTATTCTTGACCTTGGGAAATGAGGGTGAGAAAAAGGCAATTGAAGGTCTTGTTGAAAAGTTTGAAGAGGAAAATCCTACTATTGATATACAAGTAAACCTTCCTGGTGCGGGGTATGAAGATATGCTCCGTGTCAAAATGGCAGCGAACGATATGCCGGATTTATTTGATACACATGGCTGGTCACAGCTGCGTTATGGAGAATATGTAGCCGATCAAAAAGATATGGATTGGGTGCAGCACCTTGATCCAGCGTTAGATCAAATACTTAAAGATAAAGATGGAAAAGTATATGCCTTCCCGATTAACCAAGCTAAAGATGGAATTAGTTATAATGTCAACATTTTAGAAAAGTATGGTATTAAAGCACCGAAAACATTGGACGAGTTTATGACGGCTTTAGAAACAGTTAAAGAAAAAAGTAAAGGTGAAGTAACACCTTTATGGATTCCAGGTGGAGAGAACGGAAATATTGCTCAAATTTTTGATGAACTTGCTACACCATTATTGATTACAGATGAAGAAAACAGCTATGGAGATCAGCTACTGGATGGTTCGTTTGATTGGTCAAAATACACACCTCTTCCTGAAAAAATAAAGGAAATGCAAGAAAAAGGCTTAATCAATGAAGATGTATTAACAGCGAAGCCTCAACAAGCGACAGAGCTGATGGCACAAGACAAAATTGCGTTTACGTTCGTAGCGGGTTCTCTTGGACCGGACGCTACAGAATTAAACCCGGAAGTAAAGGTAGGTACGATGCCAGTTCCAGCTATTCATGAAGGAGATAAACAAAGCTGGATTGGCGGGGAGCGATATACGATTGCACTTTGGAAAGATACAAAGCACCCTGAAGAAGCAAAAGCTTTTATCGAATTCATGGCCCAGCCTGAAAATGTTGAAATTATGGCAAAAGCTACCTCGGCACCAGATCCGTTAACAAATGTTGATGCTGAAAACTATTTCTCTGAGTTCTACAAAGAGTATGAGGATATTAAGGTTGAACCATATTTTGACCGTGTATACTTACCAAGTGGAATGTGGGCTGTAATGTCAACAACCGGACAAGAATTATTATCAGGTGCATTAACACCTGAACAACTTTCGAAAAAAATGGGAGAAGAGTATACACGTTTAAGAAGTCAGTAACTTAACGGTAAGACTAGGTTCATTCATATGGGGAGCAAAGTTGATATTCGCTCCTCTGTATAAAATAAACCTAACGTCTAAATAAGGAGTGGGATTTATGAGCGAGTTGGTCACAAAAACTGAGCATTCAGTGACGAAAAAGCCACAAAAGCTCAAACTAAAAAAGGAATCATCTCTATGGTGGATGTACCTTCCAAGTTTTGTTGTCGTTTTTCTGTTTATACTATATCCTTTTTTCAATGGTATTCAACTATCCTTTACAAACTGGAACGGTTTTTCACAGGATTATGATTGGATAGGTTTCGCGCAATACGAGCGATTGTTTACTGATTCTACAACCTGGCTCGTAGTAAAGAATACACTGCTTTATGGAATCGGCAGTACGGTCCTTCAAAACGTGATCGGCTTATTATATGCATTACTTTTAAACCAAAGCATTAAACTGAAAGCCGTTACACGTACTGTCATTTATTTACCAGTTATCATTAGCCCGCTGATTATGGGATACATTTGGTACTTTTTCTTCGCCTTCCAAGGCGGGGCGCTGAATGATGTATTGCAGCTTTTTGGATTTGAAAAAATGAATGCATTAGGAAATTCGGAGCTGAATACGTGGATTATCGTGTTCGTCAATACGTATCAATATGTCGGAATCGCGATGATCATCTATCTAGCAGGATTACAAAGTATCTCAAGAGATTTCTATGAAGCAGCACAAATTGATGGGGCATCAGCATTTCAACAATTTAAAAACATTACACTCCCTCTGTTAATGCCGTCGATTACTATTAATATGGTCCTCAATATTATTGGAGGCTTGAAATTATTTGATGTAATTGTTGCTTTAACAGGTGGAGGCCCTGGGAATGCATCTCAATCAATGTCAACGTTTATGTATGACCTATACTTTAAGAGGCAGGATGCAGGCTATGCGGCAACTCAAGGTGTTTTTATGGCAGTCATCATCCTGATCTTAAGCTTATCCGTTCTCGTTTACTTTAAACGAAAAGAGGTTGAAGCATAATGGAACGTCGTAAAAAGTTGTCCAAATATTTGTTAACAGGTGTATCGTTGCTCGTTTTACTTTTCCATATCATTCCCTTCTATATAATGGTTACAACAGCTTTAAAAGCGAAGGGTGATTTTAGTTCAAAATGGGTTTTTCCAACTGAAGTGTCTTTGCAAAACTTCACAGAAGCATGGGAAGCCGCTAGTTTAGGCTCATCATTTTTTAATACGACCATCATCACCGTGTTTTCGGCAATTCTATTAATTGTTTTTGGATCATTGGCTGCCTATCCAATGGCGAGGCGCCAAACAAGTTTAAATAAATTTGTTTATTTCTTGTTTATTGCGATCATGATTATCCCGCCGTTAACAGCTTTAGTTCCTTTATACAAAATGGTTGTCAATATCGGCATGATGAATACGTATGATGTGGCGATTTATAACAATGTTGCCGCTTATATGCCGCTAACCATCTTTTTGTATGCAGGGTTTATTCGGTCGACCATTCCGAAAGAATTAGAAGAAGCGGCAAAAATTGATGGAGCTAGTACAATAGGAACCTTTTTCAGGATCGTGTTCCCATTACTGAAGCCGGTTACTGCTACAGTTCTCATCATTTCTTGTGTGTTCATTTGGAATGATTATCAATTTGCGATCTTCTTCTTACAGGATAAGTCGATGCACACAATCACTGTTTCATTAGCCAGCTTCTTTGGTGCAAACCAAAACAACCTTAACTTAGTGGCTGCGGCTGCTCTCATGGCAATGTTACCAATGACTATTTTATTCCTATTTCTTCAAAAATACTTTATCGCAGGCTTATCATCTGGCTCTGTTAAAGGATAATATTGTTTAGCCCAACAAAAAGTACCAGGAAGGAAGTTTAATTATGCCAAAAATCACTTTTATCGGTGCAGGAAGCACTGTCTTTGCAAAAAATGTACTAGGAGATTGTATGTTTGTTCCAGCGTTAGCAGGGTTTGAATTTGCTCTTTTCGATATTGATGAACAGCGTCTAAAAGATTCAGAGAATATGCTGAATAATTTAAAAAATAACTACAAGAGCCCTGTCACGATTAAATCGTATGATAACCGAAAAGAAGCGCTTCGCGGTGCGAAATATGTGATCAATGCAATCCAGGTTGGCGGGTATAAACCAAGTACAGTAATAGATTTTGAGATTCCTAAAAAATACGGACTGCAGCAAACGATTGCTGATACGATTGGTATCGGAGGAATATTCAGATCACTTCGGACAATTCCAGTTATGCTGGATTTTGCAAAGGATATGGAAGAAGTTTGTCCGGATGCGCTTTTCTTAAATTACACAAATCCGATGGCAAGTTTAACTGGGGCAATGCTTCGTTATACAAATGTGAAAACCATTGGGTTATGCCATAGTGTACAAGTTTGCACTGAGCATCTGTTTAAAGATTTAGAAATGGACCATGAAGGTATTGAGGAACGGATCGCTGGTATTAACCATATGGCATGGTTATTAGAGGTCAAACGTGATGGCAAGGATTTATATCCAGAAATCAAACGACGTGCAAAGGAAAAACAAAAAACAAAGCATGAAGATATGGTTCGCTACGAATTAATGGATAAGTTCGGCTACTATGTCACAGAGTCTTCTGAGCATAATGCAGAGTACCATCCATATTTTATCAAGAGCAAGTATCCTGAGCTGATTGAAAAATTCAACATCCCGCTTGATGAATATCCGCGTCGTTGTGTTAAACAAATTGAAGATTGGGTGTCCATGAGAGAAGAAATGGTGAACAACAGCCAGCTTGCACATACTCGTTCACATGAATACGGCTCAAGAATAATTGAAGCTATGGAAACAAATGTGCCGTTTAAATTTGGCGGGAATGTACTAAATACAGGCCGGTTGATTAGTAATCTACCAGAAAACGCGGTGGTTGAAGTACCATGTGTTGTAGATCGCAATGGAATTATGCCTGCTTATATCGGGGATCTGCCCGAACAATTAGCCGCACTTAACAGAACAAATATTAATACACAGCTATTAACAATCGAAGCTGCTATTTCTGGAAAAAGAGAGCATGTGTATCAGGCAGCAATGCTGGATCCGCATACAAGTGCCGAGCTGTCAATGGACGACATCATCGCAATGTGTGACGATTTAATTGAAGCGCATGGGCATTTGCTGCCTCAGTTTACAGGTGAAAAAGTAGGAGTTTAACTCCAATTCACAAGAAGTGACTGTCCCTCACCACTTTACAAGGATAAGGGACAGTCACTAAACGATCTTCGATCCCCTTACAATATCTACAGTTAAAACTTCCATCCCGATTAACAAATCAAAATCAGGTTTCATTCCCTGGTTACTTCATTTGATTTTTGAGAAGAGATTGATTAATTGGCTCTTAAAACATAAAATGGTACGATTATGTACAGACGTTAATAAAGGAGGTAAAATTTCATATGGAATTTGAAGCCGTTATTTCAAGCAGGAGATCTGTGAAAACTTATAAGAAGGATGTAGTCATCTCTAAAGAGGAATTAGAAGAAATCATTTACTTAGCTTCACTCTCTCCATCAGCATGGAACCTGCAGCAATGGCATTTTCTAATTGTTACAGATGATGAAGAAAAAGAAAGACTAAAGAAGGCGGCATGGGGCCAGCCGAAGGTAAAGGATGCCTCTGCAACAATTGTTGTTCTTGGAGATCTACTAGCTTATGAACGCGCTGAAGAAGTGGCAAATGATTGGATAAGCAAAAACATGTTACCTGAAAATGCGAAGGAACAGTTAATTTCGAATGTTCACTCTTTTTATGAGGATGATCGGACAAAACGTGATGAAGCGGTTAGAGGGGCGTCACTAGCAGCTATGTCTATAATGTATGCAGCTGAAAACAAAGGCTACTCAACTTGTCCTATGATTGGGTTTGATCCTGAAGAGGTTTGTTCGTCCTTTCAAATTCCAGACCATCTCGTTCCAGTGATGATGATGACCATTGGAGTTGGAGAAGATGCTCCTAAAGAACGCGGTTACAGAAGAAGACCTGCAGAAATTATTACTTACAATACGTTTTAATGCAAGTTGTACTTCCCAAAAATAATCACCACATGAAGAGACAATGGTTTACTATGTCTTATTGCCATAACCTATGAAGATCATTACAAAAGAAAAGTGCCAGCCCAATATAACTGACAAAGGGCTAGGCACTTTTATTAGTTTTAAAGATCCGAAATATTGATACATTTATTACATGTATTTCCGTAGCACTCATGCTGCTCTTCCATTTCTGCACCACATTCCATACATTTTTTATGAGGTAAATTTCTGAAAAATTCTGTAATTTTAGCTAACATTGATATCCCCTCCACATTGTTGTTACTCATATTGTATTATAACAGGTGTTGATTGGTCAACACTGTTTTGTAACAAAAATCGTTTAAAATGCTTTTTTTTATAAAAATGGGTATATTGTATTAAGAGGTAAAAATCGAATTGAAGCAGGTGAATGCTGGCATGAAAGTAACTGTAGTAGGCTACTGGGGCGGGTTCCCAGGAAAAAATGAAGCCACATCGGGATATTTATTTGAAAGCGGTGGCTATCATCTTTTAGTTGATTGTGGAAGTGCTGTATTATCACAGCTTCAAAACTATATTGAGCCAGAAAAGCTTGACGCCGTCATTTTGTCTCATGATCACCATGACCATACAGCAGATATTGGACCTTTGCAATTTGCAAGGCTGATTGCAACTTATTTAGGTAAATCAACGACCCAGCTGCCGATTTATGCTCATCAAAACAGCGGGCTGCTTACAGAGTTAACTTATAAACAAGCGACAGTTGGTCACACTTATTATCCTGCAAAATCTTTGCAAATCGGCCCTTTTCAAATTACGTTTCTACTTACGAAACACCCAGTCGAGTGCTATGCAATGAGGATATCAGATGGAAAACATACGATTGTTTATACAGCGGATTCAAGCTATAAAGAAGAATTTGTGCCATTTACAAAAGGTGCTGACTTGTTACTATGTGAGTGTAATTTTTATGGAGATCAAGATGGATCAAGTGCCGGTCATATGAATAGTGTAAACGCTGCTACTATTGCCCAAAAAGCAGGAGCCGGCCAACTAATTTTGACTCATCTGCCTCATTATGGAGACATCAATCAATTAGTGACAGAAGCCGGCGAAATTTTTAAAGGATCTATCCAGTTAGCTCAATCAGGACTGACTTGGGGCAAGGAATAGGAGAGAAATGCATGTTATTTATTGATAATGAAAAAGTTACTGACCCAAGGGTCAATTTGGCGATTGAGGAATATTGTTTGAAATATTTAGATCCAAAGCAAACCTACTTGTTATTTTATGTAAATGAGCCTTCCATTATTATCGGAAAAAACCAGAACACGATGGAAGAAATTAATACGAGCTATGTGGAAGAAAACGGCATACATGTTGTTAGAAGGCTATCAGGGGGCGGAGCGGTTTATCATGATTTAGGTAATCTGAACTTTAGCTTTATTACAAAGGATGATGGGGATAGCTTCCATAACTTCAGAAAGTTTACCGAGCCGGTTGTCCAGGCTTTGCAAAAATTAGGGGTCAATGCAGAGCTAAAAGGTCGAAATGATTTGCTCGCAGAAGGCCGAAAAATCTCTGGAAATGCTCAATTCTCTACCCGCGGACGCATGTTCAGCCACGGAACTCTACTATTTGATTCAGAGATGGAGAATGTTGTTTCCGCTTTGAGAGTCAGAAAAGAAAAAATCGAATCAAAAGGAATTAAATCAATCCGCAGCAGAGTAGCGAACATAACCGAATTTTTAAAAGAGCCAATCTCTATAGAGAAATTCAAAGAAATGTTATTAAATTATATCTTTGATACAAATGGAGAAATCCCCCAATACAAATTAACAGAGGAAGATTGGAAAAAAATAAACGAAATCTCCAAAGAGCGCTATCAAAGTTGGGATTGGAACTACGGGAAATCCCCAACTTTCAACTATCAGCATAACAACCGCTTCCCAGTTGGCCAAATCGATGTCAGAATGGAAGTGAAAAAGGGGCTGATAGAAAACTGCAAAATTTACGGAGATTTCTTCGGGGCAGGAGATGTTTCCGAAGTAGAAGACAAATTAATCGGAACACGTTACGAAAAAGCAGCCATAACGCAAGCTTTGGCTGGCGTGAATTTCAAACATTACTTCGGAAATATAGAAAAAGAAGAATTTCTCAATATGCTTTATTAATAGCTTAGACCTTGTGTCTGGGCTTTTTTGGCATATCTCCCATAGACCCGATTTCGCTCAAAGTCAGCTACAAATCGCGCTAGTACATAGAAATTCACTCATAGAAGAGGAGGTTTCGCGCATAAAGAAGAGTATAACGCTCATAGACCCGGTATCGCTCATAGCCAGCTCCAAATCGCGCATAGGCCGAAGAAATTCACTCATAGAAAGAGGTATTTCGCGCATAGAAAAGGGTAAAACGCTCATAGACCCGGTATCGCTCATAGCCAGCTCCAAATCGCGGATTGGCCGAAGTAATTCGCTCATAGAAAGAGGTATTTCGCGCATAGAAAAGGGTAAAACGCTCATAGACCCGGTATCGCTCATAGCCAGCTCCAAATCGCGCATAGGCCGAAGAAATTCGCTCATAGAAAGAGGTATTTCGCGCATAGAAAAGGGTAAAGCGCTCATAGACCCGGTATCGCTCATAGCCAGCTACAAATCGCGCATAGGCCGAAGTAATTCGCTCATAGAAAGAGGAATTTCGCGCATAGAAAAGGGTAAAGCGCTCATAGACCCGGTATCGCTCATAGCCAGCCCCAAATCGCGCATAGACCGAAGAAATTCGCTCATAGAAAGATAGATTTAACGCATAGAGAATCTCATAGGATTCAATTTCGCCCTAAGATCCGCATTAATCCCAGCATCAGCAAAATATAACAAGTAATATATTTACTCATTGCTAAAAACAATCTATTTTCCAACAAACCATAATAATGGTTGAGAAAAATCTCCATTTTCAATTATAATATAGTTAGAGTTTTTTAAATAATTAAAATGAATGAATAGCCATTCAGTTTTTTGTTGAAGACAAAGGGGTGGGAGAATGAATGTATGTCAAAGATTGTCTGAAATTGCAACTGAGAAACGGGACAAACCTGCCATTTATTATGATGGTGATATGATAAGTTACATTCAGCTGGAAGACGCAGTGACAAGGTTTGCGAGCGGTTTACAGGAGTCAGGGATTAAAAAAGGGGATCATGTTGCATTACTTCTTGGAAACAGTCCATCTTTTGTTATTTCATTGTACGGAGCTTTAAAAGCGGGGGCAACCACAGTACCAATAAATCCGAATTATACGGCAAACGAGATAAGCTATATGCTGAATAAAGGGGATATTAAGGCAGTCATTACACTTGACTTGCTTGTTCCAATGCTTGAGAGAATGCATGGGGACCTTCCAAAATTGGAGACGGTAATCGTTTGTGAAACTCCACCTAGTGATAAAAAGCAGCAGCTTGATGTCTCACAGTATTCGATCTACTCTTTAATGAAACCGTTTTCAAAAATGTTATCTAGTGATTATCAGTCATTCCTTGCACCTGAAATGAGCGAGGAAGATACAGCTATTATTTTGTATACATCGGGTACAACAGGGAAACCAAAAGGGGCGATGCTGTCACACAAAAACTTATTCAGTAATGCAAGTGATGTTGCGAGTTATTTAAAAATGAATGAGTCAGACAAAATCATTACAACTCTGCCGATGTTCCATGTCTTTTGTTTGACGGTTTCATTAAATGCTCCTTTAATGAGTGGAGCAGTGCTTCTTATCTTACCGAAATTTAGTCCAGCAGGAGTTTTTAAAATAGCAAAAGAGTATGAAGCGACGATCTTTGCCGGAGTTCCTACAATGTATAATTTTTTGCTTCAATATGAGAGTGGGAATCCAGCAGATTTGAATTCATTAAGGCTATGTATTTCCGGAGGAGCTTCTATGCCAGTCGCCTTGTTAAAAGGCTTTGAGCAAAAGTTTAAAGTAGTTGTTTCCGAAGGGTACGGTTTGTCAGAAGCTTCGCCAGTTACATGCTTTAATCCGCTTGATCGCTCGAGGAAACCGGGTTCAATTGGGACAAATATCTTAAATGTTGAAAATAAAATAGTTAACGAGCTCGGTGAGGAACTGCCCTCCGGTCATGTTGGTGAATTGATTGTAAAAGGGCCCAATGTAATGAAAGGATATTACAAAATGCCTGAAGAAACCGCCCATACGATTCGTAATGGCTGGCTGTACACAGGAGATTTAGCAAGGAAGGATGAGGAAGGATATTTTTATATTGTTGACCCAAAAAAAGATATGATTCTAGTAGGCGGATATAATGTTTATCCACGTGAAGTTGAAGAGGTTTTATACGATCATGAGGACGTTGTCGAAGCGGTGGTGATTGGAATTCCAGATCCCAATAATGGGGAATCAGTGAAATGCTTTGTTGTTGTGAAGAATCCAGATTTAACAGAGGAGACACTGTTAGCTTATTGTAAAGAGCACCTTGCAAAATACAAGCTTCCCAGCTCAATTGAATTTTTGGAGGAGCTTCCGAAAAATGCGACTGGAAAGATACTCCGCCGTGCACTGAGAAATCAATTTGTTCAAAATCAATAGGAGGGTCTATGGATACTATTTTGCTAGATATAAAAGACCAAGTCGCTACTGTTACCTTGAACAGACCTGACGAGTTAAACTGTTTCAACTACAACACGATTATCGAGCTGGAGGAATGTGTAGAGAATATTCGCATGAACCCAAATGTAGTCATTACTATATTTACAGGAGCGGGCGAAAAAGCATTTAGTGCAGGGGCTGATTTAAAAGAACGAAAATTACTGACCGAAGAAGAGGTTAAAAGAAACCTGTATAAAATTGGAGAGGTGTTTTCTAAAATCGAACAGCTCCCACAGCCGACTATCGCTGCGATTAATGGCTATGCTTTTGGTGGGGGATTGGAGCTTGCACTTTGCTGCGATCTCCGGATTATTGCCGAGGGAACAAGGATTGGTTTGACAGAAACGAGTCTTGCTATTATTCCTGGTGCTGGCGGCACGCAAAGACTCCCCCGTATTATTGGAGAGTCAAAAGCGCTCGAACTAATTTTAACAGCTCGTAAATTAACATCAAAGCAAGCTTTTTCATATGGATTAGCACATGATATTGTTTCCCCTGCTGAATTGATGGAAAAAGCAAGGGAGCTAGCTGATGAAATAAAGAAAAATGGCCCAATCGCTCTGAAGCAGGCAAAGTTCGCGATTAAAAATGGAATGAACACAGATCTGCAAACAGGACTGCAAATCGAACGAAAAGCATATGAGGTTACAATTCCGACGAAGGACCGCAAAGAAGCCCTTCAAGCCTTTTCAGAAAAACGATCACCCCAATTTAAAGGTAAATAATGCTATCAAAATGCCAGACAACCGGATTTCTGGCATTTTTTGGTGTTTCAGTACCAGGTACCATAAATGCTATAAATTTCAAAAAATTAAGAAAACATGTTTTAATTGGTATGATCTTCATGTATAATTTTATGCACAAAAGCGTAAAAGTGAACAAAGAACTAGAGGGGGAAATGCGCGATGAAAAAAGGATGGAAAGCAGGAATATCAGCAGCTCTTGCAGGCTTATTAGTTTTAGCAGGCTGTGGAAATAGTGAGAGTTCTTCAGGAGAATCCTCCGAAAAAACCTATAAAATCGGAGTTACACAATTTGTTGAACACCCATCCCTTGATTCTGCTTATGAGGGCTTTCAACAGGCATTTAAAGATAAGGGGCTTGAGGTGGATTTTAATGTTCAAAATGCGCAAGGAGACCAAAACAACAATCAGACGATTGCAAATAATTTTGTTGGGGACGAAGTAGACCTAATTTTTGCTAACTCAACGCCTAGTGCCTTAAGTTCGTTAAATGCGACAAAGGAGATACCGATTGTGTTTACTTCTGTTACCGACCCTGTTGGTGCAAAGCTAGTTGAAAGCTTGGAGAGCCCAGATGCAAATATAACAGGAACAACAGATTCACACCCAGATGCCATTCCGAATACGATAAAATTTATAGATCAATATGTTGAAGGTAAGAAAGTTGGCATGGTTTATAATTCGGGTGAGCAAAATTCAGTTGCCCAAATTGAGCAAGTGAAAAAAGCAATGGAGGGAACAGATCTCTCTATTGAAGAGGCTTCTGTTTCATCTTCTGCTGAAGTAAAGCAAGCAGCAGAGTCACTTGTAGGAAAAGTAGACTCTCTCTATATTATTACTGATAACACAGTTGTGTCTGCACTCGAATCGGTCATTGGAGTTGCAGAAGAGCATAAAATTCCATTATTTGTCGGGGAACTTGACTCTGTCGCGCGCGGAGGCTTTGCTGCATATGGATTTGATTACTTTGATATTGGCTATGAAGCAGGAGAGCTTGCCGTTCAGATTTTAGAAGAAGGAAAAGACCCTTCTGAATTAGCGGTTCAATACCCACAGAAATTAAAGCTTCAAATCAATAAAAAAGCGGCAGAAGCAATGGGTATTGAATTGCAGGATGATTGGGAAGAAAAAGCGGAATACATTGAGTAGGGAAAAAGAAAAGGGTGAGGAATAATGTTTACAGCACTATTTGGATCAGTTGAATCAGGGCTAATTTATGCCATTATGGCTCTTGGGGTATACCTCTCCTTTCGGATATTAGATTTTCCAGACTTAACGGTGGATGGGAGCTTTGTAACAGGGGCAGCCGTGGCAGCCGTTATGATTGTCAGTGGGTTTAATCCTTTTCTTGCGACAGGAACAGCATTTGTGGCTGGTTTTTTAGCTGGTTCGATAACTGGTCTTCTCCACACAAAAGGGAAAATTAATGCACTTCTTTCGGGAATTTTGATGATGATTGCCCTTTACTCTATAAATCTTAGAATTATGGATAAGCCTAACGTACCTCTCCATGGACAGGAAACGGTTTTTACGATTATGGGAGCTATGTGGGAAAAAACAGGGATAGATCAAGGGATAAACGGTTTCTTTGCAAATATTGGCATGTCTTGGGTTGCTCCAAGTACATGGTTGGTTCTATTCGTGATGTTTTTGTTTATTATTCTATTAAAAGGTATACTGGATTACTTTTTAAAAACTGAGGTTGGCCTTGCTATCCGGGCTGTTGGGGATAACCACCAAATGATTACCAGCTTTTCAGGAAATACGGACACATTAAAGATAGCAGGTTTAGGACTATCTAATGCTTTAGTTTCATTATCCGGTGCCTTCGTTGCACAAACTGGAGGATATGCTGATGTAGGAATGGGGATCGGAATGATTATTATCGGTCTTGCATCCGTCATTATCGGAGAAGCGATTTTAGGTATAAAGACTATTTTTCGGGCCACTCTTGCCGTTATTTTAGGAGCCATCATTTACAGAGTCATTGTTGCCCTGTCCCTTCGAGTTGATTTTCTAGAAACAGGAGATATGAAGTTAATTACAGCTATCATTGTTATTGCTGCGCTAATAATTCCCCAATTATATGAAAAGCAAAAAGAGAAACGAAGAAAGAAATTACGCTTACAAGAAAAAATTACAACGATGAAAGAACGGGGCGATCAAGTTGTTAGAGCTCAATCAGATTTATAAAGTATTTAACGAAGGTACTCCTGATGAAAAAATTGCTTTGAATCAAATTTCCCTGCAAGTTCAGCAAGGTGATTTTGTAACGGTTATAGGCAGTAATGGCGCTGGAAAAAGTACGCTTTTTAATATTATTGCAGGAAGGCTTTTTGCTGATCATGGTTCTGTCACTATTGATGGAACAGATGTTTCCGGATTGCCTGAACATAAACGTTCCAAGTATATTGGCAGAGTGTTTCAAGACCCAATGGCCGGTACTTCTCCTACATTAACAATTGAGGAAAATCTTGCGATTGCATATGCCAGAGTTCAAAGAAGATCGCTAAGGCCAGGAGTGACAGCCAGAAGGCGCTTATTTTTTAAAGCAAAGCTGGAAACGTTAGGGTTAGGATTAGAAAATCGACTTCAGGCAAAGGTTGGGCTTCTGTCTGGTGGAGAAAGGCAAGCATTATCTTTGCTTATGGCAACCTTCACTGATCCTAAAATCCTCCTATTGGATGAACATACTGCAGCTCTTGACCCGTCTCGAGCAGAGCTTGTCACCAATTTAACGAAAACTCTTGTTGAAAATGGGAAATTAACGACGATCATGATCACTCATAATATGCAGCAGGCTGTCGACCTAGGCAATAAGTTAGTCATGATGGATAGCGGTAAAATCATTTATGAAGCAGGAGAAGAGACGAAGAAGAATTTGAAGGTTCAAGATTTACTAAATGAGTTTACGAAAATGAAAACAAACGGGGAACTGTCAGATCGGACGCTGCTCGTATAGTTTTTAAGGGACCAATCAATCATTAAGGCTGCCACATTATGTGGCGGTCTATTCCCATTTGCAGTTCAAGCTGCTTTGACTTCCTGAGGTGTTTATTATCGTTTCAGAAAGTTTAAGCTGATTAAAGTGTTAACGTATTAAAGTTAGCAATCGATGTGAGCTCAGGTGGTCGTTTTAATGGTTTACAGTTCTTTTTCCCTGGCGGACAGCTTTACGAGGCTTAGTTGGTGATCCTCCAATAATAAATGTCTTTAGGTTCTAAGAAGTGGACAACATAACTACAATAGAGGTAAGAAGCTTGTTCTAGGGGGGCGAAGCATGCGGAAGTGGCTGACTGCTGCTGTATTGGTTTATTTTTTGTATGGATTATTTATGTACGGATATATTTTTATGGGTGGCTCTACAGGTGTACCAGAGGCATATCAGGGGTCTGCAGCAGATCCTCAAACATTTATGAACAGCCGGGAGCTGATATTGTCTGAGGATTATTCGAAGATAAAGAATTTTCTGTTTTTCATAACAATTCCATTTGAATGGTTTATTTTTATCGTGGCATTAATATCGGGTCTTTCTAAAAAAATGCAAAGCTGGTCAGAGAGCACATCAAAATTTTTGTTTGTCCAAAGTGCTGTGTTTACTTTCTGGCTTACCCTGCTTGTTACAGCAGTTACTTTGCCAGTTGAATGGATCAGCTATAAAATTTCCTATACTTTTCAGATTTCTGCCCAAAGTACTTCAAGCTGGTTTAAAGATCAACTAATCGATTTTTGGGTGAATTTTGGGATGATGATTTTTATAGTCTTTGTGCTGTTTTGGCTTATTCGGAAATTTGAGAAAAGATGGTGGCTTTACGCATGGTTCCTTTCTATTCCGTTTACTTTATTTATGATGTTCCTTCAGCCTGTTGTTATTGATCCGCTTTACAATGACTTTTACCCATTGAAAAATAAAGAGCTGGAAGAAAAGATTTTATCGCTTGCCGAGCAAGCTGATATTCCTGCGGAACATGTATATGAAGTGAACATGTCGGAGAAAACAAATGCATTGAATGCTTATGTAACAGGGATTTCCTCTAATTCACGAATTGTATTATGGGATACGACGTTAAATAAGCTAAGTGATGAAGAAATTTTATTTATCATGGCACACGAAATGGGACATTACGTCATGAATCATATTTATATTGGAATCGCCGGCTATCTCGCCATATCGTTATTAGGATTGTATTTAGTAAATAGATTGCTCAATTTAATTATTCTGCGGTTTGGGGACACATTACATTTAACTTCAAAAAAACAGCTTGCGTCATTACCATTATTATTAATGTTAGTTGGGATTTTAACATTTGCATCGAGTCCGTTTTCAAATGCCGTCTCACGGTATCAAGAAAAGAAGGCTGATATGTATGCGATTGAAATGACGGCCGACTCAGAAGCTGCAATAAAGACATTTCAGGAGCTTTCAAAAGCAGGGCTAAGTCAAGTCCATCCTCCTTTGTTAGTCAAGCTATTCAGGTACGGACATCCAACCATGTTAGAACGAATTACGTATTTGGAGGAAGCTGATCCAAAAAATTAGTAAAAACAGCCATTTAGGTGCCAGGCACCAAATTTCAATTTGGTGCCTGGCACCGTCTATTGATAAATAAAGAGCCCATCCTTAGGATTGGGCTCTTATAGTATGAGTTTTAATTTATTATATTTCTTCGAAAGATCCATAAAACTGTCTTTGTCGCGCGTTACTAGCGCGGCTTCAAGCTGCTCCTCAAGCGTCTCCATCTGCCGTTTAAACATTGCTTCGTCCAAGATCATCTGGATGTAAAGATCAAGCACAGAAAATTCATTGACCGCCTTTTTTTGAGTGTTACGGGACTTCATGATCTCAGTGTACGTTTTCTTATTTTTCATGAAAGATCACCCCTGATGCCTTTTTTATATTATATGGATATTAGGTGAAGAAATCAACCAAATCTTTAAAATTTTTAGATAATTTATTTATGCATAATTTAGCATCTATTAGTAAAAGATAGTTTTAAGGAAGTGATTTTATGTCAGAGAAGAATAAAAAATCAAAGAAATCGATTGAGTTAGAAGAAACCCCGTTAAATCCCTATATTCCTTATTTAGAGGAAACTGCTGAGGAATACACACCATTAGTAACAAATAAGACGCTGTCAACATCAAAGGACGAAATAGAACCGTGACACTTTTCAAATATATAAGTGATCACGGTTTTGTCTTATTATTGAAGCGGTAAAAATTAAAAAGATAAAATTAAATTTCAACTGTGAAAAAATTAATAGATCAAGGTGTATTTTTTTAGTAAAAGAATTTATCTTGGCGTTCTCTCCAAATTGATAGAAAAAGAACGTTCGTCTATCTCAAATTTTATTATTTTCCATAAAATATTAGTGTTAGTTCTTTATTAAACAGAAAAGGTGGTAATATAGTGAAGTTATATTTAGATCCAGGTCATGGCGGATCTGACCCAGGTGCCCAAGGCAACGGGTTAAATGAAAAAGATATTACCTTAGATATTGCACTTAGAATCCGAACAATCTTACTAAATGATTATGAAAACGTGGAAGTGAGAATGAGCCGAACAAGTGATACAGCTAAGAGTCTAAGTGCACGAACAAATGAGGCTAATTCATGGGGAGCAGATTATTATTTGTCCATCCATTGCAATGCCTTTAATGGTTCCGCTCAAGGATATGAAGACTATATTCACAGCAGCTTATCTGACTCATCTTTAACAGCAAACTACCAAAATATTATCCATGCAGAAATAATAAAAGAAAATGAGCTTGTGGATCGCGGAAAGAAAAAAGCTAATTTTCATGTGTTACGTGAATCAGCTATGCCAGCCCTTCTTACGGAAAATGGATTTATCGATAACGGCCGCGATGCTGCCCTAATGAAGAATGCTGCATGGCGGCAAAAAGTAGCCCAAGGTCATGCTAATGGTGTAGCAAAAACTTTTAAACTACAAAAAAAACCAGATAATTCTGGAACAATTTACAAGGTAATCGCAGGCTCTTTTAAATCTAGAGAAAATGCGGAAGAACGAGTCTCATATTTGGACACAAAAGGAATTGAGGCTTTTGTTGATTCAAGAAATATATCTGGGGAAGTTTGGTATAGAGTTCAAGCGGGAGCTTTTTCAACTCGGGAAAATGCAGAAAAGCGGTTAGTTGAAGTCAAAAATGCAGGTATTGACGATGCGTTCATTGCAGCGGAAAAAAGGGACTCGAATGAAGCTGGCGGCTATTCAATAGCAGGCAGGACTTTCCTTTCTCCAGAACAAATGAACCAATTTGCTAAAAGTATAAACCCAAACACACCAGAGCTTGGTCATTTTTATTTAACTTTTGGACAGGATTATGGAATACGGGGAGATATTGCCTTTGCCCAAGCTTTGCATGAAACCAATTTTTTTCGATTTACAGGAGTCGTAAAACCTGAGCAAAACAACTTTTGCGGATTAGGAGCAACAGGACCGGATAATCCGGGTGCCAGCTTTCAAACACCAAGTGAAGGAGTACTTGCTCATTTTCAGCATTTATTTGCATATGCATCAACTGAACAACTGCCAGATAAGTATCCACTAATAGATCCTCGGTTTAACCTTGTAACGAGAGGATCCGCCCCAACCTGGACTGCTTTAAACGGAAAATGGGCGGTGCCAGGCACCAATTACGGGGAAGCGATTTTAAATATATATGAAAGAATGGTTGAATTTGCTTTGGTAAAACTAGAGGGAATCCTTCAAGAGATAAGAACTTAATTCTATTATTTCTCTAGTTTTTTGCCTTTTTTCTCAAAGGTTATACGAATTAATTATTCGTTCTTCTAGCAATTCACGTAATATATCTTGTTACATGAATTACTAGAGAGGAATGAGTTTTAATGTTAGGGTTTTCAATTATTCAACTTGTTCGAAGAATGGGGCATAAACTCGATAGCAACATTCGCCGGGAAATGGTTCAGCACTATCACCCATTTCGTTCCATTCCATGTTTTCTCCATCGCCCTTTAGAGCATTTTGGTAAAAAAACGAAGAAGCTGCCGGTCGTGATTGAGTTTGAGCAAGATGCCTTTGATCATGGACTTAATGATATGAAGGCGGCTAAATGCAAGGCTCTTAAGCAATTCCCCTCGATTTCCTGCTGTTCGACTAACTTGTCGATAGAGAAAATAGAGAAATTGCTTGAAAATTGTTCTCACATCAAAAAAATCTACTATGACAGAAAAGTGACAGCTCTCCTAGATGCCGCAACTCCATCTACTCATTCTGACCAATTAATTCAATCCGGCTTAACAGGAAAAGATGTGACGATCGCAGTCATTGACACAGGTATCTATCCTCATAGCGATTTAAAAGAAAGGATCATTGCTTTTAAAGATTTTATTAATAACAAAACGGATCCATATGATGATAACGGTCATGGGACTCATTGTGCAGGAGATGCAGCAGGTAATGGAATTTCATCTGGTGGAAAGTATCAAGGGCCAGCTCCTGAAGCAAATTTAGTGGGGGTTAAGGTGCTGGATAAAATGGGATCTGGATCACTTTCAACTGTTATAGCCGGTATTGAGTGGTGTATTCAAAACCAATCCCATTACAACATCGACATTCTTTCATTATCTCTTGGTGCTTCTGCACAACAATCTTTCGAAGATGATCCTGTTGTGAAAGCTGTTGAAAAGGCGTGGGATAAGGGATTAGTTGTATGTGCTGCTGCTGGCAACTCAGGCCCTTCAAAGGAAACAATTGGAAGTCCTGGAATCAGCCCAAAAATAATTACAGTTGGGGCTGCAGACGATCTAAACACAATTGATCGTTCTGATGATATAGCAGCAGATTTCTCAAGCCGCGGCCCAACAATTGATGGTCTGACCAAACCAGACCTTTTAACTCCTGGAGTCAATATTATTTCATTAAGAGCACCGAACTCTTTTCTTGATAAAACAAATGCAAAGGGACGTGTGGATGCAAATTATTTCTCATTATCAGGAACATCAATGGCCACACCAATATGCGCTGGAATTGTAGCGCAGCTCCTTCAAAAAGAACCCAATCTATCACCTGATCAAGTCAAGCAGCGGCTCGCTTCTGCATGTGATGATTTGGGGCTGCCTCCTAACGTCCAAGGAAATGGATATTTAAACGCTGCTAAACTGACTACTAATGAATAATTTGAAACTTAAGAATGTTTGGAAATGAACAAAGACAATATGGCTCAAATTTAATTTACGACATACAGTAAATTGGAATCAGGTTCCTATAAATGATCTCCTTGGATAAAGAGAAAAGATGACTGATTTTGAGAGTTTAAATGATATTCACTGCTCTGAATTTTTTTATTATCGGTTAGAGGACGAATTCAAAGTTACAATTCCTATGCTGCATAGCGGCACAAAAATGAAAAGACGAGGTACATTTGGTTGTACGTTAGATGTTGTTCACTTTTTAACGCCCATTGTTTAAGACGTGGGCTTTTCGTTTTTGTGCGAATTTTACATGTCAAAGAGCTTCAAAATCAGACTAGCGTTGCATGAATTAAATCAGATGGTTCGAAATAGTGGTAATCTTCAAAATTACTTGTTCATACAACCAAAAAAACCTTTACAATAAAAGGACAGGAGGTTCCTGTTCAAATCCAAAGTTTTAGATCTAGAAAAGTTACTTCATCACAAAATTATTAAAGTATTTTTAATTTAAAGCAACCTTTGTACTAGCCTTACTGCAAGGGTTGCTATTTCGTTAGTGAACCTTTTCGGGGGATAGATAAAAAACACCTGTATAGGGGAGTTGGATCAACTGGAAATTATTAGAAAACCTATTACTGCTAATTAGGGGGAGAAGCTGTGAGAAAGAGAAAGTTTTTTTGGAAGTTATTTGTATGCATGATGGGGGTTATTTTTATATATACTGCTGCGTTGTCGTTTGTTTATTATTTAAAGAATCGGGAGTTTACGAATTTTGAGCTGGAACAGAGTCAGAAGGAGCTTTTGAAACAGACGAAGGAAAAAGTGGACCAACGGTTGCAGGTGGCGTTGAGCGGGATTAACCAGCTTAAGTCAACGGAAGCGTTTGTGAATTATAGTCAAAATACGAATGAAAAGCTAGAATATTTCTTTGTTAATGAGTTGTATAAGGAGCTTCAGAAAAATTCGAATGCTTTCAGCCAGTTTGAGTATAAGCTGGGTGTGATGAAAGCAGATGAAGATTTGATTGTGACACCTGATATGACAATTAATCAGGAACGTTATTTTCAACAGCTTGGTCTTAATAAAGAAGAGAATCAACAGGTGGCTGACTATTTAAAGGAAAAAAACAATAGCTTTGGGCAGTATAAATTATTTTCGCTCATGAATCAAAAGAAAGATAACGTGTATATTACACTTTTGAAAAAAGAACGGATATCTGAAGGGAATAACATTGTTTTTTTTCTTTCCTTCTATACTAAAAACCTGTACCCAGCTTTAAATCCAGTTGATCAGGGAGGGTTTGCTATTGTAGAAGGGGACCGTATTACAAGTCATCAAACAACTTTCCATAATCTTTCGATTGCTGACATCTTGACCCGAGACCGATTAAAACAGCTGGAATATTCTAAAGAAGAACCAGTTCCCTATCAAAAAATAAAGGCTTCGGGCTTTCAGATTAAATCCTTATCCTCAGAAGTTTTAAAAGATTGGCAGTATCTTTATATTACGCCGAAACAAGTTACCGAAACATCGTTTGCCGGGCTTCTAATGGATTCACTGCCTGTTTATCTTCTATTTTTATTAGCTGGACTTGTGGTTCAAGTTTTGTTTGTGAATTATACGTATCAGCCTGTAAAAAAAGTTCTTCATGTATTGAAAGATAGACAAGAGAGTATCGATGGAGATGAGTTTGCCATTATCCAGCAAATAACGACCAATATGAAAAAAATGAACGAAAGACTGCTTTCTACCATAGATCACCACCAGCTGTCTCTGAAACAAAAATTTATGAAAGATTTGCTTCTTGGATTAGTAGAGAAAGAGGAAGTAAAGGAGAAATCGGAGCAATACGGTCTTGCCAAGTTGACCCAAGGAAGGGTCATCCTTTTTGAATTCACCCACTATAAGGAGTGGGAAGAATCGCTCACACGTGAAGGGATTCTGACGATCAAGCTTCAGTTGCTAACCTATTTAAAAGAACATATAGAAAAGAAAATCTCTTACGAAATGATTGAAATGGAAGTAGAGAAACTCGCAATCCTGACAAGTGAAACCAATTTACAGATAATTCGCGATTGGTTGAATTCGTTTAACGCGGGGTTGAATGAACGACTTCATGCAACAATGTTCATTGCGATAAGTGAACCAGTTGCAGCCCTTTCTGAATTTGAAAAAGGGTATAAACAGGCAAGAAACTTGCTTGAATACAGGTATGCGATTGAACGAAAAAACATTGTGACAACAGAAGATATTGAAAGGTTTGAGCAAAAGAGCTACTATTACCCACTCGAGATGGAGAAAGATTTGATTAATTTTAGTTGTAGAGGTCAGAAGGAAAAGGCCATGTCCATTTTGAAAAATCTGCTAAATGATAATCTTTATGTTAGACAGCTTGATGAATCTGCACTCCGAAGCTTGGTATTTGAAGTACTTGCTACCATTCATCGAATTTTATCTCAGACTAATCAGGCAGAAAGGACAATCTTTGGTGAAGATGAAACGGTCTACCAAAGGCTTCAAATGATTCGCGGAAAAGAAGAGCTTGAACAGACAATTACCAGTATTTTCAAGGAACTTCTGGAAAACATTCAATCACAAACAAAAAAGACAGATTTGTCAGTGGCTGATCAACTGTTGAACTTTATTCATGAAAATTTTCACAGGGATCTTTCTCTAACAGATTTAGCCGAACATTTTAATTTATCCTCAAGCTACGTGAGCACAGTCTTTAAAGAACAAACAGGGGATAACTTTAAAGAATATTTAAATATGTATCGAGTAAAAAAAGCAAAGGAGATTTTATCTGTACAAGAGGTGAAAATTAGTCAGGTAGCGAGCATGGTCGGATTCAATAATGTCAATACATTTATTAGAATATTCAAAAAATATGTCGGCCTATCCCCAGGTCAATATGAAAAATCCTCTTAAGGGAAAAAGGTATCTACACTTTTTTTGATCATCTTCATTTCTTTTGATTGTAATTAAAAACGGTGATGAAAACAAAAAACTGGTGATAGTATGCTGGTTTATGATCGAGTAAAGTCAGGATAACCAGTTTAAACAGTCATCGAGATTACAAAAAAAGAAAGGAGGAAAGGTATGAATGGTCAAATTCAATCTGAAGTGAAAAACCATATCACGACAATTACCCATAAGACAGGTCTTTCGCGAATTCAAAGAATCAAAAAAACAATCAGTCGTGATAAATATTTGTACTTACTGCTGATCCCGTTTATTGCATGGTACATTATCTTCTTGTACCGCCCAATGTATGGACTTCAGATTGCTTTTAAAGATTACAGTATTTTTCAGGGGATTGAAGCTAGTCCATGGGTTGGATTTCAAAATTTCGTACAGTTCTTTGAAAGCGATTACTTTATTAGAACTTTAAAAAACACCATCCTTATTAGTTTATACACCTTGATATTTGCCTTTCCGGCACCGATTATTTTGGCACTTCTTTTTAATGAAATTAAATCGGCAACTTATAGAAAGTTGACCCAGACGGCGACATATCTTCCTTATTTTATTTCAATTGTTGTTGTAGCAGGGCTTGTAACCAACTTTCTTTCGCCATCAAACGGCCTTGTCAACATTATCATTGACAAATTAGGCGGAGAAAAAATTTATTTTTTAACCAATCCAGAATACTTCCGATCCATCTTTATCGGGATGAACATTTGGAAGGATGTCGGGTTCAACGCGATTATCTATATTGCTGCGATCAGCGGGATCAATCCGCAGTTGTATGAAGCAGCCAAAATGGACGGTGCGAACCGATGGAAACAAATGTGGCATGTCACCTTGCCGGGGATTATCCCGACGATCTTGATCTTATTTATTTTGAACATCGGAAATTTCCTGGAAATTGGGTATGAAGCGATTATCCTGCTCTACCAGCCCGCAACCTATGAGACGGCTGATGTCATAAACACATTTGTCTACCGGGCCGGCTTGCAAGGAGCAAACTATGAGCTCGGAGCAGCAGCTGGCTTATTCAACGCTGTTGTTGGTTTAGTGCTAGTGTTTACAGCGAACAAAATTACGAAAAAATTCAGTGAGAGCGGAGGTTTATGGTAAATGAAGAGTTTTGGAAGTAAAACAGCCGATTTCATTATCTATGTTCTTGTCGGATTAATTGCCATTATCTGCATTTACCCGTTCATTTATGTGCTATCTGCTTCTATCAGTTCATCTGATGCCGTTCTTAGGGGAGATGTGCTCTTATTTCCGAAAGATATAACATTTGAAGCATACAAACGGGTCATTGAGGAGCCGGGAATTTGGATAGCATATGGAAATACAATTTTTTACACGGTTGTTGGAACACTGTTTAGCATGTTTGTTACAATTTGCGGTGCCTATCCGCTTTCAAAAAAACGGCTAAAAGGTCGCAGCTTTTTCGCTTTTTTCATCGCATTCACAATGTGGTTCAATGCCGGAATCATCCCAACCTACTTGAATTTAAAAGACCTGGGATTACTGGATACCCGGACAGCGATCATTGTAGGCTTTGCAGTTTCAACGTTTTTAGTCTTCATTATGAGAAGCTTTTTTCAATCAGTACCTGATTCTTTGGAAGAGTCGGCAAAAGTGGATGGGGCAAATGATCTTCAGATATTGTGGAAAATTTTCTTGCCTTTATCAAAACCAGCGCTTATAACAGTAGGACTCTTTTATGCGGTTAGCAGATGGAACGGTTACTTCTGGTCAATGATTGTGTTAAATGATGAAAGTAAAATTCCGCTGCAGGTGCTGTTAAAAAAATTGGTGGTTGATATGAGTGTAAAGGAACAAATGGCCAATTCACTTGATACAACCTCTCAATACTCCGCAGAAACTGTCATTTATGCAACAATCATTGTTTCGATTATTCCGATCGTATTAGTCTATCCGTATTTGCAAAAGTATTTTGTAAAAGGAACGATAATCGGCGGGATTAAAGAGTAGAGGATTATAACTGTAACGTTTGAGAAATAATGTTTTGGTTTTGTTCTAAAAACAGATTTATTGTTTCTATTGGAATCAAACATTTGGTGTACGAAAATCAGTTTTCACAAAATCATACTAGATAAATAGTTACGAACTAAGTCGAGGGGGAGTTAACTTGAAAAAATTCGCTTTAATCTTTTTTTCCATTTTCCTGCTAATTGTTGGAGGATGTTCGAATAATAGTGCTTCAAGTGATAAGAATGCAAATAAAAACCTAGAAAGTGAAGAGGGTCTTACGGGATTTCAGGTATCCAAGGAACCTGTTGATATGAAGATTCACCTTCATCATTTTGATGGCCAGGTTATTTTCAATGATGATTGGGCGACGTTTAAGAAGGCAGCTGAGCTAACAAATGTGAACTTGAAAGGAGTAGCTCCCAAAACATCAACAGACAGTCAGGAAGCCTTTAACTTGATGATTGCATCAGGTGATATTCCGGATCTTGTTCAAGGTACAAAGGCTGATTTAACTAAGTATGGAAAAGAAGGGGCGTTTCTTCCACTGGATGATTTGATTGAGGAGCATGCTCCTAATATAAAGAAATACCTTGAAGAGATGGAAGGATTAGAAGAATTTGTTACAGCTTCAGATGGAAACCTTTATTTTATTCCTTTTATAGCAGATGGGGAGGCGCAGAAAGGATGGTTTGTCAGACAAGACTGGCTGGATAAGCTTGGTCTTAAAGCACCGCAAACAATAGAAGAAACATATGAAGTGTTAAAGGCATTTAAAGAAAAAGATCCAAATGGAAACGGCAAACAAGATGAGATTCCTTATTTTTCAAGAATTTCGGAAAGTTTGGGTGACCTTACGATTTTATGGGGGGCTCGTAATGACCTCTATCTTGATGGAGATAAAATTCAATACGGACCATATGAAGAAAAATATGGTACTGCCCTTTCAGGATTAGCTAAATGGTATGAAGAAAAATTAATTGATCCAGAAATTTTTACAAGAGGTGCAAAAGCTAGAGATATCTTGCTAGGGAACAATCAGGGAGGAATGACACACGATTGGTTTGGAAGCACGGCAGGTTATAACAATTTATTAAAGGATCAAGTGGAAGGGTTTAAATTTGAAACATTTGCTCCTCCTCAAAATACGGATGGGGAAAAAGTCGAAACTACCGTCCGTGATCCATATGGAGACAAAGCAGGAATAGCGATTGGGTATTCAACAAAAGATCCAGTAAAAGCAATCAAATATCTTGATTTCTTTTACACAGAAGAAGGACGTCGCTTGATGAACTATGGAGTAGAAGGAGAAACTTATGATTTAGTCGATGGAAAGCCTGTATTTAAAGAAGAAATTTTGAGCTCTCCAGATGTTCCAACAACATTGCATGAGTATGGGGTCCAAACTCTGTTTTCTTATCATCAGGATTTTGAGTATGAGAAACAATGGTTAAACCCAATTGCCTTAAAAGGGATTGAAGAATACACTGCTAATAACTATTTTGCAGAGCCGCTGCCTCCTTTCTCTTTTACTGAAGAAGAAGAAAAGAAAATTATTGAAATTGGAGCAGACTTAAAAACCTATCGGGATGAAATGATGCAAAAATGGGTAATGGGTGCAGAAAAAATAGATTATAAAAAATTTAAAAATCAACTAAAAAATCTTGGTGTCGAGGAATATATTGACCTCCATCAAAAAGCGTATAATCGATCGATTGAGAAATGATAGCATACCATGATTGGAGGTAACAAAGATGCAAGAGACCGAACAAATAATAGATGAAAGCCTCTTAAGAAAAGAAAGGTTTTCAACAAGACCACCTGTAGATCGTGCTTTTATTGAAAAGGCACTAGATTATGTGCTTTTTAAAATCGATCAGAACCTGGAGGCTTTTACCTCTAAATTTCCTAGTGCCAGCAGCCAAAATTCAGTTTATCAACCGGTAGACAATGTCGAATGGACGACAGGTTTCTGGACAGGAATGCTCTGGCTCGCTTATGAGCATACCGGAGAAGAAAAATACAGACGAGTGGCTGAGAAGCATGTTATGAGTTTTCAAGATAGAATCAAGAACAGAATTGTCGTGAATCATCATGATCTGGGGTTCTTGTACACCCTCTCTTCTGTCAGTGCATATAAATTAACGGGAGAGAATCGAGCAAAGGAAGTAGCATTAGAAGCAGCTGAATTACTTCTTACCCGCTACTTTGAAAAAGCAGGAATCATTCAAGCGTGGGGAGAATTAGCAGATCCTAAGCAAAGAGGAAGGATGATTATTGATTGTATGATGAACTTGCCCCTTCTTTACTGGGCAAGTGAAGTAACAGGTGATCAAACCTATCATCAAATTGCTTATCAGCATGCAAAGCAGTCAGCTAAATATATTGTTCGTTTGGATTCTTCAACTTATCATACATTTTATATGGATCCCGAGACAGGAAAGCCTCTATACGGCAACACTCATCAAGGATATTCAGATGAATCCTGCTGGGCAAGAGGACAGGCATGGGGAATGTACGGATTTCCCCTAAGTTATCACTATACAGGTGATGAAAAATTTATCGAACTAAGCAAAAAACTAGCAAACTACTTTCTTAACCGCCTCCCTGAGGATCATGTCTGTTATTGGGATTTAATTTTCACACAAGGCGAAGAAGAAAAAGATAGTTCTGCTGCTGCCATTGCCGTCTGCGGCTTACTTGAAATGAGTAAAAGACTGCCTCTTACTGATGGTGTGAAAGGGTATTATGAAAATAGTGCGCTCCACATTGTTCATTCGCTAGCTGAACACTACACGACAAAAGATGAACCCCATGCGAATGGTGTTTTAAAACACGCAGTCTACCATAAACCTAGAAATACAGGTGTTAATGAAAGCTGCATTTGGGGTGACTACTATTACATGGAAGCGCTCGTTCGATTACTTAAGGATTGGAAAATGTACTGGTAATAACAAATGTCTGCCTCAAATTATTCTAGACTCTATGAGGCAGACATTTTCATAACAGGGACCAGGAGAGTTAAAGGTTATTCATGCTATTAATAAGTCTATCTTAAAATAATCTTTTATAATGGAAAATCGTGAGTGAGCCTACATGTTATGGTTCCACTTTATATTTATTAGGAGAGAAGAATATGGCTGACAAAGGTATGTTCGGAGGCATTTACACAATAATGGAGTGGATTTCACGCTTCGTGTATTTACAATTCTTATGGGCAATTTTTACTGTAGTTGGTTTGATCGGGTTTGGTTTTTTTCCAGCGACATTTGCAATGTTTGCTGTAACAAGAAAGTGGGTTCGCGGGCAGACTGACATTGACCTTTTTCCTACTTTTAAGCAGCTGTATAAAAAAGATTTTCAAAAAGCAAATGCTGTTGGAGGAATTGCAGTTGCTGTAGGTTTTATTTCTTACTTTTACTTGCGTTTCTTCCAATCACAGAGCGGAGCGGCTTCGTTGGTGTTCTTTTTTCTCATGTTTGCTGTCTGCTTCTTATATTTGATGACTTTGTTTTTTATTGCCCCTGTTTTTGTTCATTATGATCTAAAGGTCATTCAATCATTTAAGGCTTCGTTTATGATGGCGATCTCTTATCCATTTCACGTGATTTCAATGGCCTTTATTTTATTTTGTTTTACATTACTCATGCAAGCTATTCCGGGCCTCCTTCCTTTCTTTAGCTTTAGCTACCTTGCGTTTGCCCTCATGTGGATCGCCAATTTAGCGATTGAGAACAAGGAAAATCACACCTTGATGACAGCAAGGAGCAAATGAGGGAAGACATAATAGAACGGTATACAGACAATTTCTGACATAAAAAATATGTTTGTTATCGCCCACGGCTTGCTGTAAGTAATTTACATTTTAAGCAGTATATATTTTATCTTGAGGAGTGTTTTAATGAGAGAATTTGACGTGATCATTTTAGGTGGGGGCATTTCTGGTGCAGTAGCAGGAATAGCGTCTTCAAGGTTAGGGGCCAAAACTTTAATTATTGAATCTCACGGTTTTTTAGGGGGGATGTTAACAGCTGCAGGAGTAGGTCCCATGATGACTTTTCATGCAGGAAAGAAACAAGCTATTCAAGGAATAACCGATGAAATCATTCAACGATTGAAAAAAATAGGTAAATCTGTTGGTCATATAAAGGATTTAACAAATTACACCTATTCAATCACTCCATTTGATTCAGAAGCAATGAAACATGAATTAGAAATGATGATAATTGAAAGTGGTGCTGAAATCTTATACCACACAGTATTAGCTGAAGTAATGAAAGAAGGAAATAAAATAACAAAGTTAAGAGTCTGTAATAAAGCTGGTCTTTCCGAACTTAGCGGTAAAATTTTTATAGATGCCTCTGGTGACGGAGATTTAGCTGCATGGTCAGGTGTCAAGTTTACCAAAGGAAGAGAAACTGATGGTGCATCGCAGCCTATGACATTGAAAATGAAAGTAAGAAACGTAGATATTAACCGAGTTAAACAATATATTAAGGAAAACCCTGATAATTTTACTAGAGTACCAGAAAACTTAGAAGATTTTAATAAAGTTGAGCGTCTGTCAGTTGTAGGCTTTTTAAAAGAGTTCAAAGAAGCTAAAGAAAATGGAGACATCACAATAAAAAGAGAGGATGTCTTGTTTTTTGAAACAAATAACCCTGGGGAAGTAATCTTTAACACGACAAGAATATTAGGATTTGACAGTACAGACCCTTGGAGCTTAAGTAAGGCTGAAATTGAAGGCAGAAAACAATGCCGGGAACTTGAGTATTTTATGAAAAATTATCTGATTGGTTTTGAAAATGCTGTAGTCGTCTCAACGGGTCCTTCCATTGGTGTTCGAAGTTCGAGGCAAATTAAGGGATTATATACTTTAACAGCAGAAGATTTATTAGATCAACGAATATTTGATGATGTCATTGCTCATTCTGGTTATCCAATCGATATTCATAGTCCGGATGGAGAAGGCACTTCACATAGGAAACTAGAATGGGGAGGGATTTATGGAATCCCTTATAGATCTTTAGTCTCCAATGAAATAGACAATTTAATTGTTGTAGGAAGATGTCTCTCTGCCACTTTTGAAGCCCAGGCTGGCGTAAGAACAACGCCTACTGCCGGAGCAATTGGTCATGCAGGAGGAGTTGCAGCTGCAATGGCAGCAAGAGACAGCGTAAAGGTTCAAGAACTTAACATTAGAAAATTACAGGATACCTTACAAGAACAGGGAGCTTATTTAGAGATAAATGCATCTAAAAGGGTAGTTAATTAGTTTACTTATTTAAAAGGGAGAGAAGAGAATTGTCGAATATTCCTGTTGCACTTCAAATGTATACATTGCGAAATGAAAGTTAGAAAAACTTTGTCGGCACGTTAGAAAAAGTAGCAGAGCTAGGTTATCAGGGGGTTGAGTTTGCCGGGTTTGGAAATTTGGCTTCTAAAGATTTAAGAAAGATTCTTGATGATCTTGGTTTACGTGCTGCCTCATGTCATATTCCGCTCGAGTCTTTAGAAGAAAATTTATTTGAGATCGTTCATTATCAACATTCATTAGGCAGTTCTAAAATTGTTTGCCCTTTCTTGCCGCATGATAGAAGAACAGAAGAAGATTATCTTCAGTTTATTAATAGTTTAAATAGTATTGGGAAAACGTGTCAAAAAGAAGGAATTACACTATGCTATCACAACCATGACTTTGAACTGCAGCCTCTTGCTGACGGACGTACTGCGCTCGAAACAATCCTAGATGAAACAAATCCGGAATGGGTAAAAGCAGAATTTGATGTTTATTGGTTAACCCGGGCTGGTGAAGATCCAGTTGAATGGTTGAAACGCTATCAAAATAGAACACCTCTGGTTCACCTTAAAGATATGACAACAGATGGCGATCAATTCTTTGCAGAGTTAGGTACTGGAGGGGTTGATCTTGATGCAGTACTTAATCAAGGAAAAGCATCTAAGGTAGAGTGGTGGATAGTAGAACAAGATCAGTGTAAGCGCCACCCTTTTGAAAGTGTTGAAATTAGCTTGAATTATTTAAAAAATAAGTTTGCAAGCTTTTCTTTATGAAAATGATGGAGTGGATATAAGTACACCTTGTATACGTAAGGTCTTCAGAATTTAGAAGCTTTTGAACTTTTATTTTAACACTTTTTTTTCTTAGTGTAATGATTATATAGTAGTAAATCTACCAAACTCACAATTATTTTTGCGGACAAGCAAGCTGCCATAGTCCAGGTTTATCATCACACTACCCGTATGCCCTTAAGAGCAATTTGGGATAAATTCACAATAGTTAAGTTATTATTTATTGAGGGAGTGACTACTGATCATGAGAAATCGTGTCAAGAGACCAATATCCTTTATCTTGATCTTATGTATACTGATCACGAGTTTCATTAGTGTAAGGGCAGAACAGGTCCAGGCGGTGGAAAACCCGAATGTGTCCGAGGATGCCGAGGATGAGGCAGCCGCCAGCACCGATGACCAAGTAAATCAGCTGCCGATTGAGGAATACCGTGCCAGCGGCAGCGATTCCAATATACCGGAGTATGCGATCGACGGTGATATCACCTCCCGTTGGTCAGTCTTTGGTGACGGACAATGGATTGAACTAGACCTGGGTTCACAAAAGGAGGTCTCGTACCTGGGCGTCGCATTCTACAGAGGTGATAATCGTGCTAAAGCGATTGATATCGAAGTATCCAACGATCAAACGACCTGGACCAAGGTATACAGCGGTACCAGCAGTGGTACGACGATTCAATTGGAGGCATTCGGCTTCGAAACTGTGACAGCCCGTTATGTTCGAGTAGTAGGACGCGGTGAGAACGAATGGACCAGCATTACCGAAATTCATCTGTACCCGCCTCATCCGGATGGGTTCGTATTAAACGATTTGGAAATACCGCCGACCGGACCGGATCCGGATGCGCCGATTCCAACCAAGCCTGGTCTTTACTACGCGGACGGTAAGCCCCACAAACCGCATGAACCGCAAGCGGTTAAGGGAAGAAAACTTAATGCCGTTGCTTTTGGAGCGAATCCTTCCAATAACGGCGAGGATGATGCCAAAGCCATCCGTGAGGCTCTGAATAAAGCAAAACCTGGTGACATAGTCTATCTTCCTAATGGTCACTATCAATTATCCAGCATGTCTAACGATGGCGTCTCCCACTTGACAATGAAGTCCGGTGTCCAGCTGCGCGGAGAAACTCAGGATGGCGTGCTCCTGGTTTCAGATCATGCGAACGAATTCGGAGAACATGCCACAAATTATGGGATTGTTATCCGGATTGCAGCGCAAAACAATATCAAAATCAGTAATATGACGATAACCTCGAGTTGGAACTTGAATTATTCCACAGACACCCGGGTTGCCAACCCTGACAGAGGAGGGCCTAAACAAGCGATTTACATTACATCGTCTGGCGGGAAGCCTTCTTATAATATTACTCTTGATCGTCTAACAGTTGAAAAATTCCAGCGCATCGGTGTAGCTATTATTAATAGTCACGATGTGATCGTAGAAAACTCCTTATTCAGGAACGCAACGGATGTTGCAGAAGGAGGGAGCGGCTACGGCGTTTCAATAGAAGGAAAGCCCAAAGAAAGCCGGCTGGGCAGAGAAGACGATTCCTACTTCAATGTTGTTCGCCACAATCGTTTTATCGGTCCTTATTTGCGTCATGGAACACTTATGCAATTCTACACCCATAATAATCTCATTGAAAACAATAAGTATAAGAACATTGCGTTAGATTCGATTGACTTTCATGGAGAAGACGAATATATGAATGAGGTTCGGTTCAACCATATCGTCGGCGGCGGTGAAGCGGCTATCGGTGTAGGCAATCCTGGTGCAACGCATGATGCAGCAGGACCGGGCAACTATATTCATAATAATGTGATCAAGAATGTGGATCGATACGGCATTCAAGTATATCTTGGCTCTCCCAAAACCGTTATCGAGAACAATACGATCATCCATTTCACCAAAGCGGGCAGTCAGGGGATTCGTCTGAAGAATGCACCTGGAACCATTGTAAAAAACAATAAGATCTATGACAATAAAGCGAATGAGTTCTGGGGTATTATTGCATTAGAAGATAAAGGAGATCCGGGGAACGCGGGTAATGGAGCAGGAATTCCAAAGGACATCGTCATTCAGAACAATCGTGTAACAGGCAACACCAATGGTGTCAACATATCGTATGGGACCAATATTTTGTTGTCGGGCAATAAGATAAGTGCTAATACTGAGACAGATTATGTAAACAGTGTGGCTATCCCTAAACAGCTGTCTGGGATTGAAGCTGCAAGCGTTCAAAAAAATGCATCAGCCCCCCTGGAGGCATCTGATTTGCTTGTCAAAGGCGGCGATGATGACAGTACGATTCGAACCTATCTGAAATATGATTTGAGTCAACTGAGCGGAAAGATTGCTACGGCGAGGCTGTACGTGTATGGAAGAGCATTGGAAAGCAAAAATGAGAAAACGACAGTAGCTAATTCCTTGTATGGTGTCGAGGATGATTCATGGAACGTAAACGATTTGATGTGGGATTCCAACGATGCCCCGCCTGCACTCGGCGATCATTTGTCTACAATAAAGGTTAAGGATGACGGGGTTGATGCGTGGTATGTATTCGACGTTACCTTGTTTGTAAAAGATCAATTGGCGGGCGATAAGACGGCATCACTTGCCATCGCACAAAATCCGGAGCTGACCGGTTACCTTACTCAACTGTACAATGGTGAAGGCAGCGATAAGCGCCCATACCTAAGGGTGGAAACTTATCCCGTTGTCGAATTGGCTAGTGTAACAGTAACTGCGGATAAAACTCAACTTGCACCGAATACTTCTACCCTCTTACATGCATCAGGTAAAATGAACACGGGCTCTGATACTTCTTTAGAAGATGCCGAGATTGTCTATGAGAGTCTGACTCCAGAGCTTGCTTCTGTGGACTCAAGCGGGGAAGTCACAGCATTAAAGGAAGGTAATGCTGTGATTAAGGTAACAGCTACATTGGATGGAGTGACGAAGAGCGGTACAATCATGTTGATCGTGACGAATAACCTGGCGATTACAGCCCAATTGTCGGTTGATTCCACACTTGGCACCAACGTAAAAGAAAGAGTGGTAGACGGAAATTTATCTACGCGTTGGTTGTCCAGCGGAACACAGCCCCCTTTTCTTAAGTTGGATTGGACATCCGCACAGACGATCAATCAAGTGAAGCTATGGAGCGGGCACGTGCCTGTTACCGGCTCTGCAGGCTGGCATGTCAAGGATTTCGATCTGGAATATTTGGATGGTTCGGAATGGAAGACGCTGCAGGTAGTAAGGAATAACGACAAGGATGCCTTCAAGGAGCAATTCACACTGCTGGAATTTGATCCGATCATGACAACTTCTATAAGGTTCAAATTTGTCAGTCCATCTTGGAAAGACACGATTGCCCGTATTAATGAAGTAGACGTCAAATTTGTCCAATAGCAACGAGAACCTGCCGTTACAATATGATAAACGGCAGGTTCAATGACATTCCCGCCATTTTAATATGATGACAACAATACAAGGAGGGATTTGAATGAGGTGGTTGAATAAGCGCAGTGTTGTATCTTTTGGACTAGTGGGTTTAATTTTCTTATTGTCAACTGTAAGCGCTTTCTCAGCGTATTTTGCAGATCGTGATGTGTTTTTTTCTAGTGAGACAGGTGTATATTCAGATCAACAAGCAATTGAAGATTTCGGAAACATCATTTCGAAAACTCAAACCGATCGAATTACTATCAATAGTGCCGGACATCTAGTTTTTCATATGCCAGAAGGTGGAGTGGGAACATCTGGAAGCGGCGGTCAAATTTTGTCCCGATTGCAAGGGAAGGACACTTACAAATTGGAATATCGAGTGAAATTCGCCCCGACTAGCGGTACCTATGATTGGACAGAAGGGGGAAAGCTTCCTGGTCTTGGAGGCGGCAAAAACTATACTGGGGGCGGTGATGCCACTAACGGTGACGGATTTAGCGTCAGACTGATGTTCAAACCTGATGGACATTTGATTCCTTATGTCTATCATGCGGGAATGACAGAAACATGGGGAGATGGTTTCGGGGCAGATATGAATCATCAACCGTTAAAGGACGTTATTCTCTCGAGCAATACCTGGTATACAGTTAAAATCTTGGTCAAGATCAATAGCGGCAGTAACTATGATGGCGTTCTAAAGATTTATGTCAATGACATGAGTACACCAAAGTTCACGAAGACGAACATTAAATACGTAACGGATGGAACTAAAGTAGATACGCTTCATATGACCGCCTTCCACGGAGGCAGTGATCCTGACCGTTATGGTCCATCTCAGGATCAGAACATACACTTTGATTGGATCAAAATTCATTCATACTAAATCTAAACATACCATATAAGAAAAGAAAAAAATAAAGAGGACCGCAGCAGTTTGTTGCTGCTATTACTATTTTTTACGTTCAAACATTTGATAACAAACCATAAATTTGCGTATATTTCTCTTCACACCTTACTAGGTAGAATAAGGATATTAATCTGGCAAAGACATTTATAGACCACCTTTACCCTTCCAAATAAAATCATAATGGGGACAAATCACCTAATTTTTACTTGAAACATAAAATGAAATCGAATGAATGAGAGAGGATGTCTAGGCCAATGAATGGTTATCAGCCATATTATTATCCAGTCAACAATTATAGACAGTACCCAACTTCTGAGATTATCGCTCATCAAATGCCTGCAATGTTATACCCGCAATTAAAAAATCCAACATTAAATGCAGTCAGGCCATTTGTAAACTACGGATTGCAGGAAGCGAAATATACGTCGTATAAGCATGCTTTAGAAGAAATAGCTGCTATCGCATATTTGCTCGGAAAAGGATTTAATCCACAAACTGCACATCAAATAGTAGAATCATGGGAGTTAAATGAGTATTTTTAAGTTAACGAAAACGGTTCGCTCAGTACTATCCCCATATTGTTATCATTGGGGATTGGTTTGACCAGATATTACGGCTTTGAGTTATTATAGAAAACAACCTTATTTATTTCAATAAGGTTGTTTTCTTAGTTATCCTCTTTAATTTTTATTTGTTTTATCTGAATTCATATTTGGTGATAGTTCATTCGAAAATTCAGCAAAAGCATTTCTGTTTTGCATTCCAACAGGATTTTGATTATTTTTTGTCTGAAAATTAGTTAGGAAATTTCTAAAGGGACGCATGAAATTTTTGTTTTGATTTCCTCTTAAACCCATTACAACCGCACTGATTCCTAAGCCCAGAATAGACGTCCAAACCATTCCTCTATTTCTTCGTCTTCTTCTGCCAAACATGTTAAATAAGGGCAGTCTTCCTCCTTTATTTATGAGATTATTCAGATTATTCATCCACTTATAATTATTCAAATTTTAACACTTCCTTACAAATATAATTTTTTAGGGATTTTTGTACCCTTCACCATTTAATTTTTACAAACAGCAATTTGATTATGATGGAAATCATTAGGCTGATTTATTACATCCTAATAGGGGAATTATACTTGTATCTTCAACGTAAGGAGCTATCTTTATGAATGATAAGAAATTGCAGCCCGGTACTCCAATTGATCTATTCATGATCCTAATATCGAAAAAAATGCGATATGTATTTCTTTTTGTATTGCTTTTCATGTGGATTAACTCTTCATACAAAAAAGCAGCTAAAAAGGCGGTGATCTCTTCCCTATTTTCCTTGATTATTAATCGGTTGATTAAGTCTGTTTATTTTAAACCGCGTCCTTTTATGAAACGACGTATAGGGATACTCATTCCTTCAAAGACAGACTCTTCATTTCCAAGTAAACATACTCTGCTAGTTTTTTCTATATCTACATCTGTTTTCCTTTATGAGCGGTTCATTGGATCTATCATGTGGGGATTATCGATGTTAACTGGGTTTTCCCGTATATGGTTAGGTCATCATTATCCAATTGATATAATAGGAAGTGCATTTATTGGGAGCTTTGTTAGCATATTGACCGATAAAACCTTTCGTTTCCTAAAGAGTAAGGACTTAGCTTGACCATGTTTGAATGCTTGTTGGAAAGCAAATAACAACCTGAGGCTTACCTTAAAAAATTGGCTGGAACCTTTAACATTTAAGGAAGCCTCTATTTATGAGTAAGCAGATGGTAACTTAAGTAATTAATGTTAATAACCAATCCTTCATGTCTATCAACCGTAAATAGTTTGGAGATGAATCTGTGCCGCAAATGATCATGGATACTAAGGAGTCTTGACGATGCAAGCCTCCATGACTCGCTCCACCAACATGCGTAGGAGAACCCTCTCCTATAAATTCATAGCCTGGTCTTGCACTGACGATCATGTATTCACCTTTATGAGAAAAAAGGGATGTGTATAATCTTGCTAATGCGTCTGGGTAGTCTCCATAAATGATTTTATTATCTTTAATTTCTATGTTTAGAATTTCTTTATTCCCATCTATAGACCAAGATTGTCCATATTCATCAGTAAAGTCACTGCCAGGATAAAAATGAAGGTGTCCACTGTGCAGTCCTGATGTAACTGTTACTGTCTTTTCTTTTTTTCGTGCAATAATATCAATTCGATCATCTTTTTCCAAAGGACTTGCTAATTTTTCTAATGGGACCTTTTTAACGTCTAGGCTGTAAATAAAAGCCATCCTTTCATTCACACCTAGAACGATTTCGTCTTGGGAGGTTACTCCCTTCTTTAGCTTTACAATATTAAAATTGCATAGAATTTTCTTTAAATCAATCAAGGCTTTCTTACGATCATTTTTTATCCACGCTTGGCCATTATCACCGAGAAGGATCCAAATATTGTCTGTTAAAGCAACTTCCCAAGAAGGATATTGATTTAAAATTTTTTGAAGCTGTTGATCGACTTTTTCAATACCAGTTACATCCTCTCTTCCATTTTTATGTACACTTTGATCTAAATCAGGAAAATAAACAATTGAAAAGGGCGGCAACTTATTTTTGTTAATTAGATATGTTAATTCATTTCTTGAAAATTTATCATTAAATCCATATTTTTTCCAAAAGAAAGAATACTTCTTTAAAGGGTTTAGTTTATGCATTAAACCGTATGAAAAAAAGTCTGGGGAATACGACTTCATTTGAGAATTCAAACCTGAGAACATCGATAGTAGAAAGGGTATTTTTAAAAATGAAGGGGTATTTCCACGGTACAAAAGGGCATTTATTGAGGCGGTTTGAATGCCTTTTTCATGTAAGATTTCATGAATGGTTTTATATTGCTTACTTAAATGCTCGTGATTTAAATTGTAAAAAATATCTTCCGTTGATTGCTTTAAGCCCAGTTTATAAAGTTCTCTAATATGGCTTCCATAGTTAATCAGTCTTTTTTCATGCTGGTTATACCAAACAAGACCAGGGATTTTGTGTTTATCACTGTTTACACCCATTAATAACGTACTATCAACAGTTACTGACATTGTTGGAAAGGGACTCACTACATCTGAAAAGTATCGCCCGTTTTCCATAAGAAATTTTAAGGCTGGAGCTCTTCCAGCTTTTAAGGCAGCTTGTAAGGCTGAATCCATAAATGTATCAATCATAAGCAAGATGATTCTTTTTTTCTGGTTTGAGGTTGAAGTCATCATGAATTCTCCTTTGGTTAGGAAGCTTTAAAATTCATTCTTTTATTTGAATTGTAGCTTTTAATGGCAGATGATCAGAAGCTTCTGGAATACTTTTTACTACTTCAGCATCTAAAATCTGAAAATCTTTACTGACGAATAGGTAATCTAACCTTGATCTTGGGCGAAGAGAGGGGTAAGTATATCCTTCTCCAATGCCGGCATACTCCCATACGTCTTGGAAAGCACTTGTCATTTTTCTCCATCCCCATGAACGAGGTTTCATGTTCCAATCGCCCATTATAATCATAGGAAAGGGGCTTATTTGTTTTTGATTCATAATAAATTCTGTTTGTTTTCGTTGTAAAAAGAGATTAAGACTTAAATGACTAACAAAAATTCGAACAATAGTTCTATTTAACTTAACCGTTGCTTCAAGGACTGATCTTCCTTCGATCAGTCGTGACTTATAATGAAATGGATGGTTTTTTTCAGTTAGTATTGGATATCGAGACAGTAATGCATTTCCATAATGCCTCTCAGGTGATAATTCTTTAGATATAAAAGAGATAGAGGGGCTGAAAGAGTGATACATGTTTAATTGTTTTGCAAGCGACGTTATCTGGTCCTCATAATTACTTCTTTTTGAAAAATGCCTATCAACTTCATTTAAACCTATAATATCTGCCTCGCTGTTTTTTATTACATGTAAGATTCGATCAAGGCACAATTGTTTATCTACGCCCTTGCCATGGTGAATATTGTAGGTCATAATCTTTAATTCCAATATTTTCACACCTTAAATTGGAGAATATAAAGACTCAAACATATTGACATTGTATAGAGAATCTTATCCATAACGTATTAAAATTTGATTGATAGCCTCTGAGATATCTTCATTCGCTAATTCCTCATGATAGGCATTCAGACTGTCACTTAATCCTTTATTCTGTTGTTTGGAATCTAAAGTATTTTGAATTTGTTCTTCCAGATTTGATTGCCTTCTCCAGCCCTCTAAATGAAAGACAAGGCCCTCTTTTTTCAGAAAACGTAAATTGAGTTCCTCTTGACCAGGCAATGAATGATACACAAATATAGGGAGTTTCTTAAATAAGCATTCACTAATGGTTACCCCCCCTGGTTTAGTAATAATTGCATCTGATTCGTGATACAGCAGATTCATTTCTTCTTTAGATGAAATATAGGACAAGGGGATAATCCACGGGTTTTCAAGCTCTTTAATAAATTGAAAAAGCTTCGCGTTTTTTCCACATAATACTTTGTATTGAATATGTCCTTTTGGTTGCAGCTTTTGAACAAATTTTTTTAATTCGCCAGTACCCAGGTTACCTCCAGATAAGAGGATGGAGTATTTGTTTCGTTTTTTTGTTTTCTTTATGTTCTCCTTTATGTTTTCCTTTAATTTTGGATGGATAGGAATACCGGTTACATGAATCCGATTGGATTCAATCCCCCGATCAATTAAATAATCCTTCATCATACTGCTGGGAACAAAATGGTAATCAATCTCCTTAATTCCCCAAATATGATTAATAAAATAATCGGTGTAAACATTGATTACAGGAGTGCTTTGCTTTGTCCTTTGTTTTATTTGACTAAGCATGTAGGAAGGCAGGGCATGGGTGCAAATAATCAGGCGAGGATTTTTTTCCTCTATCAATTTTTTCATCCAAAATAAAAATAAGAGCTCATATAAACGGAAGCGCTTGTCATTGACCTTATTTTCAAATACAGATTTTCGGTAAATCCAGCTGTAAAAACTAGGGAAAATATGAATCCATTTTAAATAAACGGCTGATACAAACGCTTCGGTTTTGCCGTAGCTATAAGATAAAATATCTACCTTTTCACACTGAAATGAATCATCTATTTCCTGAAGCCCTTCCATTATCCCATCCGCTACATGATGGTGTCCTGAAGAAATTTGCAAAAAAGGCATAAATAATATGCTTTTCATGACAATTACCTCGTTCTTTTTTTAGTATATTCCAAAATTTTTAAGTCCAATAAATGATGAACGTATTTAAGTATGTTCTCGTAGTCCAGCTTCCGCGCCTATCCACCCTCAGGTTACAAGCCAAGCTTCAAAGAAAGGAAAAAACGCCTTTCTTTGAAGCTAGTCTTAGTGCTATCCTTGGCTGATCAAGGCACTTCCGCTTTTCTTAAAATAGTTTGTGCTGTTCATGAAATATCATTCAACAAACCCTGCAATTTCCATCCATATTTTTAAGTTTTCTTGTCAAAATAATAAAGTGAAACTTTTAATCAGAAGGATTGAAGTTCGAGGTTTTACTGCCCGTAAAGAGTGTGATAAAGGCTTAAGAAAGATTTCAAGGAGAATAATTATGAAAATGAAACTTTACATTATCTCTGCCTGGAGTATTTTAGATCCTGTATATTATACATTTACTCGTCTTCAATACCTTAAACAAACAGAAAAGAAGAAGACGATATTTCGAGTGCGGCTGACTCGTTATAAAGGGAGAGAGGTTGTTCTTTCTGATGGTACAATCATTAAAAAAAATGATACTCTTGTTAAAATCCATCTCCACAATGTTCAGTTATTAAAAGAGCTTTATAATATTAACAATGATATAAAAAGAGCAGTGGTAGTATACAAAAAAATAAAAGAGTCCTTACCCTATTTGGCTTCATATGTAGAGCAGCATAAAAAAAAGGAACAAATTAAAGGTATTATTGGTATAACAATGTTAAACAGGGGGTCTGAGCGTTTAGGGTTTGAATCATTTTCAATAACAAGCCGCCTGTATATATGGTTCAAACAATTAGCTCTTTTTCCAATTTTTCTTATATCTTCATCAAATCCGGCCAGGCAAAAAAATAAATCTCCAAATTACTTATTTATGTCAACGAAATCATTATTAGGGAAATACGGTAAAGTATAACAAAAGTGAAGATTAGTATTATAAGGTAATTAATTGGTTGGAAGAATCTCCAATAATTACAGGTACCAATATCCCCTCAAATTTCCTATAATTGTATAGGAGGAGGGGATTTTATTGATCCTTTTATTAACGATTCTGGCAGGATTATTATTATTTTTCTTCTTTTATAAAGGATATAAAAATACACAAGACATTGTAATCAACCATGTTTCAATAGATAATGCTATTACTTCTGAACAAACGAACAAGATCCGTTTATTGCAAATTTCAGATATGCATTTAGAAAACATTTCTATTTCTCCAGCCAAGCTTTATGATAGGCTCCAAAACCATTCAATAGACTTGATCGCTTTAACAGGTGACTTCTTAGACAGGAAACGGAGCATCCCAAGGCTAATTCCTTATTTAAAAGTGTTAAATGAATTAAATCCAAAGTACGGAATATATGCAGTATTCGGAAATCATGATTATGTGCTGAGTCATCCAAACTTTAATAAATTAAAACAGACATTAGATGAATTTGGATGTAAAACAATGCAAAATCAAAATGATACTATTATGATTAACGGCAAAAGAGTAAATATTATAGGGATCGATGACTTCAGTACGAAGCGAAGTGATATATTCAAATCTTATTATGGACTTGAGAAAGGCTACAATCTTGTTTTGACACATGATCCAAATATCGTGCTTGATATGAAAGACTTTTCTTTTGATTACTTGCTTTCTGGTCATTTTCATGGAGGGCAAATTCATTGGCCAAAGCCGTATCACTTAGTGAAAATGGGGAAATTAATTAAGATGAAGATGGTAAAGGGTTTACATCATTTTAATGGTAAGCCGTTCTATATAAGTGAAGGGTTAGGGCAAACCGGAATAAATATTCGTGTAGGAAGCCGGCCTGAAATCACGATTCACGATTTAACATTAGAGACAATTTCAGAAAAACACATAGTTGAATTGGAGCAGGAAGCAGAGCCAGCAGTTTAAACCACCTAAAACCATTATGTTAGGTGGTTTTTATTATGGTAACAATTTAAAAATTCTATTTTGTAAAAATGCATATATGATACTTAGGTATATTTTTACTAGTAGGAATAGCTCTTGTTTATACTAAACTAGATAATTTGAACTAAATAAAATGTTAAAATATTTTACCCTTTTTTAAAGCTAATTAACAAAAAAACAAACAAATGTTTTGAAAAAGTTGCAATAAGTCTTGTAAATAAAAGGTTTATGTAATTTTAACAAAATGTAAAAATGTCACGATTTTGTATATTTTATGTAAATTTGTAGAAAAACAGAAAAAGACATGGTAATCTGTTTGTAGTAATAAATTCCTATAAAATGAGGTGTGTTCAAATGAAAACGAAAGTAAAAAATGAAGTTCGTTATTTTGTAAAACCAGAAACAATGGCCATCTTTCCCCATCCTCAAGAAAAGAAACTTATGTCGAAAGTAATAGAAGAAGAAAAGGAATTGATTATCGATCAGCGGCCATTAGAATTAATCGATTATAGCTGCAAATACTACTCTGCTAGTTACGAGGGAAGAAAAATTGGTACAAGAGAGTTAATAGATATTACCCATAAGCCACCAATCATCGTAGATCCTGTCCAAGTTATTTACTTTTTTCCGACACAATCTGCAAATAATCCTCAATGTGTTTGGATTTCACATAAGCATGTATATAAATATGTTTCAAATGAATCTGATCAAACAATCGTTACATTTACCAATAATAAGAAGATAACCATACCCGTTTCTCTTCCTTCCTTTAAAAATCAACTTTATCGTACAGGACATTTAAAAACGGTAATGGACTCTCGAATAGAGGAAGAACAGCGCAGGATGAACATGGTATTTATGCCTCCTAGCTCTCCCCAGTCGATGAGTATGATTTATGAGCAAATGATGAGAAATTGGCGTAACCAAAACTGAGATTTTTGTGATCAAGAAGAGAATCAAACTGTAAGTATGAATAGTTTACATTTAACAGAGATTTTATATTGATCAACTTGAAGGTAAAAGAAGTTAGTATGTTAATAAGGAAGACTGTCTTAGAAATAGGCAGTCTTCTATAAAATTTGTTATCCCATCAAAAAAGACAAATTAAAAAAGCAGACATAAAACAAGCCACAAATGGTCTCTCACCTTTGTAGTTAAGATAAGCGTATAAAAGGAGTTTTCAACATTTAAACCTCTATAGGTTTTAGGCTAAGATTTCAATCATAAAAGTAATTTATGTTTTTCCATAAGAAAGGTGCTTTTTCAAAAAAGAAATCCTAAAATAAGAAATAAGCTGTGACTATTTTATATACTTTATCTCAATGTAATTTTAACAACCATTAGCCTTTTAAAATGGGTGTAACTTTATTAATGGCTTCTTGTAACTTTTTACTATTTTCACTATACATATGTTTGGCTTCCTTTGCTTCTGTTCCAAGCGCAAACAACTCCAAGTCTGCTTGACATTTCTTCATAGTCGAAAGGATTAATCGCTTTTCTTGAGGAGCCGGGACTTGAAGTTTATCGTCAAAAAGGTCGATTGTTAATTGGCCATCAGAATCCACTTGTCCAAGAAATACATTTTCAATCGTAACCCCTTGTTTTTCCAATTCGGTTTTTAACCATCTCCGATTTCGACCAATCGTCGACAGAGGCTCATCCAAGATCTTCCCATCCATGATAACGGCCTGCGGTTCCTTAACAGAAGCAACGTTTAAGTTTACATCTTTCGGAGTCAATGGTTGGTTCTCTTTCTTAAGCATTACGCTTAAATCACCTGTTGGCTCTAATAAAGCAAATTCGACATCAGCCGTCTTAAAGACATCTTTTTTTCGAAGTAATTCTAATAGTTCATCGGTTGTGTATTTTTCCTATTTTAAATTATCCTCCATAATTTTCCCATCTTTTATTAAAACAGTTGCTCTCCCTTCTATAAAATTACGAAAAGCCTTACTTTTTAAGGAAAGCAAACCTGCTAAAAAGGGTATTGCTGCAAAGATCATAATTCCAATGATCCCGTTAAAAATGTTTCGTTCAAATCCCATGACAACTTCTGCTCCTATACTTCCAATCGTAATCCCGGTGACATATTCAAAGAAAGAAAGCTCAGAAAGTTGTTTTTTTCCTAACCATTTTGTGATGAAAAATAGAACAATAACAAATATTAACGACCGCACGACTACCTCTAGCCATTCAGGCACTGCTTGACACCTCCTGTAAATGAATCAGTTTTTATCAAAAACCTTTGTACTGAAATTCCTCTCTTTCCAATTCTCCAACTCGTTGTTTTAAATCTGTCGCTACCTCATGCACCTCCATCATGGTTTCATGCAACTTGCGCTTTGAGTCATGATCTTGAGTCCGTAATGCTAAACTGGATAAATCAGCTTCGATACCTTTGAGGCTGGCAAGAGTTTGCTTAACCTGTGATGAAACAGTCATTTTACATCCACCTTATCCTTTAGGTTTAAAAAGCAAGGCGCCGATCATACCGAAAATTATCGCAGCTGATATACCGGCACTTGTCACTTCAAACATTCCCGATATCACACCGACTAACCCGTGTTTTTCTGCTTCTTCCATTGCTCCGTGAACGAGGGAATTTCCGAAACTTGTAATGGGAATGGTAGCTCCAGCTCCAGCAAAATCAATAAATGGTTCATATAAACCAAACCCATCAAGAAGGGCACCGATGACAACGAACGTACTTAATGTGTGGGCTGGAGTGAGTTTAAACACATCAAACATAATTTGACCGACGACGCAAATCAATCCACCTACAACAAAAGCCCAAAAGAAAATCATGCTCGTTATTCACCTCCGTATTCAATCGACACCGCATGTGCGATGCAAGGAATCGTTTCATTTTGCTGAAAACTTAACGGCGACAATAAAGCTCCTGTTGCTACAACCAATATTCGTTTGAGTTCCCCTTTTTTCATGCGATTTAACAAATGACCATAAACAACCGTCGCTGAACAACCCGGTCCACTTGCTCCAGCTAAGACCGGCTGCTCTTCTCGGTAAATCATCAACCCACAGTCCTGGTAGTTTTCTTCATCGATTAGGGTTCCATGTTTTTTAAATAAATCAAGTGAAACTTCGTGGCCAATTTGACCCAGATCTCCGGTTACAATTAAATCATAATACGAAGGGTCAAGTTTTCGTTCTGTTAAATGAGCTTCAATCGTATCAACTGCCGCGGGAGCCATCGCTCCTCCCATATTAAACGGATCTGTCATTCCCATATCAATGACTCGACCAATCGTAGCTGATGTAACACATGGTCCCTCTCCAGAATTACTTAACAATGCGACTCCAGCACCTGTGACCGTCCATTGGGCAGTAGGTGGTTTCTGACCCCCATACTCCGTCGGGTAGCGGAACTGTTTTTCTACAGCAGTATTATGACTAGAGGCCCCTGTTAACAAATAGTTGGCCCCTTTCGTGTTAACAAGATAGGCACCAAGAGCAAGTCCTTCCATTGAGGTCGAACAAGCACCAAACAATCCAAGATAAGGAGTTCCCAATGTACGTGAAGCAAAGCTTGTTGGTGTAATCTGATTAATAAGGTCTCCTCCAAGAAAAAATTGGATTTGTTCCTTTTGAAGGCCGGCTTTTTCGATAGCTTTTTGACAGGCTTCTTCAATAAGAACTTTATGGGCTTTCTCATATTGTGATAACCATAAATCGGAATGGAGGATATCAAAGTCTTCAGTAAGTAACCCATCTGCTTCAAAGGGTCCGCCTACAGTTCCGGTGGAGAGTATAACCGGCTTTTGATCAAAAACCCATGTACGATGCCCCGTTAACATCACAACCCGCCCCACTGTATAAGAATTGTTTTAATCATAGCAATCACAAATGCAGAAAAAACACCAAACAAAATCACAGAACCCGCCAATTTAAACATATTACCGCCCACACCTAACACAAACCCTTCGGTTCGATGTTCAATGGCAGCTGATATGACGGCATTTCCAAATCCAGTAACCGGAACAGCAGAACCTGCCCCTCCAAATTGTGCGATTCGATCATAGACTCCAAAACCTGTAAGAAGCATAGAGATGAAAATCAAGGTTCCAACCGTTGGATTGCCGGCGGTTTGGTCTGTAAAATCAAAATAATAGATATAAAACATTTGAATAGCCTGTCCGATCAGGCAAATGATACCGCCTGTTATAAAAGCTTTTATACAATTTGTAAATATAGGTCTTTTTGTTTCGAGTTTATCTTCGAGGGCTTGGTATTCCTGTTGGACGGGTGTTAGTTTTTTCTTTTGATTATTTGACATGCCTGTTCCCCTTTTCCGTCACGTTTTTTCCTTCATAAGGCTTTTGATTCTGTTGAACTCTTTTTTTAATGTTTTCATCTTTGTGTTATCTTTTTGTAATTTTACTTCTAATTGGCCCAGTTCCAGATACATTTTTGAATCGGTAGAGACGAGGATTTTATGATCAGGATATGTTTTTTCTAAGTCTGTTTTCACTTTCTTTTCGATATTTTTGAGTCGAAACCGATCAAATTGATCGATCTTTAGCGCCAAAAACAGCTCCTTATCTGTATTCACCGCTTTAACACCTGAAATTTCTTCTCCTTTTATTACCTTTTCTTTTGCTTTATTAGCAACAGTTTGATCGATTGGTTTACTTGTATGTACCTTTACGATGTTTGCATTATCGGTGTTGTCAGCAAACTGATTCTGATTTCCCGCACATCCAGTGTAAAGTCCGATAATCGCTATTAAGAAAAGACTAATGTTTAATCCTTTCAGCCAATTTTTCATGGAATCACCCTCTATCCATAAATCGAAGTATAAAAAAGGTTGATTGAATCAACCAACCTTTTATTCTTTGTATTGAGGTTCTTCTTGTTCAATTTGCTGAAGACGTGGACTGATACTGTCAACAATAGCTTGAGTTTGCTTAGCTGCTTGTTGATAAAGCTGCTTGGCTTGTTCATTATCAGTACCAAGTGCAAAGGTTTCGAAGCTGGCTTGTGCACTTTTTAATCCTGCCAGCGTCGTCTTGACTTGATTTACTACGGTCATTTTAATTCACTTCTTTCATTCAAAATTGGTTAGTTAGAAAGTTAAATATGTATAGTTGAACAGACTGAAATCTTTTTCTGCCTTCTGAGGTATTTCTTTTATTTATATGGGATGACTTCTCTATTTGAAGGGTATTAAAAAAGGAAATGATTTAAGGGGGATAGTTATGCTTAATGATCATGAAATTTTCTTATTCAAAAGGGAGATTGTCCGTTTAATTGCAGAATTTTCTAAGTGTGCGGAACCATTTACCAAAGAGCATCTATACAATCAAATAAACCTTATAATCAACGTACTTAATCAGGATAGGTAATATAGAAAATCAGACTTCCAGCAGAAATCTTATGGGTGGAAATGGTTCACTTACATGATTTTTAATACGCACACCAAAATAAAAGGGATGAATAAAGGGGGTGTATACATTGCAAAAACAACAAGTCTGGTTACCTTTACTAGCTTCTGCAGGTATAGGAGCAGCTGCTTACTACAGCATGACACGAGGACAAGGTCTGGGAAAAACGGTGCAGCAATATGTACCACTTATTGCCGGAATGAGTGGCCAAGGTCAACAAATGCCACAAAGCAACCAACTACAAGATCAACAAATGCAACAAAATAACCAAGTACAAAGTCAGCAAGAATCCCAAACTCAGGCAGCAATGAACCTAATGAAATGATCATGAATGGCAGAGTAAAGTGCAAAATAGAGACTTAAACCTTACTAAAACTTTATGTAAAAATGTTGGTACTACACCATATATTGGATAGTATTTATTTCAAAGAAGAGTGAAAAATTATAAATAATCTTCTAAAAAAAATATTTAATTGAATAAAAAAGGATAAATTACAAAAGATATTCAAGTATAACTTAATAAGAAAGGGGTAGTACAATGAAGGACTGGCTAATTAAAACATTAAGTACACTATTTGCTGTCACGCTGATCACAGGTTGTGCAGTAAATGACGATCAAGACCCGGCGCCTCCAGAAAATGGGCAGAATGAGGAACAAGCTCCTAATAATGAAGATATGAATAATATGGACGAAAATGTACCTGGAGTCGATGAAGATGATACAATAAATCAAGATGACGAAAAAGATAAAAAACCAGATCCTGAAGATCCAATAGAAGATCCACAAGATATCGGTGATGAGAATAGAAGAGATGATTGATTCAGATGGTTGGTTCCATAGAAGGGACCAACTTCTTTTGTTTTCTTGATCATTACGATTGTTCCAAGCACATTAGCAATAACAGGGCTCTCTTAAAAAACATTGTACAAAAAAGAAAAAATCATTTTGGAATCTATGTATCAGTATAAAGCCAGGAAAAGTGAATGTTGGCGTTTCTATTATTTTGAAATAAGTGCCTTTGCATCCTGAAAATATATATCGGGCCGTAACGGATATAATCAATCCATCTTTAACAGATAGAAGCAGAACGTATTGAAAGCACATTTAATCCAGAACAAGAAAATCATTTTGGCATGATGATTATTGTGGGAATTCGTAAAAAAAATGAGGGCGATTCATCCATAGTGTAAGGAAATTCGGCTTTAAGTAGATCATTTTTCTAATTGTTAATTCCTATTATCTCGAATATGGACCTGCTTATTACGATGTTCACCAATCATTAACCATATGCCTCCAAGTCCAATAAGAGCAGCTAGGGTGCTAAACGGGATAGCATAGTTGTGAAAATAGTCTACTGCTATTCCAAAAAGTGCAGGAGCAATAACAATAGATAGTTGGTTTAAGGTTAAAGCAAAACTAACTGTTAATCCGATAAGGCGCGGATTTGCCTTTTCAGACACTAATACAATAAATAAGCTAAACCATCCAATTCCAAAAAAACCAAGAAAAAAACAAACCATATAAAGTACCCATATTGGCAAATGAGGGATGAGATAACTTGTACATAGGATTAGGAATACACTTATTCCAATTGTTATTATTAAAGGGGCAGAACGGTTTCCTTTAAATAGTTTATCACTTGCCCATGCGAGTAGAATTCTTCCAATCATACCGCCTATCAGGGAAATACTTAGCAGGATTCCGGCATCGTGTAAATTCATTTTCAATTCATTAGAAAGGTAGCCCATTAAATGTGCCACTACGACCATTTGCAAAGAAATCATCGTTACACCAATTAAAAATACGGGATATAAAGAATGATTGCTCTTTATTTTTCCTAGTTTCTCAATAAATGTCACCTTTTTTACTTTCTCCTTCTGAACTTCATAATCTCGATAAAAGGTAATAAATAGAATGCTTCCTGCAATGGCAGTTAAAGCTTGAACTAGAATAACAGAAGGTAATCCATATTTATAGAAAACGACAGGGAGTGTAAGAGAAGCTAAAGCTCCTCCAATGGGTATACCAGTTTGCCGAATTCCCATTGCAAGCCCTCTTCGATTCGTGGGAAATCACTTTACAACAGCCTTACTTCCCCCAGGTTGAGCTGTCCCATACCAGACCCCTGCAAACAGTAAAATGACAAATAAATAAATATAATTAGTCACTTGATATGCAAATAACATACTAGCTCCAAGAAAAACAGACCCTAATCCAACAATCCACCTTTCTCCATATCGATCCATAAGGTCCCCAAAAACCAACATAGAGCAGATAGGTCCGATGTTTACAGCTGATACGAGCAAACCTGTTTGAAACTGTGATAAGTGGTATTCTTGCTGCCATAAGGAAGCTAACGGTCCAACTCCATATGTAACGAACGTAGCAAATGTTTGAGAAATAGTTGCAATTAACAGAACGAGCCATTTATACATATCTCTCTTTGTTGTACCTATACTAATCATAAATTCTACCATCCTAAAAAGTTATTATTGTTTTTACTAGTCCACTTTAAGGTATGTTTGAATGATGAAAACAGTAAAAAAGAAACCTGGTTGTTTTCATTACAATGCGGTAAAGCTCTGAACGACAAATTCCCGAAACTTACGAGCAGCCACGGACATATAGCGCCCTTCAAGCCATGCTATTTGGTAGGTGCGCTGACAAATAGGATGATTGATATGAACTAAATGTAATGATGTTTCAAAATGTTCTATTAACGTTTCCGGTAAAAACGCAACACCGATTCCCAGCCGGATGAAATGACCTATTGCAGAATGTTCATCAACTTCACATATTATATTCGGAGTGAATCCAGCTAGTTGACAAAACTCATCCGTCATCTCTCGGAACGGATTTCCTTTTTTTATACAAATAAAAGGATCTCCAGCTGCTTCGCTTAAATCTATATTACTCCGATTAGCAAATCGATGTGTATGAGGCACAGCTAGTAAAATTTCTTCAGTGAGAAAGGATAATCCCTCTATTCCTTTCTGCTCAATGGGTGGGAAAGTGATACATAAGTCGATTTCTCCGTTCTGAAGCTGTTGCACCTTTTCTTCCCCTGAAGCTTGGGTAATTTGAAGTCTGACATCTGGATGCAAGGTTATAAAAGAACCAATTACGTCTGAAAAGCATTTATGAGTTGTTGTTGCTAGAAAAACACGCCCTCTTTCCATTCCTGCGAGATCTTCAACTTCTCTACGCCCCTCTTCAAGCAGCATTAGGGCCATTTCCGCTTTTTTTAAAAACGCTTTTCCGAATGAGTTGAGTTGAATATTCCTTCCATGACGATCAAATAATGGTACACCTAAATCCTCTTCCAACCTGGCGATGGTTTTGCTTAGAGCCGGCTGCGCGATACGAAGCTCTTGGGCAGCTTTCGTCATATGCTCCAACTTAGCGACTGTCCGAAAATAATGCAGTTGCAGTAATTCCATGTTGGCACTCCTTTATTCATATACTCAAGTATATATATAAATATATTAATATGTATTTTTATTTATTATTTATCAATTATAGAATAAAACATGTAACTAAACTAAAAAGAAGGTCGGTTAAAAAGCATTGGACAGTGAAACCGATTCTGGAGTCTACAGACCTTTAATAATATTGTCCATGCTAAACTTTATTTGCGGTGCCATTTCCGCAGGAGTTTACAGCAAGGTGAATGATCTGGGATCCAGTCTTCATTGGAACCCCGCACATCAGAATGATGAGGATTTTGAATTTAATCGAAGTGGGGTTTTAAAACACAGAAAGGAAGATTCTTTAGGGGAGTTTATCATACTTCTATTGAACTAGAAGTCTGTCAAATTATTAACTGGGAATTAGAAAAGAGGGATATGTTATGAGAGCCGCGGCATTTTCTGTTTTTGGACCTCCAGATGTTTTACAAGCGATAGAATTTGATGATCCTCAGGCGGGAGCCGGACAAGTCCGGGTCCGTGTCAAAGCTGCCGGAATTCAGCCGTTCGACTGTGCGGTTCGTAAAAGTGGCTGGACTCCCCCCGGTTTGGAGGTGAGGTTTCCACAGATTCTCGGCAACGAATTCGCAGGAATTGTTGATCAAGTAGGGGACGAGGTTACTGACTTCTCAGTCGGCAGTGAAGTCCTTGGCTGGGCTATGATGGCCTGTTATGCAGAATATGTGGTGGTCAGTGTCGACCAGATTATTCACAAACCACAGAGCATGCCTTGGGAGGAGGCTGGTGCCATAACAGCTTCTGGACAAACCGCCCACACTGCTCTTAAGGAGATTGGTGCAGGAAAAGGTGACACTGTGTTAATACATGCCGCAGCAGGCGGGGTTGGTACAATCGCAGTTCAGCTTGCTCACGCCTGGGGAGCTACCGTTATTGGTACAGCTAGTGACAGTAATCACGACTACCTTTGCTCACTCGGTGCAATTCCAGTCACATATGGAGACGGACTTGTCGGCAGAGTTCGTTCTCTCGCACCGAATGGTGTGGATGCATCTTTAGATGCCGCCGGAGATGACGCTCTGCTCCCCTCGGTTGAGCTTGTGGAAAACAAGGATCGCATCGGCACGATTGTTGCATTTGATCTCGTGGAAAAACTCGGTGTTCGTGCTATTCTCAGCCAACGATCCGTTGATCGACTTGCTGAGCTAGTAGATTTCTACGCACAAGGGAAATTAAAAATCCACATTAGGAAGGCATTTCCGCTGCACCAAGCCGCAGACGCCCATCGAGAGATCGAAAGAGGACACGGCCGTGGAAAAGTTGTTCTAACAATCGACTAAAGCTTGGTGAATGGGTATTATTAAAATTGAAACCTCCGCTGAATAAAAGATTATCAGCGGAGGATTAGCTATATGAATTAATGAACCTATCAAATGGATGATGGAACATGGTGGATACGGTTTTTATAAAAATTTGACAGAATGCCATGAGAAGAGGATGTTGGTAAAATGAAAATTTTACTTGATGAATTGACAGGAGAGCGTGTTCAAATTGTTCCTATGGAAAAGAGTCATATTCAAGGCTTATATGACATTGGAAATAATGGAAACATATGGATACATTTACCCAAAATCATGCAAACACCAAATGATATGGAGTCCTTTGTAGAAGAGGCTTTAGAAAACAAAAAAAGTGGAAAAGAATTTCCGTTTGTTATTATACTTCGTGAGAGCGATAAAATAATTGGTACTACACGTTTTCTTGAAATTTCTAATAAAAACAATAGCTTAGAAATTGGATGGACCTGGTTAACTCCTACTGTATGGGGATCGCAAATAAACACAGAGTGTAAATACTTATTATTAAAATACTGTTTTGAATCCATGGAAGTGATACGCGTTCAATTTAAAACAGATGAAAAAAACGTACGATCACAAAAAGCAATTGAACGAATAGGAGGAGTAAAGGAAGGAATTTTAAGAAATCACATGATACGAAAAGATGGATCTTTCCGTAATTCCGTTTTTTACAGTATTATAGAAAGTGATTGGGCATCTGTAAAACAAAAATTAGAAGGAATTTTAGAACAAGGTTCTCAAAAGTCATTTACATAATAGTGGAATTAAATTTAATAAAATAATTCCAAGTAAGGAAGCCGCAAATATTTACAAAAATAGTTAATCCGAGGAGAAATGATGAGTACATATTATGCAGTTATATTTACTTCTATAAGAACTGATCAGGAATCAAGTGAATATGAAATGATGGCAGATAAAATGGTGGAATTAGCTAGCAAACAACCAGGATTTATTGATGTTGAGAGTGCTAGAGATAGTAAAGGCTATGGTATTACTGTTTCTTATTGGGAATCTTTAGAAGCTATTCAAGAATGGAAAGAAAATACTGCCCACCAAGCTGCACAAAGAAAAGGTAAAGAAACATGGTATGAGGATTTCAAAGTCCGCATTTGTAAAGTTGAGAGGGAATATTCTTTTGAAGATAAATAATTTAATTGATCCTAAGTCGAAAAGAGTTAGATAGAAAAAAATATTTCTATAACAGCGCAATTATGCTGATTATTGTGCTCTTATCCATATAACGCACCATCTATTTTTAAGGAGGAGGAAAAGTTTCCTCTAGGAACATAATTTTTAATTCAATGATAACGAACACCCATTCGTATAAAGTAATAGATATACTAAAGAAGAGGTGATATCTTGAATTCTATTAAGCTAGTTATTTTAAATCTTGAAGAAGTAAGGCGAAGAAGCGTTAAAGTGTGGTCTGAGATACCAGAGAGCATTTTAAATTGGAAGCCAGATGAAAAGGCTATGACTTGTTTAGAAATGATCCGACATGTTTTAGAAAGTGAACACTATTACCATTTAGCAATAAAAAACAAAGGTAGTTTAACCCAGTATGAATCCCCCTTCCAAAACCAACCGTTAATTTCTGTAAAAAAGGAATTAGACTTTGCTAAGCCATATAGAAAGGAGTTTTTAAGTACAATCAAATCTTTTACCGAAGATGATTTATCTCGCATCAAAATCGACCGCTCAGATGTTGGATATGTTCGAGATTTAGGAGATATGCTCTTACGTATCGGCTATCATGAATCCATACATACAGGGCAAATACTAGATTATTTAAGAACCGCAAATGTTCCGAGAGCAAATATTTGGGATTAAGACTTGCTCGCGTGCAACAGCTCTATTCACTGTACAATAAAAATGAAGCTTTTAAAAAGTGATACGATTTCTGCAATCTTGGTAGTCTATTTCTTAAAGGATATAGACTACCTGCTTGGTCATCCATTTTGCAATTGACGTTTTAAAGTCCATTTTTATGGTCATTAAAGTTATGGCATAAATCCCTTATCCTTTCCCCAAAAACCGCATGGTAACATTAGTTTTCCCTTCTCCAAGAGTTTTTTTCCTAATTCTATACTTACCAACCATCGTTAAGTTTTCCTTCCCATCAGGCAATATTACATTTCTTTTCGGACTGCTTAGTTACAGGGTTTTTCAAGATCCATCATAGGAGCAAGATAAATCTTTTTTTAGTAATCCCCTAAGCTGAATACATTTACTAACTGCTCACCCAAAAACTTTCAAAAAAAGTGGGAATTTTTTCATTAAAAGTCTTGAAATTGGCAACAAATTGTTTTACTGTATATATAGATATAAACACATGAACAGTAAAACAGTTTGGAGGAAAGAATATGTCCAATCAAAATCAAATTTGGAAATTAGTGTGGTTCGAGCTCAAAGTGGCCCCGATAAAGCAAGGTCTTATGCAATTGCTTTGCATAATCGTCACATCGTTCATTATTGAAATGTTTATCGAATTAATACAAGAACATGGAAGTGACTATAAATTCTTTTTTATGGATGCCTTTTTAGTTTTTATCGTAACGATGTATCCGCTTTTGTTTAGACTTGCACCATTTAGAACAGAAAATATTAAAGGAGACCTGTATGCTACAAGCTTTTATGTCTATGCTACACAGCTTCCGATTAAACAAGATGTTTTGCTCCTTAGCCGCTTTATTTTTAAAGGCTTGCTCGCGGCTGTTTCATCTGCGGTTTCCTTTATCTGTGTGTATTTATATCCGGGTACATTTCAATCAGTGTTTAAACCTAGTGAATTTATCATATTTCTGATTGTATGGATGTTTATTACGTTGACTGTTAATTTTCAATTTGTCTCGGCTGATGTTGGTTCTTCTTTTTCTAAAGTAAAAATTGCGGTAGTCAATATCATCTTTTACTCAATAGTGTTACTTGCTTTCTTTATTATTAGCTGGGTTACTGGAGACAGCTTAGTCAGCTGGACGATCAACTTTTCCAAAAGCACACCTTTTTTGACTGTTCTTGCCGCTCTTCTTCTAGCGGGAGTTAGCTTTTATACCGGATATATACAAGCAAAGGGTTATGTTAGGAAAGCTGACTATCATGTATAAATTGGCAGGAAGGAGAGACAAAGCATGAAGCTGCCTATCACAATACGAGAAGATTCCAGAGAACCAATCTATCATCAAATCGAGGCCCAGTTAAAGGCTTTAATTGTGTCCGGGCACCTGCCAGCTGGAAACCCGCTTCCATCCATACGAGTTCTAGCAAAAGATTTGGCTTGCAGTGTCATTACAACGCGTCGGGCTTATCAAAATCTTGAACTTAGCGGTTATATTAAAACAACACAAGGAAAGGGAACATTTGTTGCAAAAGTGGATGAAGCAAAAATTGCAATGACAAAGCGTTCAACCGTTCAAAATGCACTGAAAACTGCTATAGACACTGCTTTAAAACATGATTATTCCATAAAAGAGATAGAGTCGATGTTTGCAGAAATTTTGCAAGAGAAGGAGAGAGAAGCTTGAACACACTTGAGATTAATAATCTTCAAAAAAAAATTGACAAAGACTTTGTCCTTGGTCCATTAAATACAGAGATTGAACCTGGAAGTGTAGTGGCATTGGTTGGAAGTAACGGGTCAGGAAAATCTACGCTATTTCAAATGATAATGGGATTAGTAAAACATGATGAAGGCAGCATTAAAGTTATGAATGTAAATGCCGGTGAACCGGAAATGAAAAAAAGCACAGCCTATTTGCCCCAAAGTTTAGTTGTCCAAGGGAAATTTACGATGAGGCAGCTTGCCGACTTAAATAAATTGGCGTTTGCAGATTGGTCAGAAACCATTTTTCAAGAGTATGTTCAAAAGTTCGGAATCCCTCTCAACAAACGGTTGGATAAAATGTCAGGCGGCATACAGAAGAAAGCCTTTTTAGCGATCCAATTAAGCAGGAGCTCAAGTCTGCTTCTCCTTGATGAACCATATGCAGGTCTTGATTTTGCCGGACAAGAAATGCTGGATGAAGAAATTATCAAATATATGGAAAGGAGTGAAAACCAGACTGTATTGTTTGCATCCCATTCCGGAGATGAAATCAAGCGGATAGCCGATTACATTTGGCTTGTCCATCAAGGAAGACATATAGGCATTTTTGAAAAAGATGAACTACAACAAAACTGGCGAAGAGTTTGGATAAAAGACAGCCTTGCCATTAAAAATGATACCCCCGGACTTATAAGCGTCAATCAAGCAGATGGCTCGCTTATTACGAAAAACAATTCGCAAACTTTAGAGTCTTTAAAAAAGAAAGGAATAGAAGTTCTTCACACTCAACCAATGGATTTGCGTGAAATTCTTACAGAACTCTTAAAAAAGGAAGAGAAGGGAGAAAAGTTGATATGAGTCTGGTCATACAAGATGTATCAAAGCGATTTGGAAATTTCACGGCGGTTAATAATCTATCGCTTACAGTTGAAGAAGGGCAAATGTTTGGAATGCTTGGAGCAAATGGAGCAGGAAAGACAACGACTTTTCGCATGACTCTCGGATTATTGACACCGAGTGAAGGCGAGATTACATGGAAAGGAAAAAAACTTGGTTATAAAAATAGCTCTCTTGTTGGATACCTGCCTGAGGAGCGTGGTCTCTATCCAAAATTAAAAGTCGCTGATCAGCTGCACTTTTTCGGCAGACTCCGTGGTATGAAGAAAAAAGAAATACGTAAGGAGATCGAGGATTGGTTAGAAAAATTCCAGATTTCCGACTATCGTAATAAAGCAATTGAAGAATTATCAAAAGGAAATCAGCAAAAAATCCAATTTATTGCCTCTGTTCTTCATAAACCTGAGCTTTTGATATTAGACGAACCATTCAGCGGTCTTGATCCTGTAAATGTGAACCTTTTAAAGGATGAAGTTACAAAGCTTAAAGAAGCAGGTACGACAATTGTTTTTTCAAGTCACCGGATGGAGCATGTCGAAGAATTATGTGAAAAATTATGTATTATGCACCATGGTTCTCCAGTTGTATTAGGGAAGCTAAAAGATATTAAACGAAGCCATAAGGTAAAACATATTGTCATTCATGCAGATTTTGAAACCAGCTTTTTAAAAAGTGTGCCTGGAGTCATTCATTATAAGGAAACAGTCGATTCCACTCGTATCCAGGTTGCTGATGAAACGGTCGCAAAACAAATTTTTCAACAGGTTGCCCAAAAAGGTTTTGTTAACAAATTCGAGGTAGAAGAACCAACATTAAATGATATTTTTATAGAAAAGGTGGGAAAAGCCAGTGCATAACTATTGGACGATTGTTTGGTATACCTTTAAGAAGCATGCTGCAAAAAAAGGGTTCTTCATTTCTACTGCTGTAAGTATCTTGTTGATTGTGGCAGTGATAAATATTGACAAGATTATCAACCTTTTTAATGACCAGGAACAAGCACCTGTTGCGGTCATTGATGAAAGTCAGAACAATTTATTTATGAAATTAAGTACCCAAGTCTCCATGATTGATAATGAAATAAAGTTAACAAACTTTACCGGTACTGAATCAGAGGCTAAGAAAGCAGTAGAGGATGGGGATTTAGCTGGATATCTGCACCTATTTAAAGATGAAAATGGTATGCCCAAAGGTACTTTTTATATTGAAGGAAGTAATGATTACAGTCTTGCAGCATCAGTGGAAAATGCACTTCAAAATGTAAAGGAAGAGGAAGCATTGCAGTCATTAGGCATTTCAGCCCAGCAGTATAGTTCTGTGGAAAGTCCAGTGAGCTTTGAAACTAAGACAATTCTAGCTAGTGCAAAAAGTGAAGAGGCTCAGGAACAAACCCGCTGGCTTGTCTATGTCCTTTTATTTGTTCTTTATTTCTCTTTCATTTTATACGGGAACATGATTGCAACAGAGGTGGCAACCGAAAAATCTTCACGAGTCATTGAACTGCTTATTTCAAGTGTGTCCCCTGTTACACAAATGTTTGCCAAAATTACAGGTATTGCCCTCCTAGGGATTGTCCAGCTTGGGCTCATGGGAGGAGTGAGCGGTTTAACGATTTTGTACAGAGTGAAAAGCAGTGGAGAAGAAAGCTTACCAGCTCTTTTCCAAATGCTTGGGTTAACTAACATTCCGGTTGAAACGATTGTCTATGCGGTCATATTTTTCTTCTTAGGTTATCTATTATACGCGACATTGGCAGCTACCCTAGGATGCCTTGTCAGTAGAGCTGAAGAAACAAACCAAGCGATCATGCCTATCAATTACCTTTTAATGATTGGATTTTTCATTTCTGCCTTCGGTCTCGGAACCCCCGAAGCCATGTATGTAACCGTTAGTTCTTATATTCCGCCATTTACTCCTATTATCATGTTTTTAAGGGTCGGAATGACAAATGTAGCAACATGGGAATTAGTTACAGCCATTGTGCTCTTAGCCGTCACAATTCTTTTATGTGCAATGTTCGGAGCGCGCGTGTATCGCGGTGGAGTATTCATGTACGGAAGTTCAGGGACATTGAAAAATCTCCGCAAGGCTCTAGTATTTAGTAACAAATCTTAAAGATAACTAAAGGGAGTACATGGAATTGGTGTCCATGTGCTTTCTTATTTTAATTCTCTTTCTTAACAAATCTTTTCAATTAAATTAGGTGAATTATTCTTAGGTGAGTTAACTAAACTCGAAACTTGATAAGCTTCCATTAATTCTTCAGGAAGAGGCTTTAAAAAACCATCTAAATAATTGGGATCATGAATTGATGGGTCTAACCAAACTTTTTCATCGTTTGGCATCAAAATGACTGGCATGCGATCATGGATCTCTTTCATAAATGTATTTGCTGAGGTAGTAATCACTGTACAGGAGTATATAGATTCTCCTTTTGGAGACCTCCATTGCTCCCATAATCCTGCCATAGCAAACAGCCCACCGGTTTTAAGTTTAATGCGCATCGGTGTTTTGGTTTTGTCAGGATGACGTTTCCATTCATAGAAACTGTCGGCTATGATTAAGCAGCGCTTATTCTTATAAGCATTGCGGAAGCTGGGCTTTTCCGTTAATGTTTCAGCTCTGGCGTTAATCATTTTATAGCCGATTTTTTCATCTTTTGCCCAAGGAGGAATTAATCCCCAGCGTAAATAGCCAAGTCTGTTTCTGCTGCCGTCATTGATTACAGATATGACAGAATGGGAGGGAGCAACATTATAGCTCGGATTGAAAAGCTCCTCTTGTATGGCTGCTTCAATTGCAAACCGATCCATAATATCTCCAAATTCAGCAAATAAAGTATAGCGGCCGCACATAATCATCACCTCAAATTAGGGATGAATCTATTGTAGCAAAAGAAATGATTAACTATCAAAGGAGTAATAATTCTTTTGTAAAGATTAATTTCCAAGTAGGTTAATAAGATTGGTGTTATTTTGCTATTGTTATGGGATGGGATAGAGGTATTACAGAATGAGTCGATGTAATCCTTCATTTCAGCTCCATGAGTAATAAACGACCTGAGAGCTTTGAATTATATTGTAGAATTTCAAAAATATGAGGATTTTTAATTTATTGAGAATGTTTCCGCGTGTCATTCATGGAGGCGGTTTGTTAATAAGTTTGGACGAACAGACCTTCTCCTTCAAGCCATTCGGCTATAAAAATATCCTTGTAATCACCAATAATTCCTTTGGATGATAGCTGTGTTTTTAACCAAGACTCATCATAGCCCAAATCGTCTAGTTCATCCCATAAAACTTCGCCATCGCGGATAAATGTGACTGGTACATAAACGGATTTTACAGGCATATTGAAATCCTCCTGGGTAGTTTTCTGATATTTTGTCTTTTTTAATATGCTTATCGAGCCGTTTGCCTCTAAATAACAATAGGCAACTTCTCGAATTGAAAAGGTTTCGCTTTGCCGAAGCAAGCTTTGCAGCTGATTAATATTCATTCTATTTTTCCTCAGCTCTTCCCGGTCAATGACCCCATTTTTAATAAGAGCAGACGGTTTTCCTTCAAAAATACCGCGAAATGATAAATACTTTTGTCCAAGATATTCGACAATAAAGAGTAAAATGCCCCATAATGTCATGGAATATATCACATAAAGAACACCGATTTGCTGGTCATATAACGCATTTCCTAGTAATTCTCCTAACACGATAGAAGCAATAAAAGTGAAGGGGGTAAATTGGTTGATGATTTTCTTTCCTACAAACTTCACGATAATAAAAAGAAGAAAAAACCCGATAATAAGCTCGATTGTTAAATACATAACTTTCATTTAATACTGACTCCAATCTAATTATAAATCAAGGTGACATCTTCATTTATTACCAATTACAGTTTGTTATAATACCAATGAAGTTAATTTACTAGACATGTTTCTGATTAATCAATTTTAGCCAACACTTCAGTTTGAATTTTTATAGTATGAATCATTTGTTCGAAAAAATGGTTATTTCTTTTCGGGTTGAAACAAATAGTTTTCGAGCAGCTCATTCACTTTGTTCCGAATCCGCGGGTTGAAATAATTGTGCTGTTCTTCGTATCCTTTATACAGGAAAGAGTACATTGTAAAGGCTTCATCCCTATTCACCTGGCTGACTTTAATGTTTTGTTTTCTAAGCTGTTGTTTGACGTTTGCATAGTCTTTCTGGGCGAGTTTTAATGATTCTTCAACAAGATGTAAATATGGCTGCCTAAGTTTGAAGGGGCTGCTTTCTATCACGGTAAGATCCCTGTTTAAAATCGAAATGGTCATGGGAAGGTAGATAGCCTCTTCGATGAGATCTCTGATGTCTCCCGGTATACGTGTCATGCGTCCGTCCTTCTTTCTGCAGGGAATAGAACATTTGTTCGTATTTTAATGATACTAAATTTTATTTCGAATTGCAATAATATCACGTGTAAAGACAATATATTTAATCTTTTACAGAAAATGTGTAAAATAAGGATAAGTCTAATAAGGTAAAGGAGCCCGACTTGGAAGCAATGCTTAGCTGGTTTACAGAAGAAAATTTAATGGAACTACTGCAGCAATTCAGGACGCTTGGCCCTTTGTTTGGTATATTATTGCCCTTTCTGGAAGCTTTATTTCCATTTTTGCCGCTTGTAGTATTTGTAGTGGCCAATGCGAACGCTTTTGGATTGTGGCTTGGATTTTTATTTTCTTGGATCGGTGCGTCTTCTGGCGCGATTGTTGTCTTTTTGTTTATCCGCTGGCTTGGTGACCGAAAGTTTATGGGAGTGGTCAGAAGAAACAAGACCGTAAAACGGTTGATGCTTTGGGTAGAGCGCCACGGATTTGGTCCTTTGTTCCTTTTGCTTTGTTTTCCGTTCACTCCTTCAGCAGCCGTCAATATTGTAGCGGGTCTGTCAAAAATTAGTATTTGGCAATTTATGCTGGCTGTATTTACCGGAAAGCTTGTCATGATTTTTTTAATCAGCTTTATCGGCCATGACATTAGATCACTTATAGATCAGCCCGAACGCTCAGCCTTTGCCATTATCATTATTTTAGTTATGTGGATTGCAGGTAAACAGATCGAGAAACGGATGAATGCTAAAATGATTGAAAAACAAAAAAACACCAGTAGATCGGGGGAAGAGGAATGAAGAAGCTGCCTTGGTTGATTTCTGCTGTTTGTGGGCTTGTACTGGTCATTACAGTGAAAAACTTAATCTTTGTTCAATATACAGTTGACGGTGTATCCATGCAGCCGACCATCAAAGAGGGAAAAGAACTGCGTATCAATAGATTAAGCCACCGTTTAAACCCGATTGAGCGATTTGATATCGTTGTATTTTACTCACCTGAAAAAAAGGAATCGGTTGTAAAACGCGTAATTGGTGTACCTGGTGATGAGATTGTCTACAAAGATGATCAGCTTTTTGTGAATGGAGAGAGGGTTAAAGAACCGTTCTTGAAATCCATTAAAGAAAAACAAATAGAAGGCAGCAAACTAACAGGCAACTTTACACTCCAAGAAACAACCGGAAAAACCCACGTACCAAAGGATCACTTGTTCGTTATTGGCGACAACAGGTTGAAAAGCTATGACAGCCGTCACTTCGGATTTATTAAGGAGGACCGGGTAATCGGGAAGGTCAAATCAAAAAAGTAGATGATCTTCTGTTTTATTAATCGACGTACTTAGGATGTAAACTCGTGGATGGTAGGGGGGGCACTCGTGCATAGGGGAACCTAACAACTCCATATTAATGCCCGCTCTGGCTTAAAAAGTTCGTTCTCTTGCAAACATAAAATGAAATGGCTCAAATAAATAAAATTCCGTTAAACAGTTAAACAAAAAGAAAAAGCCGTTGATACTTCAACAGCTTGTATAAATTAGGAACGTTGAATGACAGAACTGGAGTAATTTTGAATGAGTTTTTGTAGGTTGCGGTGTCCTTCTCTTAGTTTGATTGTTTCGTCAACAATTTTTTGGAAGCCTTCTAAGTCTTTATCTGAAGCATTTAACATGGACTTTGGAATTCCTTCGACGATTTGTTGTAGCGTCAGGTCTCTGCTCACGAACAAGAACCACCTTTCCTTTCGTTTGTGGGACTATGTTTTGTCCTCTCTATTATTTTTGAGGAAAAAGCCGTTTTTCCTGCCTGTAATAAGCAAAAATAAATCTACAAACATCAACATGTTCCTGCATGATTAGAAAGAAAGCATTATGATTACACAAATTACGACGAAATCATCTAACCTTGTTTTTGCCGTAAGCCTCTGGCCTTTATGTAAACCTGATATCCTTTTCTGACTCGCTCTAACAGCCATACTGGAATTGAGAAGGATGAACGGCTGAATATCGGATAATAGAAAACATAAAAGGCTCTTTTGAAATCCCTCCATCTCGGACAATCATATGACATGAGAAAGTCTGAGATGTCCAAGATATAGCCTCTTCCACCCTTCATCATGACATTTTTTCCGTGGATATCAGCAGGGTTTAACCCTTTTGATTTTGCATACTTAATTGCTTGATCAACATCCTTAATAACAGACTTAGGAATAAACATCCCTTTCCTAAGTGCCTCGTACAAGGTTATTCCATTCAATTTCTTTAAGACTAAATATCGCTCTCCAAATTCAAACAGCTCGGAATAAGAGGGGTGTTTCCCTAGTATTTGATAAGCCTGAACTTCTTCAGCCAATCCTTTACGGTTTTCTGCGTAGACCTTAACTACTTTGTCAGGAATTGATGGATGAATAAAAACGGCTGCATAATTTCCGCGGCCGATAAGCTGCCATTCATTTGGAACATTTGTTACCTCTACTGGATCATTTGGATTTTTACTGACAATTTTCACATAGTGAATTAACCCTTTATCAATCCATGTCAATTGATACACCTCATTAAAAGCAGGAGAGCTCTCAGTCTTTTCCATAGTCTAAATCAAAAGTCTGCCGTCTTTCAAGTGAAAATTTTTATGCTGTAAATTGTTGGATAAAGGAAAGAGTGGATCCTGCTAGAAAACATAAAATGGAATCCAGCAATGGGGAAAGATGTGAGCAATTAATGGACAGAAGGATGCACCTGTTAAAAAAGTGACAGACTACAGGAAAGCTGCCATAGTGCGTACATCATTCACTTTTTCTTCGATAAATGGAATTAATAACAAAAGGGAAAAGACGGTCACTAAGTCTAAAACTTGGCAGGCTGTACAAATGGTCAGATTCCTAAGTTTTCGATACAATAAGGGATAGTACATTATCAATCCAGGCTGGCTTCAAGCAGTGCGGCTGCCTCTAAAGAAAAAGTTTAATTGTCACCTTTATTATTATATGGAGATTATTAAAATATCTTTGACAATATAGAGATTACCAAAATTAAAAGAATTACATACACCGATGATTATACATAGAATGACCTTGGAAAGGGGTTTATAAAATGGCTGTGCATTTTTTATTAGGACGGTCAGGAAGCGGTAAAACGGCAGCCATCCTATCTGAGATCCGCTCCAAATTAGCGGATCGGCCTCAAGGCAAGCCGATTATTTTACTGGTACCTGATCAGATGACATTTGCGATGGAATATGAATTAATCAAAACTCTTGAACTAGGGGGGATCATCCGTGCCCAAGCATTCAGCTTTACAAGGCTTGCATGGCGTATTCTCCAGGAAGAGGGTGGAATAAACCGCCGTCATCTCTCAAGTACAGGAATTCAAATGATGATTCGAAAAATCATTGAAGAACGGAAGCAGGATTTTAAAGTATATAGCAAAGCAAGTGATAAAAGCGGATTTGTAAGTCACATTGAGCAAATGACAACAGAATTTAAACGCTACTGTTTATCACCAGACGAATTAGAACAACAAATAAAGCACCTTACACTTGCCCAAAACCCGTCTGAAAGGGCATTAGCGGACAAGCTTCATGACCTGGTTCTTCTATATAAAGAGCTTGAAAGGGAATTAAGCAATCAATACATCGATTCAGAAGATTATTTGCAAATGCTTGCTGAAAAAATTCCTGAATCCTCCTATTTAAATGAAGCAGAAATTTTTGTAGATGGTTTCCACAGTTTTACCCCGCAGGAGTTTATGGTGATAGAAGCACTGATGAAGCATTGCATAAACATGACGTTTTCATTAACAGCTGATAAACCATTTCATGAACATTTGCCTCATGAGCTTCATCTGTTTAGAATGACAGGCATGACCTATCATAAATTGACAGAAAAAGCGAAGGAACATCACATTGATTGCAGTGAAGAGGTGCTGAGCAGCGGTCAAAGATATGCCGGTTCTGCATCGCTTTCCCATTTGGAGAAGAATTATGATGCAAGACCGGCGCAGCCCTATTTTAATGAAGCAGATATTAACATCGTCCAAGCGGCGAACAGGAGAGCAGAAATAGAAGGAATAGCTCGCAGTATTCAAAAGCTCGTTCGTGAGAAAGGATACTGTTATCAAGATACAGCGATTCTTATTCGCAATTTATCAGATTATCGGGATTTAGTAGAACAGATCTTTTTAGATTATGAGATTCCTTTTTTTGCTGATGAAAAAAGAGCCATGCTGCATCATCCATTGATAGAATTTATTCGCTCAAGTCTCGAGGTTATTAAAGGGAATTGGCGCTATGAAGCTGTTTTTCGCTGTATAAAAACAGATCTGCTATTGCCTGTGACAGAGGATCGAAGAGAGATTCGGGAAGAACTCGATCAGCTTGAAAACTATGTGCTTGCCTATGGAATCAAAGGAGAAAAATGGTTTTCTGATGACCGCTGGACATATCGCCGCTATTATTCTCTTGATGATGATTATGTTAAAACGGATCAAGAGAGAGAAATGGAGGATTTAGTTAATCGGCTGAAAGAGCTGATTTCTCCACCGCTTAGGACTCTCCAGCTTTCCATGAAAAAAGCGAAAACTGGAACAGACTATGCTGAGGCTCTCTATCAGTACTTGGAAGACTTAGATATTCCATCGAAAATCAACCTTTTAAAAACAGAAGCAGAAGTGAACGGTCACTTAATAGAAGCGAGAGAGCACGATCAAGTATGGAATGCTGTTATCGATTTGCTGGACGAGTTTGTAGAGATGCTTCAAGACAGGTCAATGACATTTACACTGTTTCAGGAAATGATCGATACTGGGCTTGAAACAATGAAGTTTGCATTAGTACCGCCTGCTATTGATCAAGTGCTTGTTGCGAATTTAGAGCGGTCAAGGTTTTTTAATATAAAGTGCACTTTTTTAGTAGGTGTAAATGATGGAGTTCTCCCGGCAAAACCGTCAGAAGAGGGAATCCTAACGGAAGATGAAAGGGAAGTCTTGTTTCATCAAGGGATTGAACTTGCTCCAACGGCAAGACAGCAGCTTTTGGATGAAAATTTTCTTATTTATATGGCGTTGTCAAGTGCCTCTGAAAAGCTGACAGTTTCCTATCCGATGTCAGATGAAGAAGGACGCTCACTTTTGCCGTCGATCGTGATAAAGCGGCTGAATGAAATGTATCCAAACATTCAACTGATTTTTTATACAAATGAACCCCAGCAGTTTTCAGCAGAAGAGCAGTTAGATTACCTTGTAAATCCTTCTGTTACTCTTTCATATTTGACAGGCCAGCTTCAATCATGGAAAAATCACTATTCGATTGATGATTTGTGGTGGGATTCTTACAACCTTTTGCTGGATGATCAGGAGTGGAAATGGACTTCAAGGAAATTAATTAGCAGTTTATTTTATAAGAATGAAGCAGCTTCTCTTGAAGAGCCTGTCAGTCGTGAGCTATACGGTGAAACGATTTTAGGAAGTGTGTCGAGGATGGAAATGTTCAAGGCCTGCCCATTTTCTCACTTCGCTTCTCATGGGTTGAAATTAAAGGAAAGACAAATGTTCCGCTTGGAAGCACCAGATGTAGGGCAGTTGTTTCACGCTGCATTGAAATTAATATCTGACAGGCTCTATACGCTGAAGATGGATTGGAAGGACTTGACGAAGCAGCAATGTGAACGACTTTCCTATGATGCAGTCGAACGACTGGCTCCAAGGCTGCAAAGGGAAATTTTATTAAGCTCTAACCGTCACCATTATTTAAAAAGAAAGCTTCAAAAGATCATCATGAGAGCCTCGGCCATATTAAGTGAGCACGCAAAAGCGAGCGGATTTACACCAGTGGGGCTTGAGCTTGGATTTGGCAAAAACGGTCCGCTTCCTCCAATCCAATTTAAACTGGACAATGGCTGTGAAATGGAGTTAATCGGCAGAATTGACCGGGTAGACAAGGCTGAAAGCTCGAACGGATTGCTGCTAAGAGTTATTGACTATAAGTCTAGTGACAAGTCACTGAACTTATCAGAGGTTTATTACGGGATTGCTCTGCAAATGCTGACATACTTAGATGTTATTATTTCATATTCAAAGGATTGGCTTGGAGTTAAGTCTTCTCCAGCAGGGGTTTTGTATTTTCATGTCCATGACCCAATGATTCAAACGAATACAAAGCTTTCAGAAGACTTAGTTGAGGAAGAAATATTTAAAAAGTTTAAAATGAAAGGACTTCTGCTTGGAGATGAAGAGGCTGTCCGTTTAATGGATTCTTCACTTGACAGCGGACGTTCAAACATTGTCTCTGCTGGATTAAAAAAAGACGGCAGCTTCCGGTCTGATTCTGCGATTGCTAGTAAAGAGGAATTTAGCCTTTTAAGAACCCATATCAGGGATGTTTTCAAGCAAATCGGTACCGACATAACAAACGGTGTAGTAGATATTGCCCCATATAAAATAAAGGAGAAGGTTCCTTGTACGTTTTGCGATTTCAAGTCAGTTTGTCAATTTGACCAGTCACTTGAAGAAAATGAATATAGAGTTTTAAAAGATGAAAAAGGCCAAGACATATTAAACCGGCTCAGGGAGGAGGCAAAATAAATGGAAACGACCTTATCTAAACCGATAAACAGCCAGTGGACAGATGACCAATGGAAAGCTATTGCCTCAAACGGCCAGGATATTTTAGTTGCTGCGGCTGCAGGCTCAGGTAAGACAGCGGTACTTGTCGAACGAATTATTCGTAAAATCATCTCAAAAGAAAACCCGACAGATGTGGACCGGCTGCTTATAGTCACCTTTACAAATGCTTCAGCAGCTGAAATGAAGCATCGTATTGGGGAAGCTTTGGAGAAGGCGCTGAAGGCAAACCCTGCGTCTCTGCATTTAAGAAGGCAGCTGACTCTTTTGAACAGAGCTTCTATTTCAACGCTTCATTCTTTTTGCTTAAATGTTGTTAAGAAATATTATTACATGATTGACATTGATCCTGTGTTTCGAATTGCTGATCAAACCGAAGCTCAGCTGTTAATTGATGAAGTACTCGAAGATTTATTTGAAGAAGAATATGCAAAAGAAAATAATGAATGCTTTTTTGATTTGGTAGATCGTTATACATCTGACCGAAGCGATCATGATTTGCAAACCCTTGTAAGAGCTATCTATGATTTTTCAAAATCACACCCAAAGCCAGCTACCTGGCTCGAGGGCCTCGTTGAATCTTACGATGTAAAAGAGGGTACAGAGCTTTATGAATTGCCGTTTTTTCAATATGTGATGAATGATATTGAGCTTCAGCTTCTTGGCTGCCGGGAAAAAATTGTACAAGCTTTAGAGCTTACGAGAAAACCTGGAGGTCCAGCCCCAAGAGCCGTTAACCTGGAAGATGATCTCATGCAAATCAACCAATTACTTGAAGCTAGTGGCTCCTGGTCCGAGCTCGGGAAACGGATAAGTGCTTTTACGCCAACCCGTTTAAAAGCATGTAAGGGAGAGGAATATGATAAAGCTTTAATAAATCAAGTAACAGAGCTTAGAAATTTTGTAAAGGATCAGGTTCAGAAGCTGAGAGACGAGCTTTTTTCAAGAAATGAACGGCAATATATACAGGATTTAAAAGAGCTGAAATCTCCAATTCAGACGCTTATTAAGCTTGTAAAGGAATTTGGCGAACGCTTCGAAACGGTAAAAAAAGAAAAGGGCATAGTTGATTTTTCTGATCTTGAGCATTTTTGCCTGCAAATTTTAAGTGATGATTCAAGTGATGCAGCCCGTTATTATCGTTCACAGTTTGTAGAGGTATTAGTTGATGAATATCAAGATACAAACCTTGTCCAGGAATCCATTCTGCAGCTTGTAACAAAGGATGGGGAAGAAACAGGCAACCTTTTTATGGTTGGAGACGTAAAACAATCCATCTATCGTTTCCGGCTGGCTGAACCGATGCTGTTTCTTGAAAAATATAAAAGGTTTAAACAAAGCGGGGAAAATTCAGGTCTTCGGATTGATTTATCAAAAAACTTTCGGAGCCGCAGTGAAGTTTTAGATGGAACCAATTATTTGTTTAAGCAGCTGATGGGGGAAAAGGTCGGTGAAATTTCCTATGATCAAGATGCCGAATTAAAGCTGGGGGCTTCATATCCTGATGATGAACAGATGAAGACGGAGCTATTGATGGTAGAGCGGCAGAAGGATATAGCTGAGGAAGATCATTTAGAGTTTAATCTGGAAGAATTGGAAACCGTTCAGCTGGAAGCACGGGTCATGGCACAAAAAATCCGGGAGCTAATCGCGCAGCCATTTCCGATTTATGATGGTAAAACTGGACAAACTCGCAATATTCAATATCGGGATATCGTTATTTTATTAAGGTCCATGCCTTGGGCTCCACAAATTATGGAAGAGCTTAAGAAACAGGGGATACCTGTTTATGCTAATCTTTCTAGCGGGTATTTTGAAGCAACAGAAGTAGCGATTATGATGTCTGTGTTAAAAGTGATTGACAACCCTTATCAAGATATCCCGCTGGCTTCTGTCCTCCGATCTCCTTTGATTGGCTTGAATGAAAATGAGCTTGCTGTCATTAGGACTTTTGATAAGAAAGGAACCTACTATGCTGCATTAAAAGCTTTTCTGCAAAGCGGATCACATAAAAACGTGCAAGAAAAGGTAAACCACTTTTATCAAATGCTGCAAAAGTGGCGTGATTTTGCCAGAAAAGGGTCTGTATCTGATTTGATTTGGCAGATCTACCGAGATACAAAATTTAATGATTATGTCTGCGGTATGCCTGGCGGTAAACAAAGACAAGCAAACTTAAGGGCGTTATATGATCGGGCAAGACAATATGAATCCACCTCCTTTAGGGGAGTGTTCCGATTCCTGAGGTTTATTGAACGAATGCAGGATCGCGGGGATGATCTTGGAGCAGCAAGGGCCCTCGGTGAAAAAGAGGATGTTGTTCGGCTCATGACCATTCACAGCAGCAAAGGTCTTGAATTTCCGGTTGTCTTTGCAGCGGGACTATCCCGCCAATTTAATATGATGGATTTAAATAAAAAATATTTACTTGATAAAGAGTTAGGGTTTGGGACAAAGCTAATAGATCCCAGATTGCGAATAAGCTACCCAACGCTTCCACTTATTGCGATTAAGAAAAAGATGAAGATAGAGCTGTTGTCGGAAGAGCTTCGCGTGTTATATGTAGCTCTAACACGGGCAAAGGAAAAGCTTTATTTACTCGGAACGTTAAAAGATGCCGAAAAAACGTTGAATCAATGGCAAGCGTCCGCGTCTCATGAAGAATGGCTTTTACCAGATTTGCTCAGGATGCAGGCAAAAAGCTATTTGGATTGGATTGGTCCTGCCTTAATCAGACATAGAGATAGTGAATTGTTAAGAGAAAACGGTTCTACATTTTTAGATGAAATTTATAAACATCCTTCAAAATGGAAGATTACTCTTATGAAAGAATCAACTCTCCTTGCGGCAAGTGCCGATGAAAAAGAGGCGGATGAAGAAATGATGGACGCTCTTGCAGAAGGAAAAAAGGTAAAAGTAGAAGGTGCTTACAAGCAAGAGGTTCAAAACAGATTAAATTGGAATTATCCACATTTATTCTTATCCAAACTCCGATCCAAGCAGTCTGTTTCTGAACTGAAGCGGCAAAAGGCTCTTGAAGAGGATGAATACAGTGATCAATCCCTTGTTAAAACAGAGGGATCACCGATTCTATATAGAAGGCCTTCATTTATGCAGAAAAACTCGTTAACAGCAGCCGAAAAAGGGACAGCTATGCACACGGTTATGCAGCATATTAACCTATCAAATCCGGTCACAAAAGATTCCTTGCACAACACAGTGAATTTGTTAGTCAGCAAAGAAATTTTAACAGAAGAACAAGCCGATGCCCTCTCAATCAGCAGGCTGTTTCACTTCTTTGAGACTTCTGCTGGCAAAAGATTGACTCAATCTAACCAGGTGGAAAGAGAAATCCCTTTCAGCTTAGCTGTTCCCGTTTCCGAATTAAATGAAATGAATGAGGAACAAAAAGAAGTAGTTCTTGTCCAGGGGATTATTGACTGCTTGTTTGAAGATGAAGACGGCCTGGTCCTTCTTGATTATAAAACAGATCGAATATACGGAAAATTCCCGGGTGGATTTGAAGAAGCAAAGCCGGTTTTATTACTACGCTATGAAGCGCAAATAGCTTTATACTCAAAAGCCGTGGAGCAAATATACAAAAAACCTTTAGCAAGCAAATATCTTTACTTTTTTGACGGAGGGCATTTGCTCTCTTTATAGTTTTTGTTTTTTTCGGTACCAGGTACCGTCGTTTATCATTATTAAAGGAGGAAATCTCATGAGAATTCTCCATACAGCCGATTGGCATTTAGGAAAAACTTTGGAAGGCAGAAGCAGACTTCCGGAACAAGAAGAATTTATAGATGAATTGATTGGAATAGTTGAAGACCAAAACATTGATGCAGTGTTAATGGCAGGGGATGCGTTCGATACAGTAAATCCCCCTGCTGCAGCTGAACAGCTGTTTTACGAGGCGATTACAAGGTTATCGGATAAAGGAAGGAGGCCTACGGTGGTGATCGCAGGAAATCACGATAACCCTGACAGGCTTGCAGCTGCAACTCCGCTTGCAGGCTATCAAGGGATTCATTTAATCGGCTATCCAACCTTTGATTTGCTGAATATTGAAGTACCGCATGCGGATGAAAGACTGATGGTCGCTGCACTTGCTTATCCTTCAGAAGCTCGATTACAGGAAGTTTTGTCAGCAGACTCTGATGAAACTCAAATGCGAGATAAATATAATGATAAAATCAAGAATTTGTTTTCCCGAATGTGCCTTCCGTTTCGTAAGGATAGTGTAAATATGGCAATGAGCCATATTTATGTAGCAGGCGGAAGCACAACCGATTCTGAGAGACCGATTGAAGTAGGCGGAGCCTACACAGTAGGAGCAGACAGTTTGCCGGAAGCTGCCCAGTATGTAGCATTAGGGCACTTGCATAGACCTCAAGACGTTAAACGGGCAAACACAATGGCCCGCTATTCTGGTTCCCCTTTAGCATACAGCTTTTCAGAAATCGGTTATACGAAATCGGTTACCATTCTTGATGTAAAACCACAAGAAACACCAGAGCTTACCGAGCTCCCGCTCTCCAGCGGAAAACCGCTTGTCCGCATTCGGGCAAAAGGAGGAATTGAAGAGGTCTATCAATGGCTTGATGAAGGTCGAGATAACCAGGCTTGGGTAGATCTTGAAGTCTATTTAACAGATAATTTGTCATTAGAGCAAATTCATCGATTAAGGAAGGAGCATCCTGGCATCATTCATATTCGTCCGATATTTGAGAGATCCCATTCTGAGCTTGAACGGAAAAGAGAAGCGAATCTTCCAATCGATGAAATGTTCCGACGATTTTATGAGAAACAAACCGGTGGTGCTCAGCCTGACCAAGAACTGACTTCCCTTTTCCTTGAGTTGATCAATGAGGACAGCTCTTTGAAGGAGGGAACAAGGTGAGACCGATTGAATTAACAATTTCAGGCTTACACAGCTTCAGAGAAAAACAAACAATTGATTTTGAATCTTTATGTAATGGCGGAGTGTTCGGAATTTTTGGCCCGACAGGAAGCGGGAAATCCTCTATTCTTGATGCCATGACTCTTGCTTTGTATGGAAAGGTCGAAAGAGCTGCAAACAATACATATGGCATATTAAACCATGCCGAAAACCAAGTGAATGTTGCGTTTACATTCGAATTAACTAATAGGTCTGAACAAATTCGGTACACGATTGAGCGTGTGTTGAAACGAACAGATGAATATAGAGTAAAAACGACTGTTTGCCGGTTTATTGAACATCGAGATGAACAAGTGGTCCTCGCCGATAAAACGAACGAAGTAAATGCCAAAATCGAAGCTCTTCTTGGCTTAACAATTGATGATTTTACTCGTGCAGTTGTGTTGCCGCAGGGAAAATTTGCAGAATTTCTTTCCCTTAAAGGTGCTGAACGCAGACAAATGCTGCAACGGCTGTTTAACCTTGAACAATACGGTGATGAGCTTTCCAAAAAGCTGAAACGGCACCTGCAATCTGCTAAAGGACAGCAAGCAGAATTTATTGCCGAGCAAACTGGCTTAGGTGAAGCTTCAGACGAGGCACTGAAGCAGGCTGAAGTTGAGTACAAAGAGGCAGTGACTATAGTAAACAAACGGAAATCAGAATATAACGAGGTGCAGAAGAAATTTGCTCAAATGCAAGAGGTCTGGAGTTTGCAAAAGGAACAGAAAGAATATGAAGTCCAGTTATCCAATCTTGAAAAACAAAATGACCATTATGAGCAGCAGAGAAAGGATTTGCAGAAGGCACAAGATGCAATCCAAATAAAACCTTATGCAATGAGATTAAAACAAGCACAATTTGATAAGAAACAGTATTCAGAGGAACTCCTTGAAAAGAAAACAGCCTATGAACGCCATGAAAAGGCATATGAAAAAGCATTGACCTATTATGAAAAGGTAAGGTCTCTGAAAGCAAAAGAAGAACCACAGCTTGCAGCAAAAAAAGAAAAACTGAACTTGTTAATAGAGATTGAGGAAGACCTAAAGCAATTGCAAAAAAAGGCAAAGCAGCTTGAAGAAAAAAGAAATCAAGCAGACGAGAACCTTAAAAATAAAAAGGTGGAGTATGAAAAATCTGCTTCCCTGCTTCAAAAGGCGCAAACAAAGCAAAAACAACTCAAAGAAGAGCTATCTGGAACAGTTATAAGTGCACAAATAAGAGAAAATGTACAGCAAGCCCTTCAACTGAAGCTAACATACGAACATCTACAGGAACAAGCAGAAGAAATAGAGAATACAGTGAAGAAAAAACAGCACCAGCTAAACGAAGCTGCCCAAGCTATGAAAGAAGCTGCAGCCACAAAAGAAAACCAAGAAAAGTCAATTACTCACCATTTCGAAAATCTGCAGCAGCTATATAGTAAAGTATGTGAGCGCGAGCGTGACTACATAAAGATAACCGAAAATGTCGAAGCAGAAATCAATGAGCTAAAACACAAACAAGAAAAAGAACGGATGGATCATTTAGCAGTTACGCTCCGTAAGCAATTAGAGGCTGGAGAGCCATGCCCTGTGTGCGGCTCCTCTAACCATGAACTCACATCCTCAGAGACAAGTAATCATATGCAAACTGAGGAGACAACAGGCATAAAACCTTTGGAAGCTTTGCTTTCCGAAAGTGAACAAGACAAGCAGCAGCTTTATACGTTGAAGCTGCGCCTTGAAGAGCAAGCGGATCACTATATCAATGAACACTCTTTCCTGCAAGAAACAAGGATCCTCACAGATCAGGAAAAGGAATCGTTATTACTTGATGATTATTCACGAGCAGACGAGATAAAAGAAAGGAAAGAACAGCTTTCCACTGAGGTTAAGGCTCTTTATCAAGATTTTTTATCAATTAAAAGCGCGAGCAAAAGAACCGGCTTAACTATGAAGGATGTCATGAATCAAATTCAGCAATATGAACAAGGAATAGGTGCGCTTCAGCAGGATCTAAATGAACAAGTTCAAAAGCATGAGAAAATGAGAGAGCGTCTTTTTCAGCTTGGATCCGATTGGAAAAGCCGCTTCCCTAAACTTCCCAAAGAGGAGCTTGGAAGGATCCAGCAGGAAATACAGAGAAAAGACAAGCAAAACGAACAATTGGAAGCAAGAATTCAAAAGAGCATAACTTTTATGGAGGAAACAGAAAAAAGCCTCAAGGTTCTCCAAACGAATGAACAGGAGCTATCTACCCAGCTTTTACAAGTAACATATGATCTGAAAAATATAGAACAGCAAATAAAAGAAAAGGAGGAAAAAATAAGAATCGAAACAAATGGTGAAAGCAATCCTTCTGCTTTGCTTTTAAATGTAACGGATAAATTGACAAAGCTTGCAGAGCAGGAAAAACAGGCTTATGATGAATGGCAGAATCGCTCAAACCAGCTAACAGAGCTGAAAAGTCAGCTATCAGCTATTGAAAAATCTTATGAAACAGCAGTTGGCCAGTTTTCCCAGGCTGAAAAAGAATGGCTGGACCTGTCATCAAAAGGAAGCTTTCAATCAGCTGAAGAAGCACTGCAAGCCATTTTAGATGAATCGGTAATAAATCAACTAAAGCAGGAAATCGAGAGATACACAGATAAGAAGAAGCAATGTCTTAAAGATTTAAATAGAATATCTGAGAAGCTTGCAGACAAAAGGGTATCTCAAGAAAAGTGGGAAGAAATAAACAAAAGCAAGGAAAACCTTGAGTACCTTCTCCATCAAGCAGCAGAAGCAAGAGGAGCAGCAAACAATGCACTAGAATCAGTAAAGCTAAAACATAAAAGGTTTGCTGAAATAGAATCACAAAAACAAGAAATTGAACTAAGAATCGGCAGGCTTGAAAAATTACAAACCGTATTAAAAGGTAATAGCTTTGTTGAATATATGGCAGAGGAACAGTTGGAAATTGTCAGCAGACATGCGTCTATGCGCCTTAGTGAGCTTACAAGACAGCGCTATGCAATTGAAGTCGATTCACAAGGGGGCTTTATGATGCGCGATGATGCAAACGGGGGAGTTAAAAGGCCAGTATCGACTCTGTCAGGCGGTGAAACATTTCTGACTTCCTTGGCATTAGCTATATCGCTTTCTACTCATATCCAGCTGAGAGGAGAGTATCCTCTCCAATTCTTCTTCCTTGATGAAGGCTTTGGAACACTTGATTCCGAACTGCTCGATACAGTCATAACAGCGCTTGAAAAATTACAATCAGAAGAATTATCCGTTGGAGTGATTAGCCATGTGCAGGAGCTGCGTGCACGCTTGCCGAAACGATTGGTTGTAACCCCTGCAGAGTCTTCAGGGAAAGGTACTACAGTGAAACTGGAAACTTTATGAAAAAGCAGTTTGCCTTGGTTTTTGCTAGTTTACCTCTGCATGAACCTAAAAGAAAGGGATACAGTCTAGAGAGAATAGGTAAACTGCTGCAGAGTCTGTCTCTCCTGCAGCTCTTATGATTATGCTCCAAACCCTTTCTTTGGTCTAGTGTAAACTAACCTTTTTTATACGTTTCAGGCGGTGTTCTTAAGAATGCTTGCGGCTGCTACGCATCGCAGAAAGCACACTCAATTTATCGTCTTTGTTCTTTTGAAAGCCTTGGTACTCTGGAGAATTTACACTGTAAAGAGCGATTTTACCAGCTTCGTCAAAATGGAGGCCCCAGCCATATTTTTTCGGAAGCATCGAAGCTCGCAGGCATGCTTGAGGTTTTTGGAAAAACTCATCCTTGATTTGGGCACCTCGGGCCTCTAGTTCCTCTTCAGGGATAGCTTTGTGACGGATATACACTTCGAAAAGAAGATCCTCCTGAGTATATGTATAGGGGCTCTTTGATAGTAATTCATATTCAATGAGAGGTTTGGTAGGACCTTTCTTCCTAGCCGGCGGAATTAGCCCTTCCAATACTGGGCAGTCTGGCGCCACCGTAATAAATGTTTGATAATAATTATTGTCCTTCATGAACATTCCTCCTTGCAATAGGGTTTGGTTCATAAGTATATAAAATATACACTGACAAATACAGTCAGTTAAACTAAAAAAAGCGCAAGCGTCTTGTCCAACCCCGACAAGCACTCAGGCGGGTTAGGCGCTGGAGCTGGACAACAATAATTCTCTTTAACATGTTAATACTTTAATTTCTGAACCTACAAAAAAAGGGTAGTCAATAAGAGACTACCCTTAATTATTGCCTGTAATATTCTGATCATTCACATCTGGATCTATTAAGTTTGTCGCACTTATTCCATTATTCACAATTAAAAAATCTCCAGTATTCCCTCCACCTGATCCCGTAGCAGATTTTGACGTGCTTTTCGGAGAAAGATAGAAAGAATCACCGAAATTGACGACTCCCCCACTAATGGAATTAATACAAAGAGGTCCGATAATGGCTGGCATAAAAAACATCCTTTTCTTTCAGGGCTGTTGCTGTTAGTTTATGCAGTAGTTATCTAGGTGTTCTTACTTGCGGTTTTTATCCGGAAGAAGCTGACGGATATGGCGAATTCTTGACTCGGTTTGGATTCGATCAGTAGATCCCACATGGAAAACAGAAGAAGAGGAAACGGCCATAACTTTTATAGAATGGACTTTTATGACAGGTTTATCATGAAAAAAACCTGTCTGAATATTTTCAGTTATTAATGGTATAGGTAATTCTTGAAAAAATGCTTGATCATTTTTAAAGTTCCCTTCTCTGGCAAAAAAAAGATTCGATTCCCTTTGTACCGCTAATACTTTAAGACTAGGGGTTATCCTAACAGAATCACCTATTTGAAAGATGCTGCTGAGCCCTACTGAATTAACAGAAATTTGATCAACTGCCGATAATCGATTCAGCATATTATTCCGGAGCGAGCGGGACGAATGGTCCGATAATTAATGATTCTGGTGGTGTATCGAATATTGAAGATTGGGTGATTGTCTGGGCGTCTCCGACAATAAAGACAGACGAACTGGATACACCGAAGACACGAATACCGCCAATATTTAATTCCTTATTTACAACGGTAAAATTCATGAAGGATCCCCTCCTTTTATATTAGATGGCATATGCTGAAGAAAGTGAATAATCGAATTTTCTACATCCGTTTTCACCTTTTGCACCGTTTGATCGACTGCATCTTGAAGAGAGTTTTCATCGTCAATTTGATTATTTTTTGCTAGATAATACTGTATTCTGCTATCCATTTGTCTGCGGATATCATCAATAATCATAAATTTGTGCTGATCATCTAACTTGTCTTGGTACTGGTCTTCAAGGCTTTCTAAATAGTGCAAGCAGTCATTGGAAAGGAAGGAGTCAAGCTGTTCTTTAGTTAAAGAAAATGCTTGTTTTTCTAATTCTTTTTGGACATGCCCGACCTTCATTCCCTTTTGCATGACTTCAAAATTTTCAACTTGATCCGTATCCATCGGGTTTAAACCTATATTTAAAGTGCCTTCTAATGTTTCAATTTTTAATTGATCAAACTTATATTCAATTCGTTCTATATTTGTTGGGGAACGGTCTTTTAGTTTAGAGACAGCTAATTGTAATTCAAGTACCTGTTTTTCAAGCTGTTTTATTTTTCGGTCTTGAGACTGTACATAGGAGTATAATTGTTTCATATATTGATTAGCTTGGTCTTGATAGTACATTCTCTCACCTCAATTTTTTGTAAAAAATAAAGTTTAAGTTTGCTAACGTATTTATGGATGAAAATGAGCTTTTTTGCCGATTTCATCAAATCTGTAAGAAAGTTTGGGGATGATAAGTCTTTAGTGTTAAAATTCATTTCCAGCCACCTGAAATGCCTGTTGCCTGCACCAGCAGATCAAGCAGGCGTTGCAACAGGTCTTTAACATGTACGTTTCTAATTAAAGTTCTTACGTATGAGAGAAGGCTTAAGTTGTAGGAGCCTGCAACGGTACAATGCTTGTTGCATTAAGGTCAGTTCCTGCGGCTTCGGCTTCTGGAGCTGGTTCTGTGTAACCCCCGGTGTTATATAAGTTTGATAGCGGCTTAATAATTCCGGCACTACCTATTTGGAGAACAGAGGAGTTATTAACACCACCGACCCGAAGATAATTAATCTGGATTGTTTGATTAATGTAAAAATTCATTTATCTTCACTCCTAAGCATTCCCTACCATTGGTTGATCAATTAAGTCCATATCATACGTATTCGTTACACTATTATAATTATAAATATTTAAACCATCTCCTGAGTTAAAAGAACCTGCACCAGCAAAGGTTTTGACTTCACTATAAGGAGAAATTGTAATCACATCGCCTACATGAATGACACTGCTTGAACCAACACCGTTCACTTTAAATGCACCAACAATAGCCGGCATTTCATTACATCCTTCGCTGCCATATGTTTAATGGCATTAGTTTTTCTTTGTAAAAAAGATAAGTGAATAAGCTTTTTATTAGTTAAGAAAGTTTAAATTAATTAAAGTATGAATGTGATAGAGAATGATATTATTGTCCAGCGCAGGGCGCCATCAGCTCAAGGTCTCAGGGTCAATCTGACAAGTAGGTTAAAGAACAACCTTCATCTCTGCACGCCTTGTGCTTGTCGCAGAAGGGACTAGCGCTCTGTTCTTTTCGATTGTTTTCGTGTCCTGCTCTACCACCCAGAGACCAGTGGACATATTCCCTTCGCTCATGCTATAATCCTCCTGCTTAAATTTCAGAGAAACAAAGAAAGTCGGAGGATACCGTAAAGATCCGATTAGGGGAGCCGCCAACTAGATGGAGCTTTCAATTTTTCCTGCATGGCTACAGTAAAGTCCATAAGTAGCTAAAAGCGTGCCCTGAGCTTTTCTTATATCCTATGACAAACGCGGAATTTTGTGAAAAAAAATCACTCTTCTTCTCTATTCATTAGGTTGTGTTTTTATATTTTGTTACTATTGAAACAAAGGCAACCACTTCGAAATTTAAGCAATCCCCTTGAGGTGTGGGCGAGAATTGGAGCTGGTGGGATACTCCAATAGACTTTATTTGAAAAAAGCTATAAAGAATATGATAAAAGAAATAACGAAATGGCTTGAAAAAAAAGGGGGACCTTATGGAGAAATTTGAACAAATTACTAGCAGCAAAAGAATATCATCATTAGATGTCTTAAGAGGGTTAGCATTGCTTGGAATATTATTTGTTAACATGAGAGACTTTTCAGGGCCTCTTCTCTATATGGGTAAAATGGTCGTTAGCCTGGACCCATTAAATAATTTTGTCGAGAAGGCACTTACATTATTTGTTCAAGCAAGTTTTTATCCTTTGTTTGCTTTTTTATTTGGAGCAGGGACAATAATCTTTTATGAACGGGCAAAGGAAAAAGAGATCGCCTTTGGACCGCTTTATTTAAGAAGGCTGCTCGGGCTGGGGTTCTTTGGAATGATTCATGCCTTCTTTATATGGCATGGCGATATTTTAATAACTTATGCCGTAACAGGATTATTTATGTTTTTCTTTTTAAAAAGTTCACCCCTGGCTCTATTAGGTTGGTCAATTGGATTGTTTCTCGTCCCAAATCTTATCTTTAATGCTCTCTTATTTTTAACGATGCTTATAGATCCAAGCAGTCTCTCTGTTTTTGCAAATGAAGAGGAAATAAGTCAAGCAATTGCAAGCTACCAGCAGGGGAGCTACTGGGAGGTTGCGAATCAAAGAATTCATGACTGGCTGTATGTAAACAATCTTTTTTCAGCGCCGTTTTTAATTCTATCAATCTTGCCAATGTTTTTGTTTGGTGCTTATGCATTTAGATCAGGATGGTTTGACAAAGAAGGGATGAAAAAGATACATACAAAGTGGGTATTGATAATTACCGGCGGATTAGCGGTCCTCTTAAAAGGAATACCTTACATAACCGTTCAAAACGCTCTTACAGAACAACTGCAGCTTTCCGTTGGAGGACCAGTTTTAACCGTTTTTTATGTAGCAGGTTTTCTAGTACTTTATCGAAATGGGAAGGTTCAGAAAGCATTGCGTTTTTTTGCTGCGGTCGGTAAAGCCTCGTTAAGTAACTATCTGCTGCAATCGATCATATGCACAATGCTTTTTTATTCTTATGGAATTGGATTGTATAATCAAATTTCAACTATAGTAGGAATGGCTTTAACACTAATTATTTTTGCTGGACAGATCCTCATTAGCAATCTATGGTTTTCTAAATTCAAATCAGGACCAGCAGAATGGTTATGGAGAAAGTTTATCTATTTAAGATAGGAAGTTTAATATCTCTATTTTGTAGAGAGGAATGAGTTTCCTTTTGCTGCTGAAATAAAAGAGCATCAAGTTCTTGTGAACGTTTTAACGTAATTGGGGAGCTTAAACCATATTGTCTTGCTGCCTCAATAAGAATTTTCCTTTTTTTCTCAATTTCATAAATAACCATAATCCATTCTCCATCTTTCCGTAAAATAATTTTCCGCTTAGCTTGTCTAAGAGGGTACGCTTATTATACTACGTAATTTAGATTAGTTTATGTTTTCGATAAAATAACAATAAATGTTACAGGATTCTACATGAAGGTTAAAAAACCGGATAGGTAACAGATTCCTCTGTGGCTATTGACATTCATATTGCTATGCTAGGAAAATAAGGATGATAGCCCTTACTCAACTTCTTTTTAAATAATGGCTCTTTTCTAAGAAATTGTTGCTTATCATACAAGAAAAATTTCGGTGCCTAATGACCTTTTTTAATGACCTATATTTCGCTATTTAAGATGTCATTGGGCTACGATGGCGCTCAATTACTTTTTTTCCGATGACAGGGCATCATGATCCTCTTATGATGATATATTTCGAAATATAAGGGGTTTTAAGGGTATCAAAAAAGTGACTATTTTGTCACAAAAGCAACAAAGTTTGAGAAAACAGCCTAAATAATAAAGGAATTTTGTTGCTAGAAAGCGAATAATCATATTACTTCGCAATATAAAAGTAAAACATCGCCAATTAATTGAAGGGATGTAAACAAATGGGGGTTAAACATGAAATTTGCAACTGCATCGATTCACGGTCGAACATTTGTCGGATTATTGCTGGAGGATGGGCGGATATTAGATATACTGAGAGCAGAAAAAAAATTGTTCGAACTAGAGACTGTTCCAGGAGATCTTGTGCAATGCATCCAATTGGGAGAAAAATTTATAAATCATGTTAAACAACTTGAACAGTGGGCTAGAAAGGAAGAGGAGACAGAGTCTTATTTATACACATTAAAGGAAGTGCTATTACTAGCTCCAATCCCAAGACCCGCTAAAAATATTTATTGCGTGGGGAAAAACTACCGTGACCATGCGCTTGAGCTCGGAACAGAGGCAGATATTCCAGAGCATGTGATGCTTTTTTCGAAAACACCAACAAGTGTCATCGGCCATGAGGAAAAAATTGATCCGCACCTGCATTTAACTACTGAGCTCGACTACGAAGGAGAGCTGGCAGTTGTGATAGGCAAAAAAGGCAAGCAAATAAATAAAGAAGATGCGCTGGATTATGTATTCGGTTACACAATAGTAAATGACATTACTGCAAGGGATTTACAAGCAAGGCATAAACAATTTTTGTTAGGAAAAAGTCTTGATACCTCTTGTCCAATGGGACCAGTCATTGTTCACCAATCAAGCTTTGCTCACCTAGATTTTGAAATCGAAACAAAAGTTAACGGGGAAGTCAGACAAAGAGGGCAAGGAAAACAAATGATTTTTTCCATACCCGAAATTATTTCAACCATTTCGCAAGGAACCACTCTGGAACCGGGGGACATTATCGCAACAGGTACCCCAGCGGGTGTTGGAAAAGGATTTAAACCACCAAAATACTTACGCACTGGGGATGTAGTAGAAATAACAATTGAACCAATTGGCACTCTGCGGAATTATGTTGGAGAGTAGGGATTACCCGAACAGACGGCAGGAAGGCCAAAAATTGCGGGACGTTCAAGATATGATAAACCGCTAATATGGAGAAGAACAAAACTAGCGGAAAACCCATAAATTTTACATCTCAAACTGCGGGCAAATTAAATTAAAAAGGTTATCGCCGTTTATAGGGATAACCTTTTCTTTTTTAAGATAAAACTTTTTTCACTTTGTCAATTGCCCAATCTAAATCCTCTTTAGAAATAACTAGTGGTGGGGCAAAACGAATGACGGTTTCGTGTGTTTCTTTGCAAAGCAGTCCTTCTTCTTTCAGTTTTTCACAATAAGAGCGGGCTGACTCCTGAAGCTCTACTCCAATGAATAGCCCTTTTCCGCGGACTTCTTTAATGACAGGGTTATTGATTTCACGAAGTCGTTCTTGCATGTAATTGCCTAGCTCTAATGATCGTTCTGAAAGCTTTTCGTCGAGAAGGACGTCTAAAGCTGCAATGGACACTGCACATGCTAATGGATTTCCGCCGAACGTAGAGCCGTGAGAACCTGGGGTGAATACGCCAAGGATGTCTTTGTTTGCCGCAACGCATGAAATTGGAAATACACCGCCTCCAAGTGCTTTCCCTAAAATGTACATATCAGGGGAGACGTTTTCCCAGTCACAGGCAAACAATTTTCCTGAGCGGCCAAGCCCTGCTTGAATTTCATCAGCAACATAGAGGACGTTTTGTTCCTTACACAAATCGTAGGCTTCTTGCAGGAATCCATCATAAGGTATATTAATTCCAGCTTCTCCTTGAATCGGCTCAAAGATAAAAGCAGCAGTGTTAGGTGTAATGGCGTCCTTTAGTGCTTGAAGATCTCCGAATGAAATCACTTTAATGCCAGGGAGCATCGGACCGAAACCCTCTTTGTATTCATCGCTTGAGGACATGGAAACCGCTGTCATAGTCCGGCCGTGAAAATTATCTTCACAAACGATAATTTCTGCTTGATTTTCAGGTACACCTTTTACTTGGTATGCCCAGCGGCGCACGGTTTTAACAGCCGTTTCGACTGCTTCGGCTCCTGTATTCATCGGAAGAACCATATCTTTTCCAGTAAGCTTTGCTACCCTTTCATACCAAGGTCCCAGCTGGTCATTATGAAACGCTCTGGATGTTAATGTGATCCTGTCCGCTTGTTCCTTTAAAGCTGCAATAATTTTAGGATGTCTGTGGCCTTGGTTAACGGCTGAATAGCTACTTAGCATATCCATGAATCGATTGCCTTCAGGGTCCTCTACCCAAACACCTTCTGCTTTTGAAATGACAATTGGCAGCGGATGATAGTTATTCGCTCCAAATTTCTCAGTTTGTTTAATAATAGATGCTGTCTTTGTCATCGTATCCCTCCATAGAAAGAGTAAAAGTATTAATAATTTTCAATCTAAATACTACAATAATAGCTTACAAGTGAAAAGAATACAATAGACACAGTTTTTTCATTTCTGCTTCCAAATAAATCATGGTAAGATAGGGTTGTCAATCACTGACTGATAGAGGAGGAAATTTTCGAATGACACATGCCCATATTACCTCTTGGCTGCTTGCGATCATCTTATTTTTTGTAACAAATGCCATGATGAATGCCGGTAAAGAAAAGCCTGCTAAAATTTTGCACATGATTTTAAGAGTCCTATATATTTTAATCATTGTCACAGGCGTTCAGATTGTCCTTGGTTTGTTTCAAATCAGTGGAGAATATATTGGTAAAATCGTTTTCGGCTTGTGGACTGTTGTGATGATGGAATTGATACTTGTTCGCAACAAAAAAGGAAAGTCTACGAAAGCTTTCTGGATCCAATTTGTTATCGTTCTAATATTGACGCTCTTACTTGGCTTTAGATTGCCGTTAGGTTTCCAATTTTTTTAATTTTTGAACGGTACCAGGTACCGAAATTACCTGGTACCACCTAATTCAGTAAAAAACTGAAATGACCGATTGTTTGCCGCGACTCGTCGTAAATTCAAAACGGTCCTTATTCCTCATGCCTCGTTCAAAATGGTGCTGCAGAGCACAAACACTTTCTTCATTGTCAAACTGGTAAAATGATACTCCTTTTTTGAACGTTTTTTTCTCCATAAAAAGAAGTTGATTGTAGTTGTAAATACAGTCATATACTGAAAACCCCCATGAGTTTAGCTGCTGCACCAATTTTAAAAAGGTCTCATCAGGAATGGCTTCAAGCATTTTATTCAAAGCATAAGGAAGGTCTTTTTTTAAGCGAATGAAATCTCCCTCTTTAAGATCATAGTTCCCAAAAGGAAGATGAACCTTACCAGCACCCTTCCACATCCCCTTTTGCCACTCTAAATTAACGAGGATCTCCATTTCTTCTTCAACAACATACTCCAATAATTGAACATCATCTAGTACATCATCATAAAACAAATATTGATTATCTTTATGCAAAACCTTTCCAGCTTGATAGCTGCGTTCTTGATCTTGTAAAACCTTTTTGCGTATCTGTGATTGCATAATGCTCCTCCTCAAACTGGTTGTAGTCTTCGTTTTAACCAAATCGAGCCTACTTTATGCAGATGGACATAACAACTATTTTTGAAGCTTGCATACAATAGATACAGCTTACAAAGAAGAATGACTTGAAGGCGAAGCTGGAGGATTAGCAGAATAGACCGGATAAACTGGGGGCTTTGGTGAATTAGAACAGGAATTGGCCGTATAAACTGGGGAGCTTGGGTGAATTAACACAGGGATTGGCCGGATAAACTGGAGAATTGGTTGAATTAGTACAGAAATTGGCTGGATAAACCTGAGAATTGGTTGAATTAGCACGGAAATTGGCAGGATACAGAGGAGAATTTTTAGAATGAATGGACTGAATCGCTCCAATCATTAGCAGGACTGGTCAATTGCAAATTGCTGGTGTGAGATTGCCTTGGAAGTCCGATTAAATAATAAAAGGGGTTGATCATTCATGTGTGGGATTGCAGGCTGGGTCGATTTTAAGAAGAACTTGCAAAACGAGATGGACATCATGAAAGATATGACAGAAACTCTCTCGAAACGCGGGCCTGATGATACGAACGTGTGGGGAGAAGGGAATGTCTTATTTGGCCATAAGCGGTTGGTAGTGGTAGATCCTGTCTGTGGAAAGCAGCCAATGTCCAGGACAAAAAGCGGTGCACAATACACCATTTGTTACAATGGAGAGCTTTACAATACAGAAGATATTCGGAAAGAGCTGTTAAAGCGCGGATACTCTTTCCAAGGACATTCTGATACAGAGGTTCTGCTTAGTTCCTATATGGAGTGGGGAGAGGGGTGTCTAGACTATTTAAATGGAATTTTCGCTTTTGGAATTTGGGATTCAAAGAAAGAAACCCTATTTCTTGCGCGTGACCGGCTAGGAGTAAAACCCTTATTTTTCATGGAGGAAAATGGATCTCTCCTTTTTGCTTCAGAGCTAAAAGCGATCCTAAAGCATCCTGAAACAGAGGCCGTTGTTAATCGAGAGGGATTAGCAGAAATTTTTGGTCTAGGACCATCCAGAACCCCTGGTACAGGAGTTTTTAAAGGATTAAAAGAATTAAGGCCTTCACATGGCATGAAGTTTTCGAAAGAAGGAACAAAGATCTGGAGATATTGGAATGTAAAGAGTGAAAATCATCAGGATACGTTTGATGAGACAGTTGAAAAGGTTCGTTTCTTATTCGAGGATGCAGTTATCCGCCAGCTTGTTTCAGATGTTCCGGTCTGTACATTTTTGTCCGGAGGGGTAGATTCAAGTGCGATAACTGCCATCGCTTCAAAAGAATTCGATAAGCAAGGAAAAGGCCCTCTTTATACATTTTCCATCGACTATGAGGATAATGATAAGTTTTTCAAAGAAAATGAATTTCAACCTAACTCTGATGGCTATTTCATCAATTTAATGAGCGATACGTTCGGCACCATCCATCATCGTTCGGTTATCTCTCAAAAGAATCTAGCTGATTATTTGACTGAAGCCGTCCATGTTCGTGATTTGCCTGGAATGGCAGACATTGATTCTTCTTTGCTATGGTTTTGCCGGGAAATTAAAAGGGATTTTGTAGTTGGACTCTCAGGTGAGTGTGCCGACGAAATATTTGGAGGCTATCCATGGTTCCATCGTCCTGAAGACCTTGCAGCCGAGGCCTTTCCATGGATGAGGTCAACAGATGCCAGAATTGGTCTTTTAACAGAAGAGTGGCAAAAGAAATTAAATCTTAAAGAGTATGTGAAATCTCGATATCTGGAAACGATTCAGGAAACTCCCTTATTAGATGGAGAATCAGAAACAGAAACAAGAAGAAGACAATTATTCTATTTAAATATGATTTGGTTTATGACAACATTGCTTGATCGAAAGGACAGAATGAGCATGGGAGCAAGTCTTGAGGTAAGGGTTCCTTTTGCAGATCATCGATTAGTAGAATATGTGTGGAATATTCCATGGGAAATGAAAATGCATAATAACAGGGAGAAGGGGATTTTGCGTAAAGCCCTTGAAAAGGTTCTTCCAAATGACGTTTTGTACCGTAAAAAAAGTCCATATCCAAAGACACACAACCCTGAATATACAAAGCTTGTAAAACAATGGCTGCAAACCCTTCTTCGGCAAAAGGATTCTGCTTTGCATACTTTTCTGAATAAAAAAGAGCTTGATGAGCTGCTAGCAACGGATGGCAGTGCCTTTCAGGTACCATGGTTTGGTCAGCTCATGAATGGACCGCAACTACTTGCCCATTTAGCTCAAATTCATGTTTGGTTTGAAACATACAGAATCGATATTGATGAATAAATGAAAAGGTCTGAATCTTAAAGTAGATTCAGACCTTTCGTTGTAATTTTAGTTCATGTGATTTATATAGTAATGTTTTAGTAGCAGCCGGTTTGCTTTATGCTTGTAGAGATGTCTTGCGTTTTTCTATTGAAGCCTGAGATTTTGCATGGACAAATCCTTTATTTACCCAAACCTTTGATTTCCAGCGAAAATACATGAGAATGCCTCTTAACCACTCATCTGCAATAAAAGAGAGCCACACTCCGACCAGGCCATAGCCTAAATGTATGCCAAAATAATAGGCGATTGGCACACCTACACCCCACATTGATAATATTCCTACATAGACAGGAAACTTTACATCCCCTGCTGCCCGTAAAGAATTTATAATCACCATATTGAATGCACGGCCAGGCTCAAGAATAATAGTCAGCAGAATTAATATGGAGCCTACTGAAATAATACTTTGGCTATCTGTGAAAATAGAGAAGAGCTGTTCGGAAAAGAAGCTAAAAACAATGCCCATTCCAATTGAGAGTGCAATGGCGAAATAAAGGCTTCTCATACATCTCTTATAAGCACTGTCATAATCTCTGGCTCCAATGTGGTGGCCAATTAAGATTTGGGTTCCCTGACTTATTGCCATACTGAACAAAAAGATAAACATCATTAAATTTTGGGCGTAAACTTTTGTCGTGAGAGCTTCTGCACCAAGCATTGTTACAAAAAATGTAATGACCATTTGTGAAGTATTATATGAAAGGTGTTCTCCAGCAGAGGGAATACCAATCTTTAATAAGTTTTTCAAATGATAGATCGGGACAGTAAATAGCTTTTTTAACCTTAAGGACAGGTCTACTCTTTTTACTAAGATCAGCGTGATCACGATTAAACCGATAACCCTTGAAACGACTGTAGAAATAGCCACTCCTTGTACCCCTAATACCGGAAAACCAAATGGACCAAAAATAAATAGATAATTACCAATCACATTTATAATATTCATTCCTATTGTGACGTACATCGTATCCCTTGTAAATCCATAGCTTCTTATAACGGCACCAATCGTCATAATTAATGCCTGAACAACAGAAAGGCCTCCGACAATTTTTAAATAAATGGATCCATCTGGTATTAATTCAATTGGAAGATCCATCATTTTCAGAATTTGATTACTAGATAAAAATACGATTATCCCTATAAATAATCCGCTTATAAAGTTTGCAGCAATGGACATATAGGAAATTTCAATCGCTTCTTTCTTTTGATTCGCACCAAGACTTTGTGCAATTAAAATAGTTGTTCCTGTTGCAATAAAACCAAACATGACAATGATTAAATTCAGAATCTGATTTGCTACCCCTACAGCTGCTACCGAGTCATCTGAGTATTGGCTTAACATTAATGTATCCGCATTTCCCATTAACATATGAAGAAATAGTTCGATAAAAATAGGCCAAGTAAGAGCGAATAATGTCAATTTACGATTTGAAATGTCTTTCTTCATTTTTCTCGCCCCTTCACATAAAGTCAATTCAAACGTCTATTAGTGTATAATGATTGCTATAGAATAAAAAGAGAAGAATCCGATTATTTTTGGAAAAATACGACTTGAAAGATAGGGGAGAAAAATGGGTTATATTTCATTTAATATTCCGCCTTTTCCAGCCTATATTAAAGCTGGAGAATATGTGCATAAAAAAGGAACCAGACATTTTAAGCGGACATTTACCGTTTTTGATATGCTTTATGTCCGATCAGGTGAATTGTTTATGACAGAAAATAAAGTACCCTATTCGGTTAAAGCAGGTCAATATATCATTTTAGTTCCAGGGTTAGAACATTATGGACATAATGAATCCAAGGAAAATACGGAAACATTTTGGCTTCATTTTTCAATTCAAAAGGATTATCAATTAGTTGAAGAAGGAAATGAACATTGGGGTGATGTGAAAATCAGGGAAGGGACGTTTGAAAGTCCGACTGTATTCCAATTCAAAATCCCACGATTTGGAGAGATTAAACATGTAGAGTTTTTTGAAAAATTGCTTGAAAATCTAGTGTATATCTCTCAACAGACCCCTGATGCGCCTTTGAGACAACAAATGGACTTTGAAGAGCTCCTGCTGCATATTCAGAAAGAAGCCCTCCAAATTCCATCTGCTGCAGAAAAAGTAGTAGAGGCCACTATTAATTACATTCGCAAAAACTATCAATCTGATATAAAAATGGAAGACCTGGCAAGAGAGCTTCATTTTCATCAAGACTACATTACGAGATGTATGCAAAAAACAATTGGAATGACGCCAAATTCCTATTTAAATAAATACAGGATTACGCAATCAAAGCGCCTTTTAGTTACAACTGATTACAAGATGGCATCGATTTCTTCAGAGGTAGGCATTTCAGATTCCACTTATTTTTCAAAACTCTTTAAGAGACTTGAAGGAATTTCTCCGTTAGAATATAGGAAAATAGTTAATCGAAGAAATCGATAAAGGAGCTTATTATGATAAAAACAGGAAACAGGGTAACGATTCGTTCAATCAAAAAGGAAGATTTACCTGGCCTTTATCACTATATTTATGGAGTAGAGAACCCTGAATGGAAAAAGTGGGATGCTCCGTATTTTCCGCTCGGCAAACTAAGCTATCGTGATTTTTGTGATCAATATGAAATGTATATTCAACCGATTAATCAAATTCCTAGCAGAACAGCCATAGAAGTAAAAGGAAAGGTAATTGGTATCGTCTCATTTTATTGGGAACACCAACCATCCTATTGGTTAGAGTCGGGGATTGCGATATATGATCCCTCCTATTGGAGCGAAGGGTATGGAACAGAGGCACTAACTTTATGGATTTCTTATTTATTCGATAATCTGCCGCTTGTCAGGGTGGGCCTAACAACATGGTCAGGTAACGCGAGGATGATGAAATGTGCAGAAAAGCTTGGTTTCACACTTGAAGGCAGGCTTAGAAAGTGCCGACTATACCAGGGAAAACATTATGATTCTATGAGGTATGGGGTTCTAAGAGAAGAGTGGGAAAGGCTTGGGACAAAATCTTTTAATAAAATTCTAAACTAAGAGATGAATACAATGAACAAAATGAAAAGCAGTCGGTAACCACCGATTGCTTCCAGTCTCAGCTGTTTCTGCAAACTAGTTTGCAGAAATAGCTGGTATGGTTTTGCCGGGCTCTTATATATTTCTATGATCATCAGCTTTAGATGGCTGATTCGTCAAAAATCCAGTTCAAGTGAACCCGTTAAATCGTTATTAGTTAGTTTGCTCTTTTTTATAGTATAATTCCTTGTAAAATGATAGGAATAATGTATAATATGAGTGAATACAATACTTATATTTCATTTGACCGATTGGAAAACCAAAGGTCCTTAACTTCTGTTAAGGACCTTTTTGCTATAAAGGGGGCAGCATTGGATTTTACTATACGTTTTAGTAGTTTCAATAATCTGAAAATTCGTTTGATTTTCGCTTTATTTTATGGTTTAATAACTATTGAGCACTTTGTGGTTGGGTCACTAGGCCAATATAAAATGAAAGGGCTTTCAAAAAATCTAAGGGGGGAGCGTACATGAAAAAGTGGATATGTATTTTATCCACATTCGTACTTTTCGTGGTAAGCGGCTGTGCAAAACTTTCAGAAAGTAAAATAACTTCCGCAACTGATGCAGAATTTGTTCTGCGTTTAGGACACCTGCAAGGGGAAACACATCCTTATCATCAAGGAGCGTTAAAATTCAAAAAGTTAGTTGAAGAAGAATCAGATGGAAGTATTCGCGTAGACATTTTTCCAAGCAGTCAATTAGGAAATGGGCGGGATCAGGTAGAAGGGATTCAATTAGGATCTATTCATTTTCACATTGGTTCAGTTGCACCGATTACCAATTTTGCTCCGAAGTTTAACGTATTGAATATGCCTTATCTTTTTGAAAGCAGGGAACACGCGATAAAAGTTCTTGATGGTGAGATAGGAGAAGAGATTTCCAAAGATTTGGATAAGGCAGGAATCATAAATCTCGCTTTCATGGAAAATGGCTGGAGGCACATGACAAACAACGTTAGGCCGATAAAAACAGCTAGTGATGCGAAAGGTTTGAAAATTCGTGTGCAGGAATCACCGCCTTATTTGGCATTTGTAAAAGCATTAGATTCAAATGCTGTTCCTATTCCCTTTGGCGAGTTGTATACAGCTTTAGAACAGGGAGTTGTAGATGGGCAGGAAAATCCTCTTGCACAAATATCACTAAACAAATTTGATGAAGTGCAGCCATATCTTACTTTGACTGCACATAATTATGATGCTGCTGTATTTTTAATGAGTAAAACAATTTTTGAAAAAATGCCTGGTGATTTGCAAACCGTTGTCTTGGAAGCTTCACGTGAAGCGACAGACTTTGAGCGTGAGTTTTCCAAAAAAGAGGAGGCTACATATTTAAACGACCTTAAAGAGGCTGGGATGCAAGTAGAAGAAAATCCTGATATTAAATCATTTAAAAAAGCGGTTGAACCAGTATATAAGCAATTCGAAGCATCAATTGGCAAGGATTTAATTGAAAGAATTAAAGATAAAAGCGAAGGGGCTGATTAATTTGATTTTTGTTCAAAAGATGAGCCGAACAATAAATAAGTTTTCCTGTTATTTGATGATCGCTTTTTTTATCGTTGCATTTCTCGCTACAGTCTATCAGGTGTTCTCGAGGTATATCATTAACAGTCCTTTTTTAGCGCAGGTTCTCCCGGCAGTAGATTTCGGATTATTTAATTTTACTTGGATTGAAGAGTTAATTAGGTATTTATTTGTATGGATCGTCTTTCTTGGAATCGGTACAGTTTATAAAGAAAAAGGCCATGCCCATGTAGAGTTATTGTTACTCTATTTGCCAAAGGTTTGGCAAAAACGGCTTATTTTTATCATTGAATGTATCAATGCTTCTTTCTTTATCCTTCTCATATATCTTGGTGCTGCTATATTAAAAACTACTAGTTTACAAGTATCCCCTTCTTTGAATATCAACATGACAACCGTTTATATGTCTATATTCTTTTGTTCCCTTATTTGTCTAGTTCATTCAGCCGCCCATTTCGCAGCATGGGTTTCCGATTATAAAGTCCCTAAGCCGTTAACAGAAGAAAAAATGATTTCCAAAAATGTGACGACATAAAAAGGAGGAAAAATATGATTTTAATTATTTTTTCTGTTCTGCTTATTCTGATGATTATCGGAGTTCCGATTGCTATTTCACTGTCAATTGCATCAATTGCGGGAATCTTGACGAGTATTTACTTCATTCCATTAGAGGTAGTTCCTCAACGGTTATTCACAGCTGTTGATTCCTTTTCGCTATTGGCAATTCCATTTTTTATGCTTGCAGGCGAATTTATGATGGCGGGCAGTATGGCAAAAAGGATTGCAGCTTTTGCTTTTGCGTGTGTTGGCTGGATTAAATCAGGATTAGCCCAGGTGTCTACTTTAACAAGCATGTTTTTTGCAGGCATATCAGGCTCAGGTGCTGCTGATACGGCCGCTGTGGGGAAAATGATGATCCCGATGATGGAGGAAAAGGGCTATGACAAAGGCTTTTCTGCCGCAACAATTGCAACAGCAGGTACAATTGCTGTTGTCATCCCGCCAAGTATACCGATGATTGTTTACGGAGTTACCGCAGGAGTATCAATTGGAGATTTATTTACTGCAGGGATCATACCGGGAATCATTATAGGAATTTCAATTATGATCATGAATTATTGGCTGACAAGTAAAAAAGCCTATAGTGAAAAAAGTACAAAGTTCGAGCTGATTACGTTTCGAAAAGCATTTAAAGAAGGACTTCTAGCCTTATTTTTACCATTTATCATCATTTTCGGGATTAGAGGAGGTATTTTTACTCCGACTGAAGCAGGTGCAGTAGCTGCAGCTTACGCCTTTCTAGTCAGTAAGTTTATCTATAAAGATCTTGACTGGAAAGAGGTGCCTGGCACCTTCCTAAGAGCAGGAAAAATGACAGCGATGGTGATGTTTATTATTGCTGCCGCTAACCTGTTCGGCTGGTTTATTACAGCTGAACAAATTCCACAAATGCTGACCTCGCTTGTTGTCGGGATAACGGACAACCAGATTCTCATTTTGCTCATGATTAACGTGATCTTATTTATAGCTGGATGTTTTTTAAACGCTTCTGCAGCCATCACGATCCTGACACCTTTACTTCTTCCAATAGCAGTCAGCGTGGGAATTGATCCTGTGTTTCTTGGAGTTGTCATGGTAGTCAATTTAGCGATAGGGCTAATCACCCCACCTGTGGGACTTGATTTGTTTATCATACAAGGAGTGGCAAATGTTTCATTTGATAAGCTTATCAAAGCTGTTATCCCGTTTATTTTTCTGCTGGCTTTTGATTTAATGATCATTACTTATATTCCGGAGATATCTATGTTTTTGACAAGGTTGTAGTGAGAGTAAAATAGAAATTAGTTGGTGTCAAATAGTAGTATAAAGAAATACTTGTTGAGGGGTATGATGATGGCTGCTATGCGCTTAAATATTCCGTCGGTTTTTGTTAGTGGTGGTCCAATGGCAGCCGGTCGTACAAAGGATGGCCGGAAAATCTCCCTTTCTTCTGTATTTGAAGGAGTAGGTGCTTATCAGGCAGGAAACCTTGATGGAGAAGGTCTTCTAGAGCTTGAGCAGTTTGGATGTCCAACATGTGGCTCTTGTTCCGGAATGTTCACTGCTAACTCTATGAACTGCTTGGCAGAGGCACTTGGACTAGCTCTGCCAGGAAACGGAACCATTTTAGCAGTGGCACCGGAGCGTAAAGAATTTGTTAAACGCTCAGCTAGTCAGTTAATGAAATTAATTGATTTGGATTTAAAGCCGCGTGATATCGTGACAGAGAAAGCAATTGATAAAGCATTTGCCCTTGATATGGCACTCGGTGGATCAACGAATACGGTTTTACACACGCTTGCCCTTGCAAACGAAGCAGGTATAGACTATCCGCTTAAACGAATCAATGAGGTAGCAGCGCGTGTGCCGCATCTTTCAAAGCTTGCGCCAGCATCAGACGTTCATATTGAAGATTTGCATGAAGCTGGGGGAGTATCCGCTGCATTAAATGAATTATCCAAAAAAGAGGATGCACTTCATCTTGATGTCATAACAGTGACAGGAAAAACACTTGGGGAAAACATCGCCGGTTGCGATGTGAAAGACAACAATGTGATTCATTCAATCGATAATCCGTTCTCAGAAAAGGGAGGACTTGCAGTATTATTTGGTAACATTGCCCCAGATGGTGCAATTATTAAAACAGGGGGGGGCCAAGACGGAATTACTTTCCACGAGGGACCAGCCATTGTCTTTGATTCACAAGATGAGGCTTTAGCAGGTATTGCTGGTGGACAAATTAAAGAGGGACATGTTGTCATCATTCGCTATGAGGGACCAAAAGGCGGACCTGGTATGCCGGAAATGTTAGCACCAACTTCCCAAATTGTCGGTATGGGCTTAGGAGCAAAGGTAGCCCTTGTAACAGACGGACGTTTCTCAGGTGCTTCTCGTGGTCTATCTATCGGTCATGTCTCACCAGAAGCAGCAGAAGGCGGACCGCTTGCATTTGTTCAAAAAGGGGATCATATTGTTATTGACATTGAAAAGCGGACAATGGATGTTAAAGTTCCTGAGGAAGAATGGGAGCAACGAAAAGCAAACTGGAAAGGCTTTGAACCAAAAATCAAAACAGGCTATTTAGCTCGTTACTCTAAGCTTGTTACATCTGCCAGCACTGGTGGTATTATGAAAATCTAAATTAATTCATTAAAAGAGCCATTAAAAAGTCTAGTAAAATTAGAGACTATTTAACGGCTCTTTTTTATTTAAGGATAAGTTATTAAATGTTGGATTTAAATTAACTTTCCACAGTTAAATTCAAAAAAGCATTGTGCTCGTATAGCAACAATGCTTTGCTTTAAGTTATCATTCTATAGGAACAACAGCAAAATGAATCCTAGTCCTACCAGTGTACTAAACCCAATAAATCCAAGAATACTAGGTCTCCAGCCAGCCTTTTTAAATTCACTGAATTTGGTGCTTAAGCCAAGTCCGGCCATTGCCATCGTTAATAGAAATGTACTTAAGTATGTGATAGGTTCGATTAAAAAGGAAGGAATCACTCCTGCCGTTCCAATGATACTCATGAACAAAAATCCGAAAATAAACCATGGAATAGGGAGGTCGCGGAATGATTTTTTTGTTTTATTCATAGGTGAAAAGAAATGTCCTAAAAGGAGAGCTACTGGGACTAATAATGCTACTCTTCCCAATTTGACCATCATCGCTGAGTCAATGGATATGTTTCCTCCTGGGGTACTTGCAGCTATAACGTGAGCAAGCTCATGCAGTGTAGCCCCGGAGAAAATTCCGTATAAGTATGGATCGGCATCTGTGAGCTGAAAGAAGAAGATATAGAGTAAAGCTCCAATTGTGCCAAAAATCGCAATATAAGCGACGGCCAAGGCATTATATTCTTTTCTGCAATGAATGACCGGGGCCACAGCCATGATCGCAGCAGCTCCGCAAACAGCTGTTCCGACAGAAATAAGAGCTGAGAGGTGTCGATCCATTTTTAACAGTTTTCCTATTCCCAGCATGACTGCCATCGTAATAGCCACAACAGAAACATCTATCAAAAGAATCATTGGTCCTTCTTTAATAATTTGAGTTAATTCTAACCGGACGCCAAGTAAAATAATTCCTGCCCTAAGCAGAATTTTACTGCTGAAGGTAATCCCTTTTTCGGCGCTCGTTTCATAATTTAATAGTACCTTCCAACCCATGCCGATTAAAATAGCAATGATCATTGACCCCATAACAGATAAAACAGGAAATTGAACAAGCTGTGTCGATATAAAGGCTATCATGCTTGTTAAAAATAAACCCTGAAGATACCCTTTATATTTAGGTAGGCCGTCTAGTTTTACTTTTTGATGGGGAAAGGAAGTATTACTATTCACTTTTTCAGCCTGCATGAAGACACTTCCTCATTTTAAACTTGAATAAACTCTTTCTACTTTTATCGTAATCTTTCTTTTAGGCAAACTCATTTTGTTGATTAGAGGTAGGGAAGATGACGTCTAGTTCATTTGCTAGAGAGGATAGCTCCTGTTCAACTTGAGAAGAAAGAGCAATTCCTTGTTCCTTCTTAATGCTATATTCTCTAGCTCTTCTTTCACCGGGATACCGAATTTCTTCTACGCCCGGTACAGTCGCAATATGTTTCATTTCATCAAGAAGCATACTCAAATAATGCTCAAATTGCTCGTAAGGCATAAATTTTTCAATATCTATCAGAATAAAAAAATGACCTACATTTGCTGGGGCGTCAGCTTGATCATCATAAATGTTTTGAATATGGGGACCAAAAGCAGCACCAGACAATACTCCTGTTAATATTTCGACAGCGAGGGCCAGAGCAGATCCCTTCGCTCCGCCTAATGGCAATACGGCTCCTTTGAGAGCCTTCACCGGATCATTTGTTTCCTCTCCATTTTCGTCCATAGCCCAGCCATCAGGAATCGCCTCCCCTTGCTTAGCGGCTAAAATTATCTTTCCTCTTGCTACAATACTAGTTGACAAGTCAATCACTACTGGCGGCTGATCTTTTCTTGGAAAACCAAAGGCAATCGGGTTTGTTCCAAAAAAAGCTTTTTTTCCGCCCCACGGTGCGATCCCTGGAGGGGAGTTTGTAAATCCAATCATACCGAGATTTTCTTTGCATGCTAACTGGCAATAGTAAGAAGCGGTTCCAAAATGGTTACTATTGTTAATGCCGATGGCGCAAATTCCAGAGTCTTTAGCTAGCTTAATCCCTTTTTTGAGAGAGTGATAGGCTACTGCCTGCCCTAATCCATTATCCCCATTTACGACTAATACGGAGTGGCTTTTTTGCTTTATTTCCATTCTGGGGTTCGGGTTAATCCTGCCCTCCATGACCCGCTCCGAGTAAATGGACAGCCTGCTGATTCCGTGGCTGTCAACTCCTTCAAGATTTGCTTGAACTAATGCTTCTGCTGTAACAGCAGCATCTTCTTTGGGAACGTTCATTTTTAAGAGAATGTTTGTACAAAACTTTTTCAGATCTTTTGCTTGATATGTTCTCAAGCTTTACTCATCCTTTCTTTTTAAACTGTTTGTGATGGATTCTTCCACACTCTCAAGGTGATGAGTCATATGTTTTTTTGCGTCTGAAATGTTTTTCGTTTTAATCGCTTTCACAATCTCTTCATGCTCTTCAATTGATTGGATGGCTCTTCCAGGGATTTGAATGGACTGCATTCTTGATTTGCCGAGCAAATCAATCAAGTTATGCATAATCCGGTTCAATACCGAATTCTGAGCCATCTTTGCCAGGACAAGATGAAACTTATGGTCAAGTTCAGAGAGCTGCTGGAAATCCACTACTGCAGCATTTGCCGCGTTTTTTGCCTGGAAAACAATCCTGCTGAGCTCTTCAATTTCCTGCTCGGACGAATTTAAAATGGCCCATTCTACAGTGCTGTCCTCCAAAATTTTTCTGACAGCAAAAAGATCCTTTACTTGATCTGAAGTGACAAAAAAGGAACCTGTCATTTTCCGAATTTGTTCTTCCTCAGATGCTACAAACACTCCTGTGCCGTGTCTTGCAATCACATAGCCATACGCTTCTAAAATTTTATATGCTTCTCTCACAGTATTGCGGCTTACTTCAAGTTCTGCAGCCATTTCTCTTTCGCCGGGAATTTTTTCTCCAACTTTATATTTTCCGTCTTGAATGACTTGTTTAATATGATCTGCTACCTGTTCTGAAATCCCTTTACGATCAAAAGAAAGCTTCATGCTGCTTCGCTCCATTCTTACTTTGTGAATTTTTGCTTAATTAGTTGTTATTGTAATTTAAGTCTATCATTTAAATGTTACAGTATTTCCCGAGGCGGGAGGTTAAAGGCGAGACTAGAAGCAATCGCGGTTCACCGATTGCCGTTATTTTTTAAAAGGGTCTCAGCAATAAATCGAAATTTAAACTAAGCATAAGGAATGACCGCCCTTTAATAATTTTCCTACTTCTTGTGCAATTAATAACGAGGTTCTTGTTTGGGACTCATTTGTAAGACCAGCAATATGCGGAGTCAAAATGGCATTTTTGCATTGCAAAAGCGGGTGAGACGGATTTATCGGCTCTTCTTCCAAGACATCTATATAAGCCCCGGCAATTTTATTTGCGACCAAAGCATCGGTTAAAGCTGATTCGTCAATAATACCTCCTCTTGATGTGTTAAGAAGATAGGAATTTGCTTTCATTGAATCAAGCTCCTTATGTGAAATCAGATGCTTCGTGTCAGCCGTTAAAGGGACATGAATGGATATAAAATCGGATTGATGCAATACTTCCTTTAATGAAGAATATTTTTCTACTCCTGTTTCAGAAATAATGTGTTCATAATCAGTCATAAATGGATCAAAGCCAATCACTTTCATACCGAAGGAATTCGCTCTTTTTGCTACACGGTGAGCGATTTCTCCCAATCCGATCAGACCAATTGTTTTATTGGAAATTTCCTCACCTGTAAATCTTTTTCGATCCCAACCTCCCTCACGAATATCCTGATCTGCTAAAAGCAGTGGGCGGCTTGCCGATAAAATAGCTGTCATCACATATTCGGCAACAGAGGTAGCATTCGCGTTTCTTGCATAGACGACCTTAGCTCCATGATTTTTTGCTGCTTTTACATCAATATTGTCAAGGCCAACCCCCAAGCGTCCAATTACCTTTAAATGAAGTGCTGCAGATAAAAGCTCCTGATCTACTTTTGTTTGATTTCTGACAATTAACCCATCATATAGGTGAAGAGTGTTTAACAGCTCTTCTCGATCTTTCCATAAGCTCTCATTATAGACAACTTCAAGGCCGAACTCTTTTAATTCCTGCAGCCCTTTTTCCCACATTACTTCTGTCACCAGCACTTTCAAATTGTTCACCTCACCCAAATAGATTTAGATCCTTTTTAAATAGATTGCTGTATTTGATTGATAAGTGATGTTCAAATCATATCATTCGGTGAATGGCTAATTACTTCGGGTCTTTCTGCTTCCTTTTCTCATCAAGAAAGAGAGCTGACTCAGGGAGTATAGGCGGCTAAACATAATCTTCACTACGGCCAGATCAGGTTTACAAGCCCTTTCTCCTCTTGAATCAGCCCATTTTTAAGCACTCCGATAAAGTTTAGTCATGACAAACTCTCTGTGTCCAAGGGCTTCGGCACATGTTAGTCTCCCATTAACTACCCGATATATGTAATTCATTAACGAATCACCGGCTTCTTTTAAGTTCATTTCGCGAGAAAGCAGTCCTTTGACATCTACATCAATGTGCTCACTCATAGAACTTGCTGTGTTAGGGTTAGCAGTGATTTTAATAACCGGTACGATCGGATTTCCAATAATATTGCCTTGGCCTGTAGGGAAGAGGTGAAGAACAGCCCCGCCCGCAGCCATTAATGTAATACACTCAGCTGCAGCAGAAGATGTATCCATAAAATATAGACCTTTTCCATTTTCAGGCGCTTCTGCTGGGTCTAGTACACCAATCACTTCTTTTGTACCTGTCTTGGCGATATTGCCTAATGCTTTTTCCTCGATGGTAGATAATCCTCCTGCAATATTTCCCTGTGTTGGCTGGCTTCCCAGCAAATCAACGCCTTTTGATTCAATTTCACCAACATAGTCGTTGTAAATTGCAGTGAATTTCTCTTTTAGCTCAGGAGTAGCCATGCGATCCATGATCAAATGTTCTCCACCAGTCAATTCAGATGTTTCACCAAAGAACACCGTTCCCCCGGCTTCGATTGTACGGTCAACTGCCTGTGAAACGGTTGGGCATGAACCAAGCCCTGTCGTTGTATCAGACTCTCCGCATTTAATGCTAATGACCAATTCGTTTAGGTCTACAGGTTCCTTCTGCAGCTCTGAAGCCCACTGAACATATTCCTTCGCTTTCCAAGAAGCCTTGCGGACTGTTTCAAAATCTCCGTTTCCTTCTATTGAGAAATAGGAGACTGGTTTGCCGGTCTTGGCAATCCCACCTGCAATCTTCTTCGACCAATTCTCCTCAATTCCGATGACGATTACTGCAGCCACATTTGCATTAGCTCCAGTCCCAATCATTGTTCGAAAATGCAATTCTAAATCCTCGCCGTATTGAAGTCTTCCATACGCATGAGGAAGGGCGAGAGTTCCTTTTACATGGCTTGCTACAGCTTCGCACGCTGCATTTGAAATATCATCTACAGGTAAAATAATGACATGATTACGAATACCAACTTGACCGTTTTCTCTGCGATAACCATACAATTGTTGTTCCATGTTTACCACCTCGCCGTTTTAATGTTGTGAGTGTGTACATAATCCCCGATTTCCCATTTACAAGTCGTCAAACCTATTTGTATGCCATACTTGAACACAGGTTCATTTTCCTCTAATTGGATCAAGGCAATTTTGTGACCTAATGGAACATCACCTTTAGACACTACCTCCACTGTTGACCCATCATCCATGTAAACGCCTACAACTCTTTCCCCGGCTTTCATGTCAGAAGTAGCAACTCCTACATGATCCCCTTTATTGTGGATCAGAAACTTGTGAGCGGCAGTGCTCTGTCTATCTTCGCTGTTTGACTTCGTTGCGACATTCATGTCATAACTCATGAAAAATCCCTCCCAACGGATCTTTGGTTGAGTGACCCAACCACTTAACTTCCCTTTCATTTAACCATGGATTATGAGAAAAATCAATAATATTTATGAATTTTCTAAAAATTATAAAGCTAGAAAGGAGATGAATTTAGGAAGCAGCAGATCTTGCTGCAGATCAACCAAATTTTTAAATTAGGGCTTGCTTGGATTTGACCACTATTAAAAATACTATTAAGCTATTTTGCATGGGCAAATAACATTCGAGAAAATAGAATGATTGACTCACTATGGGGAGAACATGAAGGAGGCAGAACTTATTTATCTGAAGATTTTAAGTGATATTCTATAGATGACATTAAGTTTGCTTCTAACAAACCTTTTTCAACCATTAAAACATCGGCTCTTCTTCATTTGAGTATTCGGTATAAAAAGGCGTTATTAGAAATATTAGAATAGCTAGTATTAAGATGAAAAGAATATTAAATATAAGATTATGCGGAAAGAGACCTGTCATGACGCCCCACATTATCAGTGTAATAACACTAATAAAGGATTGCTTTTGTCTGGATTTAGTTGTTAAGTACAGTCTGCTGCCGCACTTACGACATCTCGGTTTTAGTTTAAATGAGTTTAGAAATGTCTCTTTATAGTTCAGGCTTTGTTTGCAATTCGTACACTCTGGAAGCATCATCGAACTCACTCCTTAAATGTTAGTTCTAATTTTCTATACGATAAAATGAACAGAAAGTTCCCAAAAAATCCAGTGACTTCTTTTATACATTCTAGTTTTTATAAATAATTGTAATAAATTTATGAAAAATCCTTTAAATGAAAATAACCTGATGGCAGATAATACCCTCAGGTTTATTTATTGGTTATTTTTGAATTAATAAAAACCTAAATCCATAAGCTTCTAATGTAATAGAAAGATTGCTTTCCTTCACAGAAAATTCTTCATTTGTCCAAAGATCCCTAATCGTTTTGTCTTTTAATTCAAAAGGAAGTGTAATTTCAATCTCTTGATCTGAATGATTCATGGCTGAAATGAATAGGTGGTCAGCATTCTCTTTTGTATAAACGATGTGATTCGTATCCTTGTTTGCTTCAACAAAGTTAAATTGTCCATGGTTTCCAAAAACACGAAAATTTTTCCTTAAACTAATAAGCTTTTGAACATGGTTATACAGGTCACGGTCTTGTTTGTCTTCAATCCATTCCATACATTTCCGGCATTCTGGATCCTGATCTCCTGTTAAACCAATTTCATCTCCATAATATATACAAGGGGTACCAATGAAGCTTAGTTGAAAAGCGAGCAGCAGTTTTATTTTTTGTTTTTCCCCATTTGCAATCGTTAAAATTCTCGGAGTATCATGACTTCCCAGCAAGTTAAAAGCTACTTCGTTTACATTTTTCGGATAGGATTGCAGGACTTTTTGAATAATGTGGGAAAATTCCTCAGCATTGATTTCATCTTTTGCAAAATATTGAAGAGCCCCGGTAGTGAACGGATAATTCATAACGGCATCAAATTGGTCCCCATGCAGCCATGGCATGGAGTCATGCCAAATTTCCCCTAATATATAGACATCTTTTTTCACTTCTTTTACAGCTTTTCTAAATTCCCTCCAAAAAGTATGGTCGATTTCATTGGCTACATCAAGCCGCCATCCATCTATATTGAATTCACGTACCCAATAGCGCCCCACCTCTAATAAATACTCTTTAACTTCATGGTTTTCCGTATTTAATTTAGGCATACTTTTAGCAAATGCGAATGTATCATAGTTAGGATAAGGCTCTGTTACAATCGGGAATTCACGAATATGAAACCAATTTTTATAACGGGAATTCTCTTGGTTTTTTAAGACATCTTGAAAAGGAGGGAAGAAATACCCGCTGTGATTAAATACCGCATCCAGCATGACTTTTATTCCACGCTTATGACATTCCTCCACCAGTCGTTTAAATGTTTTTTTATCGCCGAACTGAGGATCAATCTCCATGTAATCAATCGTGTCATATTTATGGTTTGAATATGCTTTAAAAATAGGGGTGAAATAAATGCCGCTAATCCCTAGATCACAGAGGTAATCAAGGTGATCAATAACACCTTTAAGATCCCCTCCAAAAAAGTTAGAGCTCGATGGTTTTGCAGTCCCCCATTCTAAAACACCTTCAGGATCATTGTCCTTGTTTCCATTTGCAAACCTTTCAGGAAAGATTTGATACCAAATTGTATCTTTCACCCATTCCGGTGCCTCAAATACATCCATTTCATTTATAAAAGGAAAACAAAAATAATAAGCGGTATCGTCTAAAGGTGCTTTCTCGTAAAATCCTTTTTCTGTATAAATAATTGTTTCTTGTTTGTTTGAAAGTTCAAATCCGTACCGAAGACGCCGAAATGGAGGCTTTATTGCAATAAACCAATAATCAAACAGGTCATCCTGCGCTACTTTTTTCATTGCTGCTCTTTGAACTTGCCAGCTTTTTTCAATCCAGAAATAAGGATCTCCATGAATGAGCTGTACAGCTTCTGCATCATTCCTCCCTGTCCGAAGCTGAATGTGCAATGTTTCTTTATCATAGGCATAGGCGTATTGATTTTTAGGTCTGTGGTAGATTGCTTGTTTTATCACTTTTTTCTCCTCCTATAGTAATGCAATCGTTTGCTCTAAAAAATGATTCTTATTAAAGATTATTTGAAAGCGCTGTTAAAGTCAATTAGCAATTAATACGAAAAAAAGAAGGATATTGTTCATTCTATTAAAATATACTTAATTTAAAGATGTTTAAAGCGTTTGCAAAAAATGCTTGTCAAAACAAAAATAGGCGCTATAATTAAATTAGGTTGTGCAATCGTTTTCACTTCTAAGTGTAATCGCTTAACTTTAATAAAAATTTTTTACTAAATGTGCAAACGTTTGTGCAAATGAATAAGCAAGATTCATATTTTAGGAGGGGTCAATGTGAAAAAAATCTTATCACTGTTTATGATGCTGCTTCTTGTTTTAGGCGTACTTGCTGCATGCGGTCCTGACGCACAAAAAGAAACAGGTGGAAGCAGCGAAGGTGATACAAAAGGGGAAGAGGCTGCTAAGCCTGAAAAATTAGTTGTTTGGGAAGATGAAAAGAAAGCAGGCTGGTTAGATAAAGTTGCAGCTGATTTTGAAAAAGAGCATGGAATTAAAATTGAAGTGAAAGAAGTAGAGATGGCTACTAAAATGCGTGATTCTCTTCGCTTAGACGGTCCTGCCGGAACAGGACCAGATATTGTAACACTCCCGCATGACCAGGTTGGCCAGGTTGTAACGGAAGGTTTGATAGCTGAATTAAACGTTGAGCAAGAAGTAAAGGACCGTTTCTCTGAATCTTCTATTTTAGCAGAAACCTACGATGGCAAATTATATGGTTTACCAAAGGCTTCTGAAACTCCTGTACTCATCTACAACAAAGCTCTTGCAGACGAAGTGCCTGCAACAATGGAGGAGTTATATGAAAAAGCTAAAGAGCTTACATCAGGGGAGCAATACGGGTTTTTAGCATTATTTGATAACTATTACTTCGCCCATTCTGTAATCGGCGGTATGGGTGGATATGTATTCCAGGAAAACGAAGGCGTGTTAGATCCTAAGGATGTTGGTTTAAATAACGAAGGCGCTGTAAAGGGTGCTGAATACATTCAAAAATGGTATGAAGAAGGATTATTCCCTAAAGGAATTATTGGTGAAAATGGCGGTTCTGCTTTAGACGGTTTATTTAATGAAGGGAAAGTAGCTTATGTCATGAACGGTCCTTGGGCATTTCAGCCTTATAAAGATGCAGGTATTGACATTGGTGTTGCCCCACTTCCTAAATTTGAAAGTGGAGAGCCGATGAAAACATTCATGGGTGTAAAAGGATGGCATGTATCAGCTTTTTCTAAAAATCAAGAATGGGCGTCCACATTTATTGAGTACATGACAAACGATGAAAATGCATTATACCGTTATGAACAAACTTCAGAGGTTCCAACAAACGTTGCTTTAGTAGAGGAACCGGCAATTGCTGAGAACGAAGGAGCAAAAGCAGTAGCTGAACAATCCCAAGTGGCAGTTCCAATGCCGAACATTCCAGAAATGGCCGAGGTTTGGAAACCAATGGCTGACAGCTTACAAACATTAGTGACCGGGAAAGCCGATGCAAAGTCTGCGCTTGACAGTGCTGTCAATTCGATTAACAAAAATATTGAAGCCAACCACGGCGGAAAATAATCACTTCTGATAAGCAGTATCTTATACTCAGATGCTGCTTATCATTTTCTTATCGATTAAAAAACTGTTCATGTACTAGTCTTTGGAAGTCTGACAAGCTTTTATGAAGCATTGATAGCTAAATGTTTAATTCTTCATAAGAACTTGTCTCAAGTTTCCTAAAGTGACTAGAAATCCCGCTTCCTTACCTCCAAGCTTTTACCTTTATGAAAGGGGAATATAAAATGGAAGACTTAACCTATCAATCCAAACATCGAAAAACAGCACTTGCCCTATCCGTTATTCCGGGTTTAGGGCAGCTTTATAACAAACAATACTTAAAAGGCGGTTTCTTTCTAGTATTTACTGTATCCTTTTTATATGTATTCTGGGATTTGCTTGATATCGGGCTGTGGGGACTTGCTACACTAGGAACACAGACGCCTCGTGATCACTCCATTTTCCTGCTTATTTATGGAATTCTTTCTTTGATTGTGCTCGTATTTGGCATCGGTTTTTATCTTTTAAATTTAAGGGACGCTTATAAAACAGGTGTCCAGCGTGACCTAGGTTTAGAACTAAGCTCTTTAAAAGACCAATATAAAAATTTAATGGATAACGGTTTTCCATACTTAATGATTTCACCAGGTTTTATGTTATTGGTATTCGTTGTCATATTCCCGATTATCTTTGTTATTTTACTTGCTTTTACAAACTATGATCTATACCATTCTCCACCGGCAAAATTAGTAGACTGGGTAGGCATTCAAAACTTTACTGATATCTTCAAGATTGATATATGGCGTGATACATTTTTTGCGGTACTTGCTTGGACACTAGTTTGGACATTTGGAGCAACAACCCTGCAGGTTGCTTTAGGGATCTTTCTTGCGGTCATTGTTAACCAAAAAGATATAAGAGGAAAAGCTATTATCCGTACGGTTTTCATTTTACCATGGGCAATACCTGCTTTTGTTTCGATTCTTGTGTTTGCAGGAATGTTTAATGAGTCGTTTGGCGCAATAAACCGGGATATACTAGCGGCATTTGGAATTGATAACATACCCTGGATGACAAATCCGCTTTATTCGCGAATTGCCTTAATTCTTATTCAAACCTGGCTTGGATTCCCTTTCATTTTTGCGATGACAACCGGTGTTCTCCAGTCTATACCAAATGAGCTTTATGAAGCAGCGACAGTCGACGGTGCATCAGCTTTTCAAAAGTTTAAAAGCATTACATTGCCGCTTGTTCTGTTTGCAACTGCCCCTATTCTCATTACACAGTATACGTTTAACTTTAATAACTTTAATGTCATTTACTTATTCAATGGCGGCGGACCTGCCATTGCTGATCAAAATGCTGGAGGTACTGACATTTTGATCTCATGGATCTATCGTTTAACAATGACATCTGCCCAGTATTCAAAGGCGGCAGCTATCACATTGCTGCTCTCTATCATCGTTATAACTGTAGCACTTTGGCAGTTTAAGAGAACGAAGTCATTCCAAGAAGAGGATATGATGTAAATATGAATATCAAAAGACAGAAACTCATCCGCTTAACATTGTCCTATTTAGTTATTGCGATCATGTTTGCGATCATTCTATACCCTGTATTATGGATAATTGGCAGCTCATTTAACCCAGGGCAAAGTTTATCCGGCTCTCAAATCATTCCTGAAAATGCCACACTTGCTCACTATCAAGAATTGTTCGACTTAAAGCAAAGTGATTATTTGTATTGGTATTGGAATTCATTGAAAATTAGTTTAGCTACAATGGCGTTGACCGTCATCCTTGTCAGTTTTACAGCATACACCTTTTCTCGTTATCGATTTGTCGGACGAAAAAATGGTTTGCTTACGTTCTTAATTTTACAAATGATCCCTAACTTTGCAGCTTTAATTGCGATTTTTATCCTTGCATTATTAACAGGGTTAATTGATACACATTTGGGTCTGATTCTTGTCTATGTAGGTGGTCAAATTCCGATGAATACATGGCTCATGAAAGGATACCTTGATACAATTCCGAAAGAGCTTGATGAATCTGCGAAAATTGATGGTGCCGGCCATATGAGAATATTCATACAAATTGTTATGCCGCTTGCCAAACCAATTATTGCGGTTGTAGCTTTGTTCTCATTTATCGCACCGTTTGCAGATTTTATTATTGCAAGCATTCTATTAAGAACAGAGCAGAAATACACCTTAGCAGTTGGCCTTTACAATATGGTCGCAAAACAATTCGGAGCAGAGTTTACAACGTTTGCGGCGGGTTCAGTATTAATTGCCATTCCAATCGCGATTCTTTTCCTATCCTTCCAGCGTTTCTTTGTTTCAGGATTGACGGCTGGAGGTACAAAAGGGTAATCTTAAAGGCATGAGCAACGATTGGCTGTTTGAGCGATTGAAATAGCCAAAAGGGGGAGCGGAGATGAGACGTGCTGTTTTCAGACTGTTTCTAATCCCGTTTCTTCTTTTTTACGCCTTACCTGTAAGTGCTGTGGAAAAAGAAGAGCGAAATAGGCAGGATGAAATGATTTACTTTATTATGGTCGACCGGTTTAACAATGGGGACACTTCCAACGATTATGAAGTGGATATTAATAATCCAAAGGCTTATCAAGGTGGAGATTTAAAAGGGATAACAAAAAAGCTTGATTATATAAAAGATATGGGTTTTACAACAATTTGGCTAACTCCTATTTTTGAAAATGAACAAGAGGGCTACCACGGTTATTGGATCTCCGATTTCAAAAAAATAGAAGAACACTTTGGCACGTTAAAGGATCTTAAAGAGCTTGTAAACGAAGCCCATAAACGTAATATGAAAGTTATTTTGGACTTTGTGGTAAACCATACTGGATATCAGCATGAATGGCTTAATGATCCCTCGAAAAAGGATTGGTTTCATGCGCAAAAAGAGATTAAAAACTGGAGCAATCAAGAAGAAGTAGAAAATGGGCGGCTGTCTGGTTTACCTGATTTGAACCAAGGGAATCCAGAAGTACGTGAGTACCTTTTAGAAACGGCTAAATGGTGGATTGAAGAAACGGATATTGATGGATACAGACTTGATACTGTAAAACATGTGCCAAAAGATTTTTGGACTGAGTTTACACGAGAGGTTAAATCTGTTAAAGAAGATTTCTTTCTAATTGGAGAAGTGTGGGATAAAGACCCGCGCTATATTGCATCCTATGAAAAAACAAACATTGATTCTTTTGTAGACTATCCACTCTATGAAGAGTTAACCACTGTTTTTTCAGAGCCTGACAGACCGCTTACATCCTTATATAATGTGTGGAATCGAAATGCAGCGTTATATCAATCACCAAATCTTTTGGGAACGTTTCTTGATAACCATGACAATGTCAGGTTTACCAGGCAAGCAATCCAAAACCAGCAGCATCCAGGTACGAGGTTAAAGCTTGCCCTAACCTACTTATACACGGCACCTGGAATACCTATCGTCTATTATGGAACCGAAATTGCCCTCGATGGCGGTGAAGATCCCGACAACCGCCGGTTAATGAACTTCAGAACAGATGATGTCTTAGTAAAGCACATTGAAAAGCTCTCCGAAATTCGAAGGAATTTTAAATCGTTAACGAATGGAAATATGGAGCTTCTCTATGATCAAGATGGAATGGCAGTTTTCAAAAGACAATTCGAAGAGGAAACAACGTTTATCGCGATAAACAATACGTCAAAATCACAAAAAGTAGAGCTGGATCCGGCCGAGATTGGCCAGAAGCAGCAATTAACAGGGTTGTTAAGTGGTGACATTTGGCAGGAAACAAATGGGAAATATGAAATTGTACTAGATCGTGAGAGTGCAGATGTATATAATATTTCCGAGAAAACAGGCTTAAATATTCCATTAATAAGCGTATTTATAACAATCCCGATTTTATTCATTATATTTATTTATCTGGCAAATAAAAAAGGAAAAAAGCTTCAGGAATAAGCAGCTAAACGCCGATTAATTAAATTAAATTATTAACATGATTAACGGCAAAATAGAAAATCACCGTCTAAAGTCTGTGTGAAAGAGGGAGAAAGATAATGGCAACGATTAAGGATGTAGCTAAACGGGCAAAAGTGGCACCATCAACTGTTTCACGAGTAATTGCCAATAACCCTCGTATTAGTGAGAAAACGAAACAACGTGTAAGAGAGGCCATGCAGGAGCTTTGTTATCACCCAAATTTTATTGCAAGAAGTTTAGCAAATAAATCGACCCAGACGATTGGTGTCGTGATGCCTAGTTCAGCAGATAAAGCATTCCAGAATCCTTTCTTTCCGGAGGTCATAAGAGGAATTAGCAAAGGTGCACATCAGAAGCAATATGGTATTCATATGTCAACAGGTGACACAGAAGAGGAAATCTTCGAAGGTGTTGTTCAAATGATTGAAGGGAAGAGGGTTGACGGACTGATTCTGCTGTATTCAAGAGTGGATGATATGTTAACAAATTATTTAAGACAAAATAAGGTCCCGTTTGTCATGGTCGGAAAGCCTTTTAATGCAATAGAAGAAATTACACATGTTGATAATGATAATTACAAAGCGGCAAAAGAAGTAACAGAATATCTTATTAATCAAGGACATAAGCGGATAGCATTTATTGGGGGAAGCCTAAAGCTAGCCGTCACGGTTGACCGCCTGCAAGGATATGAAAAAGCGATCCGCAATGCTGGATTGAACTTTAGAGATGATTATGTTATTCATGAGGAGTTTCTGAAAGAAGGCGGACAAGAAGCAGTAAATGAATTATTTTCTTTAGAAGAACCTCCAACTGCTTTATTCGTAACAGATGATTTAATGGCACTGGGTGTTCTAAACAAGCTTGATGCCATGAACATCCATGTTCCTCGTGACGTGTCGGTTGTATCCTTTAATAATATATTATTATCGCAAATATCCCGCCCGCCGCTGACTACTGTAGACATTAACATTTTCCAGCTGGGCTATGAGGCTGCAAAGCACATGATTTTAAAAATTGAAGAACCGCCCGAGCCTGTAAAACGAATTATCATTCCTCATAAAATCGTCATAAGACAATCGTCTTCGGAATATAAAAAGGAAAATGAATAAGGAAGAGCCTGGCGAATCTGCCAGGTTTTTTTGAACTTGCGGGGAGAGTGGAGGTCGTTCATAGAAGTGGAAAAATCGATCATAGAGTGAGGAAACTGGTGCATTGAACCGGGAAAGTCGTTCATAGAGAGGAGACCCTCATACATAGAGGAGAGCTAGGCATAGAATCGCCAAAGTCGTTCATAGAGAGGGCAATCTCGTGCATAGACCAACAGAACTCGTGCATAGAGGAGAGACTGTGCATAAGATTGCTCACACAAGGACATGAAGTCATCCAACGGCTGCCTGAAACATCAATTAAACAGTAAATCCAACAGAGAAAAGTTTACCATAAACAATAAGGTTGCCAAAAGGCAACCTTGTTTATTTCCGATATTTACCTTTTAATTAGCCAGCTAGAAATTGGAGAAATGTTCTATTTTTTAAGTCAGACCCAGCTCCTGTTTTCTTTTTATTTTTGCTGTTTTTTGAGATTTTTGTGAGAGTGCTGCACATTCAGCAAAAGCAAACTGTTTGCACCCAATGCAGCGATCAACATCTAATTCCATTAGGGCATGATTAATTGCATCACCCGTTTTAGAAAAGAAATTCTCCTTTCCCAGCATTTGATGGAAGCCGGTGTTTTCAAAAAATTCCTTTGGCTGTTGCTTTGCACCGGAAATGATTACTTTTTGATTTTTATCCTTGAACTCTTTCACAATGCTTGTTAATAATGCTTCACCAGATGTGTCAATAAATGATACATTCCCCATTCTTAAGAGGAGAACCTTTGGTTTAGAACGAATAATTTTTTCGATCTCTTTTTCAAACCGCTCAGTTGAACCGAAGAATAAAGGTCCTTCAACGGTATAAATTTTAATCTGTGGACAGTTAGATCCTTTCTGTACCATTTCTGGTTTCACTAATTTATCAGCTGGGTCAGGTAAAACCATTGAAATTTTAAATGTACTGCTCATTCGTATAACAAAAGCCAGTACAGCTAAGAGCAAGCCGACTCCCACACCTGTTGTCAGGTCGATTAAAACGGTTAATGAGAAAGTAACGATTAAAACGAGAGAATCCATCGTTTTCGTTTTAAAGATATGGGCAAACTCCTTGCGTTCACTCATGTTCCATGCGACGAACATAAGAATAGGAGCCATACTAGCTAAAGGAATTGCTGAAGCATATGGCGCTAATATGACTAACACTAGTAATACGACAAGCCCATGTATGACACCTGATATTGGGGAAACAGCACCGTTTTTAATATTCGTTGCCGTCCTCGCAATAGCGCCTGTAGCTGGAATTCCACCGAATAATGGTGTGACCATATTAGCTATTCCTTGTCCAATCAGTTCCTTATTGCTTTCATGCTTTGTTTTCGTCATTCCGTCTGCGACCATTGCAGATAGTAACGATTCAATTCCGCCAAGCATAGCGATAACTAAAGCAGCAGGCAGGAGTTCAATCACCAGGCTCACTGTAATTTCGGGAAACACAAAGGACGGTAATTCACGAGGAATCTCTCCATAAGCTGATCCAATTGTTTCCACTTGATTTGGAAAGAAAAAGGCTGCGACTAAGGTTGACACAAGTAATCCTAGCAGGGCGCCGGGGATTTTTGGCAAATACTTTGGCGTCAATATAACAATGGCTAAGCTTATAGCCGCTACGAGTACACTGTAACCATTTACTGTATTTAAATTCAGTAAAATTTCTCTCATATTTAAAAGGAATGCTTCTTCTTTTTCTAAGTTACTGAGTCCCAGGAAATTGGCTATCTGGCCAGAAAAAATAATGACAGCTATTCCTGCAGTAAAGCCAATCATAACAGGACGAGGAATAAATTTGATAAATCTCCCTAGTTTGAACACACCCATAAGGAGAATCATGATTCCTGCCATGAAGCCTGCAATCAGCAGCTTTTCATAGCCGAACTGCATGACGATCCCTAATAAGACTGGAACAAATGCTCCAGTTGGACCTGCAATTTGAAACCTCGACCCTCCTAAAAGGGAAACAATAACTCCAGCAATTATCGAAGTGTAAAGCCCATATTCTGGTCTTACCCCAGAAGCAATAGCAAAAGCCATTGCTAGAGGAATTGCTACAATACCGACGACTAATCCAGAAACCATATCTTTCTGCAGATAATTTAAGTTGTAATTTTTGTAACGATTTGTCCTAAACATAGATACCCTCCTCTATAGAAGATTCCTGTTTATTCTCATTTCCATCGATCACAAGCTCCAATTGTCCTGTCTGGGGATGGATGACCAATCCGTGAACGACTACATTATTAGGGACTAATGGGTGATTTTTAACAATATTGACACTTTGGCTGACACTTTTCTCAACACATCCAAAACCTGTGAGCCAATCCGATAGAGAAATCCCTGATTGAATAATTGTGTCAATACATTTCTCATCAATTCCTTGACCTTTAATCTTTTCAAGAATTGCTTCTGCTTGAAGGCTGGCCATACCGCATTCATGATGTCCAATGATAAATACTTCCTTCGTTTCAAATTCATGAATAGAGATTAGAATACTTCGCATCACACTATCAAAAGGGTTTGCAATCACGGCCCCAGCGTTTCTTATGATCTTTGCATCCCCGTTTTTGAGGCCAATTGCCTTCTGAAGCAACTCTAATAAACGAGTGTCCATACACGTAAGAATTACAATTTTCTGATCGGGGTATTTGGTCGTTTCAAATTCCTGATAATTCCCTTCATTAACAAAGCCTTCATTATACTTCATGATTTTTGTAAGAGCACTCATTCAACCTTCTCCTCCCTAAATGGATTAATTTGTTGTTGGTAAACAAATTAAAGATTAAATTTGAAGAAAGTGTGCAGTTTTCTAATTTTCCTTCTTTTTACCTAACTTTCAAAAAGTAATTAATAACTTCAAAAATAGATATCATTATCTATATTTTCTTGAAAAATAATAGTTTAAAGTGTAGAGAAGAAAATAAAATCTATGTTTTTAATTAAAATATAGAGTGATAGAAAGAGGAAATAAAAATTGGCAGCCTCATTGGTTATGAGAAAAGAGAAACTAAAGAACATCATTGGGGGGATATCAATGAGGAAGAAGATACTAGTGATTGATGATGAATGGAAGATGAGGAACTTATTAAAGATTTATCTAGAGGAGGAATATCAAGTTATGGAGGCGGAAAATGGCAGCCAAGCTTTATCATTCATCTCCTCTGTCCATTTTGATTTAATTATTCTGGACATTATGCTTCCGAGTCAAGATGGGTGGCAGATTTGCAAGGAGATTAGAAGAGAAAAGCAGACTCCTATCCTAATGCTGACGGCACGCAATGAGGTAAAAGATAAGATTTATGGACTAGATATTGGAGCAGATGATTATTTAGGAAAGCCGTTTGAGCCAGAAGAGCTAGTTGCTCGAATTAAAGCCTTATTGAGGCGATCACTAATGAATGATAACCATAAAGAAAATGTCCTTATGTTTGGCGACCAGTTAATCATTATCGAAACAGAAAGCAGAAGAGTGCTGGTAAAAGGAGAAAAATTAGATTTAACTCCTAAGGAGTATGAGTTACTTTATTTACTGGCGAATCAGCCTCAACGTGTTTTTACAAGAGATTTATTGCTAGATGTCCTTTGGGGAATACAAGGAATGAGGGATCATAGGACTGTAGATTCACATGTTAAGAACTTACGGATCAAAGCAAAGGAGAAAGTACCTACATATAACCCAATTCAAACAGTATGGGGGGTAGGCTACAAATTTAATCCGGTGGATGGGGAACTATGAGATGGAACAGCATTGTTTTCAAAATAGGAGCTACTATATTCATTATTTTAATAAGCATACTCTTACCATTAATTTATACCATTGATCAACTGTTTGCGAGATTTTACATAAGTGAAGCTCACCATCAAATTGATGAAATAGCCGCCAAATATTCTACAGTTTTATCTAATCAAGAGGATATTCATGCGTTAAAGACAGTTGCAAACATCACAAAGACTGAAATGTGTATAATTGACCAAAATGGAAGAATTATATTTACTTCCAGCGAAAAACTATTCCGTAAAGATACTCAAATTGATAGCGAGCTATTAAAAAATATTAATTCAGAGAGTAACGTTAAGAGCGAATATCATAGTTCAATAAACAATAGTGATTATCTGGTTTCAACAAAACCATTAAATTTATCTGCCATAGCGGATGGCAGGTTATTAGTCTTTACTAATGAAAAAAAAATTAAGGATTCCGTTCACCATGTTGAGCTATTGCTTTTGGTCTCTATGCTTGGCGCATTATGTATAGCTTTGGGTATTACGTATATTGCGTCTAAAAAGCTTGCTTCCCCTTTATTACAAATGGAAAAAGTAACAAGGGATGTTGCTCAAGGAAAGTATTTTAGTAAAGTAAACATATCTGCAAGTGATGAAATGGGTTCTTTGGCTCTAGCAATCAATGATTTAGGCCAAGAGCTGGAAAGATATAGAAACCGACAGAAGGAATTCTTTGCAAATGTTTCTCATGATTTAAGAACACCTATATCCTATATAAAAGGCTATACTCAGGTTTTACATGATAGATTATATAAGGATGAAAAAGAAAAAGACAGCTATTTATCAATTATTCTTAAAGAAGCCAACCAAATGAATTTTTTAATCAATGACTTATTTGAGTTATCAAAGATTGAAGGCGGCCAAGTAGACCTCCAACTTAAATGGATTAATATTTATGAATTGGTTGAAAACTGTCTAACTAAAGCCGCATTAAAAGCAAAGCAGAAGGGAATCGATCTTCATAAGGAATTAGATCACAATATCCCTTTCATTTATACGGATGGAGGTCGTTTAGAACAAATCATCATGAATCTATTAGAAAATGCTATTCGTTTCAACAACGTAAATGGACATGTAAAACTAATAGGATGGGCAGAAAAGAATAAAGTTCATTTTTTAATAGAAGATACAGGTATGGGCATACCTAAAGAAGACCTCCCATACATATTTGAAAGATTTTATAAAGCAGATAAATCTCGGTCGAATAGAATCGGAAGCACAGGTTTAGGTTTATCAATTGTCAAGCACCTTGTTTTATTATTAGAAGGAGAAATAAACGTAAAAAGCAGGCTGAATAAGGGGACTACTTTCCGGATCAGCCTTCCTTTTAATATTAGAGCATAATTTTTCTCTAAAACCCAGGTCTTAGCGGCATCCAAAAGGTAGGTGGGGGTTAAGTTGCCGCAGATGCTGAATTGGGTACGCTAATTTGAAAAAGCACATTATATCAGATACTCTATTTCACTTACAAAAAAGAAGTAAACAGATATAATGTGCTATTTTCTATCACTTTATTTCGGAATGTGCAAAACCCTTTTCAAATGACTCCAGCTAATAATCAGGCCGTTTTCATGCCTAAACTTCATGAACGATGTCTTTACCCGTTGACAATTTTCCCGCCGTTAACATGGATCATTTGGCCGGTCACATAGGAAGAATCATCGCTGGCCAAGTAGACATAGCTTGGGGCGAGCTCTTCTGGTTGTCCGGGTCTGCCCATTGGTGTATCCGCGCCAAATGTAGCCACTTTGTCCGCAGGAAACGTTGATGGAATGAGCGGTGTCCAGATAGGACCTGGAGCTACACCATTAACTCTAATCCCCTTTTTAGCAAGAGACATTGAAAGTGAGCGTGTGAATGTCGTTATGGCTCCCTTTGTGGAAGAATAATCAATAAGCTGTTCATTGCCAGCGTAGGCCGTAACAGATGATGTGTTAATGATTGAGCACCCTTGCTTTAAATGGGGCATTGCTGCTTTTGTGAGAAAGAAGAAAGAGAAAATATTTGTTTTAAATGTTCGTTCAAGCTGTTCCTTTGAAATCTTTTCTATTCCATCTTGCGGATGCTGTTCGGCCGCATTATTCACTAGAATATCCAGTTTTCCATAGCGATTTATCGTTTCAGAGATAATTTGTTCGCAAAATGATTCTTCTCCGATATCTCCCGCCATTAATAAGCATTGTCTGCCTTCCTTTTCAATTAACCGTTTTGTTTCATTCGCATCTTCATGCTCATCAAGATAAGAGATAACAACGTCTGCTCCTTCTTTGGCATAGAAAACGGCTACAGCTCGTCCAATTCCGCTGTCTCCACCGGTGATAATGGCTACTTTGTCAGTGAGTTTTCCACTTCCTTGATAAGTTTTGTCGTCAAAATCAGGTCTTGGATGCATTTCATTTTCATGGCCAGGCTGTTGGTTTTGATGCTGCGCCGGCATTGTTTGATTTTGGTTGTTTTTTTGGTTGCTCATTTGTATCGCCTCCGTATTTTGTTAGTATGAATAATTTGGAATTTTCTATGTGTTATCTAATTTGAGTTTTCCCGAAAAAAAAGAACCGAAACATGAAAGTTTCAGTTCATCACATTAAAATATCTTGCTTCAGGGTGCGACACGACGATCGCAGACACTGATGCTTCAGGCTCCATCATGAATCCGTCTGTTAAATGAATGCCGATTGATTCCGGCTGAATAAGATTGAATAATGGTTCTTGATCCTCCAGATTCGGGCAAGCTGGATACCCGAATGAAAAGCGCTGTCCTTGATATTTGGCAGAGAATCGCTGCTCCATTGTAAAGTTAGCCGGGTCTGGAAAGCCCCAGCGGTCCCGGATTAACTGATGCGTTCTTTCAGCAAGCCCTTCTGCTAATTCAAGCGCTAACGCCTGGACAGCATGACTTTTTAAATAGTCTCCTTGAGCTTTAAATTCCTGCGCTACCTTTCGGACGTGTTTTCCAGCTGTAACGGCAAAGAATGAAACATAATCAATCTCACCCTTTGGTCTAACATAGTCTGAAATACACCGGTAAGGCAAAGTACTTTGTCTTGGAAACTCAAACGTTTCAAGAATCGTATTTCGATTTTCCGGGTCCAATATATGAAGCTTATCTCCCTCACTGTAGGCAGGGAAAAATTGATAAACGGCAGCTGGCTGAAACCATTGTTTCTTTGTTCCTTCTGCAATGAGGGAATCAATCACTTCTTTAAGGGCGATTGCTTTCTCATTTTTTTCGGCAAGCATTTTTTTAATCTTCCCTTTTAAGCCAAGGTGGTGACCCAGCAGCATTTGTAAATTCACATAAGGGAGGATTTGAGCAATATCAATATTTTTTAAATAGTGCTTTTTACAATCCTCCGGCTGGAAAATAGGGGCTTCTGTTATCGTTGCCCGTTTTTCAAGTAATTGAACAGCTGCTTGGGAAGGTTGTTTTTTAGGAACAGCCTCTGTAACCTTTCGTTCAACTTTCACAAATTGTGCAGGATCTGTTCTCAGCTTGTTTGCAAGGGAAAGGCCGTCCATGGCATCCTTTGCATATAATACTGTTCCTTTGTAGCTTGCAGAGATCTTCATATCTGTAAATTTCCTTGATAACGCTGCACCGCCGACCATTATGGGTGTTGATATTTCCGCATCCTGCAAGTCTTGTGCGGTAATGACCATTTGCTGGGCTGACTTGACGAGCAGACCTGATAATCCAATAATATCAGGCTTTTCCTTCCGGACAGCCGTAATTAAATCCTGAGGCGTGACTTTGATTCCCAAATCAACCACTTTAAACCCATTATTACTAAGAATGATGTCCACTAGGTTTTTCCCAATATCGTGTACATCCCCTTTTACTGTTGCCAGGATGATTTTTCCTTTGCCTCCGTCATCCTTTTTCTCCATATATTGTTCTAAGAAGGAAACAGAGGCTTTCATCACTTCCGCACTTTGCAGCACCTCAGCAACAATTAGCTGGTTGTCATTAAAAAGTCTTCCTACTTCTGCCATTCCTGTCATGAGCGGTCCATTAATGACCGAAAGAGGGTCAGGATATTTAGCTAATGCTTTTTCAAGGTCAGGCAGCAAGCCTTCCTTTGTTCCTTCGATAATATATTGGGCTAATCTTTCATCTAATGGCAAGGATTGAACCGGTTTTTTATTTTCCTTTTTCTTACCGCGGTAAAACTCTGTAAACCGTGCGAGCGTTTGATCATTTGTATTGAATAAAAGCTCTTCAGCAAGCTTTATTTCCTCCTGAGGTATGGAAGCAAATCGTTCCAATTTCTCTGTATTAACAATCGCATAATCTAGGCCGGCTTGAGTGCAATGATATAAATAAACAGCATTTAGAATTTCACGGCCAACAGGCGGAAGACCGAATGAAACATTACTGATTCCTAGTATTGTCAAGCATTCAGGCAGGTGTTCTTTAATTAATTGAATTCCTTTAACCGTTTCGTTGGCAGATCCGATATATTGTTCATCACCTGTACCAACAGGAAAAACAAGGGGATCAAAAATGAGATCACTGCCTTTTAAACCGTATTTATTGACCAAAAGATCGTACGACCGTTTAGCCACTTCCAGTTTCTTCTCAGCGGTTAAGGCCATTCCAATTTCATCAATGGTTCCTACAACGATCGCAGCTCCATATTTTTTAATAATCGGGACTACAGCCTCGAACCGTTCTTCCCCATCTTCAAGATTTATTGAATTGATGATCGCTTTCCCTTGGGAATATTTTAACGCGATTTCTATTACCTTTTCATCAGTCGAGTCAATGACAAGGGGGGCTTTTACTTTTTTCGTAATTTCCTTAATGAAAAGCTCCATATCTTCTGCTTCATCACGGTCCGGATCTGCTAGACAAATATCAATGACGTGTGCTCCGTTCTTTACTTGAGCACGTGCAATTTCAGATGCTTCTTCAAACTTTTGCTCGGCAATAAGTCGTTTAAATTTGCGTGATCCAATAACATTTGTTCGTTCTCCAACAAACAAAGGGCGCATGCTGTCGTCATAGATTAATGGCTCAATGCCTGATACTGTATGCGGCAGCTGTTTTTCTTCTAATGAACGGGGAGTAATCTCTTTCATTGTATCTGCCATGGCTTTAATATGAGCAGGTGTCGTGCCGCAGCAGCCCCCTACAATATTAAGCCATCCTTGCTCTGCAAATCCTTTAATTTTCTGAGCAAGAGAGTGGGGGGATTCATGGTAATTTCCTTCTTCATCAGGCAGGCCAGCATTCGGATAACAGCTAACAGCATTGTTTGCTAGGCCTGATAGTGTACGAATATGGTCTGTCATAAATTCAGGACCTGTAGCACAGTTAAGACCGACTGAAATAGGATTCATATGCTGCAAGGATATATAGAAGGATTCAATGTCTTGTCCAGCAAGAGTCGTTCCCATTGGTTCAATTGTTCCTGACACCATTAGCGGAACCTTTTTGCCTAATGCTTCAAATGCTTTTGAGATTCCAAGAAATCCAGCTTTAACATTAAGCAAATCCTGACTGGTTTCTAATAAGAGAAGGTCCACTCCACCCAATATTAAGCCTCTTGCTTGTTCTTCATAGTTTTGAATAAGCTCCTCAAAGGTCATTCCGCCTGTGACCGACAGTGTTTTCGTAGTGGGACCCATAGAGCCCGCTACATAGCGAGGCCATTCAGGTGTGGAAAATTTCTCAACTGCTTTTTTGGCTAGTTTGGCAGATTCGATATTGATTTCCAGTGCTAAATGTCCCAGATCATATTCATCAAGAACAACGCTTGTTGCCCCAAAAGTATTTGTTTCGATAATATCAGCGTCTGCTTCCAAATATGCCTCATGAATCCGTTCAATTGTATGGGGAGAGGTAAGGCTTAAATATTCGTTACAGCCTTCATATTCCTCTCCTCCGAAATCCTCTGCTGTCAAATTAGCGTCTTGAATCATCGTCCCCATTGCGCCGTCTATGATGAGTATTCTTTTCTTGAGCTGTTCATGAATGTTATGCATGTGTGACATTCCTCTCTTTTTGCTGTATATAGGTGGATAATTCAACCGTTAATTCATACTGCAGAAACGGTGTTATTAAATAAATTCCATTAAATAAATCATAGGCTGCATCAATCAAACTTTTGGCAATGGCTAATCCTTCGCTGCGAGCCTTTTCTTTATCCTCTCCAGCTTTTAACATGGCAGCTCTAATCGAGTCAGACAGCTTAATGCCTGGTATTTCATTATGAATAAATTCAGCGTTACGGGTGCCTGTCAGCGGCATAATTCCGATATATAAAGGAGCCTCCAAATTTTTTGTTTCTTTATATACCTGATAGATTTGCTCTTCTGAATATATTGGCTGGGAAATAAAATAATCTGCTCCGCATGCAATTTTTTTCTCTAGTCTTTTTACCGCTTTGTCCAAGTGTCTGACATTTGGGTTAAAAGCAGCAGCCACTGAAAAGTCAGTTTTTTCACCAAGAGGCTTGCCGGAATAGGAAAGCCCTTCATTGAATTGCTTAATCAAACTAATTAAATCGAAGGAGGACAAATCATAGACAGAAGTGGCTCCTGGAAAATCACCGATCTTTGAAGGATCACCTGTAACTGCTAGTACATCCGTTAATCCAAGCGTATGCAAGCCCATCAAATGGGATTGAAGGCCAATCAAATTTCGATCCCGGCATGTGATATGAATTAAGCTTCTTAAGTCTATTTTATCTTTTACTAGTGACCCGCATGCAACATTACTGATACGCGGACTTGCAAGGGAATTATCAGCAAGAGTTAAGGCATCTATTCCTACGTTTTTTAACGCTTCTGCTCCTTGCATAAATTTTTTAATGCCTAATTTTTTTGGCGGATCTAATTCTACGATAATAGAGCGTTTTTCTTTTACGATTGATTGGAGCGGTTCGTATTTTCTTTGTTCTCTATCAAGGACTGGGATGACTTCCCGTTCATTTTTCACTTGCTTTTCTGTTATTGGCGGAAGGTGAGCGACCGCTTTAGAAATGGCCTCAATATGCTTTGGTGTTGTACCGCAGCACCCGCCAATTAAGCTTGCCCCTTGCTTTCTGAATTCAAGTGCACTTTGGGTAAAATAGGATACATCTGCCGCGTATGTGACTTGACCTTCTTCAAGACCAGGTAAGCTTCCATTAGGATAAACTGAAAGATAGGCGTTATCAAGCAGCGGCACCTTTTCTAAAGATTGGATCATATGATAGGGACCGAGTCTGCAGTTGATCCCAACAACATCTGCCCCCAAATCCGCCAAATGTCCAAGACCGCTTTTAAGTGAAGTTCCGTCCTGAAGCACGCCTGTTTCATGTAGGGAAACGTTCGCGATGATCGGTTTGTTCGTTTCTTTTCTAGCAATCTTTAAGACATTTGTTATTTCTTCAAAGTCGTAATAGGTTTCTAATAGAATGCCGTCTACATTTGAGTTTAAAAGAAGATATAGCTGTTCTCTAAAATTTCTTTTTAAATCTTCAATTGAATAGGCACTCTTTTTGAAAGATCTAATACCGCCAATTGTCCCGAAGACAAACCTATTGTCGGCAGCGGCTTGTTTTGCTAAATGAACAGCTGTTTCATTGATCTTTTTAATGTCATCTTCCAAGCCATAGCGAGAGAGCTTTAAATAATTTGCACCATACGTATTCGTTTGAATAACATCGCTGCCCGCTTTAATATACGCTTCATGAATACTTTTTATTTGTTCAGGCTGAGAGAGGTTTAATTCCTCAAAGCAACGGTCAATCCCATGTGAATATAATAAAGTCCCCATTGCTCCGTCAGCTATTAAAATACGAGATTGAATTTCTTCTAGAAAATTCATTGAAAAATCCTCCTGATCCATTTGTCTTTTCCTCTATAAAAATAAAAAGCTGCTCTTTGCTTTTCACTTAATTGAAAAAAGTCTTCTAAGAAGAAGACTTTATGATCGCTTGGTCTTTCTTCTTATCTATCAAGCGAAAAGCTCGTTGGATTTGGCACAGTTTTCTCTAAGAACCTTAAGAATCTGCTGCCGAGGCTTCAAAGGGCCAATTCCCTCCACCTCTCTTGATAAGAAAGAGATATGATGTTGTATGTGAAATTCCTTCTGAAAAAATGTGTTAGTACTAATTTACCTAATTTTAAGAAAAGTTTCAACAGTAAAATAAAATTGGTAAAAATGATATAACGGATAATTAAGGTTTCATTGATAAGTTCGAAACTAATTAAATACTATTTATACTATATGAGAATCAAGGGAGATGAGTTCACAAGCTTGTCATAATTGGGTGAAATTGATTTTACAGCCTATGAATTTAATTAATAACTCTTGCATTTTATTGGGTTATCCTCCCAATTTAGTTGAGCGATGAAGAATCATTATTTCAAAATAAGAAAGAGCTGTCCAAGGGGTCAGCTCTCATCCTGAGATTTTTTCACCGATAATTAACGAATTGAACATCAATCGAAAGGTCTGCTTCATGAATGGCAGCCATTATTTTCTGCAAATCATCTTTGCTTTTTGCTGTTACACGGAGCTGGTCATCTTGAATCTGGCTTTTTACTTTAAGGCCGCTGTTTTTAATAATGGTGTTCATTTTTTTCGCATTTTCTTTATCAATACCTTGAACAAGCTTTCCTCGCTGACGAACCGTTCCACCTGAAGCATTTTCGAGCTTCCCGTACTGAATATTTTTTGTAGGAACATTTCGCTTGATTAATTTCGAGACTAAAACATCCTTGAGCTGCTCCATTTTATATTCGTCATCGGAAACGAGAACAAGCTCTTCCTTATCAAGAGTGATGCCGCTTTTGCTCCCTTTAAAATCATATCGGTTTTGAATTTCTTTTAAAGCAATGCTAACTGCGTTTTGAACCTCTGGCATGTCAACCTGGGAAACAATATCAAATGAACTTTCTTTAGCCATAATTAACCTCCAAATTGTTTATATTAATTATAGATTATAGTAGAATTAACTAATTCAAACAACTTTTGTCAACTGACAGGAAGGAACGATATTGTGAAAGTTGGTACGATTCAAACGCTAACGATTGATGAAAGAGCGGATTATGGCTATTTTTTAACAGATGGTGAAAATAGAATTTTGCTCCACAATAGTGAAGTAACAGAAAATATAGAAGGAAACGAAACAGTGGATGTATTCATTTACATCGATCATGAAGAACGCATGGCCGCCACTATGCGTAAGCCAATCATTGATGAAGACCATCATAATTGGGTCGAGGTTGTGGAAGTAGTAGACCATTTGGGTGCTTTTGTGAACATTGGCTTGTCAAAGGATGCGCTGATCGCTTCTGATCATCTGCCATTGTTTCGTCAGCTCTGGCCGCAGCCGGGGGACAAGCTCCTGTGCACAATGCGGATAAGTAAAAACGGCAAGTATTTTGCAGAACCTTTAAAAGAAGAAAAAGTAAGGCAGCTTGTGATCAAAGCAGAGCCGGCGCTGCTTAACAAAGATATTACAGGTACTGTTTATCGCTTAATTGTAGAAGGCTCCTTTTTAATCACAGAAGATGGGTATAAGGGCTTTATCCACAAATCTGAGCGTAAACAAGAGCCCCGTTTAGGGGAAAAAATTCAAGGACGGGTTATTGATGTCAAGGAAGATGGAACATTGAATGTTTCCCTCCTGCCGCGTAAACAGGAAGCAATTGAACCTGACGCAAGAGAAATTTTAATATATATGGAGTCGAGGGGAGGAGCCATGCCTTATTGGGACAAAAGCAGCCCAGATGATATAAAAGAACGCTTTGGTTTAAGTAAGGCAGCATTCAAGCGTGCTCTCGGTAACTTAATGAAGCATGGAAAAGTCTATCAAGAAAATGGCTGGACCTATTTTAAAAAAGAAGAATAATGAACATTGGGTATTAGAGCCGCCGGGGAAACTCGGCGGTTTTTTGATAAGATCAGAAAGTTTAATTTAATTAAAGTATTAACGTGTTAAAGAGTGTTGTCGTTGTCTAGCTCCAGGCGCCATCGGCTCGAGGTCATAAGCCAATCCGTCAAGAAGGTTAAAGAACAACCTTCATGCCGGCTCGTCTTATGCTTGTCGCCGATAGGCGGGCGCCTTGCGCTTTTCGTTCATTTGTAAGAAAAGTATGAAATTTTGATCTGCTACAAACCTTAATAATGTACTATTTTTGCGTATGGAGACAAACGTTTTTAAACGGATTTTTTGAAGAACTGGACATCATTTGGCACGTAAACATCAAATCTGGCTCAAATGCCCAGCATAAAGAGGAGATTAAAGGTTAAGTAAATGATAGTATTAACGTGATAAAGAGGGGTATCATTGTCCAGCACAGGCGGACAGGACGTCCTAGTGCCGGCAGGCATAAGGACGTGACGCCTTTGCCGGCGGAGCGCCATTGGCCCTTAGGTCTCAGGGTCAATTCCGCCCGAGAAGGTTAAATAACAACCTTCTTGGGCGGCTCGCCTTGTGCTTGTCGCCGAAGGATTAGCACTCTGTGCTTTATGTTCTCAAGTATTAACGGATAATATAAAATCCCGTATTTCTTTTATTTGAGTTAGAAAAAAGAAATCGGCTCATTACCGATTTCCGCCTTTAACCTCATGTTCATTGATGGTCTGTTTTTTTAGAATATTGTCTTTCTCCGTTTTGGCGGTTCTTTTCTCTCATCATGTTTTTTTCGTGGCGCTTTGCATTGTTATCTTTTGCTTTTTTATCGTTATCACTAGTATGGGGCATAAGAGAGCTCCTTCCAATTTCCATTTTGCTTAGTATGCCGCAGTGACGATTCTGTATGTATTAGTCTTGTTTGTTTAGAAAGAAGATCGCTAATGTGCCTGGCCCTGAGTGGGAACCGACCGCTGATCCGATCATATTCATGTAGATATTCTTGGGATTGAATTTCTCTTGAATCATTTCTTTAATAACCGTTGCAGTTTGTTCATCATCGCCATGGCTTATGGCAATAATTTCATGCTGCACCCCTTTGCTTCGTTCTTCAATCAATTCAATAATTCTTTTGTGTACTTTCTTTTTCCCGCGGATTTTTTCTAAAGGAATGAGCTTCCCATCTTCAACATGAAGTAGCGGCTTAATGTTCAAAAGGCCGCCTACAAAAGCGGATGCCTTACTAATTCTGCCGCCTCTTGCTAAATATTCAAGATTATCAACGGTGAAAATATGTTCAATATGGCTGGAATACTCTTTTACAGATTCTTCTATTTCCAGTAATGCATTGCCGCTATTGGCTAATTTTACTGCTTGCATAACTGCCAGTCCATAACCTAAGGAAGCACATTTTGAATCCAATATGGAAAGATGGAAATTTGGGTACTCCTCTTTTACCTCGTTTGCCATCATGACTGCAGTTTGGTATGTACCGGAAAGTTCGGATGAAAAGGCAACGTATAGGCATGATTTCTCTTGCTTAGCTAGTTCAGTAAATGTCTCTTTAAAGGTTTGCGGAGAAACTTGAGATGTCTTTGGAGATTTTCCATCCCGCATTGCCTCAAAAATTTTTTTCGAGCTAATGGTAACTTGATCTTCAAAATCTTGATTTTCTAAATGAACTCTAAGCGGAAAAAGAATGATGTTTTTCTCATCGAAATATTCTTTAGGGAGATCACTGGCACTGTCAGCTAATATTTGAACCGTCATTTTAACACCCCTTTAAAACTAAAATACCTAGTTCTTTCTCTTGATTTTATCACAGTCTGATTCTTTTTTCCCAAAAACAATTGTCAAACGGCTCCTTATATATGTTAGTTTTGTTTCTTAAAGAATAAAAGTATTCAAAATGACGGAAACGGGGTAAACCATGAATAATGGATTTTTTTAAACGGAGGAATGAATCGAATGGTTTTAGAACAAACAAAGAAAACAGTAGTCGTCCTGCTGGGAGCTTTCCTGAATGCAATCGCGCTTAATTTATTTTTAATCCCGGCAAATGTCTATTCAAGCGGATTTACTGGAGTTGCACAGTTGTTATCTAGTGTGATTGCTGAATATACCCCGTTTTACCTATCTACTGGTGTATTATTATTCGTTTTAAATATTCCAGTAGCATATTTAGGATGGAAAAAAGTTGGGAGATCATTTACCCTTTATAGTTTTTTAAGTGTCGTCCTCACCTCTATCTTTTTAGCTGTTTTACCTGTGAGTCATATATCACAGGATATTTTACTAAACGCAGTGTTTGGAGGCGTTATTTTAGCTATAGGAGTAGGGTTTACTTTAAAATGGGGGGCTTCTACAGGGGGGTTGGATATAATCGCCATGGTTTTATCACGTATGAAAGATAAACCTATCGGCCCTTATTTTTTTACTTTAAACGCAATTATCATTTTAACAGCAGGAATTTTGTATGGTTGGGAGAAAGCTTTATACACACTTGTTACACTTTATGCCTCTACCCGTGTAATTGATGCCATTCACACAAGACATGAGAAATTGACCGTTATGATCGTGACGAAAAAGGCGGATGAATTAAAATATGCCATTCATTCCAAACTGGTAAGAGGTATTACATTAATGCCGGCAAAAGGAGCTTTTACAAACGAAGAAAAAGACATGATGATAATGGTTATTACCAGGTATGAGCTTTACGATTTAGAGAAAATCATTAAGGAAGTCGATCCGAAGGCATTTACTAATATCGTCCAAACAACGGGGATATTCGGTTTCTTCCGAAAAGAGTAAAGAGGTGTTGGGATGAAAAAATGGTTTTTGTTTGCAAGCTTTTTGTTCTTGTTCGGCTGTGGACAAAGTGAAGAAGAAGCGAAAGAGGTGTCAGGAGACGTGACAAAAAAGGAAGTGCAATTTTCGGTTAATGCAAAAGAAAGTTCAGAGTACGTTGATTTTGACATGAAGATTTTGAATAATACAGAAGAGCAAATAAATATGGAATTTAGATCAGGTCAAAAATATGAGATTAGAGTATTAAATGAGAGCGGCAAGGAGGTTTATCGTTACTCAAAAGGGAGAATGTTTACCCAGGCGATTCAAAACCAACAGCTTGCTCCCGGTGAAAAACAAACATATAAAGAAGCATGGGATTATAAGAATCAAGAAAATGGTTCAAGAGTTCAGGCTGGAACTTACACTGTTCAAGCTACATTTATGGGAAAAATAGAAGGTGTGAATATGAATACATTAACCGCAAAAGACACCTTTGAGGTGCCCTAAACCCCATCCTGCGTTTAAAAATGTACATTTAAGGAAATATATTGGTGAAGTAAAAACAACCAAAAAAATTTACGTATAGCACCTGAGGATGTTAAACATAAATGGGTTCCTTTTTATTTTTAATTAGACAAAGTAAAAGTGAAAAACGCTCGGCCATTAATCTTACTATTGAATGAAAAGAACCCAAAAGAAGCTTATAAAAAAGGTGTTAAATTAGAAGAAGTGCCGGAATGCTAAAGGTAACCCGGCACTTTTTTACGGCTTTTTCTAAGGTTGAAAATTGTGAGAGGTGTGGAATCAGGATAATATGACTACCTTTATTTATCAGCTAATTAGGTGTTCTTTGGAAGGCAAAAAATCGGTTCTTGCGCCGATTTTATCGATTCTAGCCTCTGACATCTAACTTCTAGAATTTTGAAGCTGATTTAATTCTTCTTGCATACTATGCAATTGGGCTCTTTCAGCATCAGTTGAATTCGCATAGGCAGAAGATAAGGCATTTCTTGCTTTCATTAAAGCTTCTTGTCGGGAACTCCCGCCAGCTTGCAGCGCTTCGTCAACTGAGTTCCGGGCGATCCGAAATAATTGGTTTCCCATTTATATTCCCCCAAGCGACGTGTTTTCAGCCTGTTCAGCCTTGCGGTCGATTTGTTCTGCTTCAGACATTGTCATATGATATGGAATACGTTCATCATGCTTTGAAACAGAGTCTTTACCTTGCTGTACAAATCGTTTAGATTTATTTCGTTTACCCATCGAAGCAGGCCCCCTCAAAGATTTAATGACACTCTGCAGTGTCAATTTTAGTTTTGCCGAATGGGATGGGATTATAGGTGGAAATTATTTTGGTGAAAGATCGAAAAAGGATCACACACTGGGTTTGGCAGGTGAGACGATCGAAAAGGGTGCCAGGCACCAGTTAAGGCACCAGTTAGCAGGAGGAAGGATCGAAAAGGTGCCAGGCACTGAAAAGCGTGCCAGGCACCGTTAGTAGGAGGAAGGATCAACATGGTGCCAGGCACCTAGTTAGTAGGAGACACGATCAAAAAGGTGCCAGGCACTGAAATGCGTGCCAGGCACCGTTAGTGGGGAAACTTTGTGCTTGACCTGTTTATAGGGCTAGGTAGTTCTTGAGGAAGTGGGCTATTCCGTCTTGTTCGTTTGTTTTTGTTATGTGGTTTGCTTTGCTTTTTAAGCCGTTTATGGCGTTTCCCATTGCAACTCCGACGCCTGCGTATTCGATCATTTCGTAGTCGTTATCTTCATCGCCAAATGCAATGATTCGGTGTTTTGGAATGTCATAATGTTTTGCGATCCTTTCTAGGCCTACGGACTTGTTCATCCCTTTTTTGATGATCTCAATTACATGCCAAGGGGCAGCCCAACGGCGGTGATCGACAACCTCAGCGTGGACATCAGATAAATAGCTTCTTATTTGTTCCACTTCGTTTTCAGCCGCATGGATTAAAATACTTGTCACATCTTCTCCCAAATTTTCGCGGATATCGCCGATCTTAATGGTTGGATTTCCCATACTAAAAACATCAAGAAGCTTTTCGTCATGGTAATGAAAATACACGTCATCAATAACTTCGGCTAATATATTATGTACTTCGTGTTTATCACAAACGTTGATTATTTCTTTTACTACTTTCAGGTCGAGGGTTGTATGGTATGCGCCCCAGCTGTCATCCTTAGGATGGTGCACAAACGCTCCATTAAAATTAACAATTGGTGTATCTAAGCCGATTTCCTCATAATACATTGAACTTGACCGGAAAGGTCTTCCTGTTGAGATACAAACGATGTGACCAGCATCCCTAGCCTTTTGAATGACTTCCTTTGAGGAAGGGGAAATGGTTTTGTCATCTTTTAAAAGAGTCCCATCTAAATCCAAAGCAATTAAATAAGGTTTGTTTTCCATAAGATCTCCTTTTGTCGTTATTGATTAGGCTGTTTTCCATGGTTGCTTCAATCTGAAACAAAGGGAATCATCTTATAATTTTTCTAAGGTTATATGTGAGGCATGAAGCCATCACCGATCCACCGATTGCCTTTATTAAATCATCCCTATATTTCAAAAGCAACATTCTTTGAAAAGAGCCATTTAACAAGATGTATTCTTAGTGTATCTTTTTTCCATCTTTATTGTCTACATGTTACACTTATTTTCGTGGGAAAATGTAAAGGAGGAGTTAATGCAATGGTTATTGTCGAACATTTAAATGTAAGCCAGATTCCTTTATTACATGTAGTAAAAGATGAGCTTAAAAATGAAAAAACTCCTTTTATTTTGTTTATTCATGGTTTTACAAGTGCTAAGGAGCATAACCTGCATTATGCATATTTACTGGCTGAGGAAGGATTCAGGGTTGTATTGCCTGAAGCGATTTACCATGGCGAACGTGAAGAAAATATGTCATTAATAATGAATTTGAATGTTAACTTTTGGAAAATTGTTATTAATGAAATTCAGGAGTTAAATATTATTAAACAATATTTTGACGAGCAACAATTGATTGATCCAGATCGAATTGGAGCAGCCGGAACCTCCATGGGCGGAATTACAACGCTAGGCGCCCTTACTCAATATGATTGGATAAAGACAGCAGTCAGCCTGATGGGGAGTCCTTACTATGAAGGTTTTTTAAGAAACCAGCTCGATTATATGAAGAATAAAGGTCTCATTCTTCCTATAACTGAAGAAGAAATTGAAAAGCAAATTGAGCATTTACGAATGTTTGATTTAAGCTTACATAGAGAAAAACTAAGTGGCAGGCCGCTTTTATTTTGGCATGGAAAAAAGGATCCTGTTGTTCCGTTTCAGCCAACATATCAATTTTTTCAAGAAATTAAGCCAGACTATGAACAAACTCCTGAGCTATTAAAGTTTATTGTTGATGAACAGGCAGACCACAAGGTTTCAAGGGAAGGACTTAAAGAGACAATAGCGTGGTTTACAGCCTACCTGTAAGGTGTATTGGTTTAGATCGCACAATGAATAAGTTATACTAAGGAAACAGACAAACTCATTAGGAGCTGATAAGAATGGAAGAGGTATTGAAAGAAAACATCATGGGTGCTTTAGAACAGGTTGTTGACCCTGAGCTTGGAGTAGACATCGTGAACTTAGGTCTTGTTTATGATGTGAAACTTGATGAAGAGGGTAAAGCTGAGGTGACGATGACACTCACTTCCATGGGCTGCCCTTTGGCAGGAACAATTGTTGAGCAAGTAAAGACTGCACTATCTGACATTCCAGAAGTAAAAGAGACAGAAGTCAACATCGTATGGAATCCGCCATGGACAAAAGACAAAATGTCTCGTTATGCAAAAATTGCACTAGGAATTCAATAGGAAGTTAAGGCTGGGCGAATAAATTCGTTCAGCCTACTTTTTACCAGTTAAGAAAGTCTAAGTTAATTAAAGTATTAACGTGATAAAGAGTGATATCATTGTCCAGCACAGGGCGCCATCGACCCTTAGGTCTCAGGGTCAATTCGCCCAAGAAGGTTAAAGAACAACCTTCATGCTGACTCGCCTTGTGCGTGTTGCCAAAGGACTAGCGCTCTGAACTTCTCGTTCTGTTTTGTTCAATCATTTAAATGAAACCAATTAAAAAAATAAGCAAGCTTATTAGATGGGCGTATGTGCTTGCTTATTTTTATGAAATTATTTTTTTTTAACGTTTATTTTGAGAGTTATCTTGATTATATTGTCTTTGTGGATTCATATTGGAGATTGAATGATTTACAATTTCGGATGCATTCTTTGCATTGTTATCTTCCTCTTTGGCTTTTTGTTCAATTTGATCAATTTCCTCACGGTTATTTTCAACCATTTCCATCACTTCCTTTGTAAAAATTAACTTTTTCTTTTTATATTTTTCGTCACTAGTGTTGCATTAATTAATTTTCACTATTAAGAATACTCAAAATGTTCAATTTTATTATTTTGTGCAAAGAAAAAGTCCTTTATAATGGATA
>NZ_JACXAI010000010.1 GCF_014773385.1 Metabacillus arenae | reverse complement strand
TGGTGCTTACTTATTTCGACAATTTGGGGAGGTACTCCTTTTTTTGCGTTTCAAAACCCTTGAGGCTCTAAGGATTCAATTTATGAAATTCATTCATGTTTCTATTTTTTAAAAAATCATACTATTATCCCCTTTCTTTTTTCTTCACCGGCCTTTATAATTAAGAACAAATTGAATAAGTATAACTAGGGGGGTCCAAATGAGTTTGGGCTGAGAGAGAAACGCGATGAAGTTTCTTGACCCTTCGGACCTGATCTGGATCATACCAGCGTGGGGAAGTTAGAGTCAACATGTACCATGAGTACATACTTCTATTTCTGCGTATCAAGCCGGGTCCAATCTATTTGGATCCGGCTTTTATTTTTCTTCTATCTATTCCTATTTGGTATCGACCGGATCTTGTCCACCACTATTTCAAAGGCTGTTTTTGTACACTTTGTTGCTAGTAAAACAAAATGGTGATATCCAGAGCCATTAAGTCTGCCAGAGTTCTAATTAGGAGCAATTGCTGACTGACCAATTGCCTTTATTTACAGAACTCTCAGATCAATTAGCAACAAGCTATAAGAAAAGAGCTATCTTAAAGGAGAGATTCCATGCCAAACTCATTAAATGAAAAAAACATTTCCATCATGTCCAGCTTTTCAGGCAGTAAAAAAGTATATGTTGAAGGATCAAGACCAGACTTAAAAGTACCAATGCGCGAAATTGAATTAAGCCCCACATCTGGTTCTTTTGGCGAAGAAGAAAACCCGCCGCTAAGAGTTTATGATACCAGCGGACCCTACACAGATCCAAACTGTTCCATCGATATTCGAAAAGGAATTTCTCCAATAAGAGAAAAATGGATTCAAGAGAGAAACGATGTCGAAGAATACAGCGGCCGGAATATTAAACCAGAAGACAATGGCTATAAATCAGCAGATGACCCGCGAGCAAATCTAGAAATTTTTCCTGGAACAAGCAAAAAGCCATATCGAGCAAAAAGCGGACAAAATGTCACACAGCTTCACTATGCAAGAAAAGGAATCACCACACCTGAAATGGAGTTCATTGCTATAAGAGAACAGTGTACTCCTGAATTTGTACGCGATGAGGTGGCTAAAGGACGAGCAATTATCCCAGCCAACATTAACCATCCGGAAAGTGAGCCTATGATAATCGGCAGAAACTTTCATGTAAAAATCAATGCTAACATCGGGAACTCCGCCGTCTCCTCGTCTATTGAAGAGGAGGTAGAAAAAATGACATGGGCCACTCGTTGGGGTGCGGATAACATTATGGACCTCTCAACAGGGAAAAACATTCATACAACACGGGAGTGGATTATCCGAAATTCACCTGTTCCGGTTGGAACCGTGCCTATTTACCAAGCTCTTGAAAAAGTAAATGGAGTTGCTGAAGATCTTACGTGGGAAGTTTATCGGGATACATTAATTGAACAAGCAGAGCAAGGTGTTGATTATTTCACGATTCATGCAGGTGTTTTATTACGATATGTACCTCTAACTGCAAATCGGGTAACCGGTATAGTTTCACGCGGAGGATCCATTATGGCCCAATGGTGCTTGGCTCATCATAAAGAAAACTTTTTATATACTCATTTTGAAGATATTTGCGAGATTATGAAAACATATGACATCTCCTTTTCGCTTGGTGACGGACTTAGACCTGGGTCTATTGCCGATGCCAATGATGAAGCCCAATTTGCTGAGCTGGATACTCTTGGTGAATTAACGAAAATTGCCTGGAAGCATGATGTCCAAGTCATGGTAGAGGGACCAGGTCATGTTCCGATGCACCTAATCAAAGAAAACATGGATAAGCAACTGGAAGTGTGCCAAGAAGCACCGTTTTATACACTTGGACCGCTAACAACAGATATTGCACCAGGCTATGACCATATCACTTCAGCCATTGGGGCAGCGATGATTGGCTGGTACGGAACGGCGATGCTTTGCTATGTAACTCCGAAAGAGCATTTAGGATTACCGAACAGAGATGATGTTCGTGAAGGAGTTATTACTTATAAAATAGCGGCTCACGCAGCGGATTTGGCAAAAGGTCATCCTGGAGCTAGAAAAAGAGATGACGCCTTATCGAAGGCTCGTTTTGAATTCAGATGGCGTGATCAATTTAACCTTTCATTGGACCCTGAACGAGCACTGGAGTATCATGATGAAACATTGCCTGCTGAAGGAGCCAAAACAGCTCACTTCTGTTCCATGTGCGGACCTAAATTTTGCAGTATGAGAATCTCTCATGATATTCGGAAAAACTATGCAAAAGAAAGTGACTTATTGACAGAGGAAGCGATTGAACAAGGAATGAAGGAAAAATCAGCAGAATTTAAAAACTCTGGGGGGAAAATTTATCAATAAGGGAACCGAAGAACAGGTAAACCGCCTATTAAGTGAGATAAATCATTGCAAACAAGAAGTTACTAAATTAGAGGAAGCATTAGCAGCCATACAGAAAACCTGTCAGCACCATTTTGTAGAGGAACATTTCAGCAGAAAATGTGTGAAATGCAAATTTGTCGAGGTTTTATATTATTAAAAGGGGCTTTTCTAAAAGATTGCTACTTTTGTAGTATAAAAGACAGTTAATAAAGGAAAGCATTGCTTCAAGTCTCATTTCTCACCTCCAACTTCAGGGAGACTATGTTTCAATCGCATCAAAGATTACGAAAAAAATAGACTATTAAATATAATTGAGTAAGCAGGCTGCAAAAGCAGCCTGCTTTTTGATCAGTTAAGAAAATTTAAGTTAATTAAAGTATTAACGTGATAAAGAATGTTATCTTTGTCCAGCTCCGAGCGCCATCGCCCCTAGGTCTCAGGGTCAATCCCTGCCTGCTCGCCCGAGTGCTTGTCGCCGAAGGACTAGCGCTCTGTGCTTTTCGTTCTCATTTCATAATTGAGAGTTTCAAGGTTGGTAATTATTAAACGGTGCTTACGGAAATAAAGGCACCTTTCATCCGATTATTTGCATGCTTTAGACTAACTCTACATCAGCGAAATAATTGTACATTCATCTCTACTTCCACAAATTATTACTCAAATCTGACAAACCCGGGAACTTACATTTCAGAAAACCTTCAAAACTATATCGAGTCCATATTTCCCAATAAAAAAATTCTAAGAAAACATCCTGTTCCACAAACGAAGCACATTCCTACGATTGAAACAAAAAACTTAATCGTCGATTCCTATTTAAAGCATCATATGAAAGCGTTATCATAAAATATATTAACCAGACACAATTGGTTGAGAAAAATGAGCAGAAATATCTGAAAAAATAGTAGAGTGGAGGATTGAAAAAATGAAAAATATTTTACTTGTATGTGCTGCAGGAATGTCAACTAGTTTGCTAGTTACGAAGATGAATGAGCATGCTGATTCGATTGGGGAATCGATCGAGATTTTTGCATTGCCGATCTCAGAATGCAGTTCTGTTGCAGACAAAGTCGATGTTGTTCTATTGGGGCCACAGGTCCGCTACCAAAAGTCTCAAGTTGAGTCCATCATTCCTGCTGGGATCCCAATTGAAGTTATTAATATGCGTGACTATGGGACAATGAACGGAAAGGCCGTTCTAGAAAGAGCTCTTCAGCTTATGAATCAATAAACTTGGGGGTGTACTTATGAGCTTCATGCAGAAATTCGAGTCAGTTGTTGAACGGATTTTAGTACCGATTGCAACCAAGTTAAACTCACAGCGTCATATTTGTGCAATCAGGGATGCATTCATCCTTTCGTTCCCTATTATTATGGCAGGGTCAATTATTATCCTCTTAAATTTTGCTATTCTTTCTCCAGACGGATTTATTGCGAAAATTCTCTTTTTAGAAAAGCTTTTTCCTAACTTAGCGGATGCACAGCAAATCTTCACCCCAGTTTTGCGGGGCTCTCTGGATATCATGGCCATATTAGTTGTCTTTTTGGTAGGTCGGAATATGGCCATTTCTTTGAAAGCAGATGACCTTCTTTGCGGTTTAACGTCTGTATCCTGTTATTTTATTATTTACACTCCTTATTCGGTTATTGAAAACCAGAACTTCTTAACTACCCAATGGCTGGGTGCTCAAGGTCTTTTTGTAGCGCTCATTGTCGGAATTTTAGTGGGTGAGTTATTCGGGCGCCTTTCTCATGCAAAACGGCTGCAGATAAGCATGCCTCCCCAAGTACCTCCAGCAGTCGCACGAACATTTAAAGTACTATTTCCAATCGTAATTATTACAGTTATCTTTGCATTATTAAGCTATTTTATTACCTTTATTGCTCCACAAGGATTGCATGACCTAGTATACAAAGTTTTACAATCTCCTTTAAAAGAGATGGGGACAAATGTCTTTACCGTCATTTTACTTGGAATTATTGCAAACTTTTTATGGATTTTTGGTATTCATGGTCCAAACACAATTGCGGCTATTCGTGAAACAATTTTCACTGAAGCAAACCTTCAGAACTTAGAATTTGTTGCAAAAACTGGATCCCCTTGGGGAGCACCTTATCCTGAAACCTGGGTCTTAAATGATGCATTTGCTAATTATGGCGGATCTGGAATGACACTTGGCCTCCTTATCGCCATCTTCATAGCATCGAAACGTCAGGAATACAGAGATATTGGAAAACTATCGATCGCCCCAGGTCTCTTTAACATTAATGAACCAGTAATTTTTGGGCTTCCGGTCGTGTTAAACCCAATTTTTATTATTCCATTTATTATTGTTCCGGCTATTAATACGTTTATCGGCTATCTTTTCATTGAGTTTCAGTTTATCCCGCCTATTGCTTATGCTGTTCCTTGGACGACACCGGGTCCGCTCATTCCATTTCTAGGCACAGGAGGTAATTGGATTGCTCTCTTAGTAGGCTTCCTCTGTTTAGCTGTCTCTACTATTGTTTACTTGCCATTTGTAATGGCTGCCAATAAGACAGCAAATGTAGACGCAAAAGAGTCAATTGAAAACCAAAATAATTTTAGCGGATGAAAGACCAGAGGGAACCGCCTTTCAGCGACAAACACTTGAGCTTTCGGTCAGAAGGTTGCTCTGGTCGAAAGCTTGTGACAGGGAGCAATAGCGGTTGAAGCTGGATTTATACAGAGAAAAAATTGGGAATTTAAAATCCCTCCATACTCATTATTAAGTTAGGTACGGATAGTAAAAAGCAGTATATTTTTATCTACAATGATTCACATAACGAAGGAGGCTTAAGTAATGACAGAGAAGATGGAACTCATTTGTTTTCAAATAATTAGTCAGGCAGGAGCTGCCCGAAGCAGCTTTATGGAGGCTTTGAAGCTTGGAAGGGAATCAAAATTTGAAGAGGCTGGGTTAAAGGTGAAAGAGGCGGCACTCCTTTTATCTGAAGGTCATAAAGTTCACAGTCAGCTCATACAAAAAGAAGCTGCAGGAGAAAAAGTCCCCGTTTCACTACTTACTCTGCACGCAGAGGATTTAATGATGACAACGGAAACAATGGGAGAACTTGTAAAAGAAATGGTGTTTATGTATGAGGAATTCCGAAAATAAACGATTGGCCTAATAAGGCATTATTTTAGACCAGTCATAGTTTTTGCTGAAATGATCTACTTCTATTAAATGATACGTTTCTTTTACAAGGCTTTCTAATTGCCCCTCTTGGTCCTAGTGTTTTTTCCTTAATTCCATCTGCATCTTAAAAATACCTACAAACCTTTTGAAAGCTGTAATAGAAAGTTTAATAATCAGGAAATAATAACAACTAGTAATAAGCGCGGAGGAGCTGGAATGATAGTGGATTTTTTTCATAGTAAAGAAACACTGACAGAGCTTGATTGGATACTGCGGGCGTGTGTTTCTTTTTTCTTTTTGTTAGGGGCAGCAAAAATAATGGGGCAGCGGTCAATTTCTCAATTGAGGCTGCTCGATTTCGTCATGGCACTATTATTGGGAAACATCATTGCCCATCCATTATCAGATGAAGAACTAGGATTAAAAGGGTCTATGATTACTATGTCTGTCCTTGTCATATTATATTTGTTTGCTGTTTTTCTTAGTTTAAAATGGGGGAACCTTAAGAAATTTCTCGATCCCGCTCCTTTTCCTCTTATAAAAAATGGACAAATTTTTTATAAAAATCTAAGAAAAGCAAGGATATCCGTTGAGTACCTGCTATCACAATTAAGAAAAGAAAAGATAGAAGACATTTATAAGGTAGCGCTGGCTTTGTGGGAACCAGATGGAACGATGTCAATTTTTCTCAAACCAACTTATCAAACAGTGACAGCTTCAGATCTCAATCTGCAGCCCAAAGCATTCAGCCTGCCACAGCCAATTATTAAAGATGGAAAGATTGACTTCGTTCATTTGAACCATTCAGGGAAAAACGAGCAATGGTTGAAAGAACAGATTATCCAGACATATCAGGTGGAAATACAGGACGTACTGCTTGCAACCTTAGAAGAAAACAATAAAGTAAAAATTCAGTTGTATAAGTAAGCAGTAATATTTTGGAAAGGTGAAATGTGCGAATAGGCTCTTTCTTTAAGGATAGGCAGGCTGTGAGCGAATTCGGGTAGCCTATGAGCGAAATAGCTCTTTCTATGAGCGATGTCCGGGCTATGTGCGAATTTGGGTAGCCTACCTATGAGCGAAATAGCTCTTTCTATGAGCGATCTACAGGCTATGTGCGAAATCGGACAGGCTAATTTGTACATACTATTTTAATAAAAAATAATTATGATACAATAATAATTCTTTGTTGGAATTTGTCGAAAGTTGTGATATGATAGGTTTCATTGTTGATAAGCGTGTTTTCTTCAATTTTCAGAATAATTAATTATCAGAAAGGAGCATACCGGTATGAAGAACATTTCCTTAAAACAGACAGTCTTTATGGGATTAATGCTGTTTGCTTTATTCTTCGGTGCCGGGAACCTCATTTTCCCCCCATCGATTGGTCAAGCTGCCGGAACAAACTTTTGGGCAGCAATTTCGGGCTTTATTATTACGGCAGTTGGTCTGCCTTTGCTCGGTATTATCGCAGTTGCTAAAACAGGTTCAGATTTGGAAGGCCTTTCCAGTAAGGTTCACCCGATATTCGGTGTAATATTTACTAGTATTCTTTATCTTACGATAGGTCCGTTCTTTGCTATTCCGCGTACAGCAACTGTTAGTTTTGAAACAGGTATTTCAGGTTTATTGCCTGAGCAGTTGGCAAACCAGCCTGCACTAGCGCTTTTACTATACGCGATTATTTATTTTGCAATTGCCTATTGGGTTTGCTTGAATCCTTCTAAGCTTGTTGACAGAATTGGGAATATTTTAACACCAGCCATTCTTGTTATAATCGCTATTTTAGTAGGGAAAGGACTAATTCTGCCAATTGGGACAATGGGTTCACCCCAAGAAAGCTATCAAGATGGCGTGTTTTTCAAAGGGTTTACTGAAGGGTATTTAACAATGGATGCTTTGGCATCTGTTACCTTCGGAATTGTTGTGATTACCTTAATGAAACAACAGGGGATCACTAGTAAAAAGCACATTGAAAAGCTAACCATTAAAGTTGGCACCATTGCAGCACTCGGATTGGCATTGGTTTATATCTCATTAGGTTATCTTGGCTCTACTACCCAATCACTTGGGATTACCGCAAATGGCGGAGAAATTTTGGTTTCCATGGTAACAGCATTATTAGGTAATATCGGCTTGGTTTTACTTGGAACAGTGTTAACTTTAGCTTGCTTTACAACAACTGTTGGATTAGTTGTCGCCTGCAGTCAGTATTTTGAAAAGCTGTATCCAAAAATAACATATAAACAATATGTATTGATTTTTTGCTTAATAAGCGCAACCATTTCAAACTTAGGACTCACCAATATCATTGAATATTCTGTTCCGGTCTTAACGATGATTTATCCATTAACAATCGTTCTGATTTTATTATCACTCTTCCAAAATGAGTTGAATGCTGGTCAGCCTGTCTATGTAGGCGGAATGATTGGGTCGGCTGTTATCAGTTTTGTCGAAGGGCTTACCGGAATGGGGATAAATTTAAAAGGTATTGTCTCTGTCTATGAAAACATCCCATTCTATTCGCAAGGTTTAGGCTGGGTAATCCCAGCTATTATTGGGATTCTCGTTGGGTTTGTTATACAGCATCGGACCCCTGTCCATAAACTTGCTAAATCGGAAAACTAAGAAAAAAGCGTCGGTATGAGTTTCGCTCACACGGACGCTTTTCTATTTATTTTACTAAAACTCTTCTATTATAAAAGCAATTATTAGCTGCTTTATCTTGTTATTGACTTTTAAAAAGCGTTTACTTTCCTTATCACAGATTTTATTTTCCGATTCCTTTCATAAATTTGCCTGATCGGCAAATTTACTTTCCGATTTAAAAATATACTGTACTTATCTTCTGTTTACTAGCTAGCAAAACGATTTATTGGCTAACACCCCGTTATATTAGCAAGTTCTTCAACAGGAACGAAAAGCGTTCGACCTTGGGTAAGCAAAAGACGAGCGCATTGCTTTTATTGAGAGAATCAGAAAGCTGGTCATGAACTTGAGCTGGAAATGGACTATCATATAAATACTTCTACTTACTTATGGTTGCATAGAACGAAAAGCGCAGAAGGCGAGCCGCCCGAGAAGGTTGTTCTTTAACCTTCTCGGGCGGATTGACCCTGAGACCTAAGGGCCGATGGCGCTCGGAGCTGGACTTTCTGACGCTATAATATAAAAGACTACCAAAAAACCGGTAGTCTTTTCCCTTACTATACAGGCTGCTCCCTAAAGCCCGCCAGCGCATTGTTTACCTTTCCAAACTCTGAAGCATGAGGGCGGTCATCATCATCTCCATAACCGTAATCCACCATACGATTTCGATTTAGACAAAGCTTTGTCAGCTGCGGCTTGAAAAAATCGAATAGTTTAAAGCGCTCCTCTAAGTGAGGAAAAGCTTTTTGGTAGTCTTTGATAGATTGGCTTAGCAATTCCCAGAATCGTGTTTCATCTAGCAAATCCTGGTTAACCATTATACTGGACAAGTAACGCAGGTGACAAATAAACAGTCCGGTAAAAATAAATTGTGTTAAGCCTTCTGGCGGCTCACTGCGAAGAACTTTTTTCAAATCCTCTGTTAATGCTTCTAATTCAGGGAATGGTTGATCACTTATGTTAACGTCATCTACGAAATCCTTGATTGCCAAACGATGCGGCTTATAATCTTTTAATACAAGAATTGTATTTTGTCCATGGGGAGAGAATACTGTTCCGTATTGATACAAGTAATGAAGAAGCGGCGGCATCACTACATTAAACAATGTTTTTATCCATTCATCTGCTGATAAGCCAGATTTTTCAATCAAGCTTTTTACAAAAGGTTTGCCCTTTTTATCTTCATATAACAAGGCAGCCAATGTGACATGATTTTCTCCTTCCTCCAAATACGTATAAATGCTTTCTCTCCAAATGCAGCCTAACATCTCCAAGTATTGATATGGAGCCTGATCTAGTCGTTGATAGTGACGTTGATCCACGTTTGCGCTGGCAATTTCTCCAGGTAAAATCACTTTACATGTCTCTTTTAGAAAAACATCCTTCTCTGCAATTCCTTTAATATGCTCCGTAATTTTTGGGGCAATTAAAGTGCGTTCTGACGGCAGCCCTCGATACACAAGAGTGTTCAGAATGCTCATCGGCAGCTTGACATGGTGCTTTCCTTTAGAAGATACATTTACAAATGTACGGATGGATTGCTGGGGAAGATAGAGATCCTCACCTTCTCCTAATGGAACAATCAACTCCATCGCCAAATCCTCCACAAAGTTCTGTATTAAATGGTTTTTCCATTGCCATTCATGAACTGGGATAAAGTAATAATCGTCTGCAATTAATCTTTTGCCTGCTAACAGGTCAGTAAACTTCTCAATCGTCCCATGATCTAATTCATCTGATAGGACTTTATTATAATTTAGGCCATTTACCGTGCTGAAGGTTGACCTGGATTTGTGAACAGCTATCCAATAGAGCTTTACAAGCTTTTGCTGCTCTGGGGCAAATCTTAAGTAATCATCATAACCAAAACCGATTCTCCCCTTGTTATACGTAATCCATGGATGGCCTGTCATTTCTCCCTCAAGCTCTGCATAGTCGACATCAACAAGCTCATCAGACGTCTTTTTTGCGTTTTCAAGTAAATGCAAATCTGCCAGCAGTGTATGGTTAAGTTCTCGAATTAAATGTCCAGTCGTATCAGGAGACATTCCGATCAAGGGTTTAATATCCAGTAAAAAATCAATAGCCCGATCAGCCTCAACCCACTTACCTTCTTCATACACTTCGATTGAATCAACCTTCACATCATAACTATCAAATAACCGTTCCTCTGCATGAAATCGGTAGAATTTTTCTTCGTTAATTTCCAACACATACACATTGCCGTCCTTTTCAGGATGAATCATATCCTCATACATATATTCTGCTAACATTTTCGCTAGCAGCTTTTGATTAACTTCCTTCCATCTCTCTTTATCAAGTACTTGTTCAAGTTCTTCTTTTAGGAACATTGTCGATTCTCCCCTTTCATTAAGATGAAGTCATAGCATGATATAATGCGTTTGATTCTTTTGTTTGAGTTTGGCTAAATGTTTGAAATACATTTTTTTGTTGAACAGGGTATACTTCTCTGCCAGCAAGCTGATTTATAATCACAGAATTTCTGTACGCTCCTAATCCTAAATCCGGTGCCCCGACTCCATGTGAATGAAGCTCACCATTTTGAATAAATATTTGATTTTCTGTATAGCTGGTTTGTTTTAAAGCATAATGGCGATCAATAACCAGCCTTTCTTTATCATCACGTTGAATGAAATGGGTAATTCCATTCAGAAAAAACGGTTCTGTTTGCTTATAGCCTGTTCCGAAAATAACAACCTCGGAGCTTTGTGCATTCATTTCTCCGCTTACCCAATTTTTACAGGTTAGATTCCAAATACCGCTGTCTTTTCTCGCTTCACAAACTTCTGTCATGGCTTGCAGGCGAATATCGATGCTTTCATTTGCAATCGTTCTTCTATATAGCTCATCGTAGATTTCAGCAATGGTTGCTGCACTTATGCCTTTATAAAGCAAGTCTTGTTTCGGAAGAAGCTCATCCTTTTTCTGTTGAGAGAGCGAATAGAAAAATTCAATATAGTCTGGTGAAAAATACTCTAATCCTAGCTTTGAATATTCCATTGGAAAGAACCCTTTCGAACGAGTGAGCCAGTTTAGCGAATATCCGCGCAGCTCTTGTTCTTTCAATAAATCCTGGAAAACTTCAGCTGCACTTTGCCCTGATCCGACCACTGTAATGGAATTCGAAGATAGAATTCTCTGCTTATGATTCATGTACTGTGACGAATGAAAAAATGATTCATCCACATGCTCGGCTAAATGTTCAGGAATAACTGGGGTGGTGCCGATTCCTATCACAAGATGTTTAGTGAAATAGATCTCGAGCTGTCCTGATTTTTCGTTCCATACTTCAAGCTCATAAAGGGGCCTGCCAGCTTGTTCAGTTAAAGAAACATGCCTAACATTCATTCCAAACCGGCAGGAATTCAGCTTGCCAGCCGCCCATTGACAATAATGATTATATTCTTTTCTATGGATATGAAAGTTTTCTAGAAAATAATAATGGTACAGCCTTTGATGCTCTTGCAAATAACTAAGATAGCTGTATTTGCTTGTTGCATCAGCCATTGTGACAAGATCGGCCATAAAGGGAACCTGCAGAGTTGTTCCATCAATCATAACACCGGGATGCCAGTTAAATTGTTGATTTCTCTCGAAAAAGAGACCTTTTATTTCAGCTACAGGCTCAAGCAAAGCAGCTAATCCTAAATTAAATGGACCTAGTCCGATGCCGATAACATCATATATTTCATCACGTGAATATGTTGGCTGTTCCATAGCTCCACCTGCTTTCAAACAATTGCCTTTGGCAATACATTAATAATCCTGTTTTATCAGGTAATTGAATTGGCTTTACCGGCTCAAAACCGCATTTCTTAAATACATGGACCATTTTCTCATTTCTGATATCTGGTTCTGCGACAATTTTTCTTGTCTTCTGGTTCAAAAATTGAAATTGGACCATTGCTCGAAGTAATGGTAAGGCCATTCCCTTTCCAAGGAATTCTTCCTCCCCTATCAATAAGTGGATGCCCTGATCGTATGTATCAAAAGGATAATAGTTCTCGATAACATCCTCTTGGACCCAGTAGGCCTCCCAGTAGCTCATTGGTTTGTCATCTATATATCCGATATATAATGTTTGATGCTGATCATCTAATGCCTTTTTCAAATGAGCTTGATAGGCTTTCTCTGGAATATTTAAGTTCCAATAAGGGATCACATGCTCTTTATGCATCCATTGATACAGCCTCGGAAAATCTTGAACCTCATCTACCTTTCGAAAGGAAATCCTCTTTTGAATTTGTTCATCGAAGTGCTCATAATCAAACTTCATAGAGAGACGCCTCCCGTTGATATAAAGGGTTCTTAATCATTGTATAAACGGACTGAGTTTCCAAAGAACCGACTAATTCGTCCATATCATGGAAACGAGTTAGCAGGTTTGCTTTACATGGAAGCTTTTTTTCATCCAATAAGCTTCTCAGCAAGGAGGCTGCGTAAGTGCTTTTATTAGCAAGCTCCTCTAGTTTTTCTGATAATAGATTAAGCAGCTTTGATTCTTCAATTAACCGTGCCGCTCCAAACCCATTGATTAACCCAAACAAGTGATTAAAAAAGAAATAGTAACGGAAACGTTCTTCTGCCACATCCTGGGTACAAATCGTTTCACTCTTCATGCTTAATTCTGGCAGCAATGATTTCAATTCATTTGCTTTTGATTCTGCATAATAATAGCCCTGATTATCTCGATAATAAAAATGAATAGGATACCCATTCTCCAGCTTCACGACAGAATTTTGCTGATGAGCCTCTAATGCTAATCCATAATTTTCGTATAGCCAGTAGAGGGGCTCAAGTGAAAGAGAAAGATAGCGGGTGAACCAGTCCTTGCTTACTTGTTCCGTTGTTCTTTCTTCCTTTTCAGCTAATTGTCTGATCACTCGCTCTAGCTTTGTTTTGCCTTTAAAAGGGTCATCTTGGCAAAGCCCTGCAATCAGTGTGACATCCTCGTTTTTGGAAAAAGGATTTTCCCGAAAAACAACTTCAAATCCTGGGACGCCTTCTATGTTCAAATAGGCAGGATCTTGAATAACTGAAAATCCAGGATTATTTTCATTTAAAAGATCCCCTAGCTTTGTTTGAAGGAGCCTTCCAACTTCAACTCCCCGATCAAGTTCTTTTTGTAAATTCACTCTGAGAGAATTTGTGATTTTTACAGGAACAGAGAATTTGAACATAAAAGACGAGTGTTTGCTATATACAGTTCTCATTGAAGAAGTTGCTGAAAAGGCTTGGCCATGTGCTCCCAAGTAAATTAGTTTTTCCGCCGCCATAAGCTCCTTTACTTCAGGTTTTTCCAGTAATATTTTCGATTGAAGAGGGTGGGCAGGAATCAAGATATAGTCAGGATTCTCTGCATGTTCTTTCAAAAAGCTTTGAGAAATAGACATGTCTTTTTTTAATTCTTCTTTTAATAGATTGGCCGCTGATTGCTTGAGGCTTGAGTCTTGAGCGACAATCGTTTTATGAGCCTTAAAGTAATCTAACTGGAAAGAACCTTTTAATTCTGGAGAATAAATCTCTTCTTCCTCTGTAGTAATTCCTTGCTTGCTTTTTGGTGTAGGATGAAGAAGGTGTCCAAGCAAGAGCGACTGTTCTGCCTCAATAAACGTTGTAAAATCCTTCTCCTCATCACCTCTTTTTTGAAGATAATGTTCAATATTTTTACAGCTTAAAATCACACGAAGCATTAATTCATCCTCTGAATCCAGGCGGTTTTGTTCAAGCAGGAGTTCTTTCGTGATAGCCGCTGTAAGTGTTACATAATCCAGAGGAATCAAGTCTTCCTTTCCTATCACTTGATAATAAAGCGGAAAGGCGAATAAATGCCTTCCTGTTTCTGACCAATAGCTGATTCCTGTGATAAGCTGAATGTGCTGAGATTTTAAAGGGATAATGATGGCTTTAGTCACATTTTCATCCTTTGAAAAATAAATAGCAGAGTCTTCTTCTCTATAATTCTCTGTCTCTCTTAAATAACAATTTAAAAAGCTTTGAATGGTCGCTTGTTCAGCTAATTTTTTCAAATGATTTCCCCTCCTTTTCAGTAAACGATTTTCCTAAGGCTGTAATTTCGTGAACAACTTTTTGAATATCAAGTAAAGTGGTCCTTGGGTTCAGCAAGGTAAACTTCAGATAAAGATTTTGATTAATCGTTGTTTTTGCCGCTACTGCGATGCCCTTCTGCCAGAGCTCGCGATGTATGAATCTTGACAATTTATTTAGCTTCTTTGGGTCAAGATCAGCTGGTTCGTAGCGAAAAACAAGGGCGTTCAGCTCAGGCTCCGGATTTAATAGACTAAAGTCTTTGGTATCCCTTAGAAGAGCTGCCGTTTGTTTAGCAAGCCTTACCGTTCGGTCAATCATCTCTCCAAACCTTTTTGTGCCTAGAATTTTCAAAGAAACATATAGTTTTAGAGCATCAAACCTTCTTGTTGTTTGGATCGATTTATTTACAAGGTGCGGGATTCCCTCCTCTTCATCTTCCTCAGGATTCAAGTATTCTGCATAATGCTGGATATACTTGAAGTTTATAGAATCTTTTACAAAGAAGGCCCCGCAGCTGATCGGCTGGTAAAACAGCTTATGAAAATCAATAGTAACTGAATCTGCAAGCTCCAGCCCGGCTATTTTCTGAAGGTTTTCATGACTTAGCATGAAGGCTCCGCCGTAAGCTGCATCTATATGGAGCCATATTTCATGCTCATTTGCTATATCAGCAATTTCTACCAGCGGATCAATACTTCCAAAGTCCGTTGTTCCACACGTTGCCACAATGGCTATTGGAAGAAGCTGCTGCTCCTTTAATTCTGATAGTTTTTTCTGAAGATCCACTGTACATAAACGGTGCTGTTCATCAGTTTTCACTAACAGGACTGCATCCTCCCCAAGCCCTAACTGTGAAGCAGATTTCTTTACAGTGAAATGAGCGTTCTCTGAACAAAGAATGCGCAGGCGATGACCGTCTTTTGGGAGGCCGCTTCTTTTGACATCCGTATTAAATACCTTTTCACAATAGCTGTTTCTTGCAAGCAATAACCCCATATAGTTAGACTGGGTTCCCCCGCTTGTAAAGGTTCCGTCTGCCCCATCTGATAATCTCATTCTCTGACAAAGCCACTTCACCATTTTTTCCTCTACATATGTTGCCGACATGCTTTGATCCCACGAGTCCATCGATTGATTTAATTGACTGATTACCATTTCTGCAGCCAATGCAGGAATCAGCGGCGGACAATGCAAATGAGCCATACTTGTAGGGTGAGTGACATGGATACTGTTTGCCACTACGTAATCTCCTATTTCCCTCATGACGATTTCCGCTGATTCTCCTTCTGCCTGTATAGCAGCTAATCTTTCTATTTCTTCTTTAAGAGCCTCTGGCGTTTTGCCGTTATATGGAGACCCTTTCCCAGGATATGAATTCAGGAGGATTTCGACTGTTTGCTGAACAATCTCCAGGTATGCCAGCTTGCCTTTTTCATTTTCATGCAGAAAAAATTCGTCAAATTCTCTTTCCACCAACCTTCACCCCGCCTTGACCGCTGCTTTTACAGCTTCCTTAAATATGCTGCAAATATCATCTAACTGTCTTTCTGTGACAATAAGCGGCGGCAGGAACCGCACAACACTGCCATGTCTTCCGCCTACCTCTAAGATTAATCCCCGATCAAAGCATTCTCTCTGTATTCTGCTTGCAAGCTGAGGATTTGCAGGATAACTTCCTGTTTTAGAGGGAGATAAATAGGGATCTACTATTTCGGCACCAATCATTAAGCCGCGTCCCCTAACATCACCTATTTCAGGCGCATTTAGTTCTTTTATGAAGTCTTGCAGCTTTTTTCCCATTTTTTCTGCATGCTCATCCAGCTTATGTTCTTTAATAAATTTGAGTGTAGCTGCTCCTGTCGCCATTGCCATTTGATTCCCTCTGAATGTCCCTATGTGTGCTCCAGGTGACCAAACATCCAGATCTTGATCATAAATGACAACTGATAATGGCAGGCTTCCACCAATAGCTTTAGAAAGAACGATAACATCTGGAATGATGTCAGCATGTTCGAATGCGAACAATTTCCCAGTTCTCCCAATACCGGTCTGAACTTCGTCAATAATTAATGGGATTTGACGCTCCTTCGTAATTCTTCTCATTTCTTTCATCCAATCGACCGGTGCAGGAATTGATCCTCCTTCTCCTTGAACAGCTTCAAAAATCATCCCGGCCGGCGGCAGGATCCCGCTTTCAGGGTCATCTAATACATTTTCAATATATCGACTGCTTATTTTATGGCATTCCTCTCCACCTACACCAAATGGGCATCTATATTCATATGGATACGGGAGGAAGTGGACATCAGGCATCAGACCATTTACTTTTTCCTTTGGAGCTAAATTTCCGCTTAACGCCATCGTGCCATGTGTGGCTCCATGGTATCCTCCTTGGAAGGATAAAATACTTCTTCTCCCAGTAGCCGTTTTTACTAGCTTAATAGCTGCCTCAATCGCATCTCCTCCAGTAGGCCCGCAAAATTGGATTTTCGCTCTGCTGGCAAATTCTTTAGGCAAGCTTGCAAAAACTTCATCAATAAATCCTTCCTTAACAGGTGTCGTCAAATCTAATGTATGTAAAGGTCTCTTATCATAAATCACTTTCTCCAATGCTTCAATGACTACAGGGTGGTTATGGCCTAATGCGAGTGTTCCTGCTCCGGCTAAACAATCGTAATAGCTTTTCCCGTCTGCATCCTTGACAAAGATCCCTTCTGCTTCATTAATGGCTATCGGTATTCTTCGCGGATAAGAACGAGCATTAGATTCCCGTTTTGTTTGTTGCTCTAATAATTCCTTATTTTTGGAAGCATATGTTGAAATCAATGAAAAGCACTCCTTTTTATTGATAATTATTTTCAATTAACTTTTCTTCTACTACAATAATTGAAAATGATTATCATCGTCAACTGTACTTGAGAACTATTATCAATGATTTTTTTCTATCCTTTTTAAAATTTCTAGGCCTTATGAATGATTTTTTTTTCAAATAATGTTAGGTTTATCCTTTTCTCTTCGGTTTTAAAAAAATTTTGGGGTAAAATTTTTCATAGAATGAAATGTATCTTTAAGTGGTGGAGAAATTGATATTGCTTCTATCATTAACGAAGCCAGAAAACACGGGGTAAAATGGTATACTGTAGAGCAGGAAGAATTTGAAGGTGATCCTTTTGAGAGCCTTTCTGCTAACTTGGAAAGTTTAAGAAAAATAACAAATTGACTATTTGTGTGTCGGCTGACTCTTATGATAACTTGGAGTCAGCCTATTTATTGCAGGTGCCAGCATGGTTCGAATTATTGTCGAATTTGGCAGGAGTCTTGCATGATAAGATAGAGGTACCTCACATTTAAGGAGAATGACCATGGAACACACAAATAAAGGTAAAAACTATACAGGCATCGTAATCACTTTGTCCATTGTTGTCAACACACTGATCCTCGCCCTCTTTTTTGGGCCGATTGGGTATGGCGGAGATGTTACGTTTGATATTAAAATCTTCCCAAGGATCAATGCGATTTTAAATAGCTTTACATTTGTCTTTTTATTGGTAGCTCTCTTTGCGATTAAAAAGAAAAATATTAAGCTTCATAAAGGATTCATCTTGGCCGCTTTTACGACGACATTGCTCTTCTGTGTATCTTATTTGACCTATCACTTTTTGTCAGTTGAAACGACACGTTACGGTGGAGAAGGTTTCTTAAGAACCGTTTACTTTTTTATTCTAATCACACATAGTTTTTTGGCAGCTATCATTGTCCCGCTTGCCCTTTTCTCGCTGATTTGGGGATGGACCGGACAAATAACAAAGCACAGAAAAATTGTTAGATGGAGCATGCCAATTTGGTTGTACGTAAGCTTTACAGGCGTTATTGTTTATTTGATGATATCGCCTTACTATTAAGAAAAGGGCTGGATCTCTTTGTGAGATCAGCCCTCATTTTGATTGGTTGAAATTATTGCACTGATATCTGAATGATTGCTTCTTTCTCCATTTAATTACACTCATTTCTGACAGAATGGAATGCACTTTAATTTATTCACCTTCACATTCAATCAGCTCTCGGAATCTTTCTACTATATCGTCCACGGCTCTTTTAGCGGTCTCTGCTTCTCCAATCATGTTGATAAAGCTATGGACGAGTCCTGGATAATTCACATAGTCCACTTCAATCAATTGCTCCTGCAGCCTTTTCGCGTATAGCTTACCTTCGTCTCGCAAAGGATCAAGCTCTGCTGTAATTAATAGTGTTTTCGGCATGCCGATTAAGCTTTCCGCTCGTAATGGTGATGCATATTGATCAAAACCTTCTTCTTCATTTTTCAAGTAATGGGACCAGAACCAGACCATTTTCTCTTTGGTTAAGTTGTATGAGTAATCAGCCTGGAAAGAGGGGGTGTCGCAGGCATGGTTTGTCACGGGAGTAATCAGCAGCTGGCTGTGAATAGGAAGGTTGTTTATTTCTTTCCATTTTAAAGCGCAGGCTGTAGCGATGTTGCCGCCAGAGCTTTCCCCACCTACACAAACTCGGTCTAATCTGCCATTTAAAGAACTAATATGGTTAAATGTCCAACTAAGCGAAGATATAGCATCCTCGATTGCTGCGGGATATTTATTCTCTGGTGAGAGCCGGTAACCTACAGAAAGAACGAGACATTCTGCATGCTTTGATATGTAACGGCAAATTTGATCGCAGCTGTCCAGATCCCCAAATACCCACCCGCCCCCATGAAAATAAAGCAGGACTGGAAAAGGACCTTCTCCTTTAGGTGTATAAATTCTAATCGGAAGATCATAACCAGTGCACTGAATAACCTCTTGTTTCACAAAAACATCATGGATAGCAATTCCTATAAAGAATTTTCTTGCTTCCTTGTAAAAATAACGTGACTCTTCTGGTGTTAATACATCTAATGAAGGGTGTCCCAATTCTTGCATTTTTTTGTTGATTCGATCTAATATAAGGCAAACTTGCTGATCAAGAACCGTTTTAATTGCCATGGATCTGCTCCCCGCTCTTCACTTGTGATCTTTGCAAGCCCTCCATCTTTTCAAGGAATATTTCTCTGTCTCCAGTAATCAAGTAAGCTTTTTTGTGAGGCAGTTCAAGCATTGTGACAACTTTTCCCCCGCATTTTTTTAAAATTGGAACGATAATGCGGTTTCTTACATCTGGTTCTCCAATAATCCGCTTTGCGTCATATTTGCTAAAAAGAAAGGCTAATTTTGCACGGATGATGGAAAACCCAGCTTGTTTATTTAAGTATTCTCTTGGACCAATAAGCAAATGCATTCCTATGTCTTTTTCATGATATTCATAATAATGACGAATTGGATCGTCTTTTATTGAATATACAATTAAATAACTTACAGCTGTTCCATCGATAAACCCCATATAAACATCTTTTTTCTTAGATGCGATTGATTTTTTCAGCCATTCTTTGAATTCATGTTTTGGTACATCGAGCTTCCAAAAAGGGGCAATATGTTTTTGATGCATCCAATCATAAAGTGTCTCTATATCTTTCTCATAAATCACTTGTCTTAATGAGATCGTTTTCCCTATTTCGTGGTCAAAAAGTAAAAAATCATGTTTTTCCCATTCCTCCATACTATCTCCCCTTTGCAAATGATATTGATTCTCAGGTCATATCAATTCGAACTTATCTTATGGGACGATTATCACCATGTCAATTCAGTTCGAATGAAATGAGCCTTTTTTCCTAAATAGATAATTTTCCATTATTTGATTCATATCAAAAAGACTACAAGCCCTGCGTGATATATGATTAATTAAAACCAGCTTAGTTTTATCTTTCAAGAGTTGTTCCCTTAAGCTTATTGATAGGATGGATTGTTTGAAGAAGGAGGCTAGATTAGCTCCTAAAGAAATTCCCAGGCACTCGTTGGCACATCTTTTTTCTTTAGTTGCTGAAAAATCGGTTCATTATTTTAGCGTCATAAAAGTAAGAAGGACATGCATATGTATAGAGGAAGATAGGTGATTGTGATGAATGTCTATGCAAATTCCAATTCTACTTTTTCTTTCTTAGAACATATGAGAGGAGTCCAATGATGAAAACCAACTCTTTTTTTGTCATCATGTCCATGCTGCTTATTGCAATTGTAGCTTTCTTTGATTCTCCTCAGAATTTTCAACAAGAAAACCCTATTACAAGCTTACCAGTTTTTGCTGAAGAAACGGAAACAGCTAGTGAAGAGGAAGAAGAAGGCTTGAAACACTTAACAAAATCATTCGAAAATAAATTAGTTGGAACAGCTGCAATTGATGGGTATTTAGTAGAGGTGTACCAGGAGTTTGAAATATTTACAGATGATGAGGGTAACATCATTGAGAGTAAGCCTACTTCAGAATATGATTACTTGCGCTACAAACGCTAGGATTTTTTCAAGCTTTTAAACGTATCAATAAAGGCTTGTGGATGGGTTAATACTTGATACGCAAACACGCCCTGATTCGTATGTAAATAAAGGAAACCGTATTTCCCTGACATTGGTTTAAATGACATATCAAATACATCCCTCAATAAAAACTGATGATGATGAGAAATGACTCTATCTTCAAAAAGGAGTAGGCTATATTCGGTTTCCTTATATATTTGGCGGTCCCATTCAACAATTCGTTTTACAATGACAAATGTTTGAGATGCAAGCTCCTTCAATTAGATTGCTCCTTTTACTGCTTTTTAAAAATATAAAATACTCCTATACTCCATGTCCAATTCAATTTCTTTTTTTGATTTCTTCTAAATCCTGCAATAATTTCGGATTATATTCATGCTTCCGCTAAAGCAGCTAGATATTCTCTAAATTTTATAATAGTTGGCCCCACTGAAAAATGATCGCTTACCTCACCTTCTCTAATAGATTCATTGTAACATCTCCAAAAAATACTTATCAAAGATTAGAAACTACCAGTTAAAAAAATGGATTGTTTTAAAGATCCAACTACTTTGATGTGTCATTCCCCATGCAGACGTAATCGATGAGTAAACAGAACACTTGAGATATGTATGGATTCTTTTTTAATTGTGTTATAATGTGTTTTAATTCAAAATAATATCAATTTGTCTACTAGGGGTGCCTTTTTTAGGCTGAGAGAAAACATGTGAGGTTTTCAACCCTATACACCTGATCTGGATTATACCAGCGTAGGGAAGTAGATTAAAACGTCTATTTCTTTACCAGTATGCCAGATCCATTTAAAGTGGATCTGCTTTTTTATACTTGGAGTTTTTATCCCGTTAATTTCGGCGTACGTCCCCGCCAAATACGGCGTCTGTCATGTAAAGGGGAGAATAAATAGTGAATCGAACATATAAATTAACATTTATGGCTTTATTTGCTGCTATCGGTACGTTTGGCTCATCTTTATTGTGGTTTCCAGCAGGTGTTGCAAAGGCCTATCCTGTTCAGCATATTGTGAATGTATTAGCAGGCGTCATGCTTGGGCCGATTCCAGCTGTTATTATTGCGTTTGTGACAGGATTGTTGAGAAACTTAATGGGCACAGGATCACTTTTAGCATTCCCTGGAGGGATGATAGGTGCTTTCCTTGCAGGCTATTTATTTCGCAAAGTAAAACGGACTTGGGGAGCACCAGTGGGTGAAGTCATCGGCTCAGGACTGATTGCACCATTATTTGCCGTTCCCTATGCAAAAATAGTGATGGGCACAACAGTAGGCGCTTTTTTCTTCTTGCCTCCATTTATTGTAAGCAGCTTTTCTGGTGCTCTTATTGGTCTTATCCTTGTCCATCGGCTGAAAAAAACAAACAGATGGAACTTTCATTATGAAAAATAAGGACAAGCGGAAAAGTAAATTTAACCAGTATACAAAATTGAAATCTATGGTTTCGGATATTTAGGTTATTCCAAAGTGCCATGAGTATATGATTCCGTATAGATGACTTTATTATAGATATCAGTCTGCGTAGTTTAAGTTATTTAGAAAAATAAAATCCTTTACAATTGCAAACAAAGACAATAAAAATATAATTATAGTTATAATTGCAATTTAAGTTTTCTTATATAATGTAAGTATTTCATCTCAATCTAGTTGATGTAAAATAAGGGTAAAGATTTTGCATTTTTGAAAGGGGATACATGACTTTGAATAAAAAATTCTTAGATTTACTGGCCCAAAAATATGATAGTGAAGAAAAAGTAGTAACTGAAATTATTAATCTTGAAGCCATTCTTAATCTCCCAAAGGGGACAGAACATTTTGTCAGTGATTTACACGGGGAGTATCAAGCCTTTCAACATGTGTTAAGAAATGGTTCCGGAAGAGTAAAAGAAAAAATAAGAGACCTTTTTAATGGTGTAATATTCGAAAAAGAAATTAATGAATTGGCGACATTAGTTTATTATCCTGAAGAAAAATTACAGATCCTTAAGAATAGTTTTGATAATGAACAAGAATTAATCCAATGGTATAAAGAAATCATTGATCGTATGATTAAGCTCATTTCTTATGCCTCTTCCAAATATACACGTTCGAAATTACGTAAAGCATTGCCTAATCAATTTGCCTATATAATAGAAGAGCTGCTATACAAAACTGATGAGTCCGCAAATAAGGAACTGTATTACACAAAAATTGTCCAGCAAATTATTTCTCTCGGACAGGCTGATAAGCTTATTATAGGTCTTGCTTATTGCACTCAGAGATTGGTTGTTGACCATCTTCATGTAGTGGGGGATATTTATGATCGCGGACCCGAACCTGATAAAATAATGGATACTCTAATCAATTACCATTCCGTTGATATTCAGTGGGGAAATCATGATGTCCTATGGCTAGGTGCCTTTACTGGTTCAAAGGTTTGTCTCGCTAATATTATTCGTATCTGTGCAAGGTACGACAATTTGGATATTATTGAAGATGTGTATGGAATCAACCTTAGACCTCTTCTTAATCTTGCGGAGAAATACTATGAGGACAATCCGGCGTTTAGGCCAAAGAGACATTCAGATAAAAAAGTATCTGATCATGAATTATTACAAATTACGAAAATTCATCAAGCCATTGCTATGATTCAGTTTAAACTTGAAATCCCGATCATAAAGAGACGTCCGAACTTTAATATGTCAGATAGGCTTTTGCTTGAGAAAATTGATTATGACAAACAAGAAATAACGATTCACGGGAAAATTTACCCATTAGAGAATACTTGCTTTGCAACGGTTAATCCAGAACAACCTGATCAATTATTAGAGGAAGAAGAGCAAGTGATGGACAAGCTGTTATTTTCTGTCCAGCATTCGGAAAAGTTGGCTAGACATATGAATTTTCTTATGAAAAAAGGCAGTCTTTATTTAAAATATAATGGGAACTTATTATTACATGGCTGTATTCCTTTAGATGAAAAAGGAAATATGGAAAAAATGGTGATTGAAAATAAAACCTATGCAGGTCGTGATTTATTAGATATTTTTGAACATTATTTACGACATGCATTTGCACATCCTGAAGAGACAGATGATCTTGCAACAGATATGGTCTGGTATTTGTGGACAGGAGAATATTCATCACTCTTTGGGAAAAGAGAAATGACAACCTTTGAAAGGTATTTCATTAAGGATAAGGAATCCCATAAAGAGAAAAAGAACCCATACTACCATTTACGTGAAAATGAGGAAATCTGCCGCAAAATTCTAACAGAATTTGATCTTAATCCTGATCAAGGTCATATTATAAATGGCCATACACCAGTTAAAGAAATTGAAGGAGAAAATCCAATTAAGGCAAATGGAAAGATGATTGTTATAGATGGAGGCTTTTCCAAGGCTTATCAATCAAAAACAGGGATTGCTGGATACACTTTATTATATAATTCCTACGGTAAACAACTTGTCGCGCATAAACATTTTAATTCAAAAGAAGATGTTCTGCTAAATGGAACTGATGTTTTATCAGTAAAAAGATTGGTGGATAAAGAATTAGAGAGAAAAAAGGTTCTAGAAACGAATGTTGGAGAGGAATTATTACAGGAAGTCTCTATTTTGAAAAGTCTTATGGAATATCGCTATATGAATTGAGATATCAATCATTACTATTTAATAGATTCTATCATTAGAGTAATGTTTAGTAACATTGTGTTAACAATCCAGGGTCTTCTCTTATACAACCAAGAATAATTCTTCCTAATTTGCTCCGACAGGAAGCACAAGATTTGACCATCCAAGGATTAAAATCAATTAGGATATAGTCAATGAATCTAAAGAAAGTGACAAAAATACAAGGATTTATGTAAAGGCTCTTAAAGAAATTCTAAAAAGTTTAGTTTAATCAATTTCTAGTAGATGCTTATGGAAAAGCATCTACTTATTTTTTGGGTTTTTCATCAATTCTCTCCTCTACTCAATTGAAAAAATTCATCAGTATTAATTCCATTTCATTTTCTTTTTGCCCTAGGGTACAACTATATGACAAAGCACCCAGACGAAGCTCTTCAAATTTTATTAGACAACTAGGATTAAGCAAACTTTCCTCTTGTAAAGAAGTTGAGAAACAAAGCTTGGATATTCTCCTGCCAAAGATAAAGTCTGAAGAAGACTTTGGAAGTCAAAGTGAAAAATCATGGCAAGAAACATGTGAGCGGCTGAAAAAATCTGGTTTAATTGAAAAAGAACCTTCCTTTGATGATATCTTTAAAAATATGAAGGAGTAAAGTTTGGATGGAACCACATATACTCTCGTTGGTGAGGGAATATGTGCTTTTTCACACAAGATCCGTATCATATATCCTACTCTCAATCGACTACCACCCTAATTACGAAGAGATGTACTATTCGTATTTGCTGCTTCACATGCCATGCGTAAGAACCTTTACTCACTTATAAAACAATCTGAACTTTTACTTCTATGCATTTCAGCTTTATTTCTAAAGCTATTCCTTTTGAGATTTCACATTTTCTTCACTATCCATATTTTCTTGTGAAGCTTTAAAGAGTTTAGCTGTTATACGATTGCAAAGTAAATCTTCGGTGATCAAACCTGACCAATATAATCGAAGTTCACTCCCAATTTCGTTTAACTCCTGGAAACTGAGCCCCAGCTTTTCATATAGGCGGAAGGTCGGGATAATCTCCCGGAATAATTTAAACCTTGGCGGTTGATATACCTTTTCTCCGCCTGTTCGTTCAGCGATATGTTTAACAGCAGGAATACTGAGCGTCTCTGTGCGAATGATCTCCTGGCATTCTTCACTTGTCAGGTAATTCAACAGTAGTTTGGCTGCTTCAATTTTCGTAGAATGCTTATTAATCGCTATTCCAATCATTAATAAAAGAGTGCGGGCATCCTCTAAATACGGAAGTGGTGCAATATCATAATTAAGCGGTGCTTCCTTCATGTGATTCAAGCTGAAATAAGAAGTCATAATCATTGAGACTTTTCCCTCTAAAAATAACTTTTCTGCATCCTTATCACTGTCAGATAAAATATTCTGAACGATTTCTTGTTCTTTAAAAATATCCTTGCATAAGTTGACACTTTCGATAAATTTTTCTTTATTAAAGCTTACTTCTCCATTCGGATCCCTCATGAAAGAAACCTGATTTTGCAGGAGAAAAATTGGCCAACGGTTCACAGAAAGTGAATGAAAATAAAAACCGCAATGCTTCTCATGTTTCTTCTCTTTTGATAGGAGACTTGCTGTTTTCAAAACTTCTTCCCACTGCCAACCGCTGTCTGGAAAAGCCAAACCTGCTTTCTTAAAGTGATCCTCGTTGTAACACAATACAATAGGCGAAAAAATGAATGGTTTCACATACAACTCTTCTTTAAGAAAGGCTTTTTCCAAGAAAGAATAATTTTGATTGTCTGTTTCAAGTGGTTCAAAAAGCTCTCTTCCTGATTGGCTCAAGGAACAATAATCGTTATAATTAATCGTCACAGCATCGACAATATCGTTTTGGAAAAAATCCTTGACGGTTTTATGATAATGATCATAAGGCAAGGTAATCGTCTGAACTTTTATTAATGGATACTTTTCCTCAAATTTTCTGAGCAATTTTGACAGAACCGCTTCTTCCTGTATTGATGGATAGTAACCTAGCCTTAGAATGATTTGATCAAAGGGTTTATTTGAAACGACTAAGTTCCCTATCCTTAATTTTTTTACAATTAATCCTTGCCTTACTAATTCATCCAGCCCTTTTCTGACTGAGTTTTTACTTAAGTCAAACCTTTCAGCCAATGCTAGCTCAGCAGGCAAATATTCACCGATCGGAATTTTTCCAGTAACGATCTGTTCTTTTGTTGTTTCAATAAATTGCTGCAATTTCATTTTAAACTCTTCACGGCTTGTTTTCTCACTCATATTTAACCTTCCTCATCTTTTGTTTCCCGTTACCTTATTTATCGAACGGGTTACCCTTGCTAGTTTTAGTATGGCTCTTTTCTATAGGATTGCTGCTTTTTGATAGATATATGCCGCCAGAATAGAAGCAATCGGCGGTTTAATTGCTTCTATTCCGATACTTCATCTCAAGAGGCGATTCATTATTTTGTTTTAATAATAGCAAATATAAAGTATGCTAAAAACAGTTTTAAGTATGGCAGCCTGAATTCATTCTTAACCTTGTTTTCACTTCTTATTTATTTATCTCGTCATTAATCACCTTAGCTGCATCGTCTGCAGCTTGTTGAGGAGTCTTCTTGCCTTCAAACATGGCTTGCAATTCAGCCTGTACTTTCGGTAAAATCGTTCTGGCAACAGGATGGATTACGCCTGGCTTAGCAGAAGGCAGCAGCTCTGCAAATTTCTTCATATCCTCGTCATCCTCATACAATTTACTTGCAGATTCTCTAGGAGGGATATAATTTGTTACCTCATTAAAAGCGATGGAATTTTCTGTATTTGTCATCGTTTTAATAAACTCAGCAGCTATTTTTTTATGTTCACTATTTTCTGGTATCGTAAACAACCCAGTTGTTGCAAAAGTTGTACTTTCCTGTTCTTTAATAGGGGTACCTATAACATAGTTTTCAAAATTTCTTTCATTCAAACTATTTACAGTTGCACCAGACCCCCATACTGCTAACATCTTCCCCTCAATAAATAGGTTAAAATGCTCATCTAACGCACTAATAGAATCCTTTGGAATCCAGCCTTTTTTATACCAATCATTTACTTGCTCAAACGCTTTTACAGCTTCAGGTTCATTAATAGCTGCTTTTCCTTCTTTATTAATAACTTCTCCGCCAGCCTGCCAAATGATAGGGTTTATAGTCCCATTAGGTGTATTAGCTCCTTCAAAGTTTCGAGCATAATACCCTAGTTCAGCAGCCTTTTCGGCTAGTGCATTAAATTCATCCCATGTTTTAGGAAGGTTGTTCGGGTCTCCTCCAACCTCAGCTAAAATATCTTTGTTATAAATATAGGTAGCAGACTCCTGCAAAATAGGTAACCCATAAAGTTCACCTTTGTAGGAACTCCCCTCTAATGATGAGGTTGAGAAATCCTCTTTCCCCCAATCTTCGCCAAGTAAATCTGTAATCGGCGTTAAAACTCCTTTGTCAGCAAACTGTGCCATCATGTCAGGAATGATATAGAATATATCTGGTCCTTGATTTGCCCCAAGAGCTGTTAAAATTTTTTGTTCTCTGTTCGCCCAAGGAATTTCCTCATAGTTAATTTTTACATTTGGATATTCTTTTTTAAACGATTCAGCCATTTGGTCAAACACCTTGGCTTGTTCAGCCTTTAAATCCTCTGATACATAAGGATGAATCCAAACTGTTAGAGTTGCAGACTCTTCCTTATCAACGGCAGCGTTAGACGCTTCATCACTATTAGAACAAGCCGCAAGTGAAAAGACAAGCACAATGGTAAAAAACAATACCCCCAATTTTTTTAGAACCATCTTAAAAATTCCTCCCCCTTTTTGTGTAAAACTGGATTAAATCTAGATCACACACCTATAGAATAAATTAACCTATTTCACTTGTCAATTCATTTTTTGAATTATCAAAAAATAATATAAAAATTTGAGAGGTGTTGATTAGTGTGCCTTTGTCTTAATCATTAGCTATGCTATATAGCGTTTAGGTAAGATTAATTATTTTACTTAATTTTCACAAAATTCATTTAACTTATTTGAGCGTTATTGTATACTATCTAACGAATACCAGTTTTAATCCAGATGAAAAAGGAGGAAAGCAATTGAAAAAGTGGGTTGCGATTTTCAGCTTTGCAGTGTTGTTAGTTAGTACCTTGTTTACCAATGCGACAGGAGCAATCGCTCAGGAAGGGCAGGTTACCAAAGTTGGAACCCCCCTGCATAGTATTACCATTCTTGGCGCGGGATATGGAAAAGGACCGAATGGAGAGGAATGGATCTATACAGTTGCAAAAGGGTCCCCTGCGGTTTTAAGTGTGATTGATTCCCACACTGGCGAGAGGATCTATAGCTTTCAACTAGAGGGGGCTTCTGATGCCTGGGGACTTGAAGTGCTTAAGAATGGAACAGTTTATATTGCTGGAAGCAAAAATTTATACCGCTTTGTACCTAGTGAGGAAAAAGTGGAGAAATTTGCACTGCGACCCAACCCATCTCCTTAAGTGTCTTGAATAAAGGACGAATTCCGAACATACTGCTCACCAGGAACCATACTGTCTCTGGAGATAGTGAATGCCATGAACAATCAACTATCCTAACCTGTAAATATGCATAGAATAATACAAAAAAAGCCCCAATCCTTATCTAAAAGGAACTGAAGCTTCTTACTCTGATGATCCGAGAGGGATTCGAACCCCCGACCCCTACCCTGTCAAAATTGGGTGGGGAATAAATATGGTTAAAAGGAAGGAAACTGAGTTAAATAAGTATTGATAAATCAACATATTTGACTTTTGGTAGTAAAATAAGTTAATTAAACTCATTGAAATAAAATAAGTCTGTGCAATTTTTGTGCAATGCGAAGTATGTGGTTTTTCTGATGTCCTTTTAGAGTTTTTTAATGTCTTGTATCACTAGGCTTTATATGATGACTGTTTTACCTCTTTTGAAAAAAAGGATGAACATAACTAGTCCTTCCTACTCACATATTTTCATTTGACTCCTAGATGATATAAATTTGAGTCTAAACACTGCATTTAATATAAATATGGATTGACTCATGAAACAAGAATCAATCTATTCATATTAGTTCACAACAGTATTTTTCTGTACATCATTTAATTGTTGAATCATATCCTGTAGCTTCTCTTCGGTAAAGTGACCATCACTAAAATTAGATAAAGCACGTAATGGCATATATTTCATCATCGCTTCCATCATATCTGAAAATTCACCTTGTTCCTCAGCTGCTGCTGCAAATGGGCTTCCTTCTTGTGCTTTTACTAATAGTTCTTTCGCAAGTGGTGCTACTTTAGGATTTGAAAGTAGGTCACCTATTGTTGTATTACGATGAACAAGTAATGGAAGATCTAACATCGATTCAACAGTAACTTTTTCTGTTAAAACAATTTCTTTTGAACTTTTTCCTACTAATAATTCGAATTCGCCACTTTCTACCTGCCAATCTTTTAATTCTGTATTGTAGTAGGCAAAAGATCGCTTATTTAATGAGAACGTAACTGTTTTTTCCTCACCAGGCTGAAGTTCAACTTTTTCAAACCCTTTTAATTCTTTCTCAGGTCTACTTACACTACTTTCAAAATCTTTAACATAAAGTTGAACAACTTCTTTTCCTGTAACAGCTCCTGTGTTTTTCACATTCACTGTTACAGTGAGTGTTTCTGAATCTTTGATTTCATTGGCGTTTACACTTAGATTGCTATATTCAAACGTTGTATAGCTTAATCCATAACCAAATGGGAATAATGGTTCTACATTTTTTGTATCGTAATAGCGATATCCAACGAAAATTCCTTCACGATATTCTACTTTGTCTCCATCTCCTGGGAAGAACAAATAGGAAGGATTGTCACTTAACTGTTTAGGGAATGTTTCTGCAAGTTTTCCGCTTGGATTTGTATCTCCAAATAGAATGTCTGCAATCGCGCCTCCAAGAGCTTGACCTCCTAGATAGCCTTCAAGTAAACCTTTTACTTTGTCTAACCAAGGCATTTCAATTGGGGCACCATTACTCAGTACAACAACTACATTTGAATTTACTTCAGCAACCGCTTCAATTAGACGCTGTTGATTTTCAGGGATGTGTAGGTGTACACGATCATAACCTTCAGATTCATAGCGATCTGGTAGACCAGCAAACAAGATAACCGTATCGACTTGTGAAGCTACTTGTTTTGCTTCTTCAATTAATGCCTCATCGATTGTATCTTTGTCACGATAATATCCTTGAGCGTACGTAACTTTTGCTTCTGATCCAGCAGACTTTTCAATTTCCTCTACAATATTTTCAAGCTTTGTTGGTTTAATATGAGAGCTTCCGCCACCTTGGTATCTTGGTGCCTTTGCAAATTCACCGATTACTGCAAATTCGCCTTCTTTTTTAAGTGGAAGGATGTGACCTTCATTCCTTAATAACACCATACTTTCTCTCGCTGTTTCTCTTGCAAGCTGATGATGTGCTTCTTGGTCATACGTTGCATTTTCTTTCTTTTCTTCTACTGCTTTAAAAATAATGTGTAAAATACGTTCAACAGCCGCATTTAGTTTTTCTTCAGATAATGTTCCATTTTGAACCGCTTCGATAACTTTATTCTCACCGATTCCTTTTGAAGCTGGCATTTCGAGCTCAAGCCCATTTGCAAGAGCTACATCACGTTCATTTACTGCACCCCAGTCAGAAACAACAAAGCCCTCAAAGCCCCACTCTTCTTTTAAGATGTCGTTTAATAGGTAGTTGTTTTCAGAAGCAAATTCTCCATTTACTTTATTGTAAGAACACATTACCGTCCATGGTTGTGATTGCTTCACTGCCCCTTCAAAGCTAGCTAGATAAATTTCACGGAATGTTCTTTCATCAACAATTGCATCTGTTGACATTCTTCGATGCTCTTGGTTGTTCGCTGCAAAGTGCTTTAACGATGTTCCAACGCCTTGACTTTGTACACCTTTAATGTGATTTGCTGCCATTTCTGATGATAGATATGGGTCTTCTGAGAAATATTCAAAGTTACGTCCACATAAAGGAGAACGTTTAATATTTGCACCTGGTCCAAGAAGAACAGCCACATCCTCAGCTTGACATTCTTCTCCTAAAGCAACTCCAACTTTTTGAATTAATTTGCGATCCCATGAGCTCGCCATCCCTGCAGCTGATGGAAAGCATGTTGCAGGTACACTATCAAATAAACCTAAGTGGTCAGCACCCATTCTTTGTTTGCGTAATCCATGTGGACCATCTGTAACCATTATAGATGGGATGCCTAATCTTTCAATACCTTTTAAATTCCAAAAGTCTTTTCCAGAACAAAGACCTGCTTTTTCTTCTAATGTCATTTGTGATATAAGAGCTTTAATATCTTTCGTCATCATAAACCCTCCATGAAAATTCATAATAGAAAACGCTTTCTAAGTAACTATAAGGGTATTATAAATAACAACCTCACTTAAATTTGGTAATATTATAGTTTTTTTAGCTGTTTTTTAATATTTTTTATTTTTTATGATATGATCTAGAAAATAGGGTGTAAGGAGTCTACTATGAAAATTCAGGATTTACATTATATTTGCAAACTGATTTATGAATCTTTTAACATTCCTGTTATTTACCTAAATGAAAATGATGCTTTGGAGTTAGAGATTGCTTATCCAAATATTGAAAATCCATTTCCTACATCTCAACAAGAAATATTGAAGAAATTTCACTTAAATCATGATCACTATCCATTCCCACTATTGGTCAAATCGGAATACTATGAACATTACTTTATGATTCAAGTGAGAAATCATAACCAATACAAAGGGACAATTATTGTCGGCCCTGCCCTTCCTTCTGACCTTACGAATGAAAGACTAGAAGCTCTGGTTAATGACATGCCTGTTCAAAATAATTTAGGTGAGAACCTCGTCCATTACTTTGAATTATTACCTCGTATATCAAATATGAAATTTATCAACATTAGTATGCAGCTGTACTATATGCTCTACCAAAAAACACTAGACCCAGCAGATATCATTTTAAAAAATATTGAAGTGGGAGATCATATATTACAAATTGAGGATCCACATGTGACAATCTCTCAACAACGTGAAAATGTGTCATTTCACCATGATTTTATCTACGAGAAAAGGCTATTTCAATATATTAAAGAAGGTAGGAAGGACGAATTTTTAAAAGTATATAAACTTAGTCCTGAAAAAGGAGAGGTAGGAGTATTATCGAAAAAAAGTCAGTTACGTAATAGTAAGAACCTCGCCATTACCGCCATTACTCTAGCTACACGTGCGGCAATGGATGGTGGACTTCATCATGAAATTGCCTATACACTTAGCGACTTGTATATTCAAAATCTAGAGGAATTAACAGATATTAAATCAGTTGACGCCTTTATGGAACAAGCCTTAAGTGATTTTGCTGATCGAGTACGAAAACATAAACAACAAAGATACTCTAAACCTATTAATATGTGTCTAAATTATATTTACACACACCTTTACGAAGATTTAACCCTTACAAGCCTAGCTAACCTTGTAGAGATGCATCCCAATTATTTGTCCTCTCTTTTCAAAAAAGAAGTAGGAATTTCAATTGCTGAATATATTCACCGAACAAAAGTAGATGAGGCCAAGGTTTTGTTAACATTTACAGATTATTCCTTATTAAAAATTTCTACAATCCTAAACTTTCATGATCAAAGCTATTTTACAAAGGTGTTTAAAAAAAATGTGGGGGTTACGCCGAAGAAGTTTAGAAATTCTATATCTGAAACTTAACATTTACAAGTTATGAAAGCAAAAAGGAGCCTAATCCAGATTTGACTCCTTTTTGTTATGAATAGATTGCAGCCCCTAAAACACCCGACATCACAATCACCAATGCAGGATGAACACGAAGCTTTATTAAAGAAAAGAGTGATAGAGCGAAAATGATTAATAGACTAGCTGAGTACCAAGAAAATGAGCCTACTAAGTTATTACTAATCGCAAATTTTATTGCCGCGTAGCCAATTAAACCGGTAATGATTGGACGTAAACCATAAAAAGCCGACTCAACATGTTTGTTTTTACTAATTCGATAGAAAAATGTTGCAATGATGATGACAAGTAACAAGGATGGTATAACCATACCTAACCCAGCTGCAATGGCGCCCGTGATTCCTTGAACCTGGTAACCTACAAAAATAGCACTGTTTGTCGCAATTGGACCTGGTGACATACCTGCAATCGCAATGACATCCGTAAACTGTTGAGTTGTCATCCAGCCCTTATTCATAACTTCTAACTCAATGACAGGGATCATCGCATATCCTCCACCAAATGAGACAAAGCCGATTAATAAAAACGTCCAAAAGAGTTCAAATAATATCATATTAAATTCCATCTCCCATAAACCATTCTAGTTGCTGCGATGGTGGGGTCTTTTCCTTTTTATCACCAATAGAGAATCCCAATTTCCGTTTGATGTTAACAAGCAGAATACCAAGAATAATACCGGAAAAGATAATTAAAACCGGATGTAAATGGAGGAAAAACAGAATGGCCATAGACCCAAATGAAATAACACAAGTCGTTTTATCAATGATCGCCGTTTTACCGATCATATATCCTGCATAAACAATCAAGGCAACAATAGATGCACGAATTGCCTGGAAAGCAGCTTCAATTTTTGGGTTATCTTGAATTTGCAGAAAGACAATACTTAGAACGACTACAATAAGAAAGGTTGGTAAAAACACTCCTAATAATGCAGCAATCGCCCCTCTAATACCTCCTATTCGATAACCGATAAATGTAGATGAATTTATGGCAATTGCTCCAGGAATAGATTCTGCAATAGCAAATACATCAGTAACATCCTCATGAGTTACCCATTTCTTTTTATCTACTACTTCTCGTTCTATAAGTGGGATCATCGCATAACCACCACCAAACGTAACTGGACCAATTTTTAAGAAGGTCCAGAAAAGTTGAAAGAGCTTTTTCGTTTCTTCCTTCATTTCGATTCCTCAACTCCCTATTTATTTTCCATGTAAATGTTTTGAAATTTTTAGCTGACTATTTTCGTATATTGATCTTACTATTACGATACCACGTTGCGATAAGAAGCGATATTGCAACAAATGCATAGCGTATAACAGATTGTTATACTTATGAAGATTTCCTGCAGTCCATATATAGGGTAATATATTAATAAGTAATAAAAATATCTGAATTGGGGGTGTTTTCATGAACATTGAAAACCTTAAAATGTTTTGTTTAGTAGTTGATGAAGGCAGTATAAGCCAAGCAGCAAGATTAAGCTTCGTATCTCAACCTGCTGTCACAAGACAAATTCGCCAATTGGAGAATTTTTATGGAACCTTGTTATTTGACCGGACAGAAGGAAAATTAACCGTGACCGAAACAGGTAAAATGCTTCACCCTTTTGCAAAAGCCATTATTGAAGACTTTAATCGTTCAAAAGAAGTGATTCTACAGGCGACAGGTGAGTACAACTCAAGCCTTAGAGTTGGTGCTTCTTTAACAATAGGTGAATATCTCCTTCCTAGCTTGCTTGGTCGTTTCAAAAAACGTACACCTGAAATAAAAGTAAGTTTAGTAATCCGTAATACACCAGGTGTATTACAAGACTTATCAAATGATGTAATAGATATCGCTCTAGTAGAAGGAATTGTTGAAGACAAGAGTTTTACTGTTGAAAAATTTGCTGACGACGAATTAATTCTCATTTATCCGGCTGATCACCCTTGGAAAGATCGATCGGAAATTGATAAAGACGAACTAACTCATGAACGAATGATTTGGCGTGAGTCCTTGTCCGGCACAAGACTCATTGTAGAAAACGCTTTAAATGAGCATGGAGTATTACATAAAATTAATAGCTATATGGAAATAGGTAGTACCCAAGCCATTAAAAGTGCCGTTGAATCTGGTCTTGGAATAAGTATTCTCCCAAGGTTAACAGTTGCAAGAGAATTGGAGCATGGTGTTTTACAAGAAATGAAAATTAAAGGTGTACATATTAATCGAAGTTTATGGCTTGTGAAAAAGCCGCAGAGATTTAATAGAGATGGTGTTACCAAATTTGTTCAGTTTATTCATGAGAAGTAATGAAAAGATTAGATCTTTATTACTTTTGATTACTTAACTTAAGAGACTGTAAATAAATGGATATTATACATATTTGTGGAAAAATCTATATGTTTCATCAATTAAGCCCAATTCCTATAAAGAAGGAATTGGGCTTATCTTACATATGAAAGAACCAGTAAAGCAATAACTTTTTCTTTTACAGCGTTTTCAAAAATTACTAGCTTCATGCTTCATTCCTAAAGTTTTATTGCTCTTGTATTCTTTAAAATTGCTAGGCATTAATTTCCGAGGTTATTTCAAGCTTCCTTTGGTAGTTGCTTAGCCTTTTTTCTTTCTTTAATCTCTTGAATAATTTTCGCATATAATTTATTGTCAATTTTGTAAAACTTTAGTGCAATAATTGTAGCCACATGCCCTAAAATTGGGAAGATTGCATAAAGATATAAAATCATTTGTAATGTTTCAGGTGTTTGTGCTTGTCCTGCAACATATCCAGCACTCGCTAAAAGTGCTCCACCAAGAATTCCACCAACTGCACTTCCTAATTTATTAATAAAAGTTAAACTAGAAGATACGACACCAGCACCTTTTAAACCTGTTTTCCACTCTCCATATTCAACACAATCTGGAAGCATAGCCCATGCAATTGCTCCTGTAAATGGTGCAAGAACATTCACTAGTACCGCTGCTGTAAAGTTAACCCAAACTATTTCCGATGGAGCTATTAGTAAAACGATAAATGGAATGATTGATGCAATACTTCCATAAAGGAAGACACCTTTTTTCTCAATCTTCTTAGACAACTTAGGCATAATGAAAAATAATGGAATAGAAAGCAATAAACCAACTAGAGATAATATCGGAAACAAATCAGCTCTACCAACATTATAAGTCCAGAAATATAGAGCAACGGCACTTTGAATTGATGTTGCAATTAGATTTGTGCTCATAGCGACCATTAGCATTAACAATGGTGTGTTTTTTCCTATTAATGAAAATTGATCTTTAAATGCGATTTTAGGTTTTGATTCAAGTTTGTCATTTACAACATCAACTTTATCATGTCGTTTAGCACTACTTGCACACGTCCAAAAGCTTATAACTATAACAATAGCATATAAAATGGCTGTATAAAGATAACCTTGTTCCCCTCCTCCCAATATAGCTACTAAAGGTAAGAATAATACTTGAGCTAACATTTGAGCAGGAATACCCATAAATTGCTTTGCAGTCGCAATCCAAGTTCTTTGATTTGGGTCTTCACTTAAAACAGGTGTTAATGAATGATATGGAATATTTACTACAGTTGAGATTAATGAGTAGAGAATATAGGTAACAAAAACGTACACTATTTTTTGACCATCTGGTAAATCTGGAATCCAGAATAAAGAAACTGTACTTAAACCTAGTAACGGAGCACCGAAAATGACATACGGACGATATTTACCTAATTTCGAATTCGTTCGATCTGCTAACATCCCCATTAGTGGATCTGTAACAGCATCAATAAAGCGAGTAATAAAGAACAAAGTACCTACTAATGCAGGGGAAATCCCTTCTAGTTCAGTATAGAAAAACATTAAATAAGTTAGAATTAACATGAAAGGTAAATTAGACCCTAAACCACCAAACGCGTACTTAAAAACTTCACTTTTGCTTGCTACTCTATTAAGATTTTGCATGTGGTTAACACTCCTTTTTTTATCTTAGAATAATTTCAAGTGAAGTTCCCTTATTTCAATCTTTGAAACTTCACTTGTATTCTGTTTAACTTGTACGACCCGCTAATCCGATAAAATACTGCGCTTTCGCTTTTTCATCATTTGGTAGAAAAACATCTATAAATTTCTCAACTACATCAGTATTAACTTCAGTGTACTTATAACTTAATACAAATTCTTTAAAACCATTTAATAGTTTCTGGCGTCCATTCTCTGAAGTAATATTAAGTATTGCCCTCATTTGATTTTGTGCTGCTCTATCCCATCGATGTTCCGCTAAAATACTTATTTTTTCCGCTTCTCGAATGGCTTCTATCTGTTTCTTTAATTCCTCAATAGTCATGATGCCGTTTTCAGGAATACCTAATCTAATAAATTGCTCTTTAGGAGCATCATTTTTTCTCATTTGCTCCGCTATTTTTTGGATAAACTTTAATTCTATCTCAAGGTCTTCAATTTCCTCTTTTTGTTCAGGATCTACTGCTAAATTGTATAGTTTAGACCCATACTGGAAAGCATTTACAAAACCACTTCCAGCTCCAATTTTCATCAACTGACACCCTTTAGTAAATGGAAATGGCTCATGAATTTCTATGTTTTGTAACTCTCTTGGAGCAAACGGCTGTCTCATATGTGTTGGCATTAATGTATATTCAAATAACGGTTTATTTTCAGGGGAAACAGGGCCTCTCATATAGACATAATTACCATCTGTTATATTGACATGTCCTCCATGGTAGCCAAATAAAGCGGTTTCACGAACTGGCTGATCTGAATGAATTACTTGTCTTAACGGCTTCCCATCCATATCTTCCGGTAATGAAATACAAAAGAATTCAAGTAAAGTAGGAGCTAAATCAACTGTTTGTACGATTGACTGTCTTCTTTCTCCTTTTTTTCCTTCTCTAGGATCCCAAACGAATAGTGGTGTATGTGCGATTTCATCGTAAACCGGCATAACGCTCTTTGACCACCATCCATGCTCACCTAGTAGGTACCCGTGATCCGTGTTTACAATAAGCATTGTATCTTTCCACATATCATATTCATCCATCATATCCAAGACTTTTCCTAAATAATTGTCACACATACTTAGTAGAGCAGCATATTCATACTTACCATGTTCCACCACTTCTTCAGATTCTTGTACAAAATAATAAGGTGGCCAATCAAAATGGTTACCATTATACTCATGAGGATACAAGTCTTTGTAATGCTGATAAGCAAAAAATGGTTCATGAGGATCAAATGTCTCTAACTGCAAAAACCAATTATCTTCGTCTTTATTCTTTTGGATAAAATCCATTCCTAAAGAGAAGGTAACAGCCTGTGGATGATTCTCTTCTGACTCAAAATAAGCTCTATTCACAATATCTTGTTTGAACATATTAGAACTAACAAAAGGCTCAGGTGTTTCAGTTTCTGGAGTTTCTGGATCTTTTACATGCCCTTTCCAAGGGTCACCTTCTTGGCCTCGGACCATTTCAAAGGAACTATATCTTGGGTGATAAGTTGCACCACCATCTTCCCAATAATGCTGGTGATCTGTTACTAAATGTGTGTACACACCATTTTGTTTCAACATTTCTGGCATCGAATTGTCAAATGGTTCGATAGGTCCCCAGCTACGATGTAAGAAGTTATAACGACCTGTATGCAACTCTCTCCTGGCTGGCATACACGGTAAGCTCCCTGCGTAACACTGATCAAAAACAACTGTTTTCTCTTCTAACCGTTTAAAGTTAGGTGCATGTGTCCAATCACAGCCATAGTTTGGAAGCATATGTCTGTTTAGCGAATCAAACATTACCATAATTGCTCGCATTTTAACTCATCTCCTCTTTATTTCTCCTGCTGATAAAATTGTCTTGTATCTTTTGTAGGTTATCAAAAATATAAAAGCGCTTTTATAAATGTTTAAAAATAAAAATTCAACAAGTTATAATATTAATTTTTTAATTACTAATAATGTGAAAGCGCTTTTACTTTCTATTCAACAAATTTATCAGATATTTATCAACCTTACAACAACAATTAATTTATAGGGGTATAACTAAATGTTATACCTATTACTCTCATAAATATGATAATAAAATTGACCAGCCTTAATAAATTTGATAAGTTTAAAATGTGGAAGCACTTCCACATTTTAAATATCTTTTTTCAATGAAATGAAAGGAACAATATTATGTATTTCTTTGCAAATAATAAGATACTTTATTTGATTATGCTGAAACTTAATATTGTGGTAAACAATTATGAAAGCATCTATTTATGACGTAGCGAATTTAGCTGGAGTTTCTATTTCAACCGTTTCAAGAGTTTTAAACAAAAGTGGGTATGTAAGCAGTAAAACTGAAAAGAAAGTAAATGATGCAGTTTTTAAATTAAATTATATACCTAACGTTGTTGCACAAAACTTAGCGAAAAATGAAACAAAATTAATTGGATTATATTTCCCCTGTTTAGTTGACTCAACAGAAATTCTATCAAGTACGTACATCCTAGAGTTTATAAAAGGAGTCAATGATGTGTTGATTCAATGGGGATATCATCTTCTTTTGATTAATGAAATGAATGATAAAGAACAAATTTTATCAGATAAATGCAGACCTCAGTATTATTCTTTTATTAAACAGAATCGCATAGATGGCCTTATTTTAGGGAGCGCTCCAATAGCATGCTCTTCCTTCTTAGAGCTACTCAATCTTAAATTGCCAATGGTGTATATTGGTGAAAAACTATTTCATAATGGACTAAATGTATACGCTCAATTTAAACAATACAATAAAGATGTATTAGACTATTTTTATAGTAGAGATCATCGACATATAGCTGTTATTGGTTTAGAAGAAAGATTAGAGTCGGTAATACGTGAGTTCAAGGATGATAAACATAATGACGAGCTAAAGGTGGAGCATCATTTTGACCCAGAGAATGTGAATTCTTATCTCGACTTATTAAAAAAAATTTTCACTAGTGAAGATAAGCCATCAGCATTATTAGTCCATGATCTAACGAAGGTCCAACAGACTATTAACTTTTTGAACAATATACAATTGTCTGTTCCTGATGATGTATCGATCATAACGATCGAACATAAATATCAAGATGCTGAAAAATGCTTTCCTTCCGTTACAAGTGTGTATGTACCTGCTTATCAAATGGGTGTTGAGGCCGCTAAGGTCCTCTTTGAATATTTACAAGAGTCACAAGGCTATTCTAATGAAATTATTGTTGATTCAAAGATCATAAAACGGGAATCTGTTAAAAACATGACAAAATTGAGAAATACATGATGAGAGGTACAACACTCCCCTATCAGTTCTAAAAAGTACGAGCAACAAAGAGATTTATTTAAGGATGTGACGAAATGAAAATGGAACAAAAGATGTCGTGTTGTGCGATAAAAAGAGGAAAAACACTTCAAGACAAAGAAACTTTAGCACAATCTATTCAAAAAATGACACCTTCAACCGAAACTCAATTCAGAGATAAAATGGTATATCTTCCTGGTGGGGAATTTTTAATGGGGACTAATGAAAAAGAAGGTTTTCCAGCCAATGGTGAAGGTCCTGTTCGGAAAGTAAATGTAGATCCTATATTAATTGACCGGTATACTGTTACGAATGCTGAATTCAAGGAATTTGTACAAGCCACTGGATATGTAACAGAAGCGGAGAAATTTGGTTGGTCATATGTGTTTTACAGCTTCTTACCTCCACAGTTGTTAGGCTGTGTAAATCGAGTTGTATCAACTCCTTGGTGGTGTGGAGTTAACGGAGCTTTTTGGTCCCAACCAGAAGGTCCAAGTTCAACTATTGATGATCGCATGGATCATCCAGTTGTTCACGTAACCTGGAATGATGCCCAAGCTTTTTGTAAATGGGCCGGTAAGAGATTGCCAACAGAAGCTGAATGGGAATATGCTGCACGAGGAGGTCTTGAGCAAAAAAGATACCCATGGGGTGATGAATTAACTCCTAATGGTGATCATTACTGTAATATTTGGCAAGGAAAATTCCCTGAAAAAAATACAATTGAGGATGGCTTTAAAGGAACTGCTCCAGCCATATCTTTCCCGGAAAATGGGTTTGGTCTTTATAACATGTCAGGAAATGTTTGGGAATGGTGTTCTGATTGGTTTAGCAGAAGTATTCACAGTCGTGGTGGACGTACAAATCCACAAGGTCCATCAAAAGGTGAAACAAAGTTAATGCGTGGAGGCTCCTATTTATGTCATATATCTTATTGTAATCGTTATCGAGTTGCTGCACGAACTTCAAATACACCAGATAGTTCATCGGGGCATTTAGGCTTTCGATGTGTGATAGATGTGTAATAGTATGCTAGTATAGTAAAGAACGAGCAACAAACAAAAGAATCTAAAAAAATAAAATGAAAATAATTCCAATTAGACAAAAGACTAAGATACCAAGATTAACTGATGAAATCTTCGATGACACCTTATGAAATGGAACAACTCAAACGATTTTGAGGTAGAGAAACTAATTAATGTTAGAACCCCATTAATTTTGTGCAATGCATAACCTTTATCTTTCTTTAACATAGAAGGTGAAAGTTGACTTATCAGTTCTTCCTTTTTTTGACCTAAAGAAGTTGCTGAATTTCCATCTTTTGTAAACAAAAAACAAAACCTGTTTCACCTAATTTAATAGAATTCGTCATTTCTGATAGATACCCAGGGTCAAAATTTAATAGCACTGTCCCTCGTTCTTCAAATTCTGACGTATAATACAATCTACCTGTAAATGTAAAAGAAGGTTCTCCTTTAGCAAATTGCTTTTGACTCACTGGTAACAAACGAAAATTTTCCTTTGTTATTATATCGCTATACCAGGTGTCACTTAAAAAATCATTAATGACATATAATGAAAGTAATCGAGAGCGGTGGTATAACATGGTATCAAGAAATTGTCTGAGCCTTTGTGATTCGGCTATCGTAGACTGATTATATGGATCTTCTACTTCGAGAAAATTTTGAACGCTTTCATTAAAATGAATTGTAGCTGTAAGGTGGTTAGTTTCTTCTATAAATGAGCCTAAACGTTGATCGATTTGCTTAGTTGTTCCTACCATATATTCACCTAGTTCTTCCTTCAATATCTCCGAGGAAGAAAAGTAAAAGAATATTGCCGAAGATAAAAGTGGAACAAAACTAACAAAGTAAAATGTAATCAATAATTTGGGCTTTATTTTTATATTTCTACTCCAATGGTCAAATCTATTAATTAATAATTTCAAGGTAGACTCTCCTTAAATTTTGTTACACTTCTGTTATGATAAGATTTGATAAAGATAAAGATAACAAAAATTTAATAAGGATAATGATGAATGATGATAGTACTAATAGAATAAAGTTCTTTTCATTCTGAAAGACTTTAAATGACTTTCAGAATGAAAAGAATTATCCATGCATATTAAGCATCAACCACAACACGGAAACCACAATTACTAGTAGAACTATCAGGTGTATTAGAACTTCTTGCAGCTACACGGTAGCGATTACAGTAAGAAATATGACATAAAAACGACCCGCCACGCATAGTTCGTTTCCCGGTTGGTTTTGTAAACCTTGGATTCTCATTGCTCGTCTGAGAATGATACTTTGGTGTAAACCAATCACTACACCATTCCCATACATTCCCTGACACATTGTATAAACCAAAACCATTAGGCTCATATGTGTCCACTGGTGCTGTTCCAATATATCCGTCACTTGCACTGTTTACAGTTGGAAACGTCCCTTGCCAAATATTACAGCGGTGCTTCCCGTCCGGCTCTAGTACATCTCCCCAAGGGTAGGTTTTTTTAACCAAACCACCACGTGCCGCATACTCCCATTCGGCTTCCGTCGGGAGCCTTGTTCCGGACCATTTGCAATAAGCATTAGCATCATTCCATGAAACATGTGTTACAGGATGGTTCATACGATCTTTAATATTAGAATCGAGACCTTCTGGTTTACTCCAATAAGCCCCTTCAACTGGCAACCACCAAGACAATCCTTGTGGAAATTGGCGAACTTGTTTCTTTGTTTTTTTGGACGCTAGTAAGTGAAACACAAACGACCATCCAAATTTCTCCGCTTCTGTTTTATAACCTGTCGCATCTACAAATGCTTGAAAGTCTTGATTTGAAACGGTATACGGAGAAATGTAAAATTCATTTATTTTAATATTACGGACAGGTCCTTCACCATCACTTGAAAAACCTTCTTTTTTTTCAGTTCCCATCAGGAACTCTCCACCTTTTATATGAACAAAATGAGATGTATCAATTCCTTCTTGTTTTATTTTAGGAGTTATACTTTTCACCTGTTCTTCACTTTTACTACGACTCGCGCTGCAGCATGATTTTAGTTCCTTTTCCATATTCATTCCTCACTCCTAATTTTAAAAAACATTTTACCATGGCAATCAAGTTAAACAAATTATACCTTAGTCTAGTAAAAACTAAACTAAGGTATAAAGGTATAAATATAGTCTTTAATACTTAAAACAAATTCTTCATCATCGCTCTAGTAAACGCTGCTCTTGCTTCAACATTTTCTTCAGGAAACTCACTAGGATGTTTTTGTTTCAATTCATTAAATTGATGTTCTCTTCCAGTTTGAACAAGTCTTTCTCCATAGTTTTTAAGGAATCCCTTCGCATGGTAAGGTCCGCCTTCTTTCATAACAGTCCATAAAGGATCAACGTCATCACCAGATTTGAGCATCATTTCATCATGCCATTCATGTAAATAGTAGGTTGCTTCCATACAAATATTTTTGTTTTGTTCTGCAACATTGTGTTCTTCCCTAAGGTCTTCTTTAAGATTAAATAGCATTTCCTTATCAAATAAATGATATCCATCATGATATGTTCTCATATATAACCAGTCACCAAAACGTACACTACGTTGAGCAACGTGAGCACATTGAGACACAACTAGGTAGTCACGTCCACATTCTTTTCCTTCTTTTAATACAGAGGCATAACTTCTTCCATCCCAATCTGGTGAAGCAGGTAGCTCAAGCATTTCTGCTAATGTAACTGGTAAATCTAGATGATAATGTAAGCCATCATCAACAATTCCTTGTTGCATACCTGGCCAAGAAATGATCATTGGAATACGACATGTGCCATCATCCGCTGTTCCATGTTCTCCATAAATCCCCAGTTGTCCCATGTTTTCTCCATGGTCTGCTGAGATGATGATAATCGTGTCCTCTAAAATTCCCTTCTCCTCTAATAATGCAAACAATCTACCAACATGATCATCAAGGTATCGAATACCACAGTCATAGCCATCAATCATCGCTCTTAAATCGTCCATGTTTTTGATCTCACCAGGACTTCTTGGGAACTTTTCACTTTCTACATTCGTATATGTGTTTCCGTTATGATCAATAACTAATTCGTGTACTGTATGTGGACCAACAGCTTCTTTGTGTTTTCCCAATGTTTCTTCACTAGCCCATTCTGGTAGTGGTTCATCAGCAAATGGATTACCAAAAATTTCCGGTGCACGATATGGTGTATGAGCATCCCAGTAATTTACGTAAAGTAACCAGTCATCTTTTTCTGCATTTCTTTCTAACCAATCCCTTACAACAGGAGAAACTTGTTCAGCTGATTCCATTCCAAACTCACCAGTGTTGATAATTTCGTTAAAGCCAGCGTAAAAATTATACGTTGCATGACGTTGAGGGAATGGACTAATTAAGGTTGTATTTAAACCTGCCCCTAATTGTAAGAAGGAAGGTAGAGAGCCACCCACTGATAGTCTACCAAAAAGGTTACGATTCACTCCTTCTAGTTTCATATCCCCAGCTGTTCCTCCATGTCCGACTAAACCATTACGTATTCCAAATTGACCAGACATCAGTGCTGTTCGGGAAGGTGCACATGGTGCATCTGAAGTATAGTAATTATTAAAACGAACTCCCTTTTCGGCAATTTTGTCGATATTAGGGGATGTATTTCGATGGTATCCATAACATCCTAAATGGCGTGGGCTAACTGAATCTAAATCTAAAAATAGTATTCTCATATTTTTCACTTCTCCTTTTTCCTTATTCTAGTTGAATGAGATTTTATTCATTTTTCTCTAGATAATTAAGCTTCTTTTGCAATGTCTTTAATAGAGTTATTTCTTTTTTTTAGGTCCTCCATAATTTGACCATGAATCTTATCAAGTTTGTAAAATTGCAACAGGATAAGAACTATCACAAAACTGATGACTGGGAACCACACAAAGCTAAATTCAATCGCTTTCAAAGTTTCAGTAGATTGTTGAGTTAGTGTCGGGTCATAATTATACATTGCTAACAACCATGCTCCAGCAGCTCCCCCGATACCCATTCCAAACTTTGCTGCAAATGTAGAACCAGAGTATAAAAGTCCTGTTGCACGAACACCTGATTTCCACTCACCATAATCAATTGTGTCCGCAATAAGTGAGAATAATAGACTTGGGACAAAACCAAGACCTAATCCACCAAGACCTACCCCAATTAACAATAATGGAATAGATTGTGTAGTTGAACCGAAATAAATGATAAGAGACCCTACAACTGCAACGATAATCCCAAACTGCATCGTTTTCTTACCACCAAGTCTCTTTGTAACATATGGAATTAAAAATAAGGAAACAATCGTTAAATAATTTAATGCCATCACAACTGGAACAATATCTTCTCTACCAAAGTTATATTTAAGGAAATAAACGGTCGTTTGATTACGAATAATAAATACAAAGAAGAAAGCAAGTTTTGCTGTAAAAATAATTAACCATGGGATGTTAAACGCTTTAATTCCTTCGCGAATCGGAATATTCTTTTTACTGTTGTAGTATTCTCTTTCTTTCGTATTCTTGAATGCATTAATAAACATAGGGATTGATACGATACCAAATACTGTCATAGCTAACGCAAAACCTTTTGCATCATTACCGTCCCCTAAATAAGCAACTAAAGGTAAAGTAGCAACCGAAACTATAAAACCACCAATCTGCCCAAAAATCATACGAATAGACGTTACTTCATGACGCTCTTGTGGATTATTAGACATGCTTGGTAGCATGGCTGATAAAGGAATATTAATAAACGTATAAATAAGACCTAACAAGATGTAACTAGAATAAGCGAATAAGATCTTTCCTTGAGTATCCAGGTCTGGAGTTAAAAACGTTAAGACACCTACAGCTGCAAACGGGAGGGCTAACCATAGAAAATAAGGTCTACACTTCCCCCATCTTGAATTGGTACGATCAATTACATACCCTGCAAGTAAATCTGTTCCAGCATCAAGAAATCTTACGATTAAAAATAATGTACCAACAACCCCTGCTCCAATACCATAAACATCTGTATAGAAATAAAGTAAATAAGTTGAGACCATCACAAAAATTAAATTTGAAGCTGTATCTGCTATACCATAACTAATTCTTTCTTTCCATGAAACTTGATCTACTTTATACATAAGTAATCCTCCCATATTGCGTTAAGCTAAAATCAAAATGAAGTATTGGTTTACTTTTATAGGACAATATATTATTTCTTTTCTATGTCACCACCTTTACATTAGTTAAGTCCTTAAACTTTACTTCACATGGTCAAGTTTACGATTACCTTAAGCGTTTCCACACATTACAAAATCATTGTGATTTTAAAAAATACTACAATAATTGAAAGCGCTTAATCCCTTTGTTAATAATAAGTATAGCGTTATTATAGAATTATAGTCCATGTACGATTTATCGATTTCATGTATGATTCTTTACAACATTTAAATTTTTCTAAATTTCTAATCAGAGAGATCGTGTATAGTAAATTCATAGAATTAAATTCGTGTTTGGAGGGATCCATATCATTTACATATTAGGAGTTTTTTTTGATAATTTTATTCCAAAGTGGCATTCACAAGCAGAAAAAATTGATTATAATGTCTTTATTTTAGTAGTAAAAGGAAAAGTCAAGTATTCAATAAATGGAGAACAGATTATTGCTGAAAAAGGAGATCTCGTTTTTATTCCTTCTGGAACTTTACGTGGTGCGGAGAATCATGAATCTGGTGAGCACCAAAAATATACAGTTGCGTTTACAATTGATAAAAATGTCGATTATTCAAATCCATTTCCTATCGATAAAAAATTTCATAAAATTAAAACAAGAAACCCTGAATATGTAAAGCATCGTTTTGAGAGATTATTTGTGGATAGTAGAGGTGATAAAAAATTCCGATCCTATATTTGTGTTGGAGTACTGCAGGAATTACTTGGAATGTTTGCAAGAGAACTAGATAGTCCTACAATCACACCTAGCAAGGTAAAATACACTTCTATTATTGAAAATTACTTGTTAGAAAATTACCGTAAAAACATAGAAATTGAACAACTGGCAAAGTTAATAAACCGATCACCAAGTTATACAATATCAGTCTTTAAGGAACTAATGGGTCAATCTCCAATTAAATATATTCATCAGCTCAGAATTATTGAGGCTTGTAATCTCTTACAAAATACAGATATGACAATTGGGGCCATTTCTGATTATTTAGGGTACTACGACCCCTCATACTTTTCACGTATGTTCAAAAAGTTAACCTCGATGTCACCAAAAGAGTTTTCAATGTATGGACATCAAATTGAGTTTTCAAATTTATTAACATAATTTATGTACCCGCTTACACGTTCTATAACATTATGTTGTAACAACCCAAAATAAGGCTGCCAAGATTCTTGGCAACCTTATTTAACGATTGTATTATTTTGAAATAAATTCGTACAAACTATAAAGATTTCCTTTATACTAGGATACAAATACATAAAGGAGTTAGACAAATGGAGAAACCGCTATTTAACATCCCTGCCACAACCTACTCTTCTTTAAGTGAATCTGAACGATATTTGCTTGAATATATCCATCAACACTTAGAAGAAATCGCAACAATGTCCATTGTCACCTTAAGTGAGCGGGCAACTGTATCCACTGCTACAATTGTTCGCTTGATGAAAAAGATCGGATATAATGGCTACACATCGTTTAAATACCGGCTGAAGCAGGATAAGCAGATGATTGATTATGAAGATCAACTAGGCAATATTGATGAAGACATTAAACAAGCCATCAAGAAAAACGAAGAGGAAGTCCTGAAAACGATTCAGCTTCAAAGCATTGGTCAAATTGAGGATGCGGTGCAAAAGATTCATGACGCCGAGAAAATTTATATTTTTGGGAGAGGCTTCTCCGAAATGATCGCTAAAGAAATGATGGTCAAGCTTCAAGTTATGGGCAAAACTTGTGAGAATCACGACGACCCGAATATTATCAGAATAAAATCTCGTAAAATGGAAAAAAACGAGCTTGCGATTTTTATTTCCCTTCAAGGTGAAACTCAAGAACTCGTCGAAGCCTGTCAAAATTTAAATATCAAGCAGGTCACGACTATCACGCTAACGACACGGGTTGATTCGTCCTTAAGCAGGCTCTCCGATATGACGCTGATCGGTTATAAAAGCGAACACTCTCTCTTTCCAGAGTATGAGGTGCGCTCAAGGCTTTCTTTGAACGTCATTGCGCGGATTTTATTAGATGCCTATGTTATTCGTACGAAAGGTTAAAATCAGTTTCTCCAGTTTTCCCATCACTTGAACTGTCTTTTAATACTTGGTTCCTTTGCGAAATGAATGTTTTGAAATTCCTGTACATGTTTATAAGGTCTTTATTACTGGATTCAAAGTATAACTAATCGAATAAGTCATAAAGAAACCTTGAAACTATGCTCCCCTTATTTTCTCTTTTCTGTGCTTCTCTCTTTCTATTTCAGTTTCAAATATGTGTTAGTCCAGCGATCCACTTCTTCTCCTCCCCCCCTTACTATATAGATCTCTGTTAACATGAGGAGGCTTATGCTTCCTTTACTCTGTTATCCCAATTAGCAATCAATTTTCATCCCCACGTATGTACATTCTCATAACCCACTCATGTAAACCTTTACAGAAACTGAAAACATTTTCATCCCTAAACATGAGATACTGAATTCAGGCAACAACTGCTGATTTAAAAAAGTTCATGGCCTGAATTTATTTTAATTCTTAATAATTAGCAGATGGTATAGCAGCCATTATAAAATCCATCCATTCACTTTTAATAAATGTTCCCAGATTCACACCATATAGAAGGAAGGTGAAGCAATGATATATACTTGCACCTTAAATACAGCCATTGACTTGTATGTCGCTGTTAAAGAATTGAAACCAGATACAGTTAACCGGACCCATGATGAAGATTATCAGCCTAATGGCAAAGGGGTTAACGTATCAATTATGCTGAAAAAATTAGGGATTGACAGCGTCTCTTTGGGGTTTATCGCCGGATTTTCCGGTAAGTATATTGAAGATTCCTTAAGAGATCTTGGAATTAAAACAGATTTTGTCAAAGTAGATGGTATAACTCGCATTAATGTTTTTATAAATTCAACAGAAGAATACAAAATCGTCAATCAAGGACCAATGATTCAACCAAATGAGCAAGAACAGCTTTTAGCTAAAATAAAAGCCATTCCAGCAAATAGTATACTGATTGTTTCTGGGAGCTTGCCAAAAGGTGTACCTGAATCAATCATAATCGACATCGCTAAAATTTGTGAAGAGCGCAGGGTCAAACTAGTCCTAGATACAAGTGTCAGCACAGTCATTGATACACTACCCTACAAGCCGTTCTTACTTAAACCAAATGAGGAAGAGCTAGCGAATCTCTTTCACAAACAGCATCCTCTTTCCGAAAGCGAGCTGATTAAATACGGCATGAAGCTTCTAAAAAAAGGCGCTCAGCACGTGCTCGTTTCTAGAGGAAAGGAAGGTGCTCTCTTCCTTTCAAAAAAAGATTTGTTAAAGGCGACTTCTCCTCTAGGACAAGTTGTCAACACTGCCTGTTCTGGAGACGCCATGCTTGCGACATTTATTGGGAAACAAATACAGAAACATACCCTTGAAGACGCACTAAGCCATGCTGTCGCAACAGGGGCTTCTACTGCTTTTTCAAAGGGGCTTAGCGACTTAACAGATGTACCAGATTTATTAGAAGAAGTAACGATCAACCCTATTAAGGAGGCATTAACATGACTCGTAAAAAAATTGTTGCAGCAACTGGTTGTCCAACTGGTATTGCTCATACATTTATGGCAGCAGAAGCATTAAAAAAAGCGGCTGAAAAATTAGACATTGATATAAAAGTCGAAACTCACGGGCAAGTTGGAATCGAAAACGGTTTAACCGAAGAAGATATTCGTGAAGCAGATGGCGTCATCGTTGCAGCTGATAAAGACGTCAATACGGATCGCTTTCACGGAAAACGCCTTGTAGAAGTACCAGTATCAAGGGGGATTCGCGGTCCAGAAGACTTGATCAATCAGATATTAAATGAAGAAGCGCCTGTTCATAAGGTACGGGGGCAATCTTCAAGCGAAGCATCTTCCACTGCTTGCAAGGAGAAGAACGCGCCGTCAAAAGCAAATGGCGGAAAGAAATGGGCACACACCATCTATAAGAACTTAATGAATGGTGTCTCACACATGCTTCCGTTTGTTGTTGGGGGCGGGGTTCTTATTGCGCTTTCTTTCTTATTCGGCATATACTCTGCCGACCCAAATCATGAACAGTATAATGAATTCGCTGCGTTTTTGAAGAATGTCGGCGGTCTTAGCTTTAGTTTATTAGTTCCAATACTCGCAGCTTTTATCGCCGAATCAATTGCCAGACGCCCTGGCTTGGTCGTTGGTTTTATTGGAGGACTTTTAGCAGACCAAGGTGGAGCAGGGTTCCTTGGGGGGATCCTAGCTGGATTTGCAGCTGGATACATCATTATCCTGCTTCAGAAGCTATTAACGAAAATGCCCAAGTCACTCGATGGCTTGAAATCAATTTTCTTGTATCCGGTCATTGGAATATTCTTGATTGGTGCGGTTATGGTGCCTCTTATGGTTCCTGTACAAGGTTTAAATGAGGGGTTAATGAGCTTCCTATCTTCTGTACAAACTACTAGTCCACTAATGCTTGGAATTATCGTTGGTGCCATGTGTGGTTTTGACATGGGCGGTCCTTTTAACAAAGCTGCTTACGTGACGGGAACAGCCCTCTTAGCTCAAGGAAACCTTTATTTCATGGCTGGCGTGTCTGCAGCTTGTATCGCACCGCCGCTTATCATTGCATTTGCAACAGTCTTCTTCCGCCGATACTTCACGAAAGAAGAACGCAACGCTGGCATGGTCAATTTTATTCTAGGAGGGACCCATATTACGGAAGGTGCGATTCCTTTTGCTGCTAAAAACCCAGTGATTGTACTTCCAATTATCATGCTCGGCTCATCAATAGCAGCCGTTATGACGTATCTGTTCGGGGTACAGGTTCCAGCTCCACATGGCGGATTCTTAGTTCTTCCAGTTGTAACAGGAGCGTTTCAATGGATTCTTTCCATCCTAGTTGGTTCTATTATCGGAGCTGTAATCTACGGTCTCTATCGCAAAAGAATCGCAAAAAATACACCTATAGAGGAGTAATTTATGATGACAAGTATGATTCAACCGACAAATATTCAATTAAACTCAACTGCTTCATCACAAGCGGGCGTCTTTCAAGCGATTGCAGATCTCGCAATAGAAAATGGACTCGCAACCTCTGCAGATGAAGTTGTAAAAGGGCTTCAGACACGTGAAGCGCAAAGCACAACCGGCTTCCAAGACGGTTTTGCTATCCCGCATACTCAGTCTGAAGCTGTTGTCAAACCTGGAATTATCATTGTTCGAACTGAGACAGGGATTGAATGGGGATCGTTCGACGATCAACCAGCCTTCTTCTTCTTGGCACTTCTCATTCCGAAGTCAGAGGCTGGCACGACACACCTGCAAGCACTTTCTGCCTTGTCTCGAGTATTAATGGATGACAAGGACCGCCAAGCACTTCTTAATGCAAATACGAATGAAGACCTTGCACAACTTGTGGAAAAAGCGATTACTACAACTCAGGAGGAAAACTAATTATGGCTCTTTTATCAACAACACCGATGCTTGAAAAAGCAAAAGCAGATAACCACGGCATTGTTGCATTCAACGTTCACTCTTTTGACAGCATCTTCTGGGTTCTTGAGGCTGCTGCTGAGCTAAAATCGCCAGTTATATTACAAACAACCGTTGGAACGGTAAAATCATTAGGCCCTAAGAACATCGTTCAAGTGGCAAAAGCTGCTTCCGAGCATTATGACATTCCAACAGGTCTCCACCTTGATCACTGTACGGATTTCGAGGTGATTAAGGAAGCGATTCGTGCAGGTTACACATCTGTGATGATCGATGCGTCAATGCATCCTTTTGAAGAAAACGTTACTCGTACTAAAGAAGTAATACAGCTCGCGAAGTCACTTGGTGTTAACGTCGAAGCAGAGCTTGGTAAAGTCGGGGGTGTAGAAGATGATATTGTCGTGGCTGACGAGGATGCACAAAAAGCAGTCCCAGAAGAATGTAAGCAGTTTGTTGAAATGACAGGCGTCCCTACACTTGCACCGGCAATTGGTACGGCTCACGGCATTTATAAAGGAAAGCCAGACATCGACTTTGATCGAATTGCAGCAATCGCTGAGATGGTAGATGTGCCGCTCGTGCTTCATGGCGGCTCTGCAGTTCCAGACGCAGACGTTCGCCGCTGTGTGTCACTCGGCATGGCGAAGGTCAACGTTTCAACAGAGTTAAAAAACGCGTACTCCGAAGCAATTCGCCATCATTTTGCAGCTAAGCCGGACAGCCTAGACCCGCGCGCCTACTTGCAAAAAGCAAAAGATGCAGCGAAAGAAATGGCTAAGTCTAAAATCCGTATGGTCGGCAGTGAAGGAAAAGTCGTTCCTGCCTTTGTCTAACTAGCAAACTAGAAAGTTATCAAAACATCCTGACGCTATTTACGTCAGGATGTTTTGATTTTTTTACAATTGAATAAAAAAGAGATTGTCTAACAATTATCATTTTGGACAATCTCTTCTTTATTTTTCATTTTATTTTTCAAAGGAGGTTAGCAATTACGTTAAAATTCATTATCAGGGTGTAAGTTGTTTTGCATAAATTCTTGTACTTTGCCAATTTGCTCCATTGAAGCTATATCAGTTTTATACCAGCCTTTTTCATTCATTATTTTATATAGCTCGTCATGATTGCTGCTCGCATTTTCAAAATTCTGTTTATAAATTTCGCGGAGTTCTTTATGGCTTGTTTCTAACATGGTATTGCTGATGCTCCGACACCGGCCCTTCTCTAATTCCAAGCAAAGCTGCAGCATTTCTCGATCCGTCAAGCCGCGTCCTTCCATGTTATTTGGCATATGTTGTACCCCCTTTTCAATCCTTTATTGAATCATTCCAGCCCGATTGAAATATTGTGCAAGATCAGCAATCTTTAATTGATGATGCTCTGCAAGCTGTTCCAGTGTTTTTCGGAGCTCAGGGTCTTTACATTGCGAAGCACACCAGTTCATTGTCTTTGCTGTAATTTCCTCTGCTCTTATTTCATCTTCAATAAAAGACAGCTCTTTTGATGTAAGCTGAAGCATTCCTTCACCCCCAAGAAACGTAATGTTATCTCTTGCTAGTATTCATCGATTTCCTGCTTTTTATCCGTTTAACGAAGTTTTTGTTGGTAGTTTTATCAAATAAAAAGCGCGATTTGTAAAAAAAACCAGTTAAGCTGGGAATTTTCATATGAAATAATAATCCTTTATAATCCTCCACATGAAGAATTTCCTTCTCTTTTATCTTGTAATTTTTGCCCTTCTTCTACAGTCTCTTTTGAAACAGATTCTAATCCATATCCTGTTGAACTTATTTCTAACACTTCTTCATTTGCCTTTCTTTTCGAATTTAGATTTGAATCATCATGATATTGTTCTATATTTTCTTTTCCCACGTTAGAACCTCCAATGTTAGTTTTTAATTAACTGAACTTTTATACAATCCTTTAAAATTGCCTTTTACAAAAGCATTACTGTAAGATCAGGAACTCCTTCGAGTCTTCATCTTCTATATTGTTCCTTTATATGCAAATAGACATACGATAAAAATGGTTAGCAAAGATGTTCCTTTCCCTTTAAGAAATGCCGCCAGCCCTTAAAGAAGAAGGTTAACTAAAATTATTTTATCTAAAATTAATAAGGAGTCTAAAACAAAGAAAGGGAATCAAAAAGCTATAATAGCTTTTTGATTCCCTTCATTCCCTTACATCACATCATTATAATAAATCACATTCGATAAAATCTTACATTCTTTAATACTTTTATATTTCTCTTTTGCTTCCTTCTCATTATCAAATTCAAACATCCGGATATTTTTCTTTGAGTAAACAGTGATTACCCACATTTGTCTTTAGCCTCCTATGTTGATACGGTTCTTATCTTGTTTCTTATTGTCTGTCCTATTAAAAGTAAATGATCTCTTATTTAATTTTATAACCCTTTTTTGCAGCTTTTTTATTTGGTTCACCAGAAGGTCTGACACTTATAACAAGTAGGAAAGCTGATCAGCAGGCTAAATCATACATTCCTGTTATGAGTTTTTTAAATTCCTGCAAATGACCCTGGAAAACTCTATTGAATGTATATTGAAGCGGCAGTTAAAAAGTAATAACTCCAAATAATATAGCAGCAATGATCATAACAACAGCTGTTCCAAGTGCCCATTTGAATATGAATTTCTGATGTTCTCCAAAATCTACACCCGCCATTCCTACTAAAAGGTAAGCGGATGCCATTAATGGACTCATAGCATGTATTGGCTGGCCTAATATAGAGGCACGTGCAATTTCAACAGGTTCAACTCCATAGGCAGCAGCAGTTTTTGCAATGATCGGCAACACTCCATAATAGTATGGATCATTTGCCATAAAATACGTAAATGGAAGACTTGTTATCGCAGTAATAACTGCCATCGAAGATCCAAGAGATTCAGGAATAATCGAAATTAAACTATTTGCCATCGCGTCCACCATTTCTGTTCCTGATAAAATACCAGTAAAAATCCCCGAGGCAAATACCAATGAGACAACCGCAAGAGCATTTGCAGCATGTGAGGATATACGTTTCTTCTGTTCCTCTAAGTTTGGATAGTTAAGAAGAACAGCTAATGCGAAAGCAACCATAAATAATACTGGAAGAGGCAATATACTTAGAAATAATCCAGTAAGAAGAGCCAAAGTTAACAATAAGTTTACCCATATTAACTTAGGGCGTTTAAAGTCATCAATTTCAGCAGTTGCTGCTAAACTTTGAAATGTATGCTTTTCTTCTGGAGAATATTGAATTGATGCAACTCCCAATCGTTTGCGCTCTTTTTTTCCTAGTATAAAAGCTGTCACAAAGATCCAAATAATGCCGCAAGCCATAACTGGAATAAGTGGTATAAATACATCAGCTACATCAAGCTGCAGGGCACTTACAGCTCTTGCAGTCGGTCCACCCCATGGAGTCATATTCATGACTCCAAATGATAACATGGCTATGCATGTTAAAATGAGAGGATTCATCCCTATACGATTATACAGCGGCAACATCGCTGAAACGGTGATCATATAAGTTGTTGTTCCGTCCCCATCTAATGCAATCATCGATGAAAGTGCTGCTGTTCCAATCACAATCTTTAACGGATCTCCCTTAACAATCTTTAATATTGTGGAAATAAGAGGATCAAACAAACCCGCATCAATCATAATTCCAAAATACAGGATCGCAAACAGTAACATGACCCCAGTCGGGGCTACAGTCTCAATTCCTTCTAACATCATGGGTCCTAATTTAAGACCAAAGCCGCCAATCACTCCAAACAATATTGGTATGACCGCAAGTGCAATTAAAGCTGACATTCTTTTTGTCATGATTAAAAACATAAATACAATAATCATTAAAAATCCTAATAAAGCAAGCAAAACTACCATCCCCCCAAATTCGAATACGCTTCCAATTCATTTTGTTGATTATTTTTTGAATATTAAGTTGAATTATAAAGTAGTTTTTTTAATGTGTAACCGTTTTCAAAATAAGATTCTTTTAATTTTAAAAATGCATTTTGTTCATTTTGTTCACGAAGAAGATTAGTTGTTTTCCCTATTTTTCATTAATAGAAAATTTATCTAAAGAGGAAGCCTTTATCTATAAGCTATATATACAAAGTTACAATGGAACGTCTAAATGGGGCAATCGATGATTTGGTGAGGAGTACATTAACTCTGGAAGCCATTACTTTTTTCAATTAGCAATAAAGTTTGCGAAAACTGCCTTATACAAATAGTAATGACCCCTATTTATGTGGTGTGGGGTCATTTTAGATAAAGCCTTTTATTTATTGAACAAACTTAATAATGGGTTATCTGAGTTACTTTTTCCAACATATGGTTAATCCAATTAGCTTGATTTCGATCTTTGCTATTAATCAAATGAAACGAAAAGCTGTTCTTTTTTCTCTCTCTAAAAATCCTATAATAACCCAGAATCATTTAATAGCTCGTAATATAATTTATTTTGTTCTTTCAAAAATTCTTTAGCTTGGTCACTATTTTTATAAAAGTTGTTCCATTCATTATTTTTTAAAATCTCTTTCCATTCCTCTGTTTTAACCATCTCTTCAATTACATCATTCCAGTAACTAACCTCTTCATCCTTCATATCAGGAGGGCCCATAATTCCTCTCCAGTGAGGAAAAACAATTTCAATACCTTCCTCTGTCCATGTAGGAACATCCTCTAATCCTTCAATTCTTTTTTCTGAGCTAACAGCTAAAATTTGCAGGTTCCCTTCTTGATGATGTTCCTCTACCTCTGATACCGCTGTTGTAATGACATCAATTTTCCCCTCTAATAAAGCATTTACGATTTCTCCACCACTATCATATACCACAAAATCAATATCAGCTGGGTCGACGCCTGCTTTTTTAAGAATCTGCACAAAGGAAAGCTGGTCCCCATTTCCTAATCCGGGAGCGATCCCAACTTTTAGTGATTTAGGATCCCTCTTCAACTGCGAAATTAAATCACTGGTAGTCTGGATCTTTGATTCCTTATTAACAGTGACAGATATCCACTCAGTTGCTAGTATGGCAAGAGGAGTAAAATCTTCATAGGTCAATTGACTTTGCCCAAGAAGGTGGTTAGTTAAAAGCAAGCTTGAATTCACTGAAATAGCATTGGAATTCTGATTTTGCAAATATCTCCAGCCAACTTCTCCTCCTCCCCCCGGCTTATTCTCAACAGTAATTGACTGCTTTGTAATCCCTGCTTCGGATAGAACCCTTTTAATAGAACGCGCGGTTCTATCCCAGCCTCCACCAGGCGAGGCAGATGCTATAATGTGTAAATCTTTTGAAGGAAAAACTTCACTATTCTCATTCTTTTGGAAACATGAAGTAAGTAATAAAAATGAGATCATTAAGACCAACACTTTCTTCATCTTTTATCCCCCTTGCCTGAAAAAAGTAAAAGCATGGAAATATAATTAAGAAAAATAACATAAGCCCCTCTCATGCTTTTGGAAATTAAACATCAATGGTGGAAATAGATGAAATGGCTCTAATTCAAATAACTGCCTTTTTAACAAAACTGCAGTTTTTCAGTCTCACCAGTCTTGCCGCTGACGAAGAGAAGTGATATGTGCAATATGATGACTCCCATGCCATGCGTATAGTCCAATACTTTCCCCGATAGTGATTGCTCCTGAATCTGGATGATAAAATATCTTTTCAAGCTCACTAGGTAACAGCGATCTCAGCAAAGTGACCCATCTACGATGTAAGGCTGCTAACAGCGAAAGTGAAACATCAATATCCAACTTTGAATCTGGGAGTTCCGCCCACTTTTCCTCTAAATAGGGCTTAATTGTCGGATTTTCCTCGGTAAGGGATAATTTTAAACGGGTGTAGCTATTAATATGACTGTCTGCTATATGATGCACGACTTGGCGGACAGTCCAACCTCCGGAGCGATAAGGTGTATCTAGCTGATCATCTGTTAGATTCTTAACAGCTGCCTTTAATTTTGCAGGAGCAACTTCAATTTCATTAATCCATTTTTCTATTACATTCATCGAAAGTTCTTTTTCATACTTAAATTGTCCAATAGGGTAACGTAAGTCTGCCATCCTATTCATCCTCCTCCATGTTCTCCTCTTTTGCCAAAATTTTAGTTTTTAAATTTCTTTCACACAATATTTTCGCTCTGGCCTGCCGACTATTCCATAATGAATTTTAGCTTCAGCTATTTCGATAGAAACTAAATATTCCAGATAGCGTCTTGCTGTAGTGCGGGAGGCACCCATTTTTGCAGCCACCTCCTCAGCAGATAGGCCGGTTTTTTTTTCACTAATCAAGATTTTCTTCACATTTTCTAAAGTGAGATAGTCTACCCCTGCTGGCAGCTCTTTTTTTACAGGAGTTTCTTTTCCTGACTTTTCAAAATACTTATCTACCCATTCTTGTGTTGGAACCTCCTGCGAATTCAACCAGTTCTTTTTTAATTGATAGGCTTCGATTGCTTCCATAAATTTTTCCATTGTTACAGGTTTTATTAAGAAGTGATCAACTCCATAATTCATGGCTTTTTCGATCATTTTCTTTTCTGTTGCCGCAGTAATTAGAATAATGTCAACCTCTGGATACTTTTCTCTCATAATTGGAAGTAAGTCAGTTCCTAATTTGTCAGGAAGATAGACATCAAGTAACAACAAATCAATTTCTTGTGCATTTAGCATTTCTAAAGTCTCTTTTGCATTAAGGGCTTTAGCTGCTACTTCTACTTCTGGAATCTTTTGAAGAAATTTTTCATGGATTAAGGCGACTCTAAAATCATCTTCCGCTATTGCTACTTTCATCCTCGTCCCGTCCCCTCTCTTTTTTTGGTAAATAAATAGTAAAAGTAGTTAAGTTATTTTCACGTGATAGTTCAATAAGACCATTTAATTGCTCAACCGACTCCTTCACATTCGCTAATCCATACCCGCGATCTTTTCCTTTTGAGGATATCCCTTTATCAAAAATATGTCCTAGAAAATGATCAGGCATTCCAGCACCAGTATCTGATACTTCCAAAACGACATCGTTTCCAATATCGGTAATAAAAAATGTAACTTTTTTTACCGGCTGATTCTTTACTGCATCAAATGCATTATCTATCAGATTACCTGCAATGGTAATGAGCTGTGAAAGAGAAATATGATTAGGAAGTCTATTTAAAGAACTGTTTTCATCAATTTGAAAGTTTATTTTCTTTTCAGATGCCTTCCCAAGTTTCGCCAAAAGAATAGCCTGTATTTTCGGATCCTCTATTTGCTCAAAAAGAATTTTATTCTGTGTTTTGTGGAGGGCTGCTTCTTCTTGAATGAACTTAATCGCTTCATCTGTTTGATCAAGCTGAAGCAATCCCAAAATGACATAAAGCTTATTCGTAAACTCATGGGTTTGTGCACGTAAATCCTCAGAGTGTTTCCTTACCTCTGAAAGAGTTTCAATCAGAGATTTAAGCTCTGTTTTATCCCTAAAACTTGATATTACTCCTACTATTTGGTCATTTTCAATGATAGGTGTTCGATTTACGATCACGCTTTTGCCGTTTAAAGTTTCTTCTCTATCCATTTCCGGATCTCCTGTTTCAAGTACTCTCAACATACCAGTACTGGGTAAAACATTTTCAACAAGCCGATGAATATCACCTTCTGACAAATTTAACAGTCTTCTTGCTGAGTTATTCATCATTGTAATCTTTCCCTCAGAATCAATGGCAAGTATTCCTTCTCTTATTGCTAGAAGCATAGCATGCCGTTCCCTAAATAATGCAGAGATTTGATATGGCTCTAAGCCTAACGTGTCTTTTCGAATACTTTTGGCTAACAGTATACCCCCTGAAATACCAATGATGAGTGCCAGAAAGGAAAATAATCCAATTTTCACTAGCTTGTTTATGATACTTTCGTTTATTTCTTTCATTAAGTATTCAACTGTCACAACTCCTACAACTTGTTTATACTCACCGAAATTCCAATAAACTGGTGCTTTAGCAACAATGGAAGGACCAAAGGATCCCTCTGATTCTGAAGTAGAATATCCCCCAAACACCAAAGCTTTATAGTTACTTTCTATTTTTCCCCGCTTTCCAATTTGTTCAGAATCTACGTGTGCTATATATTTATTATCTGAATCGGAAACAATTATATTTGTAGCGCTTACTTGATAACCAATTTGCTCTGTAAGGGGCTGAATGGTTGATGAAGGCTCGCCTGATTGAACAGCTTTTTGAACACTAGGCATTAGTGACACGGCTGTAGCAGTTTGAAGCGCAAGTTGTTTTGTGCGGTCTTTCGTAGATACCACCTCTAAGTAGGCAATAATCCCCGTCAATAATCCTACAGACATAAAAACAATAATCACAACCAAGCCTAGTATTTTCGTTTGAAGTGTATAGCCTTTTTGTAATTTCATTTCGTTCACCCGATTTTATCATACTACTTTTTTATTTGTATTCTAATGATATTCTAAAACCCATCGTTTTTCTAGGTCGCATACCGTATCTTCAATTAGGAACTGGGATATTGAAAGCAGATTTAATGTTGGATAAATCGAATAATTAGAGGGAGAGGCTTCTTAGTTTCTGCCTTAGGACAGTAAGCATCGCTAGTACTATTAGAATAACGCCCAGCTTGGATAAATGGGTGGAAAAGCTCGATTCTGATGCTGACTCAATTCCCGCTTGAATTCCTTTGTTTACTGGAAGTTTACGCATTTTCGAACAAGCATGCTTTTAGACATACATACAGAGCATACGAACATAGAATTCATTTTATCACTTAGCTATTGATAAGACAGGTCAGAAGGAGTTAAGTTAATAGAGAGAGTCAAAATTCTACCAAAAGATTGGGTGATATATATGAAATCGATTTGTATTTTTGCTGGTTCTAATGTAGGAGTTCGAGAAGAGTATAAAATGAAAGCAAGAGAACTAGGAAATTACATGGCTCAAAATGATTTCCAGCTTATATATGGAGGGTCAAAGGTCGGTTTAATGGGAGAAATTGCAAACGAGGTACTATCTCAGGGTGGAAAAGTTACAGGAATTATGCCTGTTGGCTTATTCAGCGGTGAAATTGTCCATACAGAATTAACAGAACTAATTGAAGTAAATGGCATGCATGAGCGCAAGGCAAAAATGAGTGAGCTCGCTGATGCCTACATTGCTTTACCCGGCGGACTTGGGACGTTTGAAGAGCTTTTTGAAGTCCTGTGCTGGGCCCAAATCGGCATTCATGAAAAACCGATAGGCTTGTATAATGTTCGAGGTTATTACGATCCGCTCATTCAACTCGTAAAATTCAGTATTCAGGAAGGTTTTTCAAATGACTCCCACCTCAAATTGATCGGTGCTGCATCAGAACCGGAGGAGCTTATTAAGCAAATGACCAGCTATGCTCCTCCTAAGATGGAGAAAAAGTGGAAGCAAGTTTAACCATATTATAGAGGGAATCTTATCGAAGGACAACGGTACCAGGTACCTTTGAACCTGGTACCGCCGAAAATAGGAAGTACCGTATTACCGACATTAAAAAAAGAGCTGATTTTACTTCAGCTCTCATCATTAAATGCTATTCTGGCTGACCAATCATGACTGTTGTTCCTTTTTTATTAAAATCCAGCTTCCATTCGAGGCCCATTTCCTTTACCATCAAATCAATAATGGATAAGCCGATTCCCGCTCCTGCATCAAGGCTTTTTTCTTTAAATCCCTTGCCATGGTCCATGACCAAGAAGTGATTTTTATTCAGTCTTATCCCAATGTATTTCCCTTCTTTTGCATGACGAATGACATTTTGAAATAAATTATTAAGGATTCGTTCCATCCATTGCTTGTCAACAATCCATACTACAGCCTCCTGAGGTATTTCTACGGAAACCTCCATTTCTTCTGATTCAAATAAAGGATACCAATTCGCAATTGTCTCCCTTAATAACCTTGATATCTCTACCTCTTCAGGGTGAAAAGGATATTTGCCAGCGGAAAGTAAAGTATAAGATAGCAAGTTCTCAATCAGCTTATCAACAAATTGAATTTTCCGGTCGATTCGGTCAACCGATTCCTTTCCTTTTGAAGAAAGCGATTCATCAAGCAGCGAATAGGCGTCGGTCCGGACTGTTGTCAAAGGGGTTCTCAGGTCGTGGGAAAGATTAGCAATAAGCTGCCTTCTTAACTCTTCTTCTTCTTTTTCTTTCTTTCTACTCATTTTTAGCTGCTCAATCATATCGTTAAAAGATCGTTCCAGATCTCCAATTTCATCGTTGCTTTGCACTTCTATCATCTTTGATATTCCTAATTCTCCTCTTTTTCCCATTGCATGTTGAAGATGAATAAGCCTTTTTCTTATTTTGTTAAAAAACATCCAAGAAAAAAAGATAAAGCCAAGCAAAATCAAAATGACGATTACTGCATAGGCGTATATAAACCAATCCCCGAAACGTTCGATAGGCGTTTCAAAAAATTTCTTATCTATTTGGAAAATGATAAATCCATTTTCAAGACTTCCTCCAATGAAGGATACCACAGTAAAAAGGTTTGACCCGGTGTGATTTTCCATAAATTGAATGGAATAAGCAGGAGACCAGTTCTCAGGAATACCAGATACATTTTCTGGGTAAGTTGCTCTAGTTTTACCTGTCTCATCCACCCAAATCAAGTTTGCATCAGGAAACCGTTTCTTCCACTCTTGCATAGCTGCTTCAATTTCTGCAGATGAAGCGCCTTCTAAATCTATTGCATCTTGATGCCAATCTGATTTAATATCATTGAGATTTTCATCATAGCGATTTTCCACCTCACCTGTAAAAAGAATGCTTGGAATAAGCAGAGAAAGGGAAGCAATAGGCAAAGCGACAGGAAGGGCCAATACGGCACAAATGATAATAATAATATAGGGGTACAGCAAGGACCGTTTTAATTTCATGCTTTTACCCTATAACCAATTCCGCGAATCGTTTCAATAATTTCTGGTTTGGCTGGATTTTTTTCGATTTTTTCCCGAAGATACCGAATATGTACATTTAGGGTCTTATCGCCTTCTATAAAATTTTCTCCCCAAACTCCTTCATAAAGCTGTTCCTTTGTTAGAATTTGATTTAGATGCCGAAGGAAATAAGATAGAATTTGATACTGTTTTCCTGTCAAAATAATTTCTTCCTGTGTTTCATTGTTTTCGATACGCTGATCTGGGTAAATGGTCAAATGTTTAATGTTCCTCTTTTTAGGCTTTTGATCAGTAGATCTTCTTAATAAAACTTCAATTCTGGCATTTAATTCTTCAGGATGGAAGGGTTTTGTCAAATAATCATCGGCAAATCCTAATCCTTCCAGTTTATCTTCTACCGAAGTCCTTGCAGATAATATGAGAATCGGAAGGTCTGAACGTTTTCTCTTTAATCTTTTACCTACTGAGAAACCGTCAAGCCCGGGAAGCATAACATCTAATATAACCAAATCAGCCTCTTCTGCAAAATCAATTGCATCGGTACCATCCTTTTTCCAATCGACAGAATACCCTTTTTTATCCAATTCACTTTTTACCCATTTACCGATCTCAAGATTGTCTTCAATATATAAAATCCTGTGCATTTAAATTCCCTTCTCTCTTAACTATAAATCCCTCTAACTAATATCTTATAGTTTTTGAGGATATAAATGGAAGGGTTTCATGGACTTTTCTGTAGTTTCTGGAACATAAGTGCCTCTTTGACTTTTAAAATCAATTAATTTTCCTTGGAAAATTAATTTAAATTGCTTTACACGGCAAAAATCGTCAGGAGTGATTAAAGAAGGCGGTTTTTCAAAAGGATAGATTCCACTGTTTCTCAAAACCACGGCAACGAACTCAGAGCAAAAATAGGCATCCTTTCGCTCGATTGCTTTTTTCAGCAATATCCCTAATAGTCCAAGTAAGTTATAACGATATTCAGCTTGCTTTCTTTCAAACTCTTTAATCACGTTTGATAAAGTATGATAAGTTGATTGATCTACTGTTAATTCATAAACTGCACAGGAGGTTTTCGGCTTATGGAAAAAAAGCCCTGAGCACAGTGTTTCTTTCACAAATCCTCCATTAATCGGATTTCGAAAATCTTTACGGCCAAAACTATAAATTTCATTAAGATCTTGGTCTAATGCTATAGATGCATGATTGTACGGAGCCCTTGTATATAATTTTATAGCTCTGGAAAATAAAGTACCGGTATCAGTCAATAAAATATACACCTTACAATCATTCATCTTTATTCATTCCTTTATTAGTTATATTGTTATCTTATCAACTCCTATTTAGCTCAGGAAACGAGCTCCAGATTTAATTGAATATGGACCTTAAGATGTATTTTTTTACAAAAGTGGAAAGTTTCATTTTTGATGATTATTTGTTTCAATTCCATTCATTAAATAGCTTCAAGAGGGATATGTCTCCCTATTTTCGCTGCAGTGCGTCAGACTGTAAGGCTTTAAACTGCCGATTTAACTCAGTCATCATCCCTTCTACCCGATCTTTTTTTGGAAGTTCCTCACTTATAACAATTGGATCTCCGAATATCAGGCATGGTTTTTTGCGTTTTAAAAGCTCGCGGAAATTAGATGGTCCAATGTAAACAGCGGGTATTAATGGAACATTGGAGCTGATTGCGATTGCAGCAGCCCCTCTTTTTAGGGGAACCCCCTCACTCGATCTAGTCCCACTTGGGAATATCCCCACAATCTCTCCCTTTTTTAAAAGCTTACGGGGAATTTTCAAGGTGCTTGGTCCCGGATTGTCACGATCTACTGGAAATGCATTTAATTGGGACAAGAACCATTTTAAAAAAAGCTTTTGAAACAATTCCTTTTTTGCCATGTAATGAAGCTTAAGCGGCAATATGGAGATTCCCAGCCATAGGACGTCTACCCAGCCAGTATGTGTACAAGCGATAACATATCCTCCTGAGTTTGGTAATTTTTCTTTTTCGTATACGTTTAATCTGCCAAAGAGACTTAATAAAACTTTTAAAAGATAAGCCGCAAAATAATACATAAGAACTCTTCTCCTTTTTCCTGTTTTTTACTAATTATATCACCAAGATATAATACCTGGTACTAATTTTGAAGCAGTACTTCGTAAATCTTATTTGTTAACATGGGAATTTCTCTCTATTTTTACAATTGAAGTTCTTATGTGCTTGCTATTTTTTCTTTGGACTGTTATCCTTAAGTTAACTTATTTTTGTTCAGAATGTAAGGATAGACAAGTATACATTGCTTTTCGCCTTGATATTTTTAAGAGCAAGAATAGTATTACAATGTGTGGTATACACACGAGGAGGTAACAAAATGTTACAAGGTACAGTAAAATGGTTTAACGCAGAAAAAGGTTTCGGATTCATCGAGCGCGAAGGTGGAGACGATGTATTCGTTCACTTTTCAGCAATCCAAGGCGAAGGCTTCAAATCTTTAGAAGAAGGTCAAAAAGTTACATTTGAAATCGTTCAAGGTAACCGTGGCGATCAAGCTGCTAACGTTGAAAAAGCATAATAACGTATTAAAAAAGACTCTTTTATGAGTCTTTTTTTATTGATTGTTTAATTAGACAAACGTGCAGTTGTCTGGGTCATTTCATAAGTATATTGAGGTTAAAAACCCTTTTTCCCAATCGGTATAAATGATTGATAAATTCCTATACAAGTAATCTTCTTACCTTGAAATTCCGTTTCATATACCTTCCAGAAAAGGAAATCTGATTCTGCAGTATTTTTATCAATAATCTGTTTACCAAACATATCAAACCCCAATCCAATTATAAAATTTTCATCCCCAATTCTTTCTTCTACCCTTGCTGTCAACCATTGTGTATACTTTGCCTTTGAAGGCTTTGATACAAACATTGAGCCTAGGAGCAGAACAAAGAAAATCGTTATTATGAAAATCCATTTTTTCAAGCCTAATAACCTCCTTCTTCCTTTCACTGTCCACTGATGGTTAGAGAATGCCCACAGGATGTTGGTTTGCTCTTTTAGTCTGTGTTCCTTTTCAAGGACACCTGAGGACAGTAATTCCATATCTTTTTCTTTGCTTCCACTAATAACCTGAGCCATAAGGCTTTACTGTCCGTTGTGAGCAGGATAAAGAAATTATTCTTTTACTTCTGGTTGCACAAAAACCTCGAGATGCCGGGATAGGTTCTTTACGGTTATTGGAAGTCTGTCTCCCTCGTCGCCATCAATATTTGACGTCATGTCAAGGGAAGAGAAGGCAGTAATGGCGCCAACCTTTAAGTATTCTACATGTTTACTTTCACCAAGGTCACCACTTACTATTTTCGGTAGCAGAGATAAGAATTGGTGAAATGCTATATCTTTTATAATAAAGACATGCAGCTTGCCATCGTTCACTTCAGCTTCCGGAGCAAGGGATTCAAAGCCTCCGATGGAGTTGGTTAATGCAATAAGCATGAGAAGGGCGTCTCCACTCCATTCCCCCTCTCCGTCTTCGCAATTTATTTGCAAGTCGAAGGGTTGCTTTTCTTTCATTGTTTTTAATCCTTCCACTATATAAGCAAGAGGACCAAGCTTCGTTTTTTGTTCAGCTGAAACGGCAAAAGACGCTTCTGCTAAAGCCCCGACGGCTGTAATATTCATAAAATACTTATCATTAATTTTACCGACATCCACCTTTCGTGTCTGTTGATGTGATATTAGATCGATGGCATCTTCCGGATCAAGGGGGATGCTAAGAGCCCTAGCGAAATCATTTACAGTGCCAAGCGGGATAACGCCAAGGACTGGTCGATGTTTTTGTTCAGCTATTCCATTGATTGCTTCATTTATCGTCCCATCGCCTCCCATAGCAACCACCACATCGAATTTATGATCACAAGCCTCTCGGGCAAAATTCATTGCATCCCCTTCTCCCGTTGTTAACCGGACTTCGACTTGATATCTAGTACCCTCTAAAACTTGTAGAGCCTGCTTTGCATATTCCGTTCCCTTTTCCTTTCCGGAAGAGGGGTTTACGATTAACATTGAGGATTTCATCTGCTTGCCTCCTTAAAAACTTCCCTCTTAACTCTATTCTCTTGTTCTATAACTATTCCTTTTCCATATCCGTTGTGTTCACTTTAATTTAACATAAATGTTTCTATAGAGAATCTCCTTAATCTAAAAATAGAATATTGCTTCAAACGGATATACTTATTAGTGAGGTGAGGAAAATGAATATTGAAATTCGGAATGCTTTTGGAAAAAATCTGAAACATATTGTTTTCAAGGAGGTTAAACATGGATTACCCACCAAAAGAAGCGGCATTAAAGGTGAAACGGTGGCCTAAATATACTATAGCGGCGGGTCGTCGTCATACCGTTGGACTTAAATCTGACGGAACGGTGACGGCTGTGGGTGATAATGAATATGGCCAATGCGATATAAGTAGCTGGCGCGGCATCCAACTGCCCGGCAATTAGTTTTCGGTGTTTAGCATCAATTAGGGCCGATTATTGAAAAGGGGTAGTACAGCAGTACTGTTTTCAGAGGAAAACATATGGGATTATTATCTGAGAAACCGACTACCCCATTAAGGAATAATCGGTCTGCAGATATGTTCATATTCAATTTTTTGTTTAATCAACTTTACACGATTATCAGCTTTTGGTAGCTCGTTCATCCAATCCTTTCAGGGCAATGAATATCCAAAATTGTTCAACCTACTCTACTTTTTCATTCACTTTAGGGCGTTTACTACAACTTTGGCAGCCTGCGCAATCAGTTCATCGTTATAGGTGGCATCTTCCTTATCACGACTTGAAAGAATTGCAATGACAATGGGTTCCCTATTTGGTGGCCAGACAACAGCTATGTCATTTCGTGTTCCGTAACCACCGGCCCCGCTCTTATCGCCAACCTTCCAGTCTTCCGGCATACCTGCACGAATCAGCGTGTCTCCAGTAGCATTTCCACCTAGCCATTCCGTAAAGATCTCACGCTTGTCAGTAGGTAGTAAGTCATTGACCGCAAAAACCCCAAGACTGGCGGCCAGTGCTTTCGGTGTGATTGTGTCACGAGAGTCTCCTGGAACGGCCTCGTTCAAGTATGGCTCAAAACGGTCAGCTTTAATGACGTCATCGCCAATCTGTCTCATTGCTTGCTCAAACCCGCTAGGTCCTCCCAGTTCTTTCAATAAAAGGTTTCCTGCCGTGTTATCACTGTAGCGGATGGCAGCTTCGCAGATTTCCCGTAGTGTCATCCCTGTATCCACATGTTTCTCTGTAATAGGAGAATACGTGACCAAGTCATCTTCTTTGTAAGTGATTATTTTGCTTAATTCTTCTATCGAGTTCTGCTGAAGCACAGCGCCTGCTGCAAGTGCTTTAAAGGTGGACGTGTAACCGAAACGCTCATCAGGCCGATAGGCAACGGTTTGATTCGTGCCAGTGTCAATAGCATAGACGCCAAGACGAGCATCAAATTCGCTTTCCAGTTGAGCAAATTTCTGGTCTGTACTAGAGGCTGTTGCTTGGTTGTTTTCTATTTGGGATGAGATATCGGTCAAATTTTGTTCCTTCGTGCACCCAACTAATGTAATCAATGCGAGCAAGCACACCAGTAAGATAATTTCAAATTTATGTGCTTTGAATATTGTGTAATCCATTTCTTTCAACATCATAACCTCCTATTAAAAAATACGTGTTTTGAGTACAACTAAACCTCAAGACTACATATGTAATACAATACTACATTTGTAATCAAATGATGTCAATTATTTTCTCAGACAAATAAATCCATATTACTTTGTAAACATGGTGGTTTGATAAACAAATAATGAAATGATAAAATTTACGTATTACAGTTGTAATATATAAACTTTCTCGGGAAGAGATGATAAGAATTAGAATTTAAGTATACGGACAAGAAATGGAGACGATTTGCATGTTCTTTACGAATTTTGTTATAAGTTTTATCGTGTCTTCCTTTACAATTGGGGTCATTATGCTGATTAAAAGAGTTTTTCAAAAACAATTATCAGCGAAATGGCAATACAATCTTTGGTTTTTATTGCTGATGGCATTGACGCTTCCTTTTCTGCCGAGCGATCTAATCAATTTCGGAAATCATTTTAATTCACCGGATGTGAATCAAAGCTATGGGATAAGGACTTCTACTACCGTCACTGGAGATGAGACCGCCGGGAATAATGCAAATTGGATGGAGGACTTTACGTTATCTGTACAACGTTCCAGTCCGGAATTTCTGAATAGCTTTCTAGCCGGTATATGGATCTCTGGAATGATAATTTTTGCTGTTCTGGCCATCCATGCCTGGTTAAAATTAAAAAGCATAAAATGCACGACGTCTCAACTGAGAAATAAGGAAGTTCTCATCTTATTTGACCAGTGTAAGCAGCATTTAAATATATCAGGACAGTTGATTGTTGGAGAATCGTCGCAAGTTAAATCTCCGATGACGTTTGGTCTATTGAAGACCTACATTGTGTTACCGGAGCATTTTGACGAATGGCTTTCTATGGAGGATATCAAATATATTTTCTTGCATGAGTTAAATCACTATAAATATAAAGATATTACGACGAATTACCTGATGGTCATTTTCCAGATTTTATACTGGTTTAATCCATTTGTTTGGTTTGCCTTCAGGGAAATGAAATTGGATCGTGAAATAGCCTGTGATATTGCTGTGTTACATTCTTTGGATGAGGATTGTTATGCTAAATATGGGAATACGATTATTAATTATGTTGACAGGTCATCACAGCTGCGCAATTTCACGTTGGCAAATCAACTGAACGGTTCCAAGGAGCAAATTAAAAAACGCATCCAAAGAATTGCGTCCTTTACGAAGGAGTCAAAGCTGTTAAAGCTGAAGAGTATAGCGATCTTTATGCTTGTCGGAGTATTAGTATCAACACAGATTCCACTCGTTTCTGTAATGGCCAATGATAACAATCGTTACGATTTTAACGGTGAGCGGGCTACGTATGAAGATCTCAGCAATTATTTCAATGAATATGAAGGAAGCTTTGTATTATATGATAGGAAAGCTGACCAGTATCATATTTATAATGAAGATCAAAGCACGTTGAGAGTTTCCCCTAATTCTACTTATAAGATTTATAGTGGTTTGTTTGGATTGGAGTCTAATGTTATAACAAGTGAAAATTCCACGTTGAAATGGAATGGTAAGCAGTATCGTTTTGATTCCTGGAATACGGATCAGAATTTAGCAACAGCCATGACAAATTCAGTGACATGGTACTTTCAGGAATTAGACGAAAGAATGCAACTGGACACTATCAAGAAAAATCTGAAAGAAATAGGCTATGGGAATTACGATGTTTCTGGAGGAATAGAGCAATTTTGGATAGAATCCTCATTAAAAATCTCTCCAGTTGAGCAGGTGCAATTACTGGAAGATTTTTATACCAACCAATTTGGATTCAAGGAGAAGAATGTTCAAGCCATTAAAGATGCCCTCCTATTAGAGGATAAAGATGGCGTACGGCTATCAGGAAAAACTGGCACAGGCAATGTAAATGGCCGTAATATAAATGGCTGGTTCATTGGATATGTAGAGACTGGAGAGAACACCTACTTCTTTGCAACGAGTTTACAAAATGAAGATAATTCATCGGGAAGTAAGGCAGCAGAAATAACACTATCTATTTTGAAAGATAAAGGTATTTATTAAAGGTATTTATTAAGTATTTGATGCCACATAGAATTTTCTGATAGTCAAGTTAAAAAAAGAAGATCGGAATTTCTATATAAGAAAAAAGGAGGAGGATGTAAATGTCTAAAAAAGTACCCAATATTTCAGAAGCGGAGTGGGAAGTCATGAACGTACTTTGGGAGAAGTCTCCACAAACGGCCAACGAGGTCATTTCCTCTTTGCAGGAGCAAACGGATTGGAAGCCGAAAACCGTACGCACTCTATTGGATCGTCTTGCTCACAAAAAAGTGGTCGGTGTTAATAAAGATCAGAGAGTTTATACTTTTTTCCCGCTTTATTCACAAGATGAATGTCAGCGCGCCGAGACACAGTCTTTTATTCAGCGAATTTATGGTGGAACATTAAAGTCCATGCTAGTTCAGTTCATCCAAGATGATTCCTTATCTGAAAAAGATATTAAAGAATTGCGCTCCATTTTGGATAAGAACCAGAAAAAGTCTTAAGAGGGGTCCGGCCGCATACCCATCAAGCTAAGTTAAAATTATATCTTTAAAAGGAAAAAACGCTATGCTTATCGTAAGAAGTTTACGAGAAAGGATGGTGTTTTTTAATGAATCCTATCATTTCAGATGAACTGAAACTGTTCGTTTGTGAAAGCGCTTCCTGTTTGAATCCTATCTTAGCAAGAAAAAATCAGAAGTTCTAGGTGAATCCCTTGTTTTAAAACGTGTGACGCCTTATGTAACATGTTACTCTTTGAACTATTTTCCCTTACTAATGCAGGTCATTCTTTTGGAATAGCTCTTTATTGGTTCGTTTATTGAGGGAAAGTAAAGGTGATTCTGACAATTACCTTAAACTTACTGAAAACGAGAACGAAAAGCGCAAGGCGCCCGCCTATCGGCGACAAGCATAAGACGAACCGGCATGAAGGTTGTTCTTTAACCTTCTTGACGGATTGGCTTATGACCTCGAGCCGATGGCGCCTGGAGCTAGACAACGACAACACTCTTTAACACGTTAATACTTTAATTAAATTAAACTTTCTGATCTTATAAAAAAAAATACTCTTATTGAGTACCCCTTTCTATCATACTCTTCATTTTTTGGAGATGTTCCCCATCTTCCTTTTTAAGGATTTTGGTAAATAGCGGTTTTGTTAATTTCATTATGATTCCAGAGGTTTTGATTTGACAATCAAAATCTACCTGAGTTCCTTGATCTACCTCTTTGAACCGATAATGATAGGTAACCTCTAATCCTTTAGCTTCACTTTTGACCGAATAGACTTCATTTTGGATGAATTTCGTGCATTCAATAACAGCTTCAGCTTTCCTGCCTCTGATTTCCCTTGTTTCCTTGAATTTGGTTCCAACTTGTATTGGACCTTCTGTCAGCTTTTCTGTTTTAATGACATTTTCCATTATTTGTACTGAGTTTTCAGGTTTTATTGCAAAAGAAAATACCTTATCAACTGGTGCTTTAATAAAAACAGAGTCAGCAAATGCCGCCATAAAAATACTCCCTTCTATCAAGATTCTTATTAATATAATTCTCAGGTATCCTATTAAATTCCTCTTTAACTTGTTAGGTAGAAGCGAGAAAAAGCCCAAAAGTATGTTAAAATTTTCATAAACACTTACTTGGAGGTCACCATGAAACTTACGATTGGGTTTATTGGCTTTGGAAAGAGCACAAACAGGTATCACCTTCCATACGTCCTGCTTAGAGATAACATCAATGTAAAAACGATTTTTAACCGCTCCCGAAAAAAAGACCTAGAAGACTTATATAGTAAGAAAGACATCACGTTTACAGCTGATTTAGAGGATATTTTGTTAGATGAAGAGATTCAGCTTGTGTCTATTTGTACTCCGCACAATACTCATTTCCAATATGCCAAACAATGTCTTGAGCATAATAAGCATGTACTGGTAGAAAAACCTTTTGCTTTCACTGCAGATGAAGCACAAGAATTATTGAAGCTGGCAAAAGAGAAAAACCTTGTAGTTATGCCCTTTCAAAACAGACGATTTGATAGTGATTTCCTTGCAATAAAAAAAGTAATAAAAGAGAAGCTTGCAGGAGATGTTATTGAAATAGAATCTCATTTTGACTACTACCGTCCCGATTATCCAGATTTTAAGGGCAGTGTATATGAAGGAGCGTTTTACGGACTTGCTGTCCATCTAATTGACCAGGCTGTTTCTCTTTTTGGCAAGCCGTCTAAAGTTTACTATGACATTAGAGCTGTCAGGAACAGAAATAATCCCGATGATTATTACCATGTGGAGTTGTTTTATGATCATTTCAAAATGATAGTAAAAACAAATCATTTAGTTGCAGCACCCTATCCGAAATTCATTGTACATGGTACAAAGGGAAGCTTTATAAAGTATGGGATTGATAAACAAGAAGAATGCTTGAAAGCTGGCATGTCTCCTTCTGATCATGGTTTTGGAGTTGATCCTGAAGAAAAATACGGAAGATTAGTTTTGATTGATGAAAAAGGAAAAGCCCAAGAAGAAATCATCCCTACACCATTAGGAGACTATGGAAAAGTCTATGATCATTTATTTGATGTGATTGTTAAGCATGCAAAAAAACTTGTATCAGATGAGGAAATTCTCACTGTCGTTCAAATTCTTGAAGCAGGAGTGACTGGGGAAAATCCGAAAATTTTAGAGTTGGCAGATTAGAAAATATCGAACGGTACCAGGTACCTTTGGTACCTGGTACCGTTATAATTTATTTTTAGTTCATAAACGATTTCATTTTAGACTTTTTAGGATCGATGGAAAAGCGGTAAACCGGCAGCTCTTCCCCTACTTTTGATGGAATGTATCCGAATGTGACATAACTGTCGACTGATTCAGGTTCAAGGGATAGAGATAATAAATTGCTTTGCACTTGTGCTGTTAGGAAAATATAGCTTCCTTTTGGAAAAACAACTTCTTTCTTCACCAGCTCAGTTTGGACTTCTACAAGCTGTTTACCCTCATATTCTCCTGTATTTTCTCTACTTGTTACAGTGAATGCTTCAGCAGGGAGCTTTAAGTCTTTAGGAAGTTTGAACCCTTTTACTCCTTGCTTTTTTAGCTTGGCTGCCACTTCCTCATTTCCCGGTTTTACTAAATAAGCAGTTGGACGTTCTCTAGTAAGCAGCGGCTTGGCATCAGTTGCACTAAAATAAGTTACAGGGATATCCTGAACTGTTCCACTAGCAATGTCAACCATTTCAAGAGTTTGGTTCGGAATTTCTTTATTTTCACTATTTACGATGATTTGATCGTTATCATTTGGCACAAGTCCTTTTTTAATAAGCTTTGCCCGTTCAACAGTTACTAGAGATTTCACTTGTCTAGCATGATCAGCCGTTTGTCTTAAGAGCTTTTCATGGGTAGAAATTTGTGCGTTCACTCGTCTAGCGAAATCTTCGCGGCCAATTCCAATTCCCCTGCTTTCAACTAGGAAAGAGAAGGATGGGTGGAGGCCAAAGGAGTTTCGTCCAATTCTAGATTCCGTTGAACCTTCGATAACTTCGATATCTCCGTCATCATCAAGACCGGAAGTGTAATAAATCTCACCTGAATAGCCATTACTTTCAAGCTCCTTAATGGTTGGATTTACAAATAGCCGATCTGACAATGATCGAATTTTTTTAGGAATGTTTAAATTTCTGCCTGACTGTAATAAAATATCATGATATTTCAATAGACCTTCGTCCCCAAAGCTGTCAAATGCACTACTATAGACAGAATATTCATGAGCATCTATAACGACTTCAGGCGAATATCGGTTAAATTCCTCATGAACAGCCTGTACCTCTGGACTTTCAAGCTTAACATGATCGCGGTTTCCATCTAGTCCATTAGCCAGCTGTCTTTTAAAGCCATACGAGCCGTCAGGGTTCACTCGCGGAACAACAATTATATTAATTTCATCTAAAACTTCATCTCCAAGATCACCAGTTAATCGGTTCGCAATCGCAAGAATCGATTCACCGCTCGCAGGCTCGTTCCCATGGATTTGGCTTTGAACCCATACAATTGGCTTCCTTGATAGGAAACTAGACTTGATTTCTTTATCCTTTGTGAAATATAATGCAGGGATTTCTCTGCCTTCTTGGGACTTTCCAATTGTTTTAACTGTAAGGTAGGGACTTTTCGAATCGAGCTTTTCTATGTACGCAAGCATTTCTTCTTGAGAAGTAAAAGCTTCACCTTCTCTTGTAAAAGCAGGGGTGTCATCACTTACTTCAATTTCGGGATAAAGAGACTTGACCTGTTCTGGCTGGCTATAGCTTTTTCCGTAATAAGGAGTCTCTGCTTGGGCAATTGGTGCTAACAAAAAACTCGCAGACAAAAGGATTGGCAATGTACTTTTCTTTAAAACCTTTTTCATTTATAGACTTCCTCCTCTTTTACTAGTTTCATAGTAATTATAGAGGAATAAAATTTTATTTTCAAAAAATTTAGAATAGTTTAAACGACTCATTCTTTTTGGTTTATGGATATCTTTTTTGTTTTAAATAGGTTTATTGATTCGATTTTCCATCATTTATTGACAGATTTCGCCCCTTACACTAGCCTCATTTCCCTATTATTTTTCATCTTCCATTAAAATTTTTCGTTCCTTTGATGGATTTCACAAATTTAAATCGACAAATTACAGCAGATCCTAAAATGGCAGGTAGAGATAGGCTCAAACCCTTATTCCTCCGACTTTTATCTTCGAAATTTGAAATAAATCTTCGATTTTTCACTTTTATCTTCGAATTTGAAGCATTTATTTTCGAAAATTTCAATTTATCGATTTTTCGACAAAAACTGACAGAATTTTATAGGTGAGAAATGTTCAATCATACATTCAAAAAGGGAAAACATATAAATTCTGGTCATAGAACGAAAAGCCTATCGGCGACAAGCACATGGCGAGCCGGCAGGGATTGACCCTGAAACCTAAGGGCCGATGGCGCTCGGCCGGCAAAGGCGTCACAGCCTTATTCCTGTCGGCACTAGGAAGTCCTCTCCGCCTATGCTGGAAAATGATAGCACTCTTTATCACGTTAATACTTTCATTAACTGAAACTTTCTTAACTGAAAATAAAAGGAATCCATTTTGAAGAAGTTCACTCAAAATGGATTCCTTTTATTAATTTTATTAAAAAGATCTAATTATTTATTATGTTTTATGATCTTAAATTGGTCTTCAAGCATCGTCCAGTTTTGCGGGAAGGGTTCTCCTAACACCCAATAGGCTAATCCCCGGAGACGATAATCTTTGACTAGATTAAATTTGGCTTGAGCACTTTGTTCGTTTTCATACCAAACTACATGTTCTTTATTTTTGTCGTCCGTGTATTTAAAATGAGGGGCTTGTGCTTCGTTATCGAACTTGATTGTTGCATCTTCTTTAATTGCGAGTTCTGCAGCTTCTTGTGGGGCTATTCTTTTCGCGAATTTTCCACCTTTTTTGTACGGCAGAGTCCAATCATAACCATAGAGAGGTGCTCCCATAACAATTTTCTCCCGAGGAATAACTGACACTGCATAATCCAGAACATTTCGAACCTGAGGGATTGGGGATACGGCCATAGGAGGTCCTCCAGACCAACCCCATTCGTATGTCATTAAAATCACAAAGTCGGCAAGTTCTCCATGCCGTTTATAATCATGCGCGCCATGCCATGGTCCACTTTGTTCTGCACTAGTTTTTGGAGCTAATGCGGTCGAGACAGTATACCCTGCTTTTTTTACCTGAGGAAGTAATGTTTCTAAAAATCCGTTATACAGTTCACGATCCTCAGCCCGAATGTGCTCAAAATCGATGTTTAGTGCTTCGTAGCCTTTAGCTTTCATTGTTTGTAGAACATTTTGAATAAACCTTTTTGAAGCCGGTTTGTCCGTAAAAATTTTGTGGGCGATGTCCGGTGAAAAATTTCCTTCTGTAAAATTAGTGATAACCATCATCGGGGTTGCATCTGATTTCCGTGTTGCCGTAAGGGCCTCTTCGTCATTAACCGGGATTAAATTTCCATCAGACTTGACCATATAACTAAAAAAAGCAACGTAAGACAAATTCTTTCCAACTTTATTCACTTCAGAAACGGCTGCGTTCGGATCAATTGGTTCAAGGAATCCAATTGAATCAATTGTATGATTTCCATGAGCCGTTTCTAATGGCTTTACTTCCTGAACTTTAGGTTTGTTTGTCTCCGTCTTAATCTGTTGAACTCTTGGATGTGGATTGGTTTGATTTAAATTTTCCGATTCAGCTGCATCCTGATTTTGATTATTCCCTGCACAACCTGTAAGGGCGAGGGAAAGCGTAAAAATGATTAGGTGTATTTTTTTCACAACAACAACTCCTCTTGAAATCTTTTCAAGTTATTTTTCGTAACAATGAGGAGTTTTATTCCAGAATTATATTAAGGTACCTGGTACCGTTTATTGCTTCATTTTTGGATCAAGGACATCTCTTAAGCCATCCCCAATAAGATTAAACCCTAATACTGTTAACATTATGGCTAAACCAGGAAAAAACAGTGTCCATGGGGCTTGGACTAGATATCTTTGAGAGTCTGCCAGCATTTTTCCCCATTCCGGAGTTGGGGCCTGGGCACCGAGTCCGAGAAAACCAAGCGCTGCTGCTTCTATAATGGCAGTTGCTATTGCCAGTGTAGATTGTACAATGATTGGAGTCATGCTGTTTGGTAAGATATGATGCAGGAGAATTCGGCTGTCTTTCATTCCGACTGCTCTAGCTGCCATAATATATTCTTCCTGTTTCACGCTTAACACCTTGGCCCTGACCAATCGTCCAAAATTTGGTATATTTATGATTGCGATCGCGATAAGCGCATTTTGTAAAGAAGGTCCCAATATGGCAACAACGGCAATCGCTAATAGAATACTTGGAAAGGCGAGCATAATATCAAATATCCGAGAAATGATCGTGTCGATCCAGCGCCCGTAATAGCCAGCAACAATACCTAAAATCGTTCCAAAAATTACTGAACCCAAAACAGCAAAAAAACCAACCCACAAAGAAATTCGTGCTCCATATAGAATACGCGAAAAGATGTCACGGCCAAAATCGTCTGTTCCAAACCAATGCTCACTTGATGGTGCCAGCAATCGCTTTGCAAGGTCTTGTTCTCTAAACCCATATGGCGCAATCACCGGAGCTAAAATAGCTATGATAATAAAAAAGATAACAATTCCAAGGCCCAATAATGCCAATTTGTTGTGACAAAAAGAAAGCCAAGCTTCTTTCCAAGGAGGTGTAACCTTGTCTGCATCCGGTGTTATAATCTCTGTATTTTTTGCTAATTCAGCCACATTTGTTCCCCCTTTTACTGACTGTACTTAATCCGCGGATCGACTACTGCGTATAGAAGATCTACAATTAGATTTATTACTACGAAAATAGCTGCTATGACAAGGATTCCTGATTGAATGACAGGGTAATCACGATATCCGATTGCATCATATAAATACCTGCCAAGACCCGGCCAGCCAAAAATTGTTTCCGTTAAGATGGCACCGCCTAAAAGTAAACCTGTTTGCAAGCCTATGATAGTCAACACAGGAATAATTGCATTTTTTAAAGAGTGCTTATAGACAACCCAAAACATTTTTAAGCCTTTGGCTCTTGCCGTTCTGATAAAATCGGATTTCATCACTTCCAGCATCGTAGATTTGGTCATTCTTGCAATAATAGCCATTGGAATCGAAGCTAGGGCAAAGCTTGGCAGGACTAAGTGTTTAATAACATCCATGAACTGGTCAGCTCTTCCCTGGAGAAGGGTATCAATGATATAGAGGTTTGTAATGGCTTCAATCGGATTTCTGACATCCTCACGCCCTGTGGATGGAAGCCAGGCAAGATTAATTGAAAAAGCCCATTGCTCCATAAGTCCGAGCCAGAAGATAGGCATAGATACGCCAACCAATGCAAGAATCATCGCAATATAGTCAAACCACGAGTTAGAAAACCATGCACTAATAATTCCTGCATTTACACCAATAACGATTGCAATAAGCATTGCAACAAGTGTCAATTCCATTGTGGCTGCTAAATATGGCCATATTTCTTCATTTATCGGTCCTCTTGTTCTAAGTGAAGTCCCCAAATCACCCGTTAACAAGGATCCTAGATAATCACCATATTGGATGTACCAAGGCTTGTCCAAGCCTAATTCTTTCGTTAAAGTTGCAATAGCTTCTTCTGTCGCCCTTTGACCTAGAATTACCTGTGCAGGGTTACCTGGTATGGCCCGAATAATAGCAAAAACAACTAATGTCATTCCAAATAGAACAGGTATTAAAGCAAGGAAACGACGAACTGTATATGCAAACATGCTGTTCACCTCTTATAATTGAAAAACTTAGGTCATAATAGGAAAGGGGAGTCAAAACTCCCCTTTCCATTCACTTTACCGAGTACTAAAAGATGTCATCCTGAACCCGTCACCTGAAATTATTTAAACTCTACCTTTGTTAAGACTTCGGAACCTGTTGGATGTGGTAAGTAGTTGACAATATCTGCGCTACCTGCAACCAAAGGTGTTGAGTGAACTAATGGAACCCATGGAGCTTCTTCATGGATAATTTCTTGTGCTTGTTTGTATAGTTCATTCCGTTTCGCTTGATCTGTTTCTGTTTGCGCTTCAATTAATACTTTATGCAATTCTTCATTGCTGAAATGAGAGTAGTTGTTACTTCCAATGCTGTCTTTATCTAATAGAGTATATAAGAAATTGTCAGCATCCCCGTTATCTCCAGTCCAGCCCAGCAAGAAGGCATCAAATTCTCCTTTAGCTGCTTTATCTAAGTAAGTTGCCCAGTCCACTGATTGAATTTCTGCTTTTACTCCAATTTGACTAAAGCTTTCTTGTATAACCTCTGCTATTTTCATTCCTTCCGGCATATATGGACGCGCAACAGGCATCGCCCACAAATCCATTGTGAATCCATCAGGGTATCCAGCTTCTGCAAGTAACTCTTTTGCTTTTTCTAAATCATATGGATATGGCTCAATCTCATCGTTATAACCTTCGATAGACGGAGGCATTGCGTTTTTAGCAGGTTCTGCTTTTCCTCCGTAAAAGGCATCAATGATTGCTTGTTTATCAATAGCATGGCTTAATGCCTGGCGGACCAATTTGTTATCAAAAGGTTCACGGTTTACAGTAAATCCCAAGTATCCTACATTCATAGACGGACGTTCAAATATTTGCAATTTGCTGTTACTTGCAATACTTTCCTCATCTGAATTGTTTACACCATCCATTAAATCAATTTCACCATTTGTTAAAGCATTTAAGCGGGCGGAGTTCTCAGGTATGACACGGAAAATAACTTGTTTTAATTTTGGATAATCCTTCAACCAATACTCTTCATTTTTCTCAAGAACGATACGGTCATTCTGTTTCCATTCCACAAATTTGAATGGACCAGTTCCCACTGGGTTCTCTCTGAATTTGTCCCCATGTTTTTCAACAGCAGACGGACTTGCAATTCCAAATGGTGACATCGCAAGGTTTTTTAAGAAGGGTGCCTGTGGTCTTGTTAACACAAATTCAACAGTATACTCATCAACAGCATTCACTTCTTTTATGACGTGTCCCTCTTCCCCTTTATAGCCTCCAAACATCGTGTAATAAGGGAACTCGTTTTCATTTCCATTCATCCAGCGTTCGAAGTTAAAAACAACTGCTTCCGCATTAAAATCAGTACTATCATGGAATTTTACTCCTTGTCGAAGATGGAAGGTATATGTTAAACCATCCTCTGATATATCCCACTTTTCTGCAAGCCCAGGGTTAAGCGTTGTATCTTGATCACCATACTGAACTAACGTTTCAAAAATGTTTTCTGTAACTTTAAATGCTTCTCCTTCAGTTGTTGTGATTGGATCAAGTGAAGTAGAGTCACCGCCGCGACCAAATACTAACGTATCTTTTGTACTTTCTTTCTCATCTGAGGAAGCACCATTTTCTCCAGTAGTTTGATTAGAGCCACTGCAGCCGGCAATAAATAAACTAATAGCCAGCAATGAAACGAATAAAAACGTTAACTTATTTTTTGCTTTTTTCATCCGTATTTCCCCCTGTCTTTAGTTGAAGCTTGTTTCGCAATATTGTTGCTGCCCAAAACAATGTGACTAGAAGCAATCAGGGACGCATCGATGCTATTATGTAAAGGTCCCTCATTTGTTAATAGCAGCAATCCTTTTATGAAAACAGCCTTATTTATCTTGTTTAAACGGGATAGAAATTTCCCGCAAAAACCATTGTGATAATCCATCAGAGAGGTTAATAAAAAATAACTTCCACCTTTGCTATTACAACCTAACTGCACTAATGGAAACTTCTCTTACCTATCAGCAAATACTGCAATCATTTAGAAAATAAATGACAGGCAGTATAGTGACCCTTAGTCATTTCTTGATAGGGAGGCCGTGTTACTGTGCAAATATCCATGCATTCGCTGCACCTGGTGTGAAAGGCACACCCAGAAGGCGGATTTGATGGACTTGGCATTTCACCATGAATAGAGAAATTCTGTCTTTTTATGTCTGGATCAGGGATGGGAACCGCTGATAAAAGGGCTCTTGTATAAGGGTGTTTAGGATTTTCATAAAGCTCTTCACAATCAGCAAGCTCTATTAATCTTCCTAAATACATCACTCCGGCTCTGTCACTAATATGTCTAACAACCCCTAGATCATGGGCAATAAATATGTAGGTTAACTGAAACTCTGTCTGTATGTCTTTTAGCAAATTCAGCACTTGAGCTTGAATGGATACATCAAGAGCGGATACAGGCTCATCTGCTATTATCAATTTAGGCTTTGTCATAAGAGCCTTGGCAATTCCAATTCTTTGCCGTTGTCCACCGCTGAATTGATGAGGATACCGCCTTGCATGATAGCTGCTGAGCCCGACAACCTCCAGCATTTCCTTAACTCTTTTCTTTCTTTCCTGCTTAGATCCAATGCCGTGGACAATGAGCGGCTCTTCTAGTATCTTTTCAACAGTATGGCGGGGATTGAGTGAAGCATAGGGATCCTGAAAGACCATCTGCATGTCCCTGCGTATCTTACGAAGCTCACTTTTTGACATTTTTGTCACTTCTTTATCTTCAAAAAGAATGGTTCCATCACTTGATTCAATAAGGCGCATTAAAAGACGTCCGGTTGTCGATTTTCCGCAGCCGCTTTCTCCTACAATTCCTAACGTTTCTCCCTTTTTCACAAAAAAAGACACGTCATCAACTGCTTTCACTTCCCCTTTCTTGCGCCCAAGGACTCCTCCAGTAATCGGAAAATATTTTTTCAGTCCATTTACTTCAAGAAGTAATTCCGACACGATCCTTCGCCTCCGATTCTTCTTCATATAAGAAACAGCGGACTTCATGTCCACTACGATCCATTTTATACAATTCAGGAGTATCCTCTAGACATTGCCCAAACATGGCTTCACAACGGGGAGCAAACCTGCAACCCATTGTGATAGTTCCTGGCTTTGGCACGTTACCTGGAATAGAGTAAAGACGACTTTTTTTATCGATTAGATTCGGGACAGATTTTAATAAGCCTTTTGTATAGGGGTGCTTTGGTGTTTTTAAAATGGTCCGCACATCTCCTTGTTCAACGATCTGACCAGAATACATCACAAGTACCCGGTCACACACTTCCGCAACGACCCCTAAGTCATGTGTAATCAGAATAATAGATGTATTCGTTTTCTGATTTAATTCCTTCATTAATTGTAAAATCTGAGATTGAATGGTCACATCCAGAGCTGTTGTAGGCTCGTCTGCAATTAAAAGTCTTGGATCACATGCCATTGCCATAGCAATCATAACCCTTTGTCTCATACCGCCCGAAAGTTGATGGGGGTATTCCTTTACAATTTCGTCAGAACGTGGAATACCTACTAATTTCAATAGTTCAATACTTCTTTTCTTTGCTTCTGTTTTTGATAACTTCGTATGTAAGCGCAAGGCTTCTACCAGCTGGTTTCCTATTGTAAATAACGGATTTAGCGAGGTCATAGGCTCTTGGAAAATCATCGAGATTTGATTTCCGCGGATTTGCCTCATTTGTTTATCTGAATACTTTGTAAGGTCGTTTCCCTCGAAGAGAATTTCTCCGTGAACTATCTTTCCAGGCGGACTTGGAATAAGTCCCATAACAGCAAGAGAGGTCACACTTTTTCCACTTCCAGATTCACCAACAATTCCTAAAATTTCTCCTTCCCTCATTTCAAAACTTATTCCATCAACCGCTGGAACTAATTTTTTCTCTGAAAGGAAAGAAACATTCAACTCTTTAACTTGCAGTGTAGGTTTGTGTATCATTCTGTCACCTGCCTGATGTATTATTTTCATAAAATTTTAACTATTATTAATATAATGATTATTATGACATATAAAAAGAGCGAAATATGTCGAAATAAGAAGAAACGAAAAAAATCTTAGGTTTTTTTATTTTTGTTATAGAATCTAACAAGGAAAAACGATGTTGGTCATTAATTTTCAAAACAAAGAAAATCCATTAGGATATTTCTAAAAATTTAAATTTACTTTCGTTGTAATTATTCTATGATACTGTTCAGTGGTAATGAGGAAAAGTTTAAAAGTGGTCGCTTGTACATATATTCCTTTTGTTATAGTTTTTACTTATCTTAATTCAACTTTATTTTTTCATCTTCTCGATAGTAAGCTTTAACACGTTATTATAAAAACAGATCAAATAAATCGGTACCTGGTACCGCGTGAAGATAAATAAAAAAAAGCACTATTTCTTAAAAGAAATAATGCTTTACAAATGAGATAATCGCTCGTAAATGTCTCTTAAATTTCGGCAGCCTAAATTTTTCACTTGACTTAGGTAAATAGACCATAAATCTGCTGTTAATTTTGCATCCCCTAAAGCATGGTGACGGTCTTTTACGGTGATCTGATTATGTTCACACCAGTCTTCCAGCCGAACAAATTTCATACTTGGCTCGACAATACGATATAAAAAGGATGTATCAACAATACGATGTTTAAATGGTGTTTTAAAAAGCTTCCAGCTGGCATGCTGCATAAAGGATTTTTCATGGGTAGCGTGATGCGCAACCAATGTATGATCTTTTGCAAATTCAAAAAATTTCAATAGCACCTGAGAAGCAGGGGGAGCAACCTTTAATTCATCTTCTGATAACCCTGTTAAATTTTTGATGTCATCAGCTAAGCTTTCCTCATGGTTGATAAGGGAGTAAAAAACTTCATCTTCGTATACCTCGCACCCCTTTACCTTGATAGCTCCTATTGAAAGGATATCATTTCCTTGATCAGGGAAAAACCCTGTCGTTTCAATATCAAATACGACAACTTTTAATTCATCTAAAGGAATTGACATTGTTTCTTCCGCTTTTATTTCTCTTTGCAGTTGACGCAAAAAGGCTGCCTGTTGTGAATTTTGCCCGCCTTGAGCGGCACCAAAAACACTTGTATTGATTTTACCATGTAATTCCTTCATTAAATGGATTAATGGTTCAAAGCCCATGTTGAACACCCTTTTCGATAATCCCATGAACATATTGATGCAGCTGTTTCCCATTTTTGAGAATTTGCTTCATCTCTTTTTTCTCGGAACGATTGAGATTTTTTATAGAAAGGAAATGAACGTCCTCATAATCGTCAACCTGATGAATCAACGCCAACCTGTAATCTAATAATCTAAGAAAGCTCTCTTTATAAACTTGCAATTCTCTTGCATAGTCACTCTTTTCAGACAATAATTCCAGGCGGGTTAAGGTAGAAGTCTGATGAATCCCTTCTTTGATCGCTAAAATCCTAACTGCGTTGACATAAGGAATAAAAGCAGCTCTTTTAATATTAATCGATCCCTGATGCCGGCCATTTGGCTCAACAAATATTTGCCCAAATGGACCAATTGAATTATTAATATGCATGATGTTATCCATAAATCTTGACAAGAGCTTTGGATAATCAAGTATCAATCGATCAACGTATTGTTTTAAGTTCCCTAAAAGCTCCTCATCTCCTGCTAAAACTCTACCATCAAAAAAAATTTGCGAGTAGCGGATGGATTCCCAGCTTTCTGTTTCCATCCAATCAGCAAGCTGGGCTTCCCAATCCTTTAAACCCTTACACCACAATGGGTTTGAGCTCATCACTTTCCCTTCACAATATGGATAACCTGCAATATGAAGGCCTAAGGCAATCTCTTCCCCAAGTATCTGAAAATAATTACTTGAATCATGATCTTTTTTTTCAAAAACTAATCCATGATCCTGATCGCTAATGATTCCTTGTTCATATCGTCCTGCACTCCCCATGACAAACCAAGAAAATTTGCAGGGAAGCGGCCCTTTTTTCTTCGAAACAATTTTTAAAGAAAGCTCGAAAACTAGCTTCATAATCTCGTCATGAAAGTCATTTAAGGAACGAGTATCTGAAGTATGTTCATGAATATGTTGAATTTTCCATTCTTTAATCGACTCATACGATTGAAAGTCCATATCATACACTTCCTTTTTAATGGGAAGTTCAAATTCTAAGAGATTTTGCAATTACAATTTAAAGAAGTTTGAACAAAGGCAATCGGAGAGTCCCGATTGCCTTTAGTCTTTTATCTAACTTCTTACTTTAAAGGATACCATTTGTATTGAGGTGATGACCACTTTTTTTGATTCCAATAAAACCCAGGAAAACAATCTAATGGAAAGACTCACCGATCTATCTTTTATGAACTCACTTTCTCACCTTTGTCTTGAAATACTTCTGGATATCCATAGCTTCCATGCTCACTCATATCCAAGCCCATAATTTCTTCTTCTTCTGTTACACGAAGGCCTCCCAACACTTTCTTCGTAACAGCAAGAATAATAAAGGATACAACAAAGGCATATACTCCGGACACAGCGACCCCCATGAACTGAACGCCTAACTGTTCAAACCCTCCACCATAAAACAAGCCAGGCAACCCGACTGTTGCAAGTTCAGGTGTTGCAAAAAAGCCAGTTGATAATGTACCCCATACACCTGCCGCTCCATGGACAGAGAGTGCATAAATAGGATCATCAATCTTTCTCTTTTCAAAAAATCTCACACTATAGAAAACTATGATTCCGGCAATAAATCCAATCACCACTGCTGCCCAAGTTTCAACGAAAGCACATGAGGCAGTAATTGCAACTAAACCAGCTAAAGCACCGTTTAACATTGTCGTAACATCAGATTTTCCTAATACAATCCAAGAGATTAATAGGGCCGCAACCGCACCTGCTCCCGCTGCAAGGTTTGTATTTAATGCTACAAATCCGAAAAATCCATCATCAACTGCAACAGTACTTGCTGCATTAAATCCAAACCAACCAATCCATAGAATTAGAACTCCAAGAGCAGTAAACACTTGGTTATGACCAAAAATATTGTTTGCTGAACCATCTTTATTGAATTTTCCAATACGCGGCTTGAGTAAAATCGTTGCGGCAAATGCAGCCATTGCACCTGTTAAATGGACAACTGTTGAGCCGGCAAAATCTTGTTTTCCATGCTCTGAAAGCCAGCCGCCGCCCCAAATCCAGTGAGCCACAACCGGATATACTAGTGCAGAGAATAAAATCGTAAACACTAGGTAAACAGATAACTTAGCACGTTCTGCAAATCCTCCAAGCGCAATCGCAATTGAGATTCCAGCAAATGCAAGCTGAAAGAGGAAAAATACAGATGAAGATAAATTCATACCTTCAATTTCATAACCTGAATAAAAGAAATGGGAAAGTCCAACTAAGAAATTTCCATTTTCACCAAAAATAAAGCCAAAACCAACAGCCCAAAACGCTAAAGAGGCTAATCCAAATGTAAATACGGTTTTACCTGCAATATGCCCGGCATTTTTCATACGAGTAGAACCAGCTTCGAGTAAAATAAACCCGCCTTGCATGAAAATAACTAAAATTGCTCCTAGCATGACCCATAAGCTGTTCATTAAAAACATTGTATCCATTAAAACGTCCTCCTCTTATAGTTAGATAAACTCACATAATGATGTAATAAAATATAACATACTCTTATTTTATCGAAAAATTTTTATTCGTCAACTAGATTTCTAAAAATTCTTATTGTTATATGTTAAAAAATATGACATAACCATTTCTGTTGAAGACTTTATAGTAGGACGTAAATGGAACAATGAATTTGCAGAACCCCGCTTATTTGTTGATATAGCAATACTGGCTAAGCTAACTTTTAAATTGTTAACACAAAAAACGCTAGGCAAAATAAATCCTAGCGGCTTGCTTATTGTATTTTTAATTGGAAAAATTTTTTATTTTTCTTCAGATAGGGTAATAACTCCACAAGCTTCTCGGTCTCCTGCATCCCCAGTTTTCATCGTCTCCTCGTCAGGACCAGTTTTCCCTCCCTCTGCTTGATAGCGATCAGGAATGTTGCCAAAATTATCAGGATTTGAATGAACCATAACAGCAAGCTTGGTCTCAGTTATTTGATCAATAGAAAGTCTGTCAAAACTCGCTGAAAAGTCAGCTGTTCCATCTTCATTCACATAAAGGGAAGGCATATCTCCAGCATGACCGGCATGCGATTGATCATCCGGGTTAAAATGTCCGCCTGCTGTTTTAAATGGACCTTCTTCAGCATCAGGTTCACAAACACCTTTTTCATGAATATGGAATCCATGATGGCCGGGTTTTAATCCATTCATATTGGCTTCAACTATTACCTTTCCTTCATGATTGTAAAAATTCACCGTTCCAACTGACTCATTCTCGACATTTTTCACCTCTGCCGTAGCTGCTGGCTTCATTTCCTCTTCTCCGGAATTCGCGCTTTCCCCATTCTCTTGTTGAGAGCTTTCTCCACCTGCACAACCGAATAATAGAAATAACACAACAAACGGGATTAGTAATTTTGTCCAATAGGAAATCATAATTTCCTCCTTTTCCTCTTTTCTTGAATGTTTCCACATGCCTGATAACTTAAACGTGAAAACGATTTAAAGCTTTAAAATAAAGAGTTTGGACTAGGAATAAAGGTGTAAGATCTATGTTGAATTTGAAGAGTTTTTATCTCCAGGAAAACAAGCTTTATCATAACTTAGATAACCTTATGTTGTATGTAAACATCTAATAGATATCTCCAGAATTATTAGTGTAATAAAAAGAATTGCAACGGCCTTTAAATTAATCGTGAGACTTTCTAAATTGATTGCTTCGGTTTAGGAAATAAACATTGTCCAAAATTGATCCTTTTTAACGGTTTTCTAGAGCGTTAGAAAGCTTTCCGGCATATTTAGCAAGAATTATTTTCTGTACATTCCTTTCAGCATTACTCCTTCGTCTGCCAATATTTTTGCTTTATCATCAATTGCTTCATACAATTGATGAAAGACCACTCCAATGTCTGTTCCAAAGATTTTTATTATCACCCGAAAAAAGTCTTTATTATAGAAGGTTTTGTATTTTTATTTACAAATTTATCGAAAATTATTACTTGTTTTTCCGGTTTTACTACCTGTACCATTTCTTTAATTGTTTTGTTTGGATCAGGGACTACACTTAAAATCAAACTTGTCGCTACCATATCAAATGTACAATCAGGAAATTTCAATTCTTGAGCATCCAATTGAATAAACTTAAGCGTCTCTTTTGGATATTTCTTTTTGGCTTGATTTAGCATATCCTCCGAAAAATCAATTGCCGTTATGTGATACCCTTTGTCCATAAAAAATACTAAATCTGCTCCAGTACCTACACCAACAAGTAATACTTTGCTTCCCGGCATTAGTTGAATATCATCAAAGACTCTCTTCCTAGCCTTTAAAAACAACCCTTTATTGAAAAATTGATCATAAATCGGTGACCACGCTTTATAAATGAATTGATTCCACTTATTATTCAAAGCTATCTCTCCCTAAAAATTATAAAAATCAAGCCTAATTGCACAAGCAGACTAAAGCAAGTTCTTTCAAAAGTCAGTTAACAAATTCAACGAAGTTCAGTTCCCAACAAAAGAGCCTTCCACTCGAATGATTATGGAAGTAATGTTTAACTAATTAGCTTTTTTTGTAGAGCATTTATATCATTGTCTGTTAACCCAATTGCTCGTAAATAGCCAGCAGTACCATCATAAACGTCATCCAGCATTTTAAGTACATCAAGCATATATTCAGGTTTACATTGAATAAATCTGTTATATTGTTCTTCGTTTAATGCCACGGGACGGGATGACAGCATTTCTGGCAAAATGGGTGCTAGACATTGATTGGAAAAGGCATAGTCCTCTGCTATGATCGAATGAGGTACCTCTACTAGATCTAAAAGTAGTCCAGAAATAAGACCTGTCCGATCTTTTCCTACAGCACAATGAAATAGAACCGCTCCTTCTGCTGTTAGGATTTGTTTAAAAACATTTCGGATAGCTTCGTGACGTTCATATAAAGTTTTTAAATACATCTCCTTGAGACCGTTTGGTAAATTATTATTGTCCTCAAAGGGCGAAATATCTATTAAAGAGATATTTATATATTTAACAAGTTCCGAGTCAGAAAAAACATTTTTCGCTTGCTCTATTTCTTGAGGACGACGCAAGTCAATAACTGTTTTAACATTCATTTCCACTATTTGTTGTTGACCTTCAATCGCTAGATTATGAAGGCTGTCCGATCGAAATATTTGTTTCCATATCGTATGACGACCGCAAAAAGAAGGATAGCCCCCTAAATCACGCAGGTTATATAGCCCCTTGACTTTTATATGGCGCTGGTTTTCCTGTTCTTCAAACAATTGATTAGCCATTAACGTATCCCCCATTTAACAAATGAATCGATAATTTGTCTTTGTAAAATTAAATACACTGCAAGAATAGGTAAGCAGGAAAGAGTAGATGCAGCCATTAATGGTCCCCACATATTAATATCAGATGACATAAACATTCTCAAACCAATCTGAACAGTCGTATTCTCCAGCTGATTCGTGACCATCAAAGGCCAAAAGTAATCGTTCCATGCTGAAATAAATAACAGCACACCCAGTGATGCAATTGAAGCTCTCAGGTTAGGAAAAATAATTTTCCACAATATCATCCAGTTCGATGCTCCTTCTATATAAGCAGCCTCAATCAAAGCTTTCGGGAAAGATTTAAAAGCTTGATACAGGGAAAGAATTGCAAAGGCTGAAACAGCATTAGGTATAATTAACCCAAGGAGCGTGTTATCCCATCCAACATTTGTAATGGTCACATAATTTGGAATCATTGTTACCTGGAATGGCACCAGCCAGGTCAGAGAAATAAGAGTATAGAGCAGCTTTTGGCCCCGAAAATTCCAACGAGTAAAAGCGTATGCTGCTAACACACTGCTGAAAAGTTGAAAAAATGTTTGGCCAATTGCTACTATAGATGAATTAATCAGCATCTTTACGATTGGTATCGCCTTCCAAGCTGCTTCATAATTCTCCAATGTCCAATGAGGAGAAAATAGATTTAGTGAATAGATGACGCTCTCCTCTCTAAAGGAGGTGATCAACATCCAGCCTACTGGAAGTACTGCCAGTAAAGAAAGACTGATTAATAGAAAATGTTTGGTTATTTGTCCCATCAAAGAAAGATGCTTATGATTGTACGGTGTCATTTCAGCTACCTCCTTAGTCATCATAAAATGATAATTTATTACTTAATTGAATCAACAACCAAGCTAATACCCCAAAGCAGCAAAATAATAGGATAGAAGCAGCTGAGCTCCAGCCTACTTTAAATGTTTGGAAGCCGAAAATCCAGAGTAAGTAATGAATATTTGTAGTGGAATAAAACGGACCTCCTTCTGTTAACACATCAATATAGGTAAAGCTCCACTCTGAGGAGAAAAGGATACTGATCATGGTAACAAGTAAGATATATGGTGAGAGGAGAGGCATTGTAATATGCCGAATCAATTGAAAACGAGATGCTCCATCAACTGCTGCAGCTTCGTAATATTCACGATTCATTCCTTTTAATGCCGTATAAAAGATAAGTGTACTAAATCCGATCATCTTCCATCCTGTAATAAATACAATACTCCATATGGCAATCCTTTCATCCGAAAAAAATCGAATAGGTTCTTTTAATTGAAAAATAGTATTTAAAACCACACTACCAATACCATTTGTAGGGTGTAAAATCCAGCGCCATACAATTGCAATTACAACAGGAGCAATAACCATTGGCAGAAAAATAAGCGCATGATAAATATTTCCTGCTTTTTTTCCAATATTATCTGTCATAATGGCTATCATTAAAGGGATAAGTACGGATAATGGTAATATTCCTATGATATAGATTATGGTGTTCACTAACGCCTTGCCCATTTCAGGCTGTCTAAATATACTGATAAAATTTTCTAAACCTACAAAGATTTTTGGGCTTGTTTGTATGAGATTCCAATTATAAAAACTCAGTTCAAATGCTTGCAGTAAAGGACGATAAATCCAAAATGCAACAGACAAAATGGCAGGAATTAAATATAAATAGGGCTCTATTGAACGAAAAGACATTAATTTTTTTGGCAAAATCCTTTGTGAAACCTTCATTTGCTTGTTAACCTCTTTAATTATTTCAGTATTTTTCATATTCAGCTCCTTTTTGGTAGAACCTTTAAATGCCTTTTTAAAGAAGATCCCGGTTCTAATTTCTATGATACCGGGATCATATCGATATATTTTCTATTTGACTAGGTCTTGGGCACGTAGCTGAGCATCTTGCATGATTTTTTTAACATCCCCATCAGTAAAGGTTGCTTTCCTCACCGCTTCGACTAAAATCTTTTCAATATTGCTATAGTTTTCACCTGGATATGAGGTCCACGGGGTTAAACGTTCCAGCTGATTTAGATTAGGTTGTATAAGTGGATTTTTTTCTGCCCATTCTTGTAAATATTCAGGATCCTTAACAATTTCGGGACGTAAAGGCAGGTAGCCAATTTCAGATGTGATAATCGTATAACCACGTTCACTAGTTACAAATTTCATGAATTCCCAGGCTGCTTTTTGCTTTACGGGATCATCACTTAAAACAAACAGACCGCTCCCTGAATTCGTTGGTCTTGATTGTTGTTCACCAAATCCAGGCATTTCAGCTGATCTGAGCTCCCACCCACCGCTTTCAGCTGAATCAATTAATGTACTCTGAACGGCACTTGATAATAAAAACATGCCTATTTTACCTTGGAACATAGCTTCCTTTGCCTCTTCATATGTCATTTTGCTATGCGCTCCACTTTGAACAAGATCTTGCCACATCTTAATGCTCTCAATAGCCTCATCACTACCAAAAGTAACTTCTTTTCGATTATCAGAAACGACTTGTCCACCATTGCTTGCGATTAATGCTTGGATAATCCAGTCATAACTATCAGATGCTATCTGAATTCCAGAAGCATCGGTTGCATCTTTGATTGCCAAAGCATATTCTTTGACCTCTCCCCAATTCTTAGGTGGTTGATTTGGATCCAAACCTGCCTGCTTAAACAAACTGGCATTATAAAATAGAACAGGGGTACTAATCGTAAATGGCAATCCATAGGTTTGTCCATTTAACTTTCCTAAGTTAACTGCGTTTGGAGAGAAGCCCTCAAAATGTTCTTCTAGCTCCTTTTCAGATGCAATCGACTCCAGAGGAATTGCTTTCATCTCGTTGACGATAGAATCTGCGGCATTAAACCCCATCTGAGCAATATCAGGAGAATTTCCAGCTACAACATCAGCATGAATTCTTGAGTTTACTTCGGCTATCGGTACAGGTACACCCTCAATGTTGATATTTGGATGCTCTTTCATAAACTCATCGATAAGCATCTGTGTCCCTGTTCCATGAGCAGCATTACCAAGATTGTAGCTGTAAAATCGTAGAGTTACTTCTTCATCTTTAGCCTTCTCTTGAGCCGTTCCAGCCTGTTCACTAGTACTCTGACAAGCTGCCAATAATGAAATACATATAATGAAAATCAAAGATTTAAACGACATTTATTTTTCTCCTATCCAGATAGTATTTTCTTCTTTAGCCATTCCATGCTATGAACTGATTTTACGAGAAACTTCTATTGGTAAACGAAACATTTCTTTATGAGTACTAGGAATTGACATCGGAGAAACCATCATTCTTCTATCCTTAACCATAATGAAATTAAAGCCGCTATTATCTAAGACACGAATACTATCTTTCGTAGTCGGATCAAACCCAAACCCTGTTCCAGCTCCTGTTAAGCTTGTTATGCCATGAAATTCACCAATACTGTTGTAATGAATATGTCCTGTAAGTATCCCGATGACATCACTATCTTCAATAATCGTTGCTAATTCTTCCCTATTTAATAATAGTGTCGTTCTCGGTGAAATTGTGGGTAGAATAGGATGATGAAACATTAGAATCGTGCCAGCTGGAGCAGGTGTTTGCAGAATGCTGGCCAGCCAATCCAGCTGTCCCTTATCTATATGCCCACCAACCCTGCCAGGAATCTGGGAATCTAGTACAATTAGTCGTAATTCCCCAATCATCTTTTCGTAATAATAGGGTTCTGCTGTTGGCTCTTCACTTAAATAGCCTTCTCGGAAAACTTCCCTGCTATCATGGTTGCCAAGCGCAGTAAATACAGGGATGCCGAGCTCCGATGATTTTTCATTAAGAAGTTCTTTAAGAAATTGATAATCCTCAACATCTCCATCGTGTGTTAAATCGCCACTGATGACAACAAATTGTGGTTTAATACTTAACTCTTTCACGGCATCGAAAATTAAATGCAATTTAGTTATTACGTCCACATTAAATAGAAATCCTTTTCTAGGGGAAATGATGTGCGTATCAGTAAGATGAATAAAATAAATGGGTTCCATAAGTGAGATTCCTCCTTAACTTTGAGAGTGACACGTGTAAATTTGTAAAAGGTTCCTCCTTTCAAACTATTATGTTTAACTTAATGTATCCATGATGTATACATTAATGGTACTACTGGTATGTAAATAGGATATTAATCCTGCTTTAATATCCTGTAAATTCATTTGGATGAATGATTTCTCTTTTAAATGTTTTCTGTATTCATGACACAGTAGGATCAAATGCGCAGTATCTACTTCCATCTAAAAAGCTGAATGTTAACCAACTACTATAAATACAGCGAATATAGAAGTTTTTGCTTTTTGACTGTTTTAAACCATGATCATTCAATTGCACATATTGAATACTAGAAGTGTACAAGCAGCTTTTTGCTTGATATACTAGCGGTACATCAATGTTTTCTATCAATCAAAAGAGTTTTTTGTTGTTAAGCTATTGGATTATTAAAAATAATAAACAATATTATCAATACAACTTTGCTAGTGTTCTATCTTTTATCATTTGAAAGGAATTATCATTCAATGTCTCAAAACTATTTAAATGAAGTCGCCTATCAGAAATTAAGAGAAAGCATTGTTAAGGGGGTTTTAATGCCAGGTACACATTTGTCCGAAAATGAATTAGCGAATGAATACAATATGAGTCGTACTCCTATTCGGGCAGCCATCTCTCGGCTTGAATCAGAGGGTTTGATTACTTCATTAAAAAAACGTGGTTTCTTAGTTAAAAATATCTCTTATAATGAAATTTTAAATATTCTTGAAGTTCAGCTCATGCTTAGGCTTTATGCATTAAATAGCATTAAGCAACAAGATCTTCCTTGTGATTTACACGCATTAAGGCAATTTCTTGATAAACAGATTGAGGCCAGCAAAAATGATGACTACTACGAGTATATCTCTCAGTCATTTATGTTTTCTCGATTTTTTATTTCATCAGTAAATAACGAGGCCATTAGTGCTATTTATGACTCCTTTAGAGACAGAATCATCTATTATTCAGTAGTAAATTGGAAAATGACACCTCATCATAAGCATTATCATGCCAACGAAATTAACCAAAGTATATATAAAGCACTTATTGAAAAGGATTACGATATAGTACAACAAAAATTTAACGAATCCTATCAAAATGCCCGACAACGCTTGATCCTCCAGGGAGTATGGAGTGATATTTAGCCTGTGGCAAGATCTGTTGCAATTCTCGAACTAAGTAGAAAGAAAAGTGCAAGGCGCTAGTCCTTCGGTGACAAGCATAAGACGAGCCGATGACGCCTGGAGCTGGACAACAAGGAAAAGCGGAAGCGCCTTGCTCAGCCTGGGGCGAGAACTCGGACGAGCTTCAAAGAAAGGCGTTTTTTCCTTTCTTTGAAGATTAGCCCTGAGACCTCAGGCGGGCTAGGCGTTGCAGCTGGACAACTATAACTAACTTTAACACGTTAATACTTTAATTAACTTAAATTTTCTGATCTCACTAAGAAAAACGCTACGCGTATTTCTGAAGGTGTGAGGTCGGAGGTAGGAATTGATGAAATCAGCGAAAGAGCTGATTTTTTTCTATACTCTTTAACCAGTTCTTTAGGGTGCTCGCTTCATTTTGCCATATTTCAAACGATTTCTGTTTGTTCATTCCATAACAAATAGCTTTTTGCTCTTGATTATCCACCGATCGTTTACTTATCTTCGATTTTTCCCCTTATATCTTCGAAATCTGAGATTTATCTTCGAAATCGGCAGACTTATCTTCGAAAATTTCAAAATATCGATTATTCGACATAAATCATCAAAACTAAGTAGTGTACAGGTTCCATATATTGTTATTAAACCGCCAATAATGAGATAACATATAAATTCTGATATTATAAAAAAAGACTGAATATTCAGTCTTTTATAGGAAGTTAAGATTTAGTTGTATTTCATTTGTAGTATAAAATCGACTCGATTACCGCTTCTGGACCAGCCAGTTTTTATCATTAGTATGATCAGTTTAAAAATTTTTTATAGTTTTACAGACTCCTTCGTCAATAAAGACTCATTAGCAGCTTCAATAAACCTTATCACTTCGAGTGTTTCTTCTTTTCTTATAGGGGATTGATGAGTGTGAAAAAAAGTGAGAATTTCTTTGAGCAGATTTATATAGTATGGTCTCTTATCTGATTTTGTGTGAAAGGAAATGGATTCCGTGTCTGTATGAATATAGCCTCCAAAGCCGCTGTCATGATCCTTGCTGCCTCTTAAAACTGCTGTTCGACCATCTTTCCAGTAGCTTCTAATTACAAAACTATTGTCATTTGATTCTGCTCGAACTTTCTTGCAGCCTGGTCCATATAATGAATAAAGGATTTCGACAGTATGAATCCCATACCAAAACAACCCTGGAATGCCTGCAAGTAATGGCATCGGTCCAAAACAATATGTCCCTTCAACTCTACCTTTAACATTTTGTTTTGCTTCCATTAGCGAATCAGAAAAACGAAGAGAGGAAGAGCTCATAACAGGTGTATGATAAAGCTCTGAAATACGGTAAATTTCTTTTGCCTCCCTGTAGCTGATTGTTAAAGGTTTATCAATAAATACAGGTTTTTTGTAAGGAGCAGCAGCCGTAAACTGCTGCAAATGAATTCTTCCATCAACAGATGTTAATAATAGTGCGTCACTTATTTCAGCTAGAGATTCAATCGAATCTATCAGCTCAACACCGTAATTTTCAGTGAGCAGTTTTGTATAATTGTTAATCCTCTCACTGCTGATTGCAAGATCAGGCGACCCTCCCTTAAAAGCAAACAACACTTTTCCATCATTAGAAACCTCATTCAGTGACTTAGTAAAAATTTCACAATGTGAAGTGTCCAGTCCAATCATTCCGATCCGCAGCTTAGGATTGGACATTACGGTTACCCTCAAATGATAAAAAGGATAGAATTTTCCTCATATGAATAGTCATGGTCATTCTCCTATGTGGACATTTGTTTACTGTCAGAAAGCCAGTCTTGAATGTGCTTCCTTACAAATTCATCATCATGTAAGTGTGGATAGTCTTCATAAACACGTGTAATCTCTTCCATTTGTCCAGGACTTACTTTTTCTTCAGGATCTAGGCACCAGTTTCCACTTAACAAACCTTGTCTTCTTAGAACCTCATTAATTCCAGCGATGCAGCCTTTAAATTGATGGGAAGCGTCAAAGAAGGCTGCATTGGCATCCGTTATTTCTATACCTAATGTAAGCAGTTCCTTTGGGACTTCCTCTTTATCCTGAATTTCCTTCACTCTATTAAAATACTCAACTGCTTTTTTTGTCCACACTGCCCAATGCCCTAGCAGCCCGCCAACAATTTTCTTTTCGATCATTTTTCCGTCAACAGGTATTTGATAGGTTGTTAATAAATCGGCGATAATGTTGTCATCGTTTCCAGTATAAAGGGCAATTTCATTACTTCTGCTTGAATGACAAACCGCTCTTACAACATCGAGTGTTTGGTATCTGTTAAAAGGAGCGAGCTTGATTGCCATTACACCAGGAATTTCAGCAAACTCCTTCCAAAAATGATAACTTAACGACCTGCCTCCGACAGAGGGCTGAAGGTAAAAGCCAAAAACGGGAATAATCTCACTAATTTGTCTGGTACGTTCAAGCAGTTCTTCTTCTGAGTAACCTGACAGCCCGCCATTGCTAACCAAACCAAGATCATAACCAAGATCTTTTGCCAATCGTGCCTCTTCAAGCGCTTGCCTCTGGTGCCCGCAAATTCCGGCCACTTTAATAAATGGACGCAGGAGTTTCTTCGTTTCCTCTGCTGCTAAACGAAGAACCGGCTCAAATAGGTTAATGGAAGAATCTCTAATTTCAAATTGTGTTGTATGAACCCCTACCGCAATTCCTCCAGCACCTGATGCGATATAGTACTTTGTTAACGCGCGCTGACGTTCTACATCCAGCTTTCTTTCTGCAGTAAGCGCTAACGGGTGGGCAGGAATGACTGTTCCTTTATGCAGCAGTCTTTTTACAGAATCTATCAACTAAAATGCCCCCTGTCTTTCTTGAAAATGAGTTGGCTTATTAATTGTCAAACCGTCAGATAATACCCATTCAGCCGTCCACTCCACCATCTCCCTAAGTGATACATTTGGGTAACCAAACAATTTATGGGACTTCGAGGCATTACTTAGGAGGGCAGTAGAATTTTCCTCATTTTCAAATAATGGCTTTTTATCCATCAACTCCCCGAATCGTTCCGCCAGCCAACGGATTGAGACTGTTTCCGGTCCCGTTACATTGATAATTTCCGGCGGTGTTTGACATACAAGCAAGGAACGAATCGCCATTTCATTCGCATCTCCCTGCCAAATAACATTTGCATGGCCCATCCGAAGATCGACAGGTCTCTCTTCTTTTACAGATTTGGCCACTTCAAGCAAGACACCGTAACGCAAATCAATTGCATAGTTTAGTCTGAAGTGAACCATCGGTATCTTATATTTATGAGAAAAATAGGTGAAAACACGTTCTCTTCCCAGACATGATTGCGCATATTCCCCGATTGGACCTGTCAAACTTTCCTCAGAAGTCCCGCCTAAAAGAACATGATTAAGGGGATAAACGTTTCCAGTAGAAAATGAAACAATTCTTGAGGTTTTAAAGTGCTCTGCTACCCTTCCAGGCAAATAAGCATTCATCGCCCATGTGAAATGTTCATTTCCTGTCGTTCCAAACTTGTTTCCCGCCATATAAATCATATTCTTAACCTGAGGCAGCTTCTTTAACTCTTCATCATTTAACAAATCTGCCGAAATCGTTTCAATCCCTTCCCCTTCAAGTTCCTCTCTAAGATGTTGATTTGAAAACCTCGATACTCCGATTACTTTTTTTGATATGCCTGCCTTAGTAACAGCGTTTTTCGCAAGTTTAGCCAGTGATGGTCCCATCTTCCCGCCAACACCTAAAATAAGTATATCTCCATCAATCGTTTCCATATCTTTAACAAGTGAATCAGAAGGCTGAGCCATTTTTAATTCAAGTTCTTCGATTGTTTTCAATTTGGACACTCCTTTATCCCAAGAATGCTTGTTTGTCATTCTGGTAGACTTTTTTTGTCAATTTTGATGCTGCTGAAACGAAAGTCTTCACTTCGAGAGGTAGAGGGCAGATTTAAAACTAGAAGCAACCGGCGATTCACCGACTGACATTGTTGAATGGCGATTAGAAAAACCTTAAGGAAAGAAAAATAAAGTGAAACATTAGCGGGACTTATACGGGATAATAAAGTGATGTAAATAAGCAACTAATATCAGCTTGGACATATACATATCTCGAATCTTCACTCTACCTATCTTGCTAGATTTTCAGACCAAACAATCATTTCATAAGCGAATCTCTCTACCAATCGCCGCTGATTCATAAACAGCTCTGAGCATTCTCATCATTTCAACTCCATCTTCAACAGGGCTTAATGTCTTTGTTTCCCCAGCACAGCTTTTAAGGAAATGATGGATCTCATTTGAAAAAGCCTTTTCAAATTCAAAGCCTAAATGATCAATTTGCGGTGTTATATTTAAAATAGTGTTGTGTTTCTCACCAATAATGGCAAGCCCCGGCTCGATTTCCGCGCCTCCTTTTTCACCGTATAGCTTGACAGCTATTTCATCCTTTTGACTGTGAAGTGTAAAGCTAACATCTACAAATAAAGAAGCGCCGTTTTCAAATCGAATGAGAGCATTCGCTAGATCCTCAACTGTATTTAAAGAAGGATCATAATCAGAAGCTTTATAGAATGATAGATTTTGTATATGAGAGCGATTACCAAGTTTATTATAAGTATTTCCGCTAACGGTTACCGGTTTAGGTCTCCCCATTAAATACCAGCAAATATCAATCATATGTACGCCGATATCAATCAGAGGACCTCCTCCTGATCGTTCAATATCTGCGAACCATCCGCCAGGATTACCTAGCCTGCGAATACATGATGCTTTTGCATAATAAATTTCCCCTAACTCATCATGATCAATGAAGGATTTCAAAAGTTTTGCGTTATCTCCATACCTTCTAACAAAGCCAACTTGCAAAACTTTCCCGGATTTTTCGGCAGCCTCTTTGATTCGTTCTGCTTCTTCCACGGTTTTTGAGAGCGGTTTTTCTACCAGGACATGCTTTCCTGCTTGGAGAGCGGCAATTGAAATCTCTGCATGACTTTCATTCCAAGTGCAAATACTAACAGCATCAATTTCAGGCTCTTTAAGCAGCTGGCGGTAATCTGTGTACAGATTTTTCACCGCATATTTTTTTCCTTTTTCCTGAAGCCGCGTTTCATTCTTATCACAAATACCTATTAATTCTGCATGGTCCAAATAAGACTTTATATGAAAGTCAGAAATAGAACCTAGTCCAATAACTGCAACCTTCAGCATATATTCCATCCCCTTTCTTCAAATCATTTTTAATTTATAATGTGATCCAGACTTGTAAATTCATTATTAAACCTCAGGGTCTTTTGATCCTCCTATTCGAACGCTAACCAGTTTTTTCTTCGATTAGATTGTAATCAATTACTTTTGTTAGTACATCTGAATTTTTTTCTTTCAGCTCCTCATATGCTTCATGAATTTCCTGAAAGATAACAGAATGCTGGAGATAGCTTTTTACCTTAATTCTCTTTTCAAGAATAAGCCGTAAATATTCTTCTATGTTTCGTCCTTCCGTCCATCTAATAAAGCCGTAGGGGTAATCTTGTGCACTTTTTTCATAAACAGGGTCATATCGGCCGGGACCGCCTGCCCTGGAAATTAATATTTGCGCCTCTTTAGCAAACATCAACTGCCGGTTGAAATGCGGCTCAATGTCACCAACAATTACAACCTTTCCCCGATCCCTCAACCACTTCAGACTTTCATTGGTTAACTCAGACTTCCCTCCACCCGCACAAAGCATAACGGCATCTGCACCATTACCATTTGTTTTTTCTTTTATCTCTACAGCAAGATCCTCTATTGATGTGTATGTGTTTAATCCTGTAATCGATTGAAAAAGATTAGCACGCCCTTCATTTATTTCATACGGAATGACCTGATAAGCAACAGAATTAGAAATTTGCGCGATTAATTGCCCTAAGACTCCAAGTCCTGCAACAACTACCGACTCTCCAAACTGAAGATTCGCTAAACGTAATGCATGGATAGCAATTGCGCCAAGCCCTGCCAGCGCTGCTTCTCTTGGTTGCACACCTGCCGGGACAGAACAGCAAAGTGTTTTCGGTACTAATAAATATTCTGAATGTTTTACATAAGGGGCCCCATAACATGCTACAAGCTCCCCCTTATAAAAAGGGTCTGTTCCCTCACCACAATCTATGATTCTCCCTACTGCACTATAGCCGAGCGAAACCGTCTTTCCCTGGCTTGAGCTCAGCATGGATAATTCAGTCCCTGGGCTTATGACAGAATGCAACGTTTTTATAAGCAGAAACCCTGATTTTACAGTAGGAATTGTATGGTCAATTACACAAATTTTCCCGTCCTCGGCCACTACACTTTTCACTGCGGACAACTCCCTTCAGTCGTAGAATTTATATTGGAGGTTTTTGATAGTTTAGCTTCGATCCGCTTATAAAGAAGGGGCTATCAACTAAACTTGATAAAAAGATCTAAGCTAACATTTTTACTTCAACCCTGATAAGGCAATCCCTTTTACGAAATAACGTTGAAAGAACAAGAAGATAAGAAAGGTCGGAATAAATGAAAGAACAGAACCTGCCATTTCCACTCCAAAATTCCCTTCCTTTGTTAAAAGCGATGCCAATCCAACAGTAACGGGATACATCTCCTCACTTGTAGTAAAAATTAAAGGAGTTAATAAGTCATTCCAGTTACCAATGAAAGCGAAGGTACCTACTGTAGCAATTACAGGCTTTGCCATAGGGAGCATAATCTTGAAAAACACAGTAAAGTCATTGGCACCGTCGATATAAGCAGCCTCTTCAAGATCTTTAGGCAAAGTTTGCATATATTGCCTTACGAAGAAGACACCAAGGATCCCCCACAATTCGGGAATAATTAATGGCATATACGTATTTATCCAGCCAAATTCACTAAACATAATATATCTTGGGATAATCAGCAATTGACTTGGAAGCATAATAACCGCCATCATCAGCCAGAAAATGACCTCTTTAAAAGGAAATTCTTTTTTGGCAAAAATATAACCTAATACAGCTGCAAAAAACATTTGCGAAAAAACTGGAATTATCGTGATAATTAAGGAATTTATGATCCACTTAATAAATTTCGCATTTGCTAAAATATAAAGAAAGTTTGCGAAGGAGAACTCCTCTTGAGTAAACCATAAAAATGGGTTACCTGCCGGAATCTTCATTGGAATGAAAGAACCAATGAGCATAATTAGAAACGGTGTAAGAAATAACAATCCAAAAATCAGCAATGGGACATATGTCCATCTTGTGGTTTTTTCCATCTCCTATCCCCCTTTATTTGTAACTTACTTCTTTGCCGAAATATTTCTTCTGTATTAATGAAATCCCAAATACAATAAAGAATAATACGTAAGCTAGGACACTTGCATATCCCAATCTCAATGACGTAAAGCCTTCTTGGTAGAGATAATAAACGATTGTAGTTGTAGAATAATTAGGTCCCCCGCTTGTTAATAGGTAAGCGGAATCAAAGATTTGGAACGATCCTATTGTGGTGATAATCCCAACATAGAAATGGATAGGAAGAAGTAAAGGAAACGTTATTTTCCAAAAAAGCTTCCAATTGGCAGCTCCATCAATTCTTGCAGCTTCATAATATTCCTCAGGTATAGACTGAAGACCAGCATAGTAGTAAATCATTGTGCTTCCGCATACTTTAAATATGCTTAACCCTGCCAGCACAATTAACGCTTGGGAGGAGTTTGAAAGGAACAGTTGTGGTGGGATTCCAAACATTCCAATAAAGGCATTTAAAAAGCCGTCATCTGTTCCTTTAAAAAGCCAAGCCCAAATCCCTGATATAACAACAAATGACGTAACAACCGGTAAGAAAAAAATCCCTTTAAAAAGGCCTGTACCTCTCTTCCCGCTGTTTATCAATATAGCTAAAAAAAGACCCAATGCCATCGTGGGAACAATATAATACAAAGAAAATAAAATGGTATTCCAGATCGCTTTCCATGCCATCTCATCTGAAAAGAAATTGATCCAATTTTTGAAGCCTACAAATTCAGGATCACCAATGATTGGCCAATCAGTAAATGTAATATATAAACTGAACAGAATAGGAAAAAGATGAAAAATACTGAAATGAATAAGTATAGGGACTAAAAAGATGTAAACAATTGCATATTTATTCCAGTTCCTCTTTATCTTAGATAACCGACTTACTTTGCGATCTTCTTCAGTTATTTTTGATTTAGATTTTTCATAGGATAGATTTGGCTCCCCCATTCATACACCTCCTATACTTTTAAAGACCGTTTTCGTATACGTTAAAATACAATGCCATCACTCTTAGAATAAATATCTTTAATGTTGTGGCCAGATGTGAGACTAGCAGCAAACAGCGGTTCTCCAACTATACTCTTTAGCACTTTAAAGACTTACACATTCTAATCTAATAAAAAACAATCCCTTATTCTTCTCCCGCATAATGAAAATCTCCCCCCTTTATCTTTTCAGTTCACCACTGGTTCAAAACTGGTACTTTAGTTTAGAGTAAACGTGGCTGGTATAATTGTCAATATATTTTTTATTTTGAGACAATTGAACACCTTCAACACCCTCCACAACTTCAGATTGAACTTATGATTCTTTTATAAATCTGGGCACCATTTTAGCTTGATAACCTTTCTGGTCATTCAATTATTGATATAAAGTAAAACTTTCTTTTCTTCATTATTTATTTAATTTTCTGAAAATACCATTGATTTATGACCGTTTTTATGTATGATTAAATAGAAACCAGATTTGACCCAAGATACTACTTCTGTGTTTACACTTTTTGAGGAGGTATGTAAAGTTGAAAGGTTGGTTTTTTGGTTTTTTGTCCACATTGATGCTTGTCTCTTTATGTCTTTTATCTGGTCAATCAAAAGCACTCGCTTCAGAATCGACCGAAAAGCTCGGGACTCCGCATTATAACATCGGAATCCTCTCGAGCGCTTATGGAAAAGGCCCTAACGGAAAGGAAGTGATTTATGCAACAGCAAATGGCGATCCAGCTATCTTAAATATCATTGATCCCGTAAGCGGCAAAAAAGTTGCGGTCCATTCTCTTAATGGCGCTTCTTCTGCATGGGGAATGGTAATTGATCCAGATGGAAACGTCTATATTGCCGGTGGAACAAATTTGTACAGGTATTCCCCATCAACCAACTCAGTCGAAAATTTAGGTAAGCCGATTTCGTCAGAAACAGCCCTTTGGCATATACAGACAGATAAAAAGGGACGTATTTACGGCGGGACCTATCCGAATGGAAAAGTGTTTATGTATGATCCAAAAACAAACCAGTTTAAGGATTACGGTCAAATGGTTGAAAATCAGGGATATACACGAAGTATCACCATTTTTAAAAAGAAAGTGTACGTTGGGATTGGAGTTCAAAAGGCTCATTTGATAGAACTTGATCCGAAAACAGGTAAAAAAAGAGAAATTCTGCTTCCTGAAAAATTTCAGAACCAGCAAACTGTTTTCGACTTAGATGCTGAAGGAAACCTTCTTTTCGCTAGAGTTACACCATCAAGCACACTATTAGTCTATGATCTTAAGAAAAAACGCTGGATTGATGAAATCCCAGGGGTAAAAGGGGCTAAGGTATCCCCTCCAGGAGCTAAAAACCTTATTTATTTTAATAAAGATAATGAACTATATTCCTACAATTTAAAATCTAGAAAGCTTACTGCTACAGGCTATAAGGAAAATTGGAGCAACAAAGGAATGGGTTGGATTCGTTTGAATGAGCCCGGCTTTAAGGGACTCAGCTTAGTTAGTATCCGATATAACGGTTATTATTGGATTTACAACCCTAAATCGGGTAAATCAAAAGAGATTCAAGCTGAGATTGAAGGACAGCCGATTCCTATTCAGTCAATTCGCAGGGGTCCAAATGGAAACATTTTCACCAGCGGCTATTTGTCTGGTGGTTTCTCATATTATTCACCAGAGGAAAACCAGTTTGCTAGACACACAGGCTTTGGTCAAGCAGAGAACATGATTTCTACTGAAAAGTATCTATACCTTGGTGTTTATTCTGGAGGTTATGTGTATCAATATGACCCATCTAAGCCTTATGATCACGACCCGACAAACATACCCGAGGCAACAAATCCCCGTGCGCTTTTTTCGTTAAAGGAGTATGAGCAAGACCGTCCCTTTGGGTTTGCAGAAGGAGATGGAAAAGTATTTATCGGAACGGTACCAGATTACGGTAAGCTTGGCGGGGCATTGACTGTCCTTGATGAACAAACCGAACAATATGAGGTTCATCGTAATATTGTTGAAAACCAAAGTGTCATATCCTTGCAGTATAAAGATGGGATTGTATATGGTGGCACAAGCGTTTCAGGCGGTCTTGGCGTAACACCAACAGAAACAGAAGCTAAGTTGTTTGCTTTTGATCCGCAATCAAACAAGAAACTGTTTGAAATTACCCCTTTACCTGGAGAAAAAGCTATTGGTGCACTTGCATTTGATGACGAAGGATATTTATGGGGAATGAGTCCGGGTAAAATATTTAAATTTGATCCAGGAACCGGACAGATCATTCAAACGAAAGAACTATTTCCTTTCACCTGGAATGGCGTTGGTCATTATTGGAGAGGAGCATTTCTAAGCTTTGATTCAGATGGTCATTTTTACGGAACAACTCTTGGAAAACTATTTAAATTTAATCCTGAAACTTGGGAAACCGAAATTTTAGAAACAAACGCTTCACTATTTGCAAAAGACCTTGATGGAAATATTTATTTTTCAAGAGGGACTGATTTGTATAGATATAACCGATAGCTCTGTCATTTGTTCTCTATTAGTCTGCTGATTATTCACTCCCCTTTTTTAGTTTTACAGACGAACTTCTGCTAATCAAAAATAAAAAAGAGGGGAGATTTCTATTTCAAGGAGGGTGATTTAAATGAAAAAATGGATCGTTTTATGTTTGAGCATGATCCTTTTTTTCTCATCAATCCTAGTTTCTACTAAAGAGGCTAATGCTGCAAAAAAGAATAAATTAGAGCAAATCGTTTTTGGGCAACCCGAGGAATTAACAGCACCCCTTGATGATTCAATCAGTATTTTTAATGGTGCCGTTGGAAAAGAAGATGGACATCATGTCATGTATACGACGACTAAGGGTTTTCCTGCAAAGCTGAATGTGCTGGATTTAAACGATTATAAACTGCTTAGAACCATTGATCTGGAAGGGGCTGAAAATACTTGGGCTCATGAGGTTTTACCTAATGGTGACTTGTACATTGCCACAATCGGCGGAGGAGCAAAATTATGGAAATATTCTCCTGTTACAAAAAAAGCGGCAGTAGTTGCTTCGTTTCCTGGGGAGACCTTTCCATTTTCCATTACCTCTGATTCTGCAGGGAATGTTTATGTAGGAACCTATCCAAGCGGGAAAGTCTTTCAATATAAACCCGAATCTAATGAAGTGATCGATTACGGAAGAATGATAGGAGAAATCTCACAAGAATATATTCGTTCACTGGCTATCGTTAATGAAACGATTTATTCAGGAACAGGTCATGGAAAGATTATCAAGTACAACACCGAAACAGGGGAAAAGTCTGATATAGCTGAAGAGCTTGGCGAACCTGGTCATGTTTATGACTTAAATAGTGTTGATGATCGTTATCTTTTTGCCCGCTTTGAGCTTTCAAGCAACGGTTATTTATATGATACCCAGACTCAGGAATGGTTAGATATTGTCATACCAAATGTTCGGGGATTGCATGTTGAAGAAGAATCCCTCAATAACAAAGTCTATTTCATGACAACTAATAACGAATTAAAATTAATTGATCTTACGACGTTAAAAATTGAAAGCGCAGGCATCCAATATGAGAGCGGTTTCCGTGGAGTAGATTGGGTTGAATTCAACACCCCTGAATTGCCGGGTAAAAGTCTTGTTACGATCAATTTCAGCGGATATGTTGCCATCTTAAACCTTGAAACAAAAAAAGTAGTCAAATTGCCTTCTTTAGTCAAGGGAACGCCCACAGTCATGCAAGCAATTGAAAAAGGGCCAGGTGGAAAACTCTACATTAGCGGGATGCAAACAGGAAAAGGTGCTATTTATGATCCTGCAACAGGGACTAAGAAATCCTTTAACCTGGGACAAGGAGACAGCATGGGGGTTTTTGGCGATAAAATGCTAATGGGAGTATATCCGGAAGGAGATATTCGAGAATATGATCCTGCCCTTGAGCCATCCTCTTCTAATCCTAAACGACTCTTTACACTGGGAGAAGAGCAAAATCGCATTAGTGATATTGAATCTGCCGAAGGAAAGGCATTCATTGGGAGTATTCCTTTTTATGGAGAGCTTGGAGGTGCCTTAACTGTTTACGATCCTGCTAGCAGCGATGAGCAAAAGCATAAAGTGTTCCGAAATGTCGTAGAAGATCAAAGTGTTATGAGTCTAGCCTATAAAGAAGGAAAAGTCTTTGGTTCTACGACAATTAATGGAGGGCTCGGTGTTGAGCCGACAGCCCAAGAAGCAAAAATTTTTGTATGGGATGTCAAAAATGAAAAGAAGATAAAGGAGGTTTCCCTTGCTGTAGAAGGAATTGAAAAACCTGAAGCAATTGGGGAACTCTCATTTGGACCTGATGGATTATTGTGGGGAGCAGTAAAAAATGCTATTTTTGCCCTGAATCCAGAAACACTGGAAGTGGTAAAAAGTAAAAAGCTCTACCCTGATGGTTCTTTGCCTTTCGGAGTATGGCATTCGATAGCGCTTGAATGGTCAAAAGGTTTATTATATGCTGGTTTCAGCGGTAATCTAACTGCTATAGACTCTGATACACTTGAAAGCAAACGAATAGCGAATGCTTATTCTTATGATATTAATGATGAAGGCGACATCTATTATTCTCTCGGATCAAATCGGACCCTTCTTTACAAAATGACTGTCGACCAAGTAAAAGGAAAACAAAGAAAACCTCTTCAAAATCACAGCTTTGAAAAACCAATTCAGGATGGAGTAATTCCTGGCTGGACATCTATGTTCACTACTGATTCAGATGTTCAGTATGATGCAGATGATGAACGGCGCTATAAAGGTAGAAAAAGCCTTAAGCTGATAGATAGCTCAAGAAACAAAGCAGTTGCCCTTATGAGCCAGGCAATCGATATAAAAGCAGGAGATGTCTTGACAGCTGAATCTAAATTATTTATAAAGGATGGACTGGCAAGCTTTATGCTTCGCTATTATGATGAAAATGGGAAAGAAATCATCTCTGTTCCTGTCCATACAGAGATAGGTTATAACAAATGGCAGACCGTTTCAGTCACAGCAAAGGCACCAGAAAATGTTGTCACCGCTAGAGTTATCGCCTATACTACTTCATACGCTACTACCACTGCTTTTTATGATGACATAAAGCTGTGGAAGCTTAAACTAAAAAAATAGGAGTCGGTTAAAAATTGCGCCGACGGGCATTGGCCGCTCATTTGAATAGAAGGTATTCCTTCCTTTCCATTTATGAGCGGCTGTTTTAATTCATTTAAACGAAGCAACCTTTGCCTCTTTTCCGCTCGGCTTTATTTTTATTGAATTTTTAACCGCGACAACCATTAGTAACCTCTCTAAATCTTCAAGGGATCTCTATTTGTGGTCATTTTAATATCCTTTTTTTGGCATGTAAATCTTTAAAAACCTTTTTTAATGGTATGTAAAATTTCTGTTTAGTTTTGTAAAACATTAAGTTTTCACCTTGTAACTTGGTGATTTTTCTTTAATATGAGAGGTGAAATTTTTCTAATAGGAGGTTGAGAGATTTGAAAAAAATGGTATTTATTTTCACTATTGTCTTAGCTGTATTTGCATCTTCTTTTACACAAGTTTCGACTGCCAAGCCACAATCCAAAACATCAAATCAGGAGTCTGCTTTGCCTCTTGCCAAAGCCCATGCTCATAATGATTATGAGCATTCCCGTCCATTACAGGATGCTTTAAGCCATGGGTTTACTAGTGTTGAAGCGGACGTTTGGCTTGTCGATGGCAAGCTGCTTATCGCTCATGACAGGGAAGATGTTCGATCAGAACGGACGTTACAATCTCTATATCTTAAACCGTTGATGGAAAGAGTCAAGAACAATCACAGATCTGTTTATCCAAATTATAAGCATGATTTTATCCTATGGATTGACATTAAGTCGGCGGATGAGGCGACTTACCGGGCTATACATAAACAGCTCCGCAAGTATCAAAGGATGCTTACAAAATTCACGCCTGCAGGAGTAAAACCTGGCGCCGTAACGGTTTATATATCAGGTAACCGTCCGCGTGACCTTATGGAGAATCAGCCTGTTCGCTATGCAGCCTATGATGGACGAATGAGCGACTTGGGTTCAGGCACTGCAAATGAATTTATGCCTGTCATCAGTGATAACTGGACGAAACATTTCTCATGGAATGGTGAAGGAGAAATGCCGGTTGAGGAACGGGAGAAATTGAATACGATTGTTTCAACTGCTCATGCTAATAATCAAAAGGTCCGCTTTTGGGCTACTCCTGACATCCCCTCACCACAGCGGGAAGCGATATGGCATGAACTTTTGAAAGCTGGTGTAGATTTTATAAACACCGATGATTTGGGGGGGTTGCAGCAGTTCTTAACGGAGCATGACCCACAGCCATCTCAGCCTCCAATCACTTGGAAACCATGAGAAAGCATTAAACAGTAAGGCCAGCTTATCAGAATCCCCCTTCGAGAGCAAGATTCGAGGGGGGTTCTATATCTGCAAAAAAGAGATATTTCTTAAATAAATGATTAATAGCAGGTGTACCCAGTTGGTTATCAAACATTTTCAGCTGCAAAGCTTTTAATCTGCGTTTCGTAAAACTTTCCCTTGATTAGATTTTTTTTCAAACAAAAAGTATATAAAATCTGTTGATGGCCCTGCATGCCCCAATTGCCGCAGCATAGCGGTAATATTTCCTCTGTGATAGGTTCCATGGTTAACAACATGCTGAACTAACTCGGCGATAGAAGTTTCGGTGCTTCCGAAATTAGGATGGGCAATAGTGAACAGTGCCTCTAAATCTTCTCGGCTGTCAAATAACTCTTGATACCTTTTTGATAGTTCGAGATATTCAATTTCCATATCTGCTAATCTCTCATTAACTAATTCTTCTTTTCGTTTGCCTAATAACGAAACTGTCTCATCAAAACTTTTTCCACTCATAGTATAATACCAGACTAAGTCAGTTAAATAGATATGTTCAATTACCTCTGAGATGGACTGAAATACACTTTTTACATCTTGAGTATAAATAGATTCAGGTAATTCTTTAATCCTGTTAAAGGTTCGATTGTTACCCCAAACATTGTAGTCAAACAGCTCTATTGTTTTATTTTCCATTAATAAGCCTCCTTGTTTTCTATAGATTTGTTTATATCTACTAAAAAAGGCACCTCTTCTATTCCTATTAAACGAACATAAACAAATAACTGACCTTTATGGTGAATTTCATGGTCATACATAATTGTTATAATTGAATCGCCGCTGTCTTTAAAATTTGAAAACGGAAGCTCAAACTCCTCTTTTAAGTTTACATCCGCAATTGATTTGAACATTTCCGTTGTTTCCTTCGTAAGTCGTTGAACGGTCTCCTGTAATTCCGCTGCCGTCTTGCAATTCTTGTCTTCAGGCTCAGTAAACTCTCCAGTTGCTACTAATGAAACAAAGGTATGATTCCAGCGGGCTGTATGCAGAACAAGCTCAGATAAGGTCATGGCGTCAGGCCAGGGCTTATAGTTCAAATGTTCATCTTCAATCAGTGTCACTAACTCCTCTAGAACACTCCGGTGTCTTATCCATTTGTTCATCCAAGTTTTCGTTTGATTCATTGCGATCACTCCCTCCACTTTTCCTAAAACATACCAAAGCTACACTGACAAGAATGGTCAGTGAAGTTAAATTAATCGTAATGGTTTAGTAATTCTGTTAGGATCGTAATCATTCTTTCTTTTAAAAATAAAGGCTCTACGATTTGAATTGATTTGCCATATGAAAGAAGGATATAGGGGACATACGTACGAATTGCTTTTTCATCAAGTTTAACAATCACATGCTCATTAGTGCGTTCCACTAGCAAATGAGCAAATAACCAATGCTGACATAATTCATTGATCGCTTGTTCTTTTCCCTTAATTTCGACAGAAATGAGATTTTCTTGAGTGTTTTGGTCGGGCAGGATGTTTTTCAGAAAAAATTCTTTTGATGAAAAATCCACTGGCGGTTCGAAGGTCGAAATTGTACGATTTAGTGATTCAATACGATCCACCCGAAAGCTTCTAATTTCCTGGCGATAATGGCAAAAAGCAATTACATACCATTTACTCTTCCAGTGGATAAGTCCATATGGGTTGATATGCCGAGAGGCAAGGGTCTGTTTATCTCTTTTCTGGTACTCCATTTCAAGTGTAAATCCGTTCGCCACTGATTGTTCTATTTCTTGGAGATAGGAATTCAACTTTGGGTTAGTCGGGGTGCTTATAACATCAAAACCTGTTAAATGACGATTAATTTCATCCAGCTGCTTTTCGTTCGTATACATTTTCAATTTTGCAATCGCGCTATTAAGCGAATCTTCAAAAGGATAACCTGACTCTTTTGCAAAAATAGAGGCATGAATAAGAGCTTTTTGTTCGTCTAAATCAAAAAACAATGGAACTTCAATCGAATGGTCAAGCAAACTGTACCCGCCATTGTGTCCCGCTTCAGAAATAATAGGAACGCCGCTTACACATAAAGCATCTATATACCTGTAGACTGTTCGAATATTAATTTCCAAAGTCTCCGCAATTTGTTTTGCCGTTAGCCGCTTTCTTGTTTTCAATAACCACAGAATAAAAAGCATGTTATCTGTCTTAGACATATTATTATCCTCTCGTCTATTCTAAAACTTTTTTCGCCAATTTCATTGCAGCAAGGAATAGGGAAAACGAGTTGCAGCCTTAAAAATCTGGCTAGTCGCCACCCCTGCAATAGTCTGTCCTTTTTGAGCGGTAAGGTAATGATTTCTTATATAACGAATTAAATTTCCCTTCTATGTGTGAATCCTTGATTTTTGCGCGATTACGGTCTGGCTTTGCGCTTTCCACTGAGTTCTATGAGCGATTTCACCCGGTCTATGAGCGGTATCTTCCCCTCTATGCGCGAACCCGTGATCTATGCGCGATATCGCCTTGGCTTTGCGCGTTCTACTTAGTTCTATGAGCGATATCACCCTGTCTTTGAGCGAAATCTTTCCCTCTATGAGCGAATCTGTGATCTATGCGCGATATCGCCTTGGCTATGCTCGTTCTACTTAGTTCTATGAGCGATATCGCCCTGTCTTTGAGCGAAATCTTCCCCTCTATGCGCGAACCCGTGATCTATGCGCGATTTCTGACTGGCTATGCTCGTTCTATTTAGTTCTATGAGCGATATCACCCTGCATATGAGCGAAATCTTTCCCTCTATGCGCGAACCTGTGATCTATGCGCGATATCGCCTTGGCTATGCGCGTTCCACTTAGTTCTATGAGCGATTTCACCCTGTCTATGAGCGATATCTTCCCCTCTATGCGCGAATTGCCTTGGCTATGCTCGTTCTACTTAGTTCTATGAGCGATTTCACCCTGTCTATGAGCGATATCTTCCCCTCTATGCGCGAACCCGTGATCTATGCGCGATTTCTGACTGGCTATGCTCGTTCTATTTAGTTCTATGAGCGAAATCTTCCCCTCTATGCGCGAATCTGTGATCTATGCGCGATATTGCCTTGGCTATGCGAAAACTTCCCCTCTATGTGCAAACCCGTGATCTATGCGCGATTACTCCCTGGCCGCTATGTTAATAAAGTTTTCACAGACAGGTTCTTCCTAGTTAATAAAGGCCGGTCATTTTTCCAAACAACATCAACAGGAAGTTCGAAAAAGTTAGAAAGCATATCATTAGAAATCATTTCACGCGTGTCTCCTGAAGCAAACGCTTCACCTTTTTTTAATAATAACGTTTTGTTAAACTGAGGCAGAATTTCTTCAACATGGTGGGTGACAAAGATGATTGTTGGTCCTTCAGGACTTTCTGCTATTTTTTCAATCTTCTCCAACAGCTGTTCCCGTGCAATAAAATCTAATCCATTTGCCGGTTCGTCTAATATTAGTAATTGAGGTTTTGCCATTAGAGCCCTTCCAATGAGGACCCGTTGTCTTTCCCCTTGTGAAAGCGTCTCATAGTTTCGGTCTGCATACTCCATACATCCAAGCTCATCCAGCAAAGAGACAGCTCTAGCTCTCATTTCATCGGTCGGTGTTTCATAAAGTCCAATTGAAGCGAATGCACCGCTTAAAACAATTTCATAAGCACTATCTGATGGATAGAGTTTTTGCTGTAAAGAAGAAGATACAAGCCCAATTTTTGTGCGAAGGTGCTCACCTAATGGAGTCTTCCCAAATTCCTTACCAACCACGGTTACTTTCCCGCTCGTAGGGAAATAATACGCATTCAACATTTTTAAAATTGCGGTTTTCCCTGCACCATTTAAACCGAATAGCACCCAGTGCTCTCCTTCTTGTATACACCAATCAATACCCTTCAAAATCCAGGAACCATTTCTTTTTAATGAAACATTTTCTAATTGTAGTACCATAAAGCTACTCCCCTTTGTAACAGCAGATCCAATTTATTAGATTATTCTGAATGATTTATATTAGTATAGTATCATATCGGAAAACAAAATGTAACGCTCTACAAATGAATCCTCTTTTTTCCCGGGAAATATGTCGAAAATATAGGTTTTAGTTGAATTTAAACGATCACCTATTAATAAGCCGCTCCTCCAATTCATTTCATCCAGCTAAAATCCATTCAAAAATTCATTAATCAATTCTTGATTTCAAGAATAACTCCTGTCGTTTGGCAAATAATAACTAAGTAAAATTCACAAGGAGGCGTTTATGTAATGCAAAACCAAAACCAAAATCAACAACAAAACATGCAGACAAGACCAGCTAGTCAGCAGATGAATCATGGGGGGCATGAGGTTTTTGATGTTCATGAGGTTTTATCTGGCTCAGTAGGAACATTAAATCAATACACACTTCTTCGTCAGCATGTGAAAGATCAAGAGTTATTAGATATATTAGATCGACAATATCAATTCATGCAAAATGAATATAACACTACTGTCGATTGCTTCAAATCCGGCCAAGACCCTGCCACCCCGACACAAAGCTATAAAATGGCTCAGGACAATGACTTTGTATATGGGTTATCACCTTCCCAGCCTAAAAAACCATTACAAAATGTTTCGGAAATTACAGATGAATGTATTTCCAGCTGCATGCTTGGATCAGTGAAATCAAACGCATCCATGAAAACAATGGCAGCTCTCGAGGTGACGAACCCAGTAGTTCGTCGAGTCCTCGCGGATTCAGTTCCGAATTGTATAGAGATGGCTTATGAGTTATCTATTTACCAAAATAAAAATCAATACTATCAAGTACCTCAGCTCGCACAGCAGGATATGCAGCAAATGCTGAACTCCTATGCACCCATGAATAACGGCGGTCAAAATCAAAATAATTTTCACTAAAAGATAAGCTAAGAGCCTGTTAGAAAGGAGTTTCTCCCATCTGACAGGCCCTTTTTGTAAATCATGTTATGAGATATTTTTACATCTTTTAAAATATCTTTCCTTAATCCCTAAACAAAAGTTAAGCCTCTTTTTACTAAGGAGTCGCATTTGCATAATTTCCTATCATTACGGAATTCTACGAAATACAATACCAAATAAAGAGAAAGGAGGGAACCAAAAATTATGAAAAAGCTTCTTGCTATATTACTTGCCGTTCTTCTTGCTACAACAATGACTGCTTGCGGAGATGCACCTGGTGAAGATGAAGTTGGAGATGGAGAAGTGAATGATGAGGAGTAGTACTCTAGCTACATGTCCTATACATCATTATTTTAATAAGTATGGTATTTTTAATTGGTTTCAGAGTGATTAATTTAAAAAACAGCAATCCTTTCACTGATTTATTTACATGAAGAAAAGGCGTACTATTACAGAAACGCCTTTTCCTATTTCTCCTATAAGGGGATTTCTCCCACATGATTCTTAAATGATTTCCCATCATAGTAGTAAAGTTTAGAGTTTAGAATAACATTGTCATTTTCCTTTAATTGACGAACAAGCTCTTCACTTTTTGTTTTATTCATTTCTTTATACCAGGTTCCTTGAGGATATAGTACGGCAATGGGACCATACTTGCATTGACCATTACAAAGTGTTTTTGTTGTGAGGATATCCTTATACAGGTCTAACCTGTTTAATTCTCCTCTAATTGTGTCCGTAACTTCCTCTGCTCCTTTTTTCACACATGATTTGCCATTACAGATTAATAGATGCTTACTGACACCATCTAAGTTCATAAAATTCACCTTAGTTCTTCCTATTATTTGACCTCGATAACAAATGGATAGTTATTTACTTTGCCATCAAATTTAAACTCTCCCCATACTTTGTATATCCCAGGTTTATCAAATTTTGTTTCAAATATTGTTTTATCCTCTGATGCAGGATGGACGTGAACAAATTTTTTACCCTTTTCATCCAAAATAACAACATGGCCCAATGCCTCAAGATAAGGCTCTGGGGTAATCCCTTTTGTATCAAAGGTTAATGTTACATTATCGTTTGCCACTAATTTTGTTGTTGCTAATTCGACTGTCTTTTCATTGATTGTTTTTGTTAGGTTTGTATCAGGTTTTAGTGAATTGTCCTGATCTGTCCCATGATCATTACCCACATGCAGTTCAACCGGATTAACCTGATAAGCAAGATTTTTTGGTTTAATATCAATAAACACCTTATAGGAGTTATCAAGGAGATTGAATTTCTGAGTATACATACCCTTCCCTTTTTCTTCGGGATGCAAGTGGTAGTATTCTTTTAAATCGGCACTAACGATAATGAGATGCATGATTTTTTCGTGTGAGATTTCTAATTCGGGTGCAGTTTGATTTTGATCCTTAACATCTATAGTTATTAAGCTGTTTTCATATTTTACGTTGGTAACAACTTCGCTTTCTGAATGAGACCCGTGATCAGAATGCTCTTTATTATTTTTTTGGCTAGTATGGTCATCACTATGGACTTGTTCATTACCAGCTTCTTTTTTCTCATGATTGTTTTTTGTTGGAGAATGATTATCAGCGGGATTGTTATTGCCTACGCTTGCATATACGGAATAACCGCCAATGACTAACCCCAGGTAAACAATGGCTGAAATTGTCCAGGTCAAAATTCTCTTTTGTTTCATAAAATACTCCTCTCTTTTTAATAGATGGCTGTTTTCGAAAGCTTTATTGCTATTTACATAAAAAGTGTTTTTACGACTTATTGTACCTTCTGAAGGCAAAGGCCGGATTAGAGGCAATTGACGACCTGCCAATTGCTTCTATTGAAAGAACTCTTCCATTTTGAAAGCAACAATCTTTTTGGAAAAGAGCCTAATAGACAGATTATCCCTTTAACTTCATTCTTTGTAATCTGAGTGCGTTTAAAACAACGGATACTGAACTAAATGCCATTGCTGCTCCTGCAAGCCATGGTGCTAGAAAACCTAATGCTGCAACAGGAACTCCTAACGTATTGTAAGCGAATGCCCAAAATAGATTTTGCTTAATATTACGGATCGTCATTTTACTCATGATGATGCTATCTGCAATGCTATTTAGGTCTCCCCGCATTAGTGTGATATCAGCCGCTTCCATTGCTACATCTGTTCCAGTACCAATAGCCATCCCTATATCAGCAGCAGCTAACGCTGGTGCATCATTAATACCGTCACCTACCATCGCTACTTTCTTTCCTGCTTTCTGAAGCTTTTTAACCTCTTCCGCTTTACCTTCTGGAAGAACTTCTGCTATCACATGGTCGATCCCGACATCTTTCCCAATTGCTTGAGCCGTTTGCTTGTTATCACCTGTAATCATCACAACCTCAAGCCCCATATTTTTTAATCTTTCAATCGCTTTTTTAGAAGTTTCTTTAATCGTATCGGCAACGGCAATCACACCGGTGAACTGGTGATCAATTGCGACTAGCATGGCCGTCTTTCCTTGTTTTTCTAAGTTTTCCACCTTTGGCAGTATGTTCTCAATATTAATATTATTTTTCTTCATAAGTCGGCGCGTTCCAATTAGCAAGGTTTTATTTTTAACCTTAGATTTAACTCCAAAGCCAGGAATTGCTTCAAAGTGTTCAGAGTTTCCAAGTTCAATTCCTTTTTCTTTAATCCCCTCCACAATTGCCTCAGCTAAAGGATGTTCAGAATTTCTTTCTGCAGCACCGACTAGTTTTAAAAATTCCTCTTCTTCAAATCCATTAGTAACAATCACATCTGTAAGGGATGGTTTCCCATTTGTTACAGTGCCTGTTTTATCAAGAATTACTGTATTCAGTTGGTGAGTCGTCTCAAGATGCTCTCCGCCCTTGAACAAAACTCCATATTCAGCAGCACGGCCTGTTCCAGCCATAATGGACGTAGGAGTAGCTAAACCGAGGGCACATGGACATGCAATTACTAATATGGCAATTAACTTTTCCAGAGCGACTGTGAATTCTCCTGGACTAATGGCAAAATACCAAACTAGAAATGCCACAATAGCTATGCCTACGACAATCGGGACAAAAATTCCAGAAATGCCATCGGCTAAGCGCTGAATAGGAGCTTTTGAACCTTGAGCCTCTTCTACTACTTTGATAATTTGCGCTAAGGCCGTATCTTTTCCAACTTTTGTTGCCTTCACCTTCAAAAACCCGTTTTTGTTAATGGTTGATCCTATGACTCCATCTCCAACAGTTTTATCAACAGGGATACTTTCACCTGTAATCATTGATTCATCTAGAGCAGATCTTCCTTCAACAATCTCTCCATCTACAGGTACTTTTTCACCTGGCTTTACATAGACGATATCACCTGTGATTACTTCTTCAATGGGTATATTCAATTCTTGACCGTCTCTAAGCACAGTGGCCGTTTTCGCTTGTAAGCCCATCAGCTTCTTAATGGCTTCAGAAGAACGTCCCTTTGCTTTTGCTTCAAATAACTTTCCTAATATAATAAGGGTAATTAACACAGCACTTGTTTCAAAATATAATTCCACCATATGGCTATCTGAGCCTATTGATAGAATGCTCAAGTAGATACTGTAGAAAAAGGCAGCAGAGGTTCCAAGAGCAACCAAAACATCCATGTTTGCACTTTTATTCCTTAATGCTTTATAGGCACCTACGTAAAATTGACCGCCGACTAAAAATTGAACAGGAGTCGCAAGTGCGAGCTGAACCCAAGGATTCATAAACATTTCGGGGAGCCAAATAAAGGAAGTAAATTCAAAATGACTAACCATCGCCCAAAGTAAAGGAATAGATAAGATAGAAGAGAAAATAAATTTTCCTTTTTGCTTTTCAATTTCCTTCTGTCTATGATCAATCTTTCCTCCTTTAGCTTCTTGCTTTTGTTCTAATTGATAGCCTAATTTTTTGATAGCTTCTTTCATATCTGCGATCGAAACTTCATCAGGGTTATATTCTACAAGGGCAGATTCTATGGCGAAGTTTACTGTTGCGTTTTGGACGCCATTTAACTTGTTTAAACGTTTTTCTATTCTATTAGCACAAGCTGCGCATGTCATCCCAGATATATCAAATTCAGCTTTCTCACTTACGACTTTATATCCTAACGATTCTACTTTTTCTTTAAACTGATTAATATTTGATTTGGATGGGTCAAATGTGACTTTTGATTTTTCTAATGCAAAATTTACGCTTGCGTCCTCTACACCATCTATTTTTTTGAGACCTTTTTCTATTCTCACTGCACAAGCCGCACAAGTCATGCCAGCTATTTGAAGTGTTGTTTCTTTTTTATCGCTCATCACGATTCACCCCTAACCACCACATACTATAGTGGGGTATATTTTTCGGAAATTAGAACGTGCTGCAAGAACAGCACGTTTAGAAAATTTAATGGTAGCATTAGCCAACCTTTTCGAAATTATTATAACCATACCTAGGTATAGTATTTTGATGAGTAAAAGAAATCGTGCTTCCATCTGCACGTCCTCTACCTGAAGTTTACCTAAACATCGTAACCTTGGTCGTCAATCGTTTCCTTGATCTTATCAAGAGTAACTTCATTTGGATTAAATTCCACTCCAACAGTTCCTGAATCCAGGTTTACTTTGACTTTATTAACCCCAGATAATTCCCCTACGCTGCCTTCAATTGATTTAATACAATGTCCACACGACATACCTTGAACGTTTAGAGTTATTTTTTCCATAAGCTTTAGTCTCCTTTTATTTTTTCATTAATTTTTGAATGGTTACCATTACCTCATCCAAGATTTCTGTGTCCCCTTCTTGAATTTTCTCAAGAACACAAGTCTTCATGTGACCTTCGAGTAAAATTCGCCCCACACTATTTAATGCAGATTGGGTAGCAGAGATTTGTGTGATTACATCATCACAATACGTATCTTTTTCAATTAATCCTTTTATACCTCGAATTTGTCCTTCTATTCGATTTAATCTTGTTACTAAATTATTTTTCACTTTATCTGAATGATGGCTTTTTCTTTCACTTTCTGATGAGCAGCATTCATCGATTTCATTCATATTCTCTAGATTATCTGAATTCATCGACATTGCTTCACCCCCTTAAGACGATATTACTATACCCCACTAAGGTATGTAAAGTGTTTTGTTATTAAAAAATTACAAATAGGTAATGAACCCTAATTTTTATAATTGATCAAATGGTGTACTTCAATTCTAGGGTATGTTTACCAATCCTTGGGCCGTGAATTATGCGAATACCACGGCCATTTTTATATAAACTAAAAACCACCATGCACTTATAGTTGAAAAAAGGTATTTCTAAGATTCATAGCAAATCGTATCATCCAGATATTTTCATGTTTTGTTTCCTCCATTTTTCTGTCTCATCAAAATCAATTTGGATCGGCGACCTCAAGCCTCATTCTTCTCTTTAGAATTTTCCACATGTGCAGGTATGCCTAATTCCTCAAATGTAGCCATTTCCCTAAAAATCCGCGTTGAAGATTCGATTAATGGAAATGCGAGGGCAGCGCCTGTTCCTTCCCCAAGTCTCATTTCTAAATTTAGTAGAGGTTTTAGTTCAAGTTCGTTCAAAATGAATTGATGTGCCGGTTCTGCTGATAAATGAGAAGCAATCATGTAATCGCGGGAAAGAGGTTCGATCCGGTATGCAGCTAATGCCGCTGCTCCAGAAATAACCCCGTCAATAACAACTGGGATTCTGCGAGCTGCCGCTCCTAACAATACTCCAACAAGTCCTGCAATTTCAAATCCTCCTACTTTACAAAGAACATCGAGGGGATCCATCGGATTTGGGTTGTTTCCTTTAATTGCTCTTTCAATCACCTCTATTTTCTTGTCTAAACCTGCGGCATTTATCCCGGTACCCCTGCCTGTTAATTGAGAAATAGATATGCTTGTAAAAACTGCTGTCATGGCACTGGCAGGGGTTGTATTTCCAATCCCCATTTCCCCTATTCCAAGCAGGTCAATACCTTGATCAGCCAAGTCAAAGGCAGTTTCTATACCTATATGTATCCCTTGAACAGCCTCCTCTTTCGACATAGCTGGGCCGATTGCCATATTATCTGTTCCATACCGCACTTTTTTCTTGATAATCTCTTTCGGCACTTCTTCCAGCATACTTCCAATATCAATAACTTGAACCTCAGCACCTGCCTGGCGTGCGAGTACATTAATCGCTGCTTTGCCTCGTACAAAATTATCCATCATTAAGCCAGTTACCGCTTGAGGATATGCACTGACACCTTCTTTTACAACTCCATGATCCCCGCACATAACAACGATTGCTTTTCGGTCTACTTTTGGAGCCGCATGGCCGGCAATGCCTGAAAGCGTTATCGGAAGTTCTTCCAACATTCCTAAGCTGCCTAATGGTTTAGTTAAGTTATTTAAGCAGTTCCTCATTTCCTCCATTGACCGTATATCCAGCGGTTTAATATCTTGAATTACTTGCATGATCTTTTCCAAATGATTTCCTCCACTTAATCGACGCATCATAGCGTTCTAAAAATAATGTTTATTTTTTGATATCTTCGCAAACCACTTTTAACTATTAACCAAAACTTTGATACAAATTCAGAATACATCTTACTAGTCTTGGAAACAAAATCCTGCCATGGTTTATAGTTTTCTTCTACAAAAAAAGATTCCCAATTAGACATCAGTTGGTAACCATATTACCTTATGATTTCTATTTAAGGAATCCATATGAGAAAATTATTCTTAAACCTTGAAGATTTGAAAAAATACTCATAAATAAACATCTGGTCAGACTAGATTGTCATACAGTCCCCCTCTTTAATAATCGTGATGTCAATAAGGCTTGGTTTTCCCCTTTCAGAGCCCTGTTACTTCGAACTTTGTCCAATTAAATAGGCGCATAAAAGGCGTAAACCTCTTCTATCATTCATTATCGAGGCTGAAATTTTTCATTTCCTAATATAAGCCATGACCTTCATTAAATAGGAGTTAGAGTTATATTTGTAAAGCTGCAACCCATGAATTTTATTTAACTGACTTGATATCTGCTGATGAATTGTGGAGTAGTAAATTTGCGCGTTTTTGATTTGTAGCAATAATGTATGTTGCTGCGAGAACAATTGCTGCTGCGATGAAGGAGCCGAGATTAAAGATTCCTTTTTGTGAGTACCATACTATGGCATAGCCAACTGCCCCTGACAATAAAGCATAATACACAAATGGGAGCAAGGTTTTTCGGATAACTATTCCTTCTTTCCCGACAATCCCTACTACCGCGGATGCTGCTACGACATTATGAACACATATCATGTTTCCAGCCGCACCACCTACTGCCTGAAGAGCTACAATCCATGTCGGATTAACGCCAATTTGAGAACCAACGTCGTATTGAAATAAGGAAAACATCATATTACTTACTGTATTGCTGCCTGCAATAAATGCACCGATTCCCCCGATAAACGTTGCGAAGAACGGCCAATACTCACCAGCTAAAGCGGCCGCTCCATTTGCCAATTCAATTGGCATTTGTTCAAAGCCGGCCGCTCCGCCACCTGAATTGATAAATACTTGAACCATAGGAACAGTGAAGACTAAAGCTGTTGAGGCCGCGACAGTTGTTTTGACAGATTGGGACCAGGCTGTTTTGTATACGCTTCCATTCATGCCGTGGATAAAATAGGTAATCATTGAAACAACAATAAAGATGGTGCCGGGTAAATATAAAGGCTGAAAGCTTGCTGTGATTTCCGAGCCAAACATATTAGGGATGGCAACATTCCATGATTGGAGCCAACCCATTATAGGAAGCGTTTTCAGTCTTGATAATACAAGTAATACCCCAACTAAAATATATGGTGTCCAAGCACGTACCATACTCATGCTTCCGTTTTTGTGGGAAATGTCCTTGATCTCAAGCTTGCCTATCCACTCTGGATCCCATTTAGATTTTTCTTCAAAATCCCAAACTTCTTCTTTTGGAGGCATGAGAAATCCTTTCTTGGCTGCATACACTACAATGGCGAGACCTGCCAATCCGCCGACCATAGAAGGAAACTCAGGTCCTAGAACGTTTGCAACAATGACATATGGAATTGTCATCGAAAAAGCGGCAAACAAGGCGAACTTCCAAACTTTAACGCCCTCTGAAAATGATTTATTTTTCCCAAAGAACCTTGTCATTAAAGCAACTACAAACAATGGGATAAGAGTGCCGGCAATCATATGTAAAATAGCAACTTGCCCCCCGATGGCAGTGATTAAAGAAAGAAAATTGTCCGTGATACTTGCGTCTGCCGATAAACCAGTTTGAACCCCGACAAGCATAGGAGTACCAACCGCACCGAAGGAAACAGGAGTGCTTTGAATGACCATTCCAGCAATAACAGCAGCCATTGCTGGAAAACCAAGCCCTACTAATAGCGGGACGGCAACAGCAGCCGGTGTACCGAATCCGGAAGCCCCTTCAATAAAAGATCCAAATAACCAGGCAATAATGATCACCTGAATGCGCCGGTCTGCAGATATATTTGTGAATCCCTGACGAATTGTTTTAATTCCTCCACTTTCTTGGAGTGTGTTTAGAAGCAGGATTGCTCCAAAAATAATGTATAACAGGGTACCGGCTACAACTAAACCATTCACTGATGCTGCAGCAACTGTTTCCCCTGGTACCTTCCAAATAAACAACGCCAGTATTACTGCTACTAGATATGAAATTGGCATGGCTTTACTTGCAGGCCATCTTAAACCAACTAAAAAAATGGCAACTGCAAGGATGGGTAACAATGATAGCAAAGCTAACACACTTGTACTCATAATACAATTTCCCCCTTTTGTTTCTTAATAGAAAATCACATTCCCCTTTGTTGCGGATGAAGGAACATTGTTATACAACTATATGAAATTGTTATATAACATAATTCAACCACATTTATATTATACAAAGTATCCGCATCACTTCAAGAATATTTTGAAAATTTATTAAAACACTTACCCAAAAAAATTTGTCCGATATACCTTTCCTTCAAAGCATTCGAACAAATTTTTAAATAGTGTATTTAACTGGTTTTGCTTCCAAATCCAAGCCTTGCTGAAATCTGTTTACCAATAAAGATCATTTTCTTTTTCAGCTGGTTCAACCTTTCTTCCGTCATTCGAATGGTTGGTCCGGAAATACTAACAGCTGAAATGACTTTTCCTAAATGGTCAAAAACAGGCACTGCTATGCATGTAATTCCATATTCATTTTCTTCTAAATCAAGGGCATATCCCTTTTGCTTCACTTGATTCAGCTCTTGCATAAACTCTTCTTTGCTGGTGATCGTTTTGTCTGTATGCATCGGCATCCCTTTACGCTCAAGAATATCCAGCACCACCGCAGATGGCAGATGAGCGAGAATCGCTTTTCCTACAGATGTACAATGCATCGGTGCCCTTTTCCCGACCTTGGAGTGCATTCGCAGCGTTTCATTTCCCTCTAATTTTTCAATATAAACAACCTCACCTTGGTCATATACAACCATGTGGATCACTTCGTTGGTTATATTTTCCAATTCCTGTAAGTAAGGTCTTGCCTCTGCCCTCAGATCAATAGATTCTAAAAGCTTTGAACTTACCTCTAAAAATTTATATCCAAGCTTATATCGGCCGGTTTCTTTATCTTGCTCAACATATCCATATTGAACAAGTGTTGAAAGAATTCGATAAACAGAGCTTTTATTAATATCAATTTGGCCAGCAATCTCTGTAACACCTAAACCGCCTTTTTTAGTACTTACAAGAGTGATAATATCCAACGCCCGGCTTACAGACTTTACCATATTCTCTCTTTCCATTACACTCACCTCGAGGGGGAAGATATATTAAAATGTATTATATCACACCTATTGCCGGGCATTTGAACATGCAAAACCCATTAAAATATATGGTGGAGCCATCTCGTTCGAAAGGGAAGATAATATATAGCTTAGACAAACTCGGCCATTTTATGAAACAGCTGGAGTACCAAATTATTAATACCGCACGTTCCCTTTCTCTTCCTATTAATGAGTTTCAGCACTTTCCTTTGCGGATACAAATGTATTTCGAAGCGTGCCAATTCCTTCAATTATACATTCTATGATATCCTCTGGTCCTACTAATTCAGCTCCAACAGGACTTCCTGTTAAAATAATATCCCCCGGCTTAAGCGTCATTACATTTGTAAGATAAGAAACCATTTTACGAATAGGAATAATCATTAAATCTGTTGGGCTGTTTTGTTTTTCAATATTATTTAGGCTAGCATTAACTGTTACGTTAAAGGGATCAAGATCTGTTTCAATTACAGGACCTAAAGGGGTAAAGGTGTCGAACGACTTACCGATAGTCCAGTGACCGTCTTGATGAAAAAATTGCGGTGCTGTTACATCATTGCCTATTGTATAACCAAACACATAATCTAACACATCAGCTTCAGGCACATTTTTAGCTTCTTTTCCAATAACCACTGCTAATTCAGATTCAAATTTGACTTGATTTATACCTTTTGGAATCACAATCTCTTCTTCAGGACCAATAACTGATGAAGCAGGCTTGAAGAAAAATACTGGTATTTCTGGAAGCTCTTGAGGAAGATCTTCAGCTTTTGAAACATAATTTGCTCCAATCCCAATGACTTGATTGGGCTCAATAGGTGCAAGAAATTTCACTTCATTTCTTGAAATGACCGTACCTGTATATTCCCAGCTGCCAAAAATATCACCTTTAATTTCTCTGATTGTATCTTCCGTAATAATTCCTTTAGAAACGGAAGAATTAATCATAAATCTAGTAAATTTCATCTTTATCATAGCCTCCTCAAATAATCTTTTCTTGTTTAACCATCTTTTTACGGGCTACTCCTGTTTTTATCGCTGCCTCTGCAACAGCTCTTGCCACTGCATCTGCAACTCGCTCATCGAACGCCCGTGGTATAACGTAGTCATGTTTGAGCTCCTTACGTGTAATTAGGTTTGCAATCGCAAAAACAGCCGCGAGCTTCATTTCTTCATTAATTTCAGAAGCAAAGACCTCAAGTGCTCCTTTGAATATGCCAGGAAAAGCAAGCACATTATTTACCTGATTCGCCATATCGGAACGGCCTGTTCCAACTACAGCGGCTCCTGCAGCCAGCGCAACGGCCGGCATAATTTCCGGAATTGGGTTTGCCATTGCAAAGATAATCGGATCTCTATTCATTGACTGGACCATCTGCGGCGTCACCGCTTCAGCTACCGATAATCCAATAAATACATCCGTATCCTTGATCACTTCCTGTAACAGACCCTCAACTTTGTTCTTATTCGTATATTTAGAAATAGATTCTTTCATGGCATTCATTCCATATTGGCGGCCTTCGTAAATGGCACCCTTTGAATCACATAAGATGATATCGTGTACGCCCATATTAAGCAGCAGCTTTGTAGTAGCGATACCGGCAGCCCCGGCACCATTAATTACAACCTTGGTATTATCAAGGCGTTTATCCACGATTTTTAAAGCATTGATTAATCCGGCCGCTGTTACAATAGCTGTTCCATGCTGATCATCATGAAAAACAGGAATGTTCATTTCCTTTTTTAATCTTTCTTCTATGATGAAACAATTTGGGGCTGAAATGTCCTCGAGATTAATTCCGCCAAAAGTTGGTTCTAATAATTTTACTGTTTGAATAATTTGTTCAGGATCATGTGTGTTGATACAAAGCGGGATCGCATCGATATCAGCAAATCCCTTAAATAATGCTGCTTTCCCTTCCATAACCGGCATCGACGCTCCAGCACCAATATTTCCTAAGCCTAATACAGCTGATCCATCTGAAATAACAGCTACTAAGTTTCCTTTAATCGTATAATCATAGATTTTGTCAGGATCCTCATAAATTTCTTTACAAGGCTCTGCAACACCTGGAGAGTATACTAAGCTTAAATCATTCGCATTTTCAACAGGTACCTTAACATTAACACTTAATTTTCCTTTATATTGCTTATGAAGCTCCAGTGCCTTTTCCCGAATGTTTTTCATAGTCTCATCTCCTCAGGTTAATGGTTATTTCACTATTCCTTAAACTACCTGAAGGAATAGTAAGAGTCTTCCATTTCAAACAAGAAATATTGGTTTCCTAGAGTTAATACAATCTTGCTAGTTAGGACTTTCTCATAAAAGATCCATTATCAAGGGGCCTCCTAAGCCCCTGACCAAGTTATTGTTTTACAGCAAACTTTGCCTTAGCTTCTAAGCGGCGGCGATGCAAGATTGGTTCGGTATACCCGTTTGGCTGATCATAGCCCTTGAAGACTAGATCGCAGGCAGCTTGAAATGCGACTGAGTTTTCATAGTTTTCGGACATCGGTTGATAGGCGGGATCTCCGGCGTTTTGTTTATCTACTACCTTTGCCATTCGTTGTAAGGTGTCCAACACCTCATCTTTCGTACAGATTCCATGATGAAGCCAATTAGCAAGATGCTGACTTGATATGCGCAAAGTAGCTCTGTCTTCCATCAGCCCTATATCATGAACATCAGGAACTTTTGAACAACCAATACCTTGTTCGACCCAGCGGACAACATAGCCGAGAATCCCCTGAGAATTGTTCTCCAATTCTTCCTGAATTTCTTCTTTGCTCCAGCTTATATTTGGTGCCAAAGGAATTTCCAAAATAGCATCCTGTAAATCTTTTGATTCCTTTATAAGCTTATTTTGTTCATCTGTTACATCAATTTGATGATAGTGAAGAGCGTGTAATGTAGCAGCAGTTGGGGAAGGAACCCAAGCTGTATTGGCACCCGCTTTTAATTGGCCAATCTTTTGCTTCAGCATATCCTCCATCCTATCCGGCATAGCCCACATTCCTTTACCAATCTGAGCCCGGCCTTGGAAGCCGCTGGCTAATCCGATATTGACGTTTGATTTTTCATATCCCTGCAGCCAGCTTGTTGATTTCATGTCATTTTTTCGAACCATAGAGCCTGCTTCCATAGAAGTATGAATCTCATCGCCAGTCCGATCTAAAAATCCTGTATTAATAAAGGCAATTCTATCCTTAACTTGGCGAATGCACGCTTTCAAGTTCAATGAAGTTCGTCGTTCTTCATCCATCACACCAATTTTAATCGTATGGCGTTCCAGACCTAGCATATCTTCAACTCGGTTAAAAAGCTGATTAGCAAAAGCTGCCTCTTCAGACCCATGCATCTTTGGTTTAACGATATAAATAGAGCCTTTTTCAGAATTTTGATATCGGCCATTCCCTAAGATGCTATGTTTCGCCAATAAGCTGGTTATTGCACAATCCAAAATGCCCTCTTGAATCTCGTGGCCCTCCTGATCTAAAATCGCATTATTTGTCATTAGGTGCCCAACATTTCGGACAAACATAAGGGAACGTCCAGATAAAGTTATTTCCCCGCCGAGAGGCGCAGTGTACGTGCGATTAGGATTAAGGGTTCGTGTGATTGACTTATCCCCTTTCTGAAAAATTGAGGCCAGATCTCCTTTCATTAACCCAAACCAGTTACGATAAACCAGCACCTTATCTTCCGCATCTACAGCAGCCACGGAATCCTCGCAATCCATGATCGTCGTAATCGCCGCTTCTAACAGGATATCTTTAATCCCCGCTTTATCTGTTTTGCCGATCAAATGATTGCTATCGATTTGGATTTCAAAATGAAGTCCATTATTTTTTAACAATACAGCTGTAGGGTTTTCAGGGTGTCCTTGATATCCAGCTAGCTTTTCTGCCTCGTTAAGTCCAGTCGTTGATCCATTACTAAGCGTAACAGACAGCCTACCATCAACAATTGCATATTTCACAGCTTCTTTATGGGAGGAATCTTTCAAGGCTGCAGCTTGATCAAGAAATTCTCTTGCAAACTCAATGACCTTTTCACCGCGAAGTGGATTATAACTACCTTCCCGGCCTGCCCCGCCTTCGTCACTAATAGCATCTGTTCCGTAAAGTGCGTCATAAAGGCTTCCCCATCTAGCGTTGGCAGCATTTATAGCATAACGGGCATTATTTGCAGGTACTACTAACTGCGGACCGGCCTGGAGAGCAATTTCACTGTCGACATTCTCAGTTGTAATTTGAAAATCTTCAACCCCCTCCTCAAGATAGCCAATCTCTTTTAAAAACCCTTTATACTTGGCAAATTCCATATTTTCTTTATTTTCCCGATGCCATGTATCCAGTTTGTCTTGAATTTCATCCCTCTTGGCTAAAAGCTCCTTATTTTTAGGTGTTAAATCCTTAACTAGAGACTCTAAATCAGCCCAGAATTGCTTTTGATCAACCCCGCTGCCAGGCAAGGCTTCTAAATTAATAAAGTCATAAAGTATTTTCGAAACTTGGAGATTACCTGCTTTCACATAGTTATTCATCATTTGTTTCCTCCTTTAATTTATCTTCTAATCTTTTAAACTAGCTGCACTTACAAAGTAAATTCATGCTAACCATCTTGTTCGCTATTACAAAACATTGTTTTTAAATTTGTTTAAAAAATTGTAAAATGCATGTGATTCTTCCACTATTAAGAGGTGGCAGCTGCCTTCATCTCATTTTTTATTTCTGCACATCGACCAGGAGTCGGAAATAACTTTCCTGCATTTAATAAATTATCAGGATTAAAGACTTCGCGGATATCTGTCTGCGCCTTAATTTCCTCATCTGTAAATACAAAGCGCATCTCCTCTCTTTTCTCAATTCCAACACCATGCTCACCTGTTATCGTTCCGCCAACTTCTGCACATACTTGCAAACATGCGCTCCCAACTTTTAAGGCCATTTCGGTTTGGCCGGGTATTCTCGCATCAAAAAGAACGAGCGGATGCAAATTTCCATCTCCTGCATGAAATATATTCGCAATGCGTAATCCAGACTCTTCGCTGATTTTGTTAATTTTTTGAAGTACCTCAGGCAGCTTGCTGCGCGGGATTACCCCGTCCTGTACCAAATAATCCGGAGAAATGGCACCCATTGCACCAAATCCAGTTTTGCGATTCGCCCACCAGCTTGCTCTTTCCTTTTCATCTTGGGCTACCTTTACTTCACGAACATTCCGGTTCTTACATACCTCAAGTATTTGATTAATCTGCTCTTCAATGCCCGCAGAAATTCCGTCCACTTCAATCAAAAGCAATGCATCAATATCCTTTGGATGGCCAACAGGAAATGCCGCTGCCTCTACCCCCTTAATCGCTGTTTTATCCATCATTTCAAGAGCAGCCGGAACAATACCTGCTGAGATAATATCGGATACAGCTTGACTTCCATCAGAAACCTTATCAAAATAAGCAAGCACCGTTTGTTTGGCTTCTGGATTTTTCAGAATACGAACGGTTATTTTTGTGACAATTCCTAGCGTTCCTTCTGAACCTGTTAGCAGGCCAAGTAAATCATACCCTGGTGAATCGGGAATCCCGTTTTCCCCAATTTCAATGATGTCTCCATTTGGTAAAACAATTTCCAGCCCCAAGATATGGTTGGTTGTTACACCATATTTAAGACAATGTGCTCCACCGGCATTTTCAGCGACATTTCCACCGATCGTACAGCAATACTGGCTTGATGGATCTGGTGCATAATAATATCCTTTATCAGAAATAGAGTTCGTTAATTTCAGATTGACAAAACCCGGTTCTACTACGGCGCGCCGATTCTCAAGATCGACACTTAACAACCTCTTCATTCTTACTAAGCTAATAATTACCTCGTCGTTTAGAGGAATTGCACCGCCGCTTAAACCAGTACCTGCTCCTCTTGCAAGAAAAGGCAATTTATTTTCCGAGCAATATTTTACTATTGCCGCCACATCCTGTGTGGTTTTTGGGAATACAACTGCTCTAGGCAAATGCTTATGGATTGTAAAGCCATCACAATCGTAAGCAAGTAAATCCTCTTTATGGTATAGGATTGACTGGGCTCCTCCTACTATTTGCGCAAGGTTTTTGACATGGCGGTCTCTTGTTTTTACTTCTTTTTTAAAAGGCATTACTCTCCCCCCTTTATGCCATCCTCTTTTTGGTAGGCCCAATCCAGCAGCTGAATGGTGTGAACCACTTTTTGATTCCTCCCGTACTTTTGAACACCCATTGCCATTTGAAGCATGCAGCCCGGATTTCCCATGGAGATCATTTCAACGTCCTCAGGGACATCTTCCATTTTGCTTTCTAATACGGCTCCAGCCATTTCCGGGTTCGTAATATTATAAATTCCTGCACTGCCGCAGCACCTGTCAGAGTTCGGCATCTGTACCATTTTCACTCCTGGAATATCAAGGAGGATGTCACGCGGTTCTTGTCTTACACCTTGACCATGTGCTAGATGACATGCATCGTGATACGTAATTCTTGTATCTATTTCTGCTTTAGGTTTTTCATAACCTGTATCATGAAGATATTTTGAAATATCCTCTACTTTTGCAGAAAACTCTTCTGCTTTCTTGTGCCATTCCGGTTCTTCACGGAACAATTCAGCATATTCCTTTAACATACAGCCGCAGCCCGCTGCATTGACAATGACTTTATCGGCGTCTTTAAAGGCATGAATGTTCCTTTTCGCTAGCTCTCTTCCTGTGTCGCGGTCACCGGCATGAACATGAAGAGCTCCGCAGCACGTTTGATTTTGAGGAATTTTCACGTTGTTCCCGTTTCTTGTTAATACATTAATAGTAGCTTCATTAATATCACTAAACATTACATCCATGACACAGCCAGTTAAAAACGCAACCTCTCCCTTTACCTTGCCTTTTGCCGGTATCACTTTTTCACTTTTATACTTTTTACGCACAGGCTCTTTTACTTCTGGCATAATCGCTTCCATTTCCACTAAATGCTGAGGCATTACATTCATAAGCCCTGTTTTTCTCACAACCTTTTGAACACCGCTTTTTTGATAAAACTTCAATAGGCTCCCTACTGAATTTAACCGCTTATGATGCGGAAACAAACCTTTCAAGAAAAATTTGCTAACCGTTCCCTTCCATCCCTTCAGCGGCATTGCTTGACGAATTTGCCCGCGTGCCTCTTCAATCAGACCGCCCACATCTACATCAGCAGGACAAGCTGTTGTGCAAGCACGACAGTCTAAGCAGGCAAAGACAGGATCCAAAAACTGCTCATTTACTTGAAGCTTTCCTTCAGCAACAGACTTAATAAGATGGACGCGGCCACGAGGAGAATGCTGCTCCTGTCCAGTCAATTCATAAGTAGGACATGACTCCAAGCACATTCCGCAATGAACACAATCTGCCCACTTGTTTTCATCTGGCGGATCGCTCCAATGATAATTGCTTATGCCTTTGGTTGAGCATGGCGGGTCTGCAATTAAACCCGTTTCTCTTAAACCCACTTTTAGATCCCTCCCACGAATCTTTTATCATTAAGAACTCTGTTTGGGTCGACTTTTAATTTAATGCCTTCTAATAAGGCGAAATAAGACGGATTGTCACCCCAGACATTGACTTTTCGCCGTAGATACAATGGCAAATGTTTAACAACCATATATCCACCCAATTGTGCTGCAAAAATCCGGAGCCTACCGATTGCTGTGACGACATCCTCGCTTGCCCCTTTTAAAATCACCTGACACAGGCCGTGGCCAAGGCCTCCATGTGTACTTATTTCTAAATTGTAAGAATCTCTTAAAGTTTCGCATTCTCTTATAACCTGAGGTACATCCATGTTCTTCACACCTATTTTTACTGCTGCTTCTAATTCTTCTTCAGATGAAGGTATCGCACCATTTGGACAGATTTTGTAAAACGCTTCCCAAAATAACTGGGTCTCTTTTTGTTGAAAAATGGCTAGTTCCGTTTGGTCAGACTGAATATTCTTAACAAAATTCTCCTGATAATGGACAGAGCTTTCAACATCTTCAAAGCTGATCGCCAGTGTATAAAGGTGTTTTCCCGTTAATTTTTTTGATAAAGATGGACTTAACAATTCGAGAGAAGTAGGTTCCATTACAGAATCCAGTAACTTGATGACAAATGACCGTAATTCCTCTATCTTTCCATCAGGGAAGGATAATAGAACAAGACTTTCATATTTTGGAAGCGGACGAAGTTTAAGAGTTACTTCAGATAAAACGGCTAATGTACCCATCGAACCTATAAAAAGCTTGTTCATATCATAACCTGCAACATTTTTCACAACTTTTCCGCCTGATCGAATTATGGTGCCATCTGGATAAACCATTCTTAATCCAATCACCACATCTCTTGCTGATCCATAGCCCAGACGCTTGGGGCCGCTTTCATTCGCTGCAATAATTCCCCCAATTGAAGAGAAATCAGGCCAAGCCGGATCTAGTGATACTTTTTGATTGTGAGCTGCCAAATACTCTTGTAATTCCTTGAATGAAGTACCAGACTTAACGGTTATCGTCATATCTCCTACAGTATGCTCTACAATCCCTTTGTACTTTTCTAATGAGAGTAATAGATCAGCAGAATCTGTGATTCCTCCGAATCCTCTTTTCGTTCCGCCTCCTGCCACTGCTATTTTTAATCCCTCATTGTTCGCAAATTTCAAGACATTTTGTATATCTTCTTCTGATTTTGCAAAAACCTTTACTTTTCCGCTATTCCCTAAAGGATGAGTGCGGTTTTCTCCAACCACTATTTGATCATCATTTAAAATAGCCTTCAATTCAGATAAAAGGTCGATTGCAATCAAAATTGCACCTCCTAATTGTTTTGCAATAACAAACACCGTTTCTTTTTACACCGAAAAAAATCCCTTTTTTAAGAAAACTGATAACTGTTAGGTTTATTAAATCATTCCTTTGACTATTTTTCAATGGATTTTTTAGAATTTATCAAATAATTAAAAAATAGATTTTCTATGAAAAGACCCGTCGCCAAGCTAATAGTGGTGGACTAACCTAAATTAGTGAGACATTTGAAAATACGCAAGGCGCTAGTCCTTCGGCGACAAGCATTCTGGCGAGCCGGCTGGAAGGTTGTTCTTTAACCTTCTCGGGCGGATTGACCCTAAGACTATGGCGGATCTTCTTTATTGTTGCTAATGATTTCGGTAGGAATTCTTGTTATTATTTCGATGTTAATCAGGTTAAACGAGAATTCGACAAAAGCACCAGATAAGAAGAAAAAGTCCGTGGCTAATCAAAACAGGTGTGCAATAAGTATCAATTAAATATTCCAAAAGCTTGCTTTATTTTCAGCAAGCTTTTGGAATTCTTTATTTACAACTTCAATAGAATAACAAGGTATTTTCGACGTGTCATAACTTAAAGGATATTATCCAAAAGCCTTGTAGGCTTTACTTGAGGAGCGGGACATAGCGCCAACGTTGGAAGAAGGAGATTTAGAACTTTTTAAAAATGCAAAACCTGATTTCCTTGCTTTTAACTACTAAGGCGGGCATACAATGAAATATTATCCAGAGGGAGACGATTTATATACTGTCCCTGAAGATGTAGCTAAAAAATACAATGTAAGTAAAAGTTTTATGAAAAAAATAGCTCGTGAAAAACAGGTAGGGATTGCTCAAGAAGTAGTGAATCCTCACATTGAGCAAGGACAATTCCGGGTAATCAATCCAGTTGGTTTACGAGCAACTTTAAGAGATTTATATGAAAAGTATAATGTTCCACTTATCATCACGGAAAATGGATGTGCCGCAGTAGAAGAACTAATGGAAGACGGAAAAGTTCATGATAATTATCGGATTGATTATCTAAGAGAGCACATTAAAGAGTGTCAAATAGCCATAAGTGAAGGCTTTGAGTTATTTGGCTATTGCCCTTGGTCTGCAATTGACGTCGTAAGCGTTGGAGAAGGAATTGGAAAGCGATATGGTTTAATTTATGTAGATCGATCTGATAATGACTTAAAAAGATTAAAGCGTTACAGAAAAGATAGCTTTTATTGGTATAAAAAAGTCATTGAAACGAATAGTAAAGATTTAAACTAAAAAATAAAAAGTAGCCGAGCAAGTGAATATCCCCATTTCCCTTGGTTATCTTGCAAGAAACTAGCTTATTGAATGATACGTTCAGGCGTAAATTTGTGGTCTATAAATTAGATCGCTTTTTCCAGCATCTGTACTTGTATCGATCTTGAATACTTACCAACTCCACTTCCTTTTCTCTAAGAGCATCAGCAATGGAAGTGCAAATCCTACAACTGATTTTTTGTTGTCTATGATTGTAAGTCATTTAATCCTAGATAAAAATCCATGGATTAAAAATTTGATCTAAGTTATTTTTTCTGAATTGTATCTCCCCAAAAAGGCAATCAAACCCTTTTTAAAAATGAATACTCTATACAAATCTAGTTTACATAATGATGGATTATCGGCATTAAAGAAAGAAGGTCGATAAAGCTACAATTAAACCTATTAAAATATTTGATATTAAAATCTTTCATAAAATAATATTCAATGAATTACTCAATCCCATTACTTCTTGTCATTGTTTGTGGATGTCTTCTCACCGCATATTCCTATAAACGGAACACATAATCCCGTATCGGGACAAAAGCCCGGGTTTTCACCACATAATACTTTGGTAAAATCAGGGTTCTGTTGGCTGAGGTTTTTAAAATAGCAGACAATCTCATGATTGCGAACAGGTAAACTGTTCAGCTGGAAAGAGACAGGATACTTCTTGTGTACATGCCGATAGTATAACCCTTTCTTTGTAAACGGAGGCGGATACGCTTGAGCCGGTAAAGTAGGAATAATGTCATGGACATTGAAAATACGAATACTTTTCTTTACCGTTTGGTTGAAGCGTGAAGCAAAGTAAGGGTCTCCGACACGCGGACTGCCATACGCATACACGAAAGGATTTTTAAACCTGGTGTTTACCGCAAAATCAAAAGCAGCTAATACGGCTAAAGCTCCTCCTAAACTGTGGCCAGCGACAAATAGTCTTTTCGATCTGGAAGAAAGCTTGTTTAAAGCTTTGATCAAGTCGTTTCTTACCGATTGATAAATACAGGTAAATCCGCGATGGGTTTTTCCTGTATTTCTGACAAACAGATATGGTACTTGATACAAGTCTTGGTCCGACTCATTGTCCTTAAATGTTCGGGTTCCTCTAAAAACTACAATGATTTTATCTTGTGACTCGGCAATAAAACCAAATACTTCCGATTCCGGCTCCTCGACACCAGCAAGAGCTCGTATGGTATATCGGAGGCTATATCCATTTGGCAAGACAAGTGGTTCCTTTTCAAAGAGTTGGTATGACTGATATATCATGGCCGAAAGCAATATCGCATCTTCACTATTATAAATAACATCTATACCTGAACTATCCATATATGTGACTCCTTTCTAATATTCAAGGCTTCAGACGCTTGCATATTCCTCGAAACGGAACACACATTTCGGTATCGGGACAAAAACCCGGATTTTCATCGCATAATGCTTTGGAAAAATCAGGATTCATTTTGCTGAGGTATTTAAAATAGCAGCCAATCTCATCATTACGAGGCGTATTATTTAACTGAAAAGAGATTGGATACTTTGTTTTTACATGTTGATAGTATAAACCTTCCTCTGTAAAAGGAGGTGGGTACTCTTTATCCGGAAAAGTAGGAAAAGAGTCATGAATATTTACAATTCGTATACTATTTTTTACCACTTGGTTGAATCGGGAAGCAAAGACAGGGTCTCCGATACGCGGACTGCCATACGTATACACGAAAGGATTCTCAAACCCGGTGTTCACTGCAATATCTAAAGCAGCTAACGTCGCCAAAGCGCCTCCGTAGTTGTGTCCGGTAACAAACAGCTTTTTTGATGCAGATAGTTTGTTTAATTGTCTGATTAAATTGTTTCTTGTTGATTGATAAAGACATGTAAATCCACGTGAGGTTTTCCCCCCATTTCTAACAAAAGGATAGGGAACTTGAAATATGTCATAGTTTGCTAAAAGATCTGCAGGATATGTAGCATATCCTCTAAACGCTATAATGATTTGATCTTGTGACTCGGCAATAAAACCGAATACTAATTCCGTAGGATCCTCTACGTTAGCAAAAGCACGAATGGTATATCGAAGTTTAAAGCCTTTTGGTAAGATAAGTTTCCCTTCTAAAAAGAATGGATATGTCTGATAGCTCATTGCTGCAAGTAATATTGCGGCTTTACTATTAAAAATATTGTTTTTATATGAAAAAACCATATATACAATTCCTTTCCTAAATACAGGATAATATTATTTTATGCACCTTGACTCACTCAGTGTTAGATATATAACCAACCTTATACAACAAATAATGGATAACAGCCCGTATAGTAAACATTTCTATGATTATTGAAACAAATGTATACCCTATTCAAGTTCAGTTAACATAATGCCCATTTTAGAAGTAAGCCAAAGAGCCAAACCCTGTCACCATGGGATTGGCTCTTTTCTGTTTTTACTCGTTTATGCAGGATTTTATACATTGTTGATTTATCAACGTTTTTGGCTTCTTTAGAAGCCTGGCAGCTGCATAAAAAAGTCGGGTTTTATGCAATCTTTTATTAAACTAAAGCACTTTTTAGTTTAATAAAAAACCCTTTATTGATACAAATAATGAAAATAAAAAAACAACAAAAAATAACCAACCATACGCTTTTCTCTCTTTTTGGAATTCTTCTAATCCCATAACTAACATCATTAAACCTAAGAAAAACATCATAATATGGTTATATTTAAAATTTTGAATAATTAGTCCATAAGCAGCAAATAAAATAACTACCACTGATAAAATATAACGTAGAATTTTTAACAAGTAATCACAATCCCTTTTATCTTTTTGAACAATTCTACTTGTTAGTTTAACAAGATTTACTTGAAAAATCTTGAAAAGAAGCCTTTTTTCTTTTCTTCTTGTGCAGCTGCTATTTGTTCTTGAACTTCTAATAACAACTTTTTCGTTTCTTGAGACTCTCTAAATGACTGGACTAACTTTAGATCTCGTTTTTCGAGTTTATTATTTATATATTCTTGTTGATCTTGCTGCTTCTTTTCTACATCAGTAACATGTTTCCGCAGTTTCACAATCTCTACTTTTTGATCATCAATCACTTGCATGGTTTTACCCATTTGTTCGAGTGCCATTTGGAGTTGTAAAGCATACTGTTTTACCTTATTTTCTGATTGGTGTTGCGCTACTGCTGTTGTCCTTGCGGTTGGTTGCTCTATGTCAAAATTTCTAGGAAACATCTGGCTTAGACCGTTCTCTATTTCCGTTGCGGTTAGCTTGCGCTTAAACCCTCCCCAATGAACCGCATCACTTACACAGTTTCAAGACGATACTGTTTTTTTCTCCCTTCACCAACAGAAGGGACATAGTCTGTAAAGCTATCTCTAATATCTTGCGGTTGATTCCAGTATATCTAATTCTTTTGCAATTTCTGGAATCGTCATTAAATTTTTAATAAGTATCCCTCCGATCCTACTGGAAAATCTATTAATTATCATTCTATAGCAGTTCCTCAATCACCTCTACAATGGGGAAAATAGCGTCATTACGCGAATTTTTCCTTCATTGCTGTTGCGCAACTGCTGTTTTGCTGCGCTTAGTTACTTAGCACCTTTAAGGTGCATTTGTTTGAGTTATGGCAACATAGAGGTTTTAAGTCACTCTAAATAAAGGCTTTTCTCCAAGCACATCAATTTTCATTTCAAAGACAATTAAAAAATGCTACAAATACTTGCTTTGTAGCACTCCATCTCTGATCTGTGAAATAGTTTTATTTTTATCTTTTAAAAAATCTAATATCCCCCAAAAATTTCGCGAATATCCTTTTCGGTTAAAGTTGCTGATGGTTTTTCTTCTGAATCGATAATGTCTGCAATTAAATCTCTCTTTCTTTCTTGGAGGTCGTTTATCTTTTCTTCAATTGTGCCGCGGGCAACGAGCTTGATAACCTGTACAACTTTTTTCTGACCAATTCGATGAGCTCGGTCTGCCGCTTGCTCCTCGACCGCAGGATTCCACCAAAGATCATATAGAATGACTGTATCCGCACCTGTTAGGTTCAGTCCTGTACCTCCTGCTTTTAAAGAAATAAGAAGCAAATCTCGCTCCCCATCATTAAATCGATTGCAGATTTCCACCCGTTCCTCTGAAGGGGTTTGTCCATCAAGATAGAAATACTTTTGACCTTGCTTTGTTATCTCTCTACCTATCAGCTCAAGCATTTTCGTAAATTGGGAGAATATCAACACCCTTCTTCCAGAAAGTCTTGATTCCTCTACTATTTGCAGCAGCTGCTCGTATTTTGCTGAGCTTCCCTTGTAGCCGTCTACAAACAGGGCAGGGTGACAACAAATTTGTCGCAATCGGGTCAATCCCGCTAAAATTCTAATACGATTTTTTCGTATGGTATCCTTGTCGAGGTGCTTTAATGTATCATGTCGCAGCTTTGCCAAATATGCTGCATAGAGCTTCTTTTGTTCAGGTAGCAGCTCTTTTGATTCAAGCAACTCAATTTTTTCAGGTAATTCGGCAAGCACATCCTCTTTTATTCTCCGAAGTAAAAATGGACGAACCCTTCGAGCAATTGTTTTTCTTGGAAGATAGCTGTATTCCTTTAATCCTTGGAATAGCTGTGGAAAGACAACATGATAAATCGACCAAAGCTCTTCAAGTGAATTTTCCACCGGTGTTCCTGTAAGACCAAAACGATGATCTGCCTGTATCCTTTTAACAGCTCGAGCCGTTTGGGTCACTGGATTTTTAAACGCCTGTGCTTCATCAAAGAAAACAGTATGAAACGTTTGGTTCTCATACCACTTGATATCACGACGTAGTAACGGGTAGGATGTAATAATGACATCCAAATCTTTGATATCCTTTTGCAGCTCTTGTCGATCCGCTTTATTCCCGTCTATGACAATCGCTTGAAGATCAGGAGCAAATTTCATGATTTCATGTAACCAGTTATACGTTAAGGATGACGGACAACAAATGAGAATTGGGAGCCTCCCAGCTCGAATGCTTGAAAGCTCAGAAACAATGAACGTAATACTTTGCAACGTTTTACCAAGCCCCATGTCATCGGCTAGAACACCACCAAATCCGTAGCTGGCAAGTGTCTTCATCCATTTATATCCGCGTTTTTGATAGTCTCTTAATATGCTATCTAATTTTTGTGGCACCTCGAAATCCAAGTTACCTGGGTTAAGTAAATGATCAAGAAAATGACGGAACGATTCCTCTACCGTGTAGATTTGGCTATTATCAACAGCATCAAGGTATTTAAAACTTTGAATAATAGGCATATCTAGACTAACTTCAAATTCTTCATCCTGAACTGGAACTGCATTGAGAAAACGATGGATTTCATCCATTTCCTTCGTCTCGAGAGATAGGAGTGATCCATTTCGAAGGCGGTAGTATTTCCGCTTTTCTTCTAGGGCCGCTAATATCTCCCGAATCTGTTTGTCAGCTATACCATCCATCTCAAATTTGAATTCCAACCAATTTGTGCGTTCTTTTTTGATCTTCACTCTAATTTTTGGATGAGCATTCTCTCTCACTATGCGATTTCGAACAGCTGTTGTCGCATAAATTTGAACGAGTTGCTGAATCTTTGGAACAACATGATATAAAAATTCATACTCCAGTGCTTCATTTTGCATATAATAACCGCCATCTGTTTTGGAAAACCCGCTCTCCTCCATGAGCTGAAGGATTTCCTCTTCCTTTTCCAGATCCCTTATGATCATTGGTCCTGTTGGGATGACTCGGCTTTCTAATGGTTGAATAACGACATTTTCATATTGAAACTCTAGTCCTGCAAGCAGTCGATTTTTCAGACGATCCAAGTAAAGCTTGGCAACAAGTGGTGCTTTCATAAACTTCTGAGATATCGCTTTAGACAGGTGGACATCGCCAATTTTTTTCAGTCCTGGTACGATTTTATTTAGAAAAAAATCGATTTGTTCATGTGAAACCGGAATATGATTCGCCCCCGGAGATGCCAGCATTTGCTTTAGCTCAGATAATCGTTCACAGTCCTGTCCTTCTAACCGAAAGACTTTTCCGTCACAAAATACAGAACTATAGGAATTCAAAACGACCATTCGGTCAAATCCTTTGATCGTCAATTGGTAATCGTCGCCTTCGATTTCTTCAAATATAAACTGTATAGGAGGCGGTCCGTCCACAATTCGTAAGCTCTCAAAGGAATGACCATTATGCTCAAGCTTAACAAATGGGGTCTTTGTAAGTAAAGGGACGAGCTCCACCCAAGAGGATGGTGGAATAAGTAATGTTTGATTTCTAGCTGTATAGTCCGAAAGGTTCGGTATTGCTTCTAGAAAGGCCTTTTCATCATGGACGACCCGGATAAGCTGATGAATAACCTCATCTGATTCGTTTAAAAAGCAATGAAGGCAGGGGGTATATTTAAATGAAGGGGATAATGTACTAGGTTCCCCTTGTTTTACGTCCTGTAGAAAGTCTCGAATATTTTGTACCTTCGTATGACCAACCTCTATTTGCATTCCAAACAAGTTCTGACCATTCCCAATCGAGATCGGTTTACAGGTAAACATGACATCAAGCACTTCTCTTTTTTCAAAATGAAGTTGATGTCCACTTGTTCGAGTTGGTCTGTCATTGAAGAGCGCCATGAAGCCTTCTGTTAGCTCTCTATCATTGGATTGTTGGCCTTGTACACCGATAGGAAACGTTCCTTGTCGTTGATGTTCATAAATAGCTAATAAAACGGCCGCAATGTGTTGGCAATACTTTGGAAAATTTGCTAGCGTAGGACAGCTGCATTTCGTCTGAATGTCCCCAATCGCATCTCTTTCAATTATGACATGAAAGTCTTCCGTCCCATTAACGGTGGCTTCACAGAAATCAGGGCTATACTGGTTAAATGTTACTTTATTCGCTCGATAAAAAGATACTCCTCTTTTGAAGGAGACTATACCGCACATTTCTTTTATCAACTTGTGATTTACTTTTATTTTCATATACTCCCGTTCCTTCCTTCTATTTTACGAGAGGGTATCTATGTATTTCAAAGTCAGTACTATTTTTTTCCCAATTTTATCATATATTCTATAACAATCTAACCAATTTCTTTTGGGGTTTGCGGAATATTGTGTGTTAAAATTTAAGCTGGATATTGAATAGAGGAGTTTATAGTTGATGAACAATCTGACTAATAAAGAAATACCAAAGGAAGCGCTTCAAGCATTAAAAATCGTAAAGGAATTGCTTGGAAGTTCAATAGCCGGGGTATATCTATTTGGTTCTGCAGTAAATGGTGGCTTACGCATTAACAGTGATGTGGATATCTTAGTGGTCGTGAATCATCGCTTATTTGAAGTAACTCGAAAAAAACTAACAGACAGACTAATGCTTATATCTGGAAAGATAGGTAATACAGATTCTGTGCGACCGCTTGAAGTCACAGTTATAAATTATGAAGATGTCGTACCCTGGCAGTATCCTCCAAAAAATGAATTCATCTATGGTGAATGGCTTAGGAGTGAGTTTGAAAAAGGACAAATCCCAGAACCAGCCTATGACCCTGATTTGGCTATTGTCTTAGCACAAGCACGAAAGAATAGCATCCCTTTATTTGGTCCTGATGCTTCAGATATACTTGACCCCGTTCCGATAACAGATATTCGAAGGGCAATTAAGGAATCTTTGCCAGAATTAATTGAAGGGATTAAGGGGGATGAACGTAATGTGATTTTAACTCTGGCTCGAATGTGGCAGACAGTGGCTGATGGTGAAATCTCCCCAAAAGATGTGGCTGCAGAATGGGCTATACCTCGATTACCTAAAGAACATGCGAATTTACTCGATTTAGCCAGAAAAGCGTATCGCGGAGAGTATATTGATAAGTGGGAAGGACTGGACTCCGAGGTGATAACACTCGTAAATCATATGAGGAACTCCATAGAGTCTTATTTTAGTATCTAAGCATGACAATGGAAAAGCGAGAAAGAAACTCGACTAGACTATGTCGTAAAACGGGTGCGATTACTGAGAAAGAAGTAAAAGGGTGATACATATTATAACCATGTCTAATATGTATCACCCTTTATTTTTTATGACTTTCTACGATTTAGTTGTCTTGATAATTAAATCAGGGTCGATCTTTATTTTAAATCAACAAGGGCGAGAGTTTGTCATCATAAACCAGATCACAAATAGGGTTGTTAAAACTCAATCCCTTTAACAGCAGGAATTCCTTCGTCATAATAGTGCTTAATCGGGGTAACTTCTGAAACCAAGTCAGCCTTCTCAATGATTTCTTTTTTAGCTGAACGGCCGGTAATGACAATATGCATAGGGTATGGACGGTTTTCAATGACATCGATGACTTCTTTTAATGGAAGTACATCTTCGATAGGGAAACGATCAATGGCTAACGCATTGTTCAATTCATCGAGAATAACAACATCATATTCACCGGCTTGAATCGTTTCCTTCGCCATTTGCCATGCCTCTTGCAGGGATTTACGATGAATTTCAGGTGTTTTCGTCCATGTAAAACCCGATCCCATCTGGATCATTTTAATCCCAAGCCGATCAAAGATAATCTTTTCTCCATAGGTACGTTCTGGGGATTTGATGAACTGAATGATGATTACCTTTTTCCCTCTCCCTGTTGCTCGAACGGCTAATCCAAGTGAAGCTGTAGTCTTCCCTTTCCCATCACCTGTATAGACGAGAACAAGTCCTTCTTTTTCTGTTTTCATTTCTTCTCACCTTCTAACAGTTTATTTTCTCATCATTTGCCACTAAAAGGTAATGGCTCAACTGCTTTTCCATTCCTTACATGCTGTAATCCAGTTTGTCACCATCTCAGGACATGAGGCAAAGTGGAAGTGGGTATAACCTGAAATAAGATTCTTTTTCATATAACCTTCTCGATTTGTCCCAGAAATACCTTTTGTTTGATAGGCATAGCAGTGAGTTGAGTCCGTCTCATAGGTGGAATAATGAAATTCATGTCCTTTCGCAATGAGACCTTCTGGAAGCAAATAGTTTTCATCCTCTCCAGCTATTTCACGATAACCTAATGCAGCAAGCCGTTTCTGCATTTTGATTTCACCTGGAATTACCCCAACCATTTGATAAGATTCTTCATCCGTTGTACAGATCTTTTCACTCAAATACATAAATCCTCCACATTCAGCTAAGGTTGGCATCCCTATATCGATTGCTGCTCGAATTGAGTCTTTTACCTTTCGATCGGAAGCTAATTCTGAAGCAAATTCCTCTGGAAAGCCACCGCCTAAATATAGCCCATCCACATTTTTAGGAATTGGTTCGCCATTAAGCGGTGAAAAGAATACAAGCTCTGCCCCATAAGCTTCCAGGAGCTCAAGATTTTCCGGGTAATAAAAATTAAATGCGGCATCCTTCGCAACTGCTATTTTTATATCTTCTTTTGGTCGTGAGACGAAAAGCTTTGAAGTAGACAATTGTAGTTCAGGCGCTTCAGCTAGTTTATATAACAAATCCAAGTTAACGGTATTTGATACGATTTGGCCAAGATTTTCGAAAAATGAAGCGAGCTCTCCTCGTTCTATTGAAGGCACCAAGCCTAAATGTCGCTCAGGAATAAACAGATCTTTATCTGAACTAATGTAGCCGATAACCGGAATCCCGCACTCCTGTTCAATCGCTGTCTGTACCAGTTTATAGTGACCTTCGCTGCCAACCTTATTTGCAAGCACTCCTACTATATTAGCCTCTTCATTAAAAGTTTGAAATCCTTTCACAATTGCTGCCGCACTTCTTGCCATAGCAGCACAATCCACCACTAACAGAACTGGGCTTTTTGTAATTTCACTTATTTCTGCAGAACTTCCAACATTTGTGCTTGGACTTTTCCCATCATAAAAACCCATCACACCTTCTATAATTGAAATATCCGCTCCCTGACTGCCATTTGTATAAATTTCCTTAACCGTTTCATGAGAAAGCATCCAGCTATCAAGATTTCGAGAAGGTCTGCCAGTAACAGAAGTGTGATAGGCCGGATCTATGTAATCAGGTCCGCACTTAAATCCTTGAACAATATACCCTTTTTTCATTAAAGCCGCCATTATTCCAAGCGTTACAGTTGTTTTGCCAACTCCGCTTCCTGTTCCTGCAATAACTAGTCGTCGGTTGCTCAATTTACTCTTCCTCCTTTCGTTTAACCTTAGATAGACCATAGGCTATCCTCTAAACATTACTTCCTTAGCAAAAACCTAAACCATCATAAAATGGAAGCGTGCAGAGGTTTTTTGCATGATTCATACGATTGCAGCAAAATTATAACACAACCTATCTGTCAGACTATTACAAAAAGTGGAAAATAATTGTACACATCTTTTCGATTATACTGCTTTAAAGTTTATCATTGTTATTTAACAACAAATATAGAAACTTCAACTCTTATTTTAGCTTTTCAATTGGGATTCTCTTCGTTTGGTTTAATTGGCACCTATTTAGAGGCTGTTTGTTGTATTAGCGTCTTTATCTTCTGCACATTTTCAGTAGTAATCCTCATCAAAGGACAGAGTGTATACTCTTCCCCTGTTGGTTCCTGTAGAGGTCAAGTTCATAGATTGCAAGAGTCTTGTCGCAGCGGCTGGGGATGTAATTTTTAAAAAACCTCTTAACTGTCTATTTGTTATCGTGGGTCCAATAAGAAGCGAGTAATCGTTTAATGCTTGTATATGAGCATCTTTACATTTATTTTGACATTGAGTACAAATCCAAGTCCCATGCCTTCTCAATAAGGGCTTATGATCACACTTTTTACATATGGCACCTTTTAAAATTTCAGCAGCTGTTAGATTAAACCGTTCCAAAATGGAATAGTCTGCTTTGGTATGTTGCTTTTTTATAAGTCGAATCGTTTTTTTAAGCTCTTTTTCGGAAAGAGATTGATTTTTGATTGAGGTTTCAATTTGACTGATTTTTGTGGGGAGAATTTCACAGTGAATGACTTTATTACGGAGACTGCGGTTTTCCGGAGCAGTACGAATCGCGGTTTGCGGGTTGCTTATTACAACTAAAGAGTAAAGTGGGACATCTGGTAACCCATTCTTTAAAAGCCAATTTTTAAATTGGGATTCTTGGCGCTGTATTTGGATAACTGGATCTGGGAAAGCGGTCTCCTTACCTTCTTTCGTGCGTATGAGTTGATTGAACAAAGGATCAAAGAATATCGTACCTGATATATTTTTCACTTCAATGATAAGAGCAAATTTTTGCGACAATAATAAGGTATCGATTTGGAAAAAACGAGATTGATCCTCAAGCCGAAGGTCATGAAAAATGAAGTACCTTTTGGGTTCAAGAAATCCTAAATGGTAATCAAGTGAGCTCTCTCCTTTATAGCCTGCAGCTCTTTTATTTAGCTCTTCTTTAATCATCGGGATTTTTGGATGGTAGGAAGGAAGCCTGCGAAGTAAAGCTTGCAATTTTAGAATAGAAAGGGGGATTTTACGCTGTTTTATAATCATTTCATCACTCCAATTTAATTATCCTTGTAGGAATTCGCCATTTGGAGGAAAACTCCTTTAACAAATTATATTAATGATTGAGTCGGAGGCTCTATATCTTCGAAAATCACACATTTATCTTCGAAATTTTTATTATATCTCCGAAAATGACGGATTTATCTTCGAAATTTCTAATATATCGATTTTTCGACAGAATTAGCGCTATTTTATAATGAACCTCGAGCATATTGCAGGTCGATTCATAACCTCTAGGACTTCCTCTCAATACAATTTCATGTCGGTTGGAGTTTATCTTCGAAAATCACCCACTTATCTTCGAAATTTTTATTATATCTCCGAAAATGACGGATTTATCTTAGAAATTTTCAATTTATCGATTTTTCGACAAAATTCTCCATTATTGATGATGAAGACATGCACACCTCTCGAGAATAGATTAAGGTAAAAATCCTTGTTGACTCAACAAAATATGGTCATCCCCAAATACTTTCTTTAATCTCTCATAAACAATACGATAAGCTGAGGGACTGTACCATTCTTCTAATCCCAATTCTTCGTATATTGAAGAAATACCTAAACTATTTGTTCGTTTTCCTCCACTTCCATCTCCCATAAAATAATCGTCAACGCAAACTCGATTAACTAATGTTGCCAACTTTTCCGGAAACTCTTCACTGCTAGGCAGCACTGGAGCTATTGTTGCTTGTATCGGAACGCCTGCCTCTGCCAATATCTGTAGGGTTTTTAACCGCCCGCTAATTGGCGGAGCACTTGGAGTAAAGTGTTTTCGGATATCCTCTCTATCGGTTTCAACGGTCATACTTACTCTAACTTTATCCTTTAATAGAAGAAATAAATCAATGTCTCGACGCACAAGCGGACTTCTTGTCTGTACAAATAGAAAATCAGGTTTATTTTCAACCATTACTTCCAATAATGTCCTTGTTATTTCTTCCTTCTGTTCAATAGGTTGGTAGGGATCTGTGCTGGATGACATGAAAATGGTCACTTTTCCTTTTTTCTTAGCTCTTGTAAGGTCTTTATGAAGGATGTCTGCCGCTCCTTTTTTTATGTCAACCCAGGTCCCCCATTCTTCCTTACGGAATTTTGAGACAGGCATTTGGCGGACATAACAGTATGAACAACCAAATGAACAACCAGTGTATGGATTAAGAGAATGGCTGTAACCTGATAAAAATCCTGTACCTTTATTAAGAAGAGTCTTTGGATATTTGTATAAAAATTTACTTTGCACGCCGATTCCCCCAATGTGTATAAATTAAAGTTCACAAGGGCTTGAAATTCCCTGTTATTTCGCATCGTGAAATATAATCCCGAGACCATATCTAGTACCCGATGTTACTGTGCTTACCCCATGACGAATTGTAGTTTTATAGTAACCTCGCGTTCCAGGAACAGGCCGGTGGTTTGTTGGAAAAATAAGTCCTTCTCCTTGTTCCAGGGTGATAACATGTCCTCTGCTTTGCGCCCGAGGCCGTTGTTCAACAAGCAGCGATTCCCCGCCAGAGAAATCCTCGTCTCTTTGATTTAAAGCAATTACGACTTGAAAAGGAAAGAAAACTTCACCATACAAATCCTGATGCAAGCAGTTATATCCGCCAGCCCCATATTTGAGAATCAAAGGTGTGGAACGAACTTGTCCCTTTTGATGACATTCTGTTAAAAAATCCGCCAAGTTACTTGGAAAAACGGTTTCTTTTCCAAGCTGCCGGGCCCAGAGATTAGCTGATTTCGCAAGCTCAGGATAGAAATTTGTGCGAAGCTGTTCCAACAGGGGTGGCAAGGGAGCTTCATAATACTTATACTCCCCGCTCCCAAACCGGTATCTGCTCATATCGATTGTACTTCGAAAATTGGATTCCTCGTCATACGTTTGAATGATTTCCTCGCATTGATGTTGATCCAATATAACCGGAACCTTAGCAAACCCCTGGTCGTCAAGTTGCCTTTGCAATGCATCCCAATTCAATGAAGCAATCCGCTCTCTAATCATACTAGGCATGCTTGATTCCCTCTTTTATGTCGGAACTTCCATTTTCCAGAGCCAACAGCTGCCTTTTAATTTCTATGCCGCCCCGATAACCAGTTAAACTTCCATTTTTGCCAATCACTCTATGACAAGGAATCGTGATCAAAACTGGATTAGCGCCAATCGCAGTGGCAACGGAACGAACCGATTTAGGTTTTTGAAGAATTTCTGCGATGTCAGAGTAAGAATGGGTGGTCCCATATGAAATTTCATTTAATGCATTCCACACTGATTTTTGAAACTCGGTCCCTTGAATATCGACAGGAATGGTAAATTTTTTACGTTGTCCCTGAAAATACTCGATAAATTCGTTTACATAGCTTTGTAACATTTCTTCATCTTGTACCAAACTGTACTCCGGCAGCTTAGTATTCGCCCACTTTGTAAATTCATCCTTTTCCTTATTTGGTGAACCTACATAGCAAAGGCCTTTAGAGGTAGCTGCAATATACATTTTCCATTGTCCGTATAAGAACAAGCACCAGTAAATGGTTTTGTTATTTATTTGTTCCATAATATATAACCTCCATGATTACCTTATTGTTGTTGATTTTCGATACCCTGTTGGAGTTTGCCCTGTTTTCTTTTTAAATAAAGTGGCAAAATGTGCTGTATTCGCTATTCCAACTGATATGCCAATTTCCATTATCGATTGATCTGTTGTGCTTAGCAGCTCTTTTGATTTGGAAATCCTCGTCTTCTGTATATATTCAATTGGGGTCATTCCCTTGATTCGTTTGAACGTTCGCTGCATATGAAAAGGGCTGCCATGACACATTTCAGCTAATAGTTCCAGCGTTAGGGCTTCGCCATAATTGTTGTCAATGTACTCCATGATTTGGGCTGCCCATTCTTCATCAGGCAACCGCAGACCACTCGGCTTACACCGTTTACAAGGACGAAATTTCTCTGAAAGTGCTTGCTCTGCATCTAAAAATATCCGGACATTTTCAATATTAGGGGTTCTGGACTTACAAGACGGCCGGCAAAAAATCCCTGTAGTTTTAACTCCGTAATAAAATTTGTCATCATAAGACGGATCATTATTCACTATGGCATGCCATCTTTCTTCTGTCATGCTTACGATATCCGTGCTTTCCTCTGTGTTTTCTATCTGAATGCTCCCTTTATCTTGCTGTATTTCATTCCTCATAGAATCACCTCGGTAGTCAGTATACCCTGTTTAATTGGCATATGTAAGATTTTACGAATAGAAGAGCAAGATTACAAAGATTAGCTTGTATCATTTTATGACAAAAAACAGGACCTCCTCAACCTTGTATTTGAAAAAATTACAAGATTATGGAGGTCCCTGTTATTATTTTTACTTAATATTTTTCATTTGTCTTACTGTTTTCATACGGCCAGATTCAGAGTTATAAAAACAAAGACATACCGGGAGATGCTGAGTCCCTTGCTACAAAACCAAACTTTTTATAAAAATCTTGTTTCCCATTAGCAGAAAATAATTGAACCCATTTAATCTCTTCCTGTTTGCATTTGAAAAGAAGGTTTTCAATAACTCCTTTACCGATTCCTTGGTTTTGATAAAACGGATCAACCATAACATCACATATTAAAGTCTGATAAATGCCATCGGAAATGATACGTCCAAACGCTATTAATTCCCCACCTTTGTAGACAGAAACTGCATACCAGCTATTACAAATGGCTTTAAAAAGCTGATCGTTCGTATACAAACCCTTTGCATTCCAGCCGGTGGTTTGATGCAGTTTAATAAACTCTTCTTTTTCAGGGAGTTTTGCTTTATATTCAACTTCCATGTTATTTCCCTCACTTAGAAAGATAGTTGTATATTTATAAATAATATAAAATAACTATACAAATTTAACAATTAGATTTCATTAATCCAAGAAAACGAGAAAAAGTAACTTTATTAGAGAATGCTAAACGATTTGCATATAAAAATACCAAAAAAATATTTATAAAATTATAATAGATACAAAGTACTATGCATTTGTAAAAATTAAGGTGATGTACCCATTCATTTATAGTGCTTCCATTTGATACCATATATACTAGCTACGACTTTTTCATTATGAATTCTAAGAAAAATTGCATAGATAAGGGGTTGAGACCACTGTCATATTACTTGTCCTTTTTACAATCTGCACTAGCCGAAAAAAAAGAACAGCTTAAGCGGCTGAAAAGTTGTGAAGCTGAGTTAGATGGACTACAAAATGAGTTGAACCAAAACCAGAAACTAGCAAAAGACCCCGAACTTACTTCTAAAACATGGAAAGGAACCTTATCCAACCAGTTTGAAGAGGTTCGTGAAGCCCTTTCATTTTCCTACAAGCATATTTCTCATAATCAGCTAAATTCGGTTCTTACTTCTATTGAGAATAAAATAGAGGAGATTAAAGCTGAAATTCAATCGTTGGAGAGTAATATCGCTGCTGAGACAGCTCGGATTGAACGGGAAAAACGGGAAGAAAGAGAAGAAAGGGCTGAATGAATTGAGCGAGGAAATGAAAATAAGATATGGAGAAGTGGAAAGTGCAATCTCTAAAATAGAAAGTTCTGCCGGGTCTTTTGAAACCTCTTTACTAAAAGAAATCGCCGGTGGAAATGAATTGGATGTCGTCAATAAATTGAATGAATTGAACAACCTGCTCGAAGAAGTTGGTGAAGCATATAAGCAGGTTTTAAAGGCGAACAACCAATCAGTAAGAACGACCATAGAAAGCATAAAAGAAGCTGATCATAACATAGGATCTTCAATTAGAGCACGGTAGAAGGTGGATGGGACCATGAAAACACTTGATGCACAATCTTTACATAACGGTATAGATGGATTACTCAATAAAATTAAATCTCAAATGGATCAGCTTAAACAGCTTGAAGGATCTATTGAGGATTTTTCGGGCCTTAATGATTCTTTTAAAGGAAAAGGCGGTACAGCCGTACGGTCCTTCTATCAAGACTGGCACGTACCTATTTTATCCTTTCATTATCATACTCTTAAAAGCTATGATAGAGTTTTAACAAACCTTAAAATGGCATGCTCAGATTTAGAATCCGATACGAGCGGTTTTATTAGCCAAAGCTTTCTCAATGGTGACCTAACAAACGGGCTAAACAAAGCTAAAACAGTGACGGCCGATCTTGTGGATGATGCGAATACATCAATAGACAGTGTCAGTGATATTGTTTCTGTGGAAAGGCTTGATGACCAATATTTCCACAACAACATCCAGCGAGCAAATAAAGAAATAGACAAAACAATCGAAGACCTAGTCACCTTCGACACCACTCAAACTAATGAACTTACCTCCGTCGAGCAAGACATTCAGATGATGAAAAGTTATATTAGTGAAATACAAGGGATGTTTAATAGCGGAAGCCTAAGTGTTGACACCTATAACAGTGATCAACTTAAGGAAAAGCCCAACTATTCTAAGTTAAATGAAGAATTATTAACTAGAACAGTTTTCTCGTTTGGCGATGCCTTTACCTCTCCTTTTGACTACATAAATCAGAAAATGAGCTTTGGAGATACTTTATTAGCCGGTTATCAATTTGCGTCATCAGGACTCACTCTGGCAGCTGCCCGTAAAATGAAGGTTCATTATTTTGGAGGCAAACCAACCCTTTGGCAAAAAATAAGAGGAAATTATTATTTCTCTGTAAAATCAAACCCTGCATGGACAAGTAAAAGCAAACACAGTGCAAAGCTCGCAAAATGGTTACGCGATTTCCAAAAAGCACCTGCCCCATCGAATCGTTTAATGAAAGGTATACAGAATTTCGTAAAATCCTATCAAAGCCCTGCACACCTGTACAAACATGTAGCTGGTTACCCGAAAGACATCAATCGGATGTCAGGGAAGGAATTTATGAAGAAGACCCAGATTAGAATGACAACAGGTACAAAAGAAGTGTTAGGTAGGACAATAACGAATAATGGGTTTGCAAAAATAGGAAGTAGGGTACCTGGGTTGGGGGTAGTAATATCCGCAGTAGCAAATACTGGAGAAGCCTTTTCTCCTCAAAATCAAGAAAAACCTATTAGTGAGAGAGTTGGTCGAGCCGTAGGTGGCTTTACTGCTGATATGGTGGCCATTGGGGCCGGTGCTAAGCTTGGAGCAGCAATTGGAAGTTTTGGTGGGCCAGTAGGCATAATTGTAGGTGGTTCGATTGGTGCATTTGCTGGCGGGTTAACAAGCTCGAAAATTGGAGATGCAGCTAAAGATGTTGGGGGTAAAATCTTTAAAGAAGTAGGTAAAGGAATTGGAAAAGCTGGAGAAAAATTAAAAAATTCAATTAGTAGTTGGTTTAACTAATATTAATTAGAAATTAATGTCTTTGATTCTTGTTTAAATTAAAGGAGTTTAAAATGATAGAAGAGGTCATTTTTAGTCTTAAGCTTATAATTGGTTGCTTTCTAGGTTTTCAATGGAGCTCTATTTTGATTTTTTTAGTAATAGAATGGGCTATGGTTGATTTCTATGAAATGGGGACTCATAGAGAACCTGAGAACATAATTGATAAACTCATGAATTTTATAATGATAATGTTTCTTGGTTCTGGATACCACCTATACAATAGGTTTAAAAAATTTAACTGGATAACAAGAAAACTTTGTATGCTAATTGGACTTATACTCCATGGCATTTTATCCATTCTTATTTACTATATAATCACAATTCCATTAGAGTTGATTTTTTTATAAGTAAATAGCAGAAGATATTGTAGGCTATATTTACTTGCCTTTTGGACTTCATGAGGTTTCAGTTTTACATTTATTGGATATAGAATGGCTATGGTTGATTTTTATAGGTTAGGAACCATTGAAAATCCTGAATTCATTATTGATAAGATTATCAATTTCTTCATGAAATTATTTCTTGGTTCAGGTTTTTTCTTTTCTAGTAAATTTAGTTCACATAAATGGATCCTTAGAAAGCTTTATATGTTCATTGTTCTTATTTTGCAAGGGTTCTTTCCATGATTATTTACTATATTGTTACATTACCACTTGATTTAATTTTCTCGTAAGATATGAAGAACCTATAACTTGTATTATTAAGGAAGTACTTAAGATGGTAGAAGAGATTACCTATGTTTTTAAAATGTTGTTCGGTTACTTCTTGTGTTTACAGTGGGCTTCTGTATTTCTATTCCTTTTTTTAGAGTGGGCCATGGTTGATTTTTATAGATTAGGATTCATTGAAGTTCCTAAATCATTTTTAGATAAAATCGGGAATTTTTTCATGAAATTATTTATGGGTTCAGGTTACTTTTTATACAGTAAGTTTAGTAATAAAAAATGGATCCTTAGAAAGCTTTATATGTTCATTGCCCTCATTTTTCATGGGATCCTTTCTATGATTATTTACTATATTATCACTTTACCATTAGATTTAATTTTCTCGTAAGTTTTTATACGATAAAAACTCAGATTATTAAGGAAGTAACTATATGATTGAAGTAATTATATATTTCTTAAAAGTTATACTTAACTGCCTGTTAGGTGTTCAATGGGTTTCAGTTTTACTTTTTCTTATAATAGAATGGGCCATTGTTGACTATTATAGGTTAGGATTCATTGAAAAACCTAAATCACTCTTAGATAAAATCGGAAATTTCTTCATGAAATTATTTATGGGTTCTGGTTATTTTTTATATATGAAATTTAGTAAGCAAAAGTGGATCCTTAGGAAGCTTTATATGTTGATTGCTCTTATTTTACAAGGGATTCTTTCTATCATTGTTTATTATATTATCACATTACCATTAGACTTAATTTTTTTACGATAAAAACTCGTATTAAGGAAGTTCTTCAGATGATGGTAGAGATTATCTATTTTTTAGAAATGATGTTTGGTGCCTTATTGGGTATGCAGTGGGCTTCTGTTTTCCTATTCCTCTTTTTAGAGTGGGCTATGGTTGATTTTTATAGGTTAGGAACCTTTGAAAATCCTGAATCCAAAATTGATAAGATTATCAATTTCCTTATGAAATTATTTCTGGGTTCAGGTTTTTTCTTTTATAGTAAATTTAGTAAGCATAAATGGATCATTAGAAAGCTTTATATGTTGATTGCCCTTATTTTACAAGGAATTCTTTCTATCATTGTTTATTATATTATTACTTTGCCTTTAGATTTAATATTCTCTTAAAGATAAAAACCATTCATTAAGGAAGTTTCATATGATAGAAGAGATTATCTATTTTTCAATTATGATATTCGGTTATTTCTTGAGTCTGCAGTGGCTTTCAATATTGATGTTTCTGGCATTCGAATGGATATTTGTTGATTATTTAGGAATTGACATATTTGAAAATCCGGAAACACCTTTTGATAAAGTTGGTATTTTTTTTATGAAGTTATTTTTTGGTTCAGGTATTTTTTTATATCTTAAATTAAAAAAGCGAAAGTGGATCCAAAGGAAGCTTTATATGTTGATAGCTCTTATTTTACAAGGGATTCTGTCCATCATTGTTTACTACATTATTACATTACCACTAGATTTTATTTTCTCGTAAAACAATACATACTTTCCAAAAGGTTGTGACAAAATGAACCACTTACTTACCTGTACAACAGAAGAGCTTGCGCTGATGGTCAGTGTCGCTGGACATCCAAGTATTGCAAAAGGGATTGCCCAGGAAGCGCTTGGCAATAAGTCAGAAATAGAATGGCAGGCAATCATGGAAACAACCGCAAACCAGCTGATTATGAAGCGCCTTTGGGATCAGGATCGGGATTTTAAAGGAGAATCTCCTTTAACAATGGAAATCATTCAATTTATTGAGAAGTATGTTGGATCAAAGCGTATGATTCGCTGCTCGAATGCTCCTCAACATTCAGCATTGATGCTCCATCATTACGAAGATGATGATTGGTTGTTCCATTTAATTGATCGGGACATTGTCCATGAGTTTGCCATCATTTCCTCCTCTGAAATGAAAGAGATTATTAAAGAATATTATGGTATTTCTTTTGAACAATATGGCGGCAAGCAAACTTTTTCATTAACTGATGAAGCATTTGATATGCTAAGTGACCCGAAAAAAGTAAATAAGGTCCTCAAAAACTCTATGTTCACACTACAAGAAAAAAATAGTTTTGAATTGTTTATAGAAGACTTAAAAACATTCGATTGGACATTATTTAACATTTCAAACTTTAGCATTGTCACACTTGAAGATGAATTGTATTTAGAAAACATTCTTTTCTTCTTACCTTCTAAACGCGGAATTTGGATTGCTGAGTATACAGAGGATCCGAAAACTCCGGTACATATCTATTTAGCAGATAATAAAGAATGGGAAGAAATTCTGGGCGGAATAGGCGATTTGGCAGCATACCAAGTTCAAGCTCAATAATGGAAAGGAACCTTGCCAACAGGTGAGGTTCTTTTTGGTGTAGTTCATTTGATATAAAGAAAGAAGGTTTAAATAATAGTGGAAGAAATAGTTTATTTTACTAAAGCTATACTTGCTTGTCTTTTGGGTATTCAGTTGGTATCAGTTTTTCTTTTAATGGTTATAGAATGGTACATGGTTGATTACTATGAATTTGGAACTTTTGAAAATCCAGAATCTATTTTTGATAAAATTCACAATTTCTTTATGCAATTATTTCATGGTTCAGGTTATTTCTTTTATAAAAGGTATAGGAAGAAAATATGGATTTTAAGAAAGCTTTATATGCTCATTGCTCTTATTTTACAAGGGGTTGCTTCTATTATTGTTTTCTATATTCTCACATTACCGCTGGATCTAATTAAACTACTTAGGTTTTAATTTTTCACTCCATAATAAAATATTTTACCGAATTCTATTAAAAACGGAAAGACCTCATCAGGTCTTTCCGTTTTTTGTGAGTATTATAGGCCTATGTTATAACCAGTTTCTGAATCAGTAATTACGTCTAACACTAGATTAAGACCTGTGGATCGCTTTCTTCATCAGCTTCTAGAAAAGTTTGCATGTAAGTTTGTCATTAATCCTAAATCAGCTCCAAGGTTTGTATCTTCATTATTTGAAAGCTTAAGACCAATAGCTGTGTTTGTATTTCCATTTAAGCCTGTTTGATTATTGTCATCATCTTCACTGGATTGTACCCAAAGACCAGCATCAGTGCCAACCATTGTCTCAGAAGCAACTTTTTTATCATCCGTTTCTAAAACCGTTAAAAAATCTCCGTTAAGACCAGTTTCAAAACGGGAAGAATCTTCTGTATTGTCGACCATAGTCCAAGCACCTGCATCTGTCATTCCATTAACCATTACTGCCTCTTCATTTTTTTCTTCTTGTAAACCAAGGTCAAGGTCTGTCATAGATTCTGTACCAAGAGCAGCTTTAGTAGAGTTGTTTTCTTCATTCGTTTCGATTACGCTCCACACTTTGTTTTCTGCTTCAGCATTAACAGAAGCAGTACCTTCCTCATTTTCAAAAGCTGTTCCTAAGTTTATTCCTAGGTTACCTTCTGTTTTTGAAGAGTACATGGCATTTTCCTCGTCTACCACTGTTTCGTTAGAAATTCCTGCTTCATCTTCTGCATTCACAGCAGCTGAACTGTCTTCTACTTCTACTGCAGCTCCGACTTCAGCGCCTATTTCAGCTTCGGTTTTTGAAGAGTACATATTATATTCTTCATCTATCATTGTTTCGTTAGAGACCCCTGCTTCGCCTTTTACTTTCGCTCCAGCCGAGATGTCCTCTCCTTCTGCAATAGCAGCTGTTCCTGCTTGTACGTCAGCTTCTGATGTAGATTTAACAGTATCCTCTGTCTCTTCTACTTCAGTTTGAACACTAGTCTCATTATTTAATAAAGAATCGTTTTCTGCTGCCAAACCTGTTTGGCCTCCAATGAATAAGCTTGCTGCTAAACCACCTGTAATTGTTAATGTTCTGAGTACGTTTTTCATTTTATTTTCTCTCCTTTTAATAAAAGTTTTTATTTACGCTTTTTTTAAAAGAAGAGAACCTTGAGGTGGTTGTGACGGTGGTGCATTCAGCCATTGGTCAAAAAATATTTTATTTTTCCCATTATGGACCGAGTATGTAAGAATTTTATCTTGATAGATTGAATAAACAACACCTAACATTGACATGCTTGAAGAAAATCCATTTAATGTCATTGTAGAAGACGAAGGAACGTTCTGACTCACAGTTATCCCAACCAAGTGATCCTTTGATTCAATTGGAGGACTATTAACAGGAGTTGTATTTTTCTCTATCGCCTTCGGATTCCCATTTCTTTGGCCATCTGATTCAATGGTAAGTATGTTTGTTCTATCCTTTTGAATTTGAACGGGTGTTTTTCCGTCCACTTCATTGTTCACAGTTTCTTCCGCTGACGGCTTTTCTTTTGTAACAGGAGCCTCTTCAATGCCGGGTTTAAAAGATCCTTCTTCACTTTTAACAGGCCTTTTATCATCTACACCACCCGCATCTAGATGAACGGATTTATGATCTTCTACTCTTGCAGCCGCTCCACCTGTTTTAATTTTCACAGAATGGTCTTCAGAAACCTCAACACTAGAATCTCTTGAAACATCAGCTTCTCCTACACCTGCATTTACATTCACAGAAGAGCCTTTAGATGCCTCAACATCTCCAACCTCGGTTTCTACTTTCACATTAGGTTGCTTTGATTCATTTGCCTTTACGGCACCGGCATCCTCTTCCAGAGAAGGTTCTTCAGAAAGGTTGACTTCTACCCGAGGTTTCTCATCTGAAAAAGAATTGGTCACTTTGTCATTTCTTTTGGATAAAGATTCTGTAACAGTTGGAACAACTTTATCGACAGTATTGCTGTTATCTTCTTTCCTGTCATTATCGGTTGATTTTGCTTCTTTTATTTCTTCCATTACAGATTTATCTTTTTCCGCTTTGACCTCCGTAGAGTTTAACAAGCCTCCTTCAGCTGATGCAAATGCAGGAAAACTTAGTATTCCCAAGAATAAAATTGCTTGTAGTACTCGTTTATGCACTTTCGTCCCTCACCTCCCTTCATTTGCATTACTATCAATCACATTTCCTAAGCTAAAATAATATTAACATATTAACATATATTCAATAAGCAATCGTTATAAAAAATAAATTGGATTACTTAAATTGAAAATATTTTAAAAATAATTCTACAAGCGCTAAAAGAAACTACTAAAGCTATACTCACTTGTCTTTTGCGTGTTCGGTGGGTATCAGTTTTTCTTTTCATGGTTATAGAATGATAAGAACAGACAACTATCGACAATCACTCTAGTATCATTCTTTTTTGCTGGTATTGTGAGATGAAAATGTAGTAAGATTGATATAACAAAAAAAGGAAATAAGAAGGTGAAGGATATGTGCCGAAATATAAAGACACTCTATAACTTTGACCCTCCAGCTACTGACGATGAGATACGGGCGGCGTCGCTTCAATTCGTGCGGAAGCTCTCGGGCTTTAACAAACCTTCGAAGGCGAACGAGGCGGCGTTCAATCGCGCCGTCGAGGATGTGGCTGTCGTTGTCAGGGAACTGATGGACTCACTGGTAACCAGCGCTGAGCCTCGCAATCGTGAGGTTGAGATTGAACGTGCTCGAGCTAGAGCTGCGAAGAGATTCGGATTAAGTCAAAATTAGGAAAAGCCTTATAAGTATAATCGCTGCAATATCAACGCATTGAAAAATCGATCCGGATTTCATCGTAGAAGCTCTATCGCAAAGGAAGATTATATAGCTAAAAAATCAATATAATCTTCCAAATTTCCCTTTACATTCCAAAAAACCAAAAGTACAATAAACGAAAATTAAAGGCAATGAAGAGAAGAGTATATGAACTTGATTCTGTACAGAGAACTCCGTTCGCTGAAAAGGAGTAAGAATCAACTCATTGAAGCAAGTCTCTAAGCTGCACATGGGAACCATAAAATTTGCGGGGATCGTGTGACGGGTTCTCCCGTTAAAGAGATAAGGTATAAACATATATAATATGTCGTACTTGATAAGGTTTCTGTGGCAACACAGAAACAAACTGGGGTGGCACCACGATAAAGATTCCAAATCTCGTCCCCAAGACTAACGTCTTGGAGGTGGGATTTTTTTATTTGTTAATAAACATTTAACTGGAGGGAATCTTTATGAAAATAGGAAAATTTGACACATTGAAATATCCACTTTTGCTGTTATCCGGAATTGGCATTTCAAATATCGGTGCTTGGGTATATTTAATTGCCTTGAACCTTACCGTACTAGAGATGACTGGCTCTCCAATGGCAGTGACTGCACTTTATATACTGATCCCTATCGCAGCTTTGTGCACTAACTTTTGGGCAGGCAGTTTGATTGATCGAGCAAATAAAAGACTCCTTATGACTTTTCTTGATATTTTTAGGGCTGTTTGTATTTTTTTACTCCCTTTCCTGCCTTCTATATGGTTTATTTATATTTTTGTCTTCCTTATAAATATGGCTGGTGCTATTTTTGCCACAACCTCGATGACCTATATGACAAAATTAATTCCGAAAAACGATCGTCAACGTTTTAATGCTTTAAGAAGTATTATTGACTCTGGAGGTTTTTTAATTGGTCCTTCTATTGCTGGACTATTGTTTCTAAAAGGAACACCTTTCTTAGCCATTCAATTAAATGCTGTCGCTCTGTTTATATCGGGATTTATTATCATGCTTTTACCTAATGTCGAAAAAAAAGAAAAGGCTGTTACAGGACCAAAGATTTCTTGGAGTTTAATCAAAAAGGACTGGTTGGAGGTTACGAATTTCAGCAAAACATCTTTTTATGTAGCACTTGTATATCTTCTCATAAGTGGTGTTACCGTTTTTATGACGGCAATAGACTCTTTAGAAGCCTCATTTGCTAAAGAAGTTCTTGTCCTATCAGACAGTGCCTATGGCTTCCTTGTCAGTATTGCAGGTGGAGGTATTATTGCAGGCTCCGTGATAAATACTCTTTTTGCAAAGAAATTTGCTGTTCATATGCAAATCAGTATCGGAACAATAGTCACTGCATTTGGATATTTATTGTTTGCTTTTTCAAACAGTTTTTTAATTGCTGCATTAAGTTTTTTCCTGTTATCCTTTGCCATTTCATTTGCAAATATAGGGTTTATTACCTTTTATCAAAACAACGTACCAGTTGAGATAATGGGCCGTTTTGGGAGTTTTTTTGGAATGATAGAAGCGGTTCTTATCATTATTTTTACAACTACCTTTGGAGTGATGGCAGAAATAATATCTATTCGGCCAGTTGTCGTATTAGGTTCATGCTGTCTTTTGTTTCTCGGAATGATTATTTGCGGGTTTGTTTTTCAGAGTTCAAAAAAAAAGTTTTTTCTACACTGACAGTTCGTCAAAAATTTCCAAAAGACATTTAATATAGCTGTATCAAAGTGGAAGCTCCTTAATAAACCCAACAAACTCAAGACGGTCCTGAAAAGAGTAAAAGAGGCATCATATGAGGGGTATGATGCCCGATAACTCCTTAAAAAGAGAAACTTTATAATAATATAGGCCTTTTCACCATCACAGCCTCAACATTTACTATATTGACGTTTTAGTTATAGGTGGCGTAGGTGGAGTAGGTTCTATTGCGATTCAGCTGGCAAAGTTAGCAGGATTAACTGTTATCTCAACAGCTTCCCGCCAAGAATCAATCGATTGGTGTAAAAAACTAGGTTCTGATTACGTGATTAATCATTATAAACCTTTTGTAGAACAATTAGAAGAGATTAACCTGAAAGGTGTTGATTATATCTTTTGTTTAAATAATACGGATCAACACTGGGATACTATCACAACTTCTATTAACCCACAGGGTAAAATTTGTTCAATTGTTGAAACAGAAGAGAAACATGATTTGAATTTACTCAAGAGTAAAAGTGCTGCTTTTGTATGGGAATTTATGTTTACTAGAGCAATGTATCAAACAAAAGACATGCAAGAACAACATAAACTACTTTCTGCCTTGTCAGAATTAATAGACCAGAAAAAATTAGTAACTACCCTAACAGAAGTCCTTACACTCATTAATGCTGATAATCTAAAAAAAGCCCATATAATGGTTGAATCTGGGAAAATGATTGGGAAAGTTGTGGTAGAATACTTCGAATAAGCTGCTAACAATTGTGATTTTCAATTAAAAAGATCTTCAGATTTCTCACCTACCATCAGTGGAGGATGAATCCCCCACTGATGGATCACTTTATCATTTGTTTTATTAATTCTCTGTTACGCTTTTTAAAAACTTCGTTATGGGAAGAAACCATTCCACTTTTATTGGCATCCGGATGGATGAACTTTTTTGCCTTGTTTACAGCGTTTGCAGCATCTTGAAATGCGCCGGCTATTAAATGTAATTTCCCATCGTGCATGAGAATATCGCCAGCTGCATAAAGTCCATCAATGGAAGATTCACTGGCAGCATTCCCTGCAATATAATAATTATCTGCCATTTCGATTTTCAACTGGCTGTTTTGAAGCAATGTTGTATCCCGTTCATACCCATGATTAATAATTACCTCATCAATTGGCAAATACGAGACCTCACCTGTTTCATGATTTGTCAGTTCAACTCGCTCAATGACTTCATGATTAGGACAAGCAATTAGTTTGGTAATTGATGTTTGAAAGTAACAGACAGCAGAACTGTTCAGAAGTTGGGATACCTGTGCTTCATGCCCTGCTAAAGCTTCTTTTCTATATGTTAAATAAACATTTTTTGCGATGGGCTCTAATTCATTTGCCCAATCTATGGCAGTATTTCCACCACCTGAAATGATCACTGTTTTGTTTTTAAAACTTTGTAAGGACTTTACTGTATAATGTAAATTTGACACTTCAAATTTCTCTGCACCTTCTATTTCAAGTTTTTGCGGATTTAAAATTCCACCACCCACAGCTGCAATCACTGTTTTCGAATAATGCTTTTGCCCGGAAGCTGCCTTTAAAACGAAAATCCCTTCTTCATTTCGGGAGATCGAGTCTACTTTCTCATTCAACACTACTTTTGGTTTAAAGGTTAATCCTTGTTCTACTAGCTGCTCAATCAATTTTGATCCGGAAATTGGCGTCAATCCTCCAACATCCCAAATCATCTTCTCTGGATAAACATGTATTTTCCCGCCTAATTGTGGCTGATATTCAATAAGCTTTGTTTTCATTTCTCTAAGACCGCTATAAAAAGTAGAATAAAGCCCTGCAGGTCCTCCTCCAATTACCGTCACATCAAATATTTCTTCCTGTTCCATTTCGGTTCACCCCTATGCTAACTGAAGTAAATGATTATCATTCTCAATTAAATATACACTACTTCTTCCCTTTTGACCACAAAAATACCAGTTGACACCAAAGAAAGATTAAATTATAGTAAATTATGAAATTGATAATCATTATCATTGGTTTGTATCTCCCCATTCTCAAACAAATGGAGGTTTAAAATGACCCGCCTTTATACAAATAACCTAAACATTGGCTATGGAGAACGTTTAATTTTAAAAGATCTTAGTTTAAAAATCCCCGATAATAAAATCACAACAATCATCGGTCCAAATGGCTGTGGGAAATCTACACTATTGAAAGCCATTACTCGTATTATTTCTCTTCAATCTGGATCTGTCATTTTAGATGGTGAAAATATCGCGAGAGAAAACACAAAGATACTTGCTAAAAAAATGGCGATTCTTCCTCAAACACCAGAAAGTGCAAGCGGTTTAACTGTAGGCGAGCTAGTATCCTATGGCCGCTTTCCGTATCAAAAAGGCTTTGGACGCTTAACAAAAAAAGATTATGAAGTGATTGACTGGGCCCTTGAAGTTACAGGCACAATAGACTTTAAGTTTCGACCAGTGGATGCTCTGTCAGGAGGCCAGCGCCAGCGGGTATGGATTGCCATGGCACTTGCACAAGAAACGGATATTATCTTCCTTGATGAACCAACAACCTATTTAGACATGGCACATCAACTGGAAGTTTTAGAGCTTTTGCAGCAGCTGAATATTGAACAGGAACGTACAATCATCATGGTTCTTCATGATTTAAACCAGGCAGCTCGATTTGCTGATTATATTATTGCCTTAAAAGACGGAAACGTAGTAAAGGCTGGGAATTGTGAGGAAGTGATGAATCATAACGTGCTAAAAAAAGTATTTCATATTGATGCTCAAATCGGACGTGATCCCCGAACAAACAAACCAATGTGTATCACATACAATTTATTAAAAGGAGAACATGAACATGAAAAAGCTATTGATCCCCTTTATTCTTCTATTAGTGTTAATTACTAGTGCTTGCAGCAGCGAGTCAACTGGAAAAGCGGATACCTCAGCTTCAGAGGAAAAAAAATCTGAGACAATCACTTACCAATCTGAAAATGGGCCAATCGAAGTTCCTGCCGATCCACAGCGTGTTGTTGTCCTTTCTTCTTTCGCAGGTAACGTCATGGCTTTAGATGTAAATCTTGTTGGTGTAGATTCATGGTCGAAAATGAACCCGCGTTTTGCTGATGAATTAAAGAATGTTGAAGAAGTTTCAGACACAAGCTTAGAAAAAATTATTGAATTAGAACCGGATTTGATTATCGGTTTATCCAATATAAAAAACATCGATAAATTAAAGGAAATTGCTCCAACCGTTACGTATACATACGGAAAAGTAGATTATTTAACTCAACACTTGGAAATTGGCAAACTATTAAATAAAGAAAAGGAAGCACAAACTTGGATAGATGACTTCAAAAAACGTGCACAAACGGCTGGTGAAGACATTAAAGCAAAAATCGGGGAAGACACTACTGTTTCTGTCATTGAAAATTTTGATAAACAGCTTTACGTATTCGGAGACAACTGGGGACGCGGAACAGAAATTCTTTATCAAGAAATGAAACTAAAAATGCCTGAAAAGGTAAAAGAAATGGCTTTAAAGGACGGATACTATGCCCTTTCAACAGAGGTTCTGCCTGAATATGCTGGTGACTATATAATCTTTAGTAAAAACCCTGACATAGACAATTCATTCCAAGAAACAGAAACATACAAAAATATTCCAGCTGTTCAAAATAATCAAGTATTTGAAGTAAATGCAAAAGAATTCTACTTTAATGACCCATTAACGTTAGATTTCCAACTAGACTACTTTATTAAAAGCTTTCTTGGAAAGTAAAACTACAAGAAGGAATTCTTATCTTAAGAGTTCCTTTTCCTTTATTCTATAAAAGAAAAGATGAGAGACTGATGACGAAAGAAAATCAACCTTCGATTCCATTTGTGTTTAAATTTATAATAGGATTGCTTGGGTTTATTGGAATGTTTGTGATTGCTATGGTATTCGGAGCTGCAGATACCTCAGTTAAAGACGTTTGGCAGGCAATTACCTTTAGTGCTTCTAGTGATAAGATTTCGATCATCCAAGAAATTCGCTTGCCGCGTGAAATTGCCGGGATTTTTGTTGGCGCTTCCCTGGCCGTTTCCGGTGCTATTATGCAAGGATTAACGAGAAATCCCCTTGCTGATCCAGGTTTGCTTGGATTAACTGCTGGAGCTAATGCAGCATTGGCAATTACTGTTGCATTTATCCCTTCAACAAATTATTTAGGTATTATGGTTGCTTGCTTTATTGGAGCTGCTGTCGGAGCAATTATGGTTTTCGGCATCGGGTCGATGAAAAAGGGCGGGTTTTCCCCTCTCCGGATTGTATTGGCCGGAGCTGCTGTATCTGCATTCTTATACGCTATCTCAGAAGGTATTGGTATTTATTTTAAAATATCAAAAGATGTATCGATGTGGACTGCCGGTGGAATGATCGGCACTTCATGGAGCCAGCTCCAAGTAATCGTTCCCTTTATGTCAATAGGAATTCTTATTTCTCTTTTCTGCTCCAGACAGCTTACCATTCTTAGTTTAAGCGAGGAAGTTGCAGTTGGATTAGGACAAAAAATAACACGAATAAAAACGATCCTTTTTATTGTCATCATTCTACTCGCAGGCGCTTCTGTTGCACTAGTCGGGAATATGGCTTTTATAGGGTTAATGGTTCCTCATATCGTCCGCTCCATTGTTGGAACGGATTACCGTTTTATCATACCAATGTCGGCAGTAGCAGGAGCGTCTTTTATGCTGTTGGCCGATACACTAGGCAGGACCATCAATTCTCCATATGAAACACCGGTGGCAGCCATTATTGCGTTGATGGGTTTACCTTTCTTCCTGTTCATCGTGCATAAAGGAGGGAAAGCATTCTCATGATTCAACAAGCTTTACTAAAAAAACAGCGCATCATTCTATGTATTTTACTAGCACTTATTACGATTTCAATCATTTTGGGGATGGGAATTGGTTACTCCTCCCTTTCTTATGACAGACTGCTTCCGACCCTTCTCGGTCAAGGATCGTTTAAAGAAGAATTTGTTTTATTTTCGATTCGATTACCGCGGATGATCATTACACTGCTTGCTGGAATGGCACTTGCATTATCTGGTGCTATTTTACAAGGAATAACCAGAAATGATTTGGCCGATCCCGGAATTATAGGAATTAACTCTGGGGCAGGTGTTGCCATTGCTGTTTTCTTTTTATTCTTTCCCATAGAGGCAGGATCTTTTGTTTATTTGCTCCCACTTGTCGCTTTCGCCGGTGCTTTAATAACGGCATGCCTTATATATGTGTTTTCGTACAGCAGAAATGCTGGCCTGCAACCAGTAAAATTAGTACTGGTCGGAATCGGGTTTTCAATGGCGCTTTCAGGGCTGATGATTGTCCTAATCTCATCTGCTGAACGGACAAAAGTTGACTTTATCGTAAAATGGATAGCCGGAAATATTTGGGGTTCAGATTGGCCTTTTATTTGGGCAATCCTTCCATGGCTAGCCATATTCATTCCGTTTACTTTGTACAAAGCAAATCGATTAAACCTCCTTGGCCTAAACGAACCTGTGGCAATCGGCGTTGGAGTAAGAGTCGAAAAAGAACGTATCGTATTAATGTTAACAGCTGTTGCCCTGGCTTCCGCTGCAGTCTCAGTCACAGGTGGAATTACATTTATCGGACTAATGGCCCCCCATATTGCAAAAGCTTTAGTAGGACCAAGAAATCAACTATTCATCCCTATCGCCGTCCTGATTGGCGGATGGCTGCTATTGCTTGCAGACACGGTCGGACGGAATTTAGTTGGGCCTGAAGGAATTCCAGCTGGAATTATGGTTGCATTAATTGGTGCACCTTATTTTATGTATTTGTTATTGAAGAAGTGAGGATGGAAAATGGGACAGTAACTATAAATCCCCTTGAGAATATATTTATTCTTAAGAGGATTTTCAAGGGATCTACCATTAGTTTTGTGAAGGGACTTTTCAGTAGCCCCGTACAGTACCGATGTCATTTTTCACTCGTATAAATTATACTGCTTTAATTGCTACTGTTTTATTTTCTGACTTCCCACTAGTATTACCTTGTGCTCTGTAAACAGGTTTTTTTAATACCCCAATTATACAAGCTGTAATAATTGAACCAATTAAAATACATACAATGTATAGCAATGGACTGCTTGCAGCAATAGGAATTACAAAGATTCCACCATGAGGAGCCTGTAAAGAAATTCCTAATGCCATACAAATCCCTCCACCAATTGCTGAACCAACAATATTTGCTGGAATTATTCTTAATGGATCACTTGCAGCAAAAGGAATTGCTGCTTCAGTAATAAAAGATGCCCCCATAATATAAGCTGCTTTTCCTGCATTGTGTTCTTCAAGTGAGAATTTATTTTAAATAGTGTTGTAGCTAATGCAATCCCTAATGGAGGAACCATCCCTCCAACCATTAGTGCAGCAGATGGTTCGTAAATATGATTTGCAAACATCGCTAAGCCAAATGCTGATGCTGTTTTATTAATAGGGCCGCCCATATCTGATGCCATCATTCCTGCCAAAAGCGCTCCTAATAAAATTGCATTCGAACCAGTTAAACCATTTAACCAACCTTGTAAGGACTCATTAATCCACGCCATCGGACTATTAATTACAAAGTGCATAATAAAGGCTGTTACAAACGTACCCAATAAAGGAAGAATAAGCACCGGTGAAAGACTTTGTAATGAATCTGGAATGCCTTTTAATAATTTTTTCAATCCTAAGATTGTATACCCAGCAATAAAACCTGCAATCATACCACCTAAAAATCCTGAACCACCAAGGGTTGCCATCATACCACCAATCATACCTGGTGCTAAACCTGGACGATCAGCAATACTATACGCAATATATCCTGCTAGTACTGGAACCATTAGTGCGAAGGCAGCGCTCCCCCCTGCTGTACCTAGAAAAGCAGCGAATGCATTATATTCTGAGCTTGCCGGGTCAGAAGCATTAATGCCAAACATAAAGGAGATTGCGATTAATATACCGCCAGCTACAACAAATGGAATCATAAAAGATACCCCATTCATTATATGGCTATATATTTTAGGTTGTTTTAATCGTGTTTTCTCTTTTGCTTCCTTTAACTTGTTGTTCCCCTGATTTAAAACCGTACCTTTTCCAGAAATAGCATCTTCAATTAAATCCTTTGCATGATGTATACCATTTTTAACAGACGTTTTAATAACTTTACGATCACCAAATTCATCCATGTCCACTTTAATATCTGCAGCAACAATTATGCCGTCTGCTTCATTAATATCTTCTTGAGTTAATCTGTTCTGTATACCCGTTGATCCATTGGTTTGAACTTTTATTTGAACACCAAGCTCCTCAGCAGCATTTTTTAAAGCTTCTGCAGCCATAAATGTATGTGCTATTCCAGTAGGGCATCCAGTAACTCCGACCAATTTCTTACCAAAATACTTCTTATCATTCGTATCTACTTGTACCATTTTTTCTTCAGCATTTGCAAATAGCTGGACAACTTCATGACTATCTTTGGCAAGAATAAGCTTAGCTCTAAAGGTTTCATCCATTAGAAAAGTGGAGATTTTAGATAGAGTTTTTAAGTGCTTAGTTGAAGAATCTTTGCCGGCTGCTATCATGAAAAATAAATTACATTTTTCTGAACTATACTTAATTCCACTTAAAGATCTTCCCATAATAATAGCAGGCGATTTGACTCCAGCAGATTTTGCATGTGGAATAGCAATACCAAACCCTACTTCTGTTGGAACCTGATCTTCACGAGCCCAAATATCCTGTTTAAATTGTTTAAGATCATGTAAATAGCCGTTTTTATTTAATTTTTCTGCAAGCTCATTAATTAAGTCCTCTTTCGTTTCAGCAACTAGATCTAATATTATGTTTTCCGCCCTTAAGATACTAGAAGTTTTCATATATGATCCCTCCTCTTAAATTTCTCCTAATTTATAGAGTGATGCTTTTCCAGTTGAACCGAATAGATCCATTTTTTTCTTTACTAATTCAATAGCTGCCTTCGATGCTTCAGGCATTAAGAGATCTGGTTCATATGCATATGGATTTTCATCCAGAGTAACTCTTAATTGGTTATAAAACGCTCTCTTCATATCTGTTGATAAATTAATTTTGGCAATACCATGTTTCACAGCTTCTCTTATTTCCTCATCCGGGTTGTCTGATCCACCGTGAAGAACTAAAGGAATGTTTACTTTTTCATGAATCTTCATCAATCGATCAATTTTAATAGAGTGATCTTTCTTTTTTGGATATAAGCCATGTGAAGTTCCAACAGCAACAGCAAGGGTATCAATTCCTGTTTTTTCAACGAAAATAGCTGCTTCATCAGGATTCGTATATAAAATCTCATCTGCTCCGCCTTCTGAACTACCCTCATTACTTCCAATAGTACCCAGTTCACCTTCTACAGACACACCTACCATATGAGCAAGTTCTACTGCTCTTTTTGTTAATGCAATATTTTCCTCAAATGGTAAATGTGACGCATCCATCATCACAGACGTATAGCCATTTCTAATAGATCGAGTAATATCTTCGATTGTTGCCCCGTGATCTAAATGAATCACAAAAGGAACTTTAGACTTTGACGCCGCCTCTCGTACATATACCACAAATTCATCTGTCACTAAATTAATTTCATTCGGATGAATTTGAAGTATAGCTGGAGATTTTTGCTCCTCTGCAGCACTTACTATAACTTTGACAAATTCGCTATTTGCAACATTAAATGACCCAACTGCAAATTTATTCTCATAAGCTACTTTAAGTAAATCTTTCATATTAACTAACATTTCTATTCCTCCTAATATTATTTGGAAGACCAAACTTCCAAAAACTCATCATAATTTGTTACATTTAATAATTTTTCTGTCATATTTGTTTGCTTAAACACATCATGAATCTCTTCAAAAAAATTTGTATTATTTACCTTTTGATTTTTTGGAGGGATAAATAGAAAGATAATTTGAGCCATTTTATCTCCCCACAATATTTTTTGTTTATTTATTGCCACTAACACTCGTAATTTTTTGTTATTTCCACAATCAAATGGATGCGGCATCGCCACTAAATTTCCAATATTAGTACTCGACATCTTTTCTCTTTCATTAATGCTTGTATACATATGTTGAATATCGCCAAACTTCGTAAGGGCTTTCAATAAATCTTTTTGATTCTCTTCATCTAAGAAATAAAGATCATTCGGAGATAAATAGTATTTAAGTAAGCCACGATTTAATTGAATAGAAATAGTCTTCATATCTTCATTTGTAATCATTTCACTAACACGAATACAATTTTTCACATTTAGGTGCTGCTCTTCAAAGATTTCACTAGTAGTTACTATAGTTTCTATCCCTTCAGGAAGTAAGTGGGTTTCATGATTTGCAAATAAACCATCAATTTTAATATTTGGAAAATATAAATTTATTTTTCTTTCTAACAGCTTACCTACTAACGGATTTTTCCCATAAATAATTGCAATTCTTTTCCTTGTTTCTTGGGAATTTTCGATAATATTCATAATATGTAGTGTCAAGTAACCGATTTCATTTTCTGGTATCTTTATATTTAAGCAAAATTGTAATTCTTTCGCTAAAACCACTGCTATATTATAAGCATTCAAATATTCCGACTTTATTTGAGAAATAAATGGATTCTCTACAGGAAAGTAATATTTTAGTGGATATAATGACTTTGTAATATGTACCAATAATCCATTAAATAACTTTTCATTCTTTCGACTTGAAAAACCATATCGAGTCCAAACTTTTTTTATAACCGATTTTACTTTTTCCTCTATTTCATCAGAGTGTTCATGCTCAATTACTTCATTATTCTTTGGTAATATTTGCAAAGTAATTAACAAGTAGCATAAATACTGATATTCATATTCATTAAACTGTACATTCATTTCCTTAGCTAAACGAATAAGTATTAACTTTGCTATTTTTAATTCTTCAAAGCTAGTATTATCTAACCTCATATCTTTTTCAGCAATTTTTTGATTAAGGCCTGCTCGTTTTATACTAATAATTATGTTCACACATATTGAGAATAGCTCTTGAGAGCTTAGTAATAAATTATACTTAGTGACTTCTTCTTCAATACAAGAATATACTAGTTGAATTGAGGACTGACTAAACCAATCACCAAAATAGTATTGCAGCCCTTCATCAAGCGACATTCTCTTTAAACAATTTGTTGTTACTAATTTTTTTAGTAATAGCCGTTTTTCTACTTCACTTCCCTTAAGCCTTATTCCTTGAAAAATAATTGCTTCAACCTCAATGTTCCGTTTTTCGGCTTGGATTATTTGAAATAATTTTTGTACGTCTTTCCTAATTGTTTGAGTAGAAAAATAAAGCTTTTTTGCCAGTTCATCATAAGTTATAAAATCAGTTTCAGATAAAAGTGTTTTTATTATGTTAAAAGCTCGTTCTTCGTAATCATCTTCATTTTGATGAATAGTTGATAAATCACCAACTAATTTATATCCTTTTTGAGTATTACCAGCTATTATTACTTTATCTAAATAATTTGCATTTATTTCCCTAATGTCATTTCTAATTGTTCTTGTCGTTACATTAAATAGATTAGCGAGTTCGCTTCCACTCACAAATTCATTATCAGATTGTGCTAAATGTTCTAATATTTTAATGTAACGGTTTTTCATCAGTACTTCCTCCTCATATTTATATTAATGTAAGCGTTTCACCTTTACCAAGCCTATACTTTTTCCTAATAGTTAGGAAGTTTTTTAATATTAGGATGAACGTGAATAATGGATTACAGAAGTCCTGGCACATGTCCATCAAGCTAAGTTAAAATTATACCTTTAAAAGGAAAAACGCTATGTTTATCGTAATTATAGGAAGGGAAAAGGGGATCGTTTTTCGAAAATACATGACAATAAAGCTTGTCAGATTTCTGGAGAAGTATCGGATCGAAATGTTTCTTTGGCATACGGTAAAATTGTTTTAAGCCCAAAGGCTGCAGAAACGTTGCTGCAAGAACTAATAATAAGAAAAACCGGGCAAAAATAGACTGCACCCCTTAAAGTAGATGTTGAAAAACCCACAGTTTGGCAATATTGAATTAAGGGGTGATTTTTTATGGCGAAAAAAGGACAGAAGTT
>NZ_JACXAI010000001.1 GCF_014773385.1 Metabacillus arenae | reverse complement strand
GCTTCCGCTTGTTTGCCTCTTCAGGATGACATGGCTCTACCGATCCATGTCATCCTGAAGAGGTACGTTTCCTCCCACAAACATTTTACTCATACAATTTAATTTTTTTTCTATTCTTAACGGGCAAAATCCTCATACATCAATCTTCAGAGGAAACAAAGAAGATTAATGGGAGGTAACTTTAAGCAGGTTGTGAAAAAGGAAAGCGCCTTTTGCTTGCGGCAACGTTTGTGTGACTCATATTCTAGGGGACTCGGGCTAGACAGAAGAGGATAACTCTATTGATTAAAGATCACTTAGACCCCGCTAAGAAACAGTTTCTTTATTGAGCGAATGAATAATAATAAATTATCTTTGACTTTCATCTTCTTTGTATAATGGAAATTTATAGCTTTCTCCAATCACAATATTTTCTGCTTTTTCCTCCGGGTTTATTTCCTCAAAGTCTTGAATCATTTCTTCAATTGAAATTGGAAGAGAAGATTGATGAATATCTTCTAAGATTGACAATACAGTCTCACCGGCTCTCACTTTACGTTCAACAAAATCGGGAGCATCCGTTTGAGCCATAGCGGGCTTAGAAGGTTCTTCTATTTGATTAGGCTGAGCGGGCCGGGGTAAAGTGCCCTTTTGTATATCGTAATAAACAATGTAACAAATAAACAAACTAAGACAAAGAATAAACAATCTCTTCATATAATTCACCTTACTTATTAATGAATTTTACTGTTTCTTATTGGCTCTTTTTTAAAAAATTAGAGCTATTAACGATAGGAAGCGGTGAATCGTTGTTGTTTCATGTCCATAAGCCCTTTTAACTTAAGGAGATACTAGATACCTTTGCTCCCGTCTTTGCTCGAGGTTAAAAGGAGTTTATGAAAGCAAGTCTCTTAGTAAAGCGTATGCTTGTCCACATAAAAAATGACTAAAGATTATGGAGGAAAGTTATGAGTAAAACGAGAATATTGACAATTTTAATTGGTATGCTGCCATTGTTAATGGTGCTTGGGAACTCGATGCTAATCCCAATACTCCCAGAATTTGAAGAAGCTTTATCATTAACAAGTGCACAGACAAGCTTGATGTTAAGTATATTCAGCATACCAGCTGCACTGGTCATTCCATTTGTGGGCTTTCTTTCAGATCGTTTTGGAAGAAAACGGCTTATTATTATTTCACTTTTATTTATTATGATAGGCGGGATACTTTGTATTTTCAGCGGCCTAATGAAATATCCAGAAGGCTATTATTTACTTCTGACAGGTCGATTTATACAAGGGCTGGGTACTGGTGGAACAACTCCCCTTGCCATGGCTTTAATCGGAGATTTGTTTGAAGGGGAACAAAGATCAAAGGAGCTTGGAATTTTAGAAGTTTTTAATGGTGCAGCAAAAGTCGTTGCGCCTATTATTGGTGCGCTGTTGGCTCTATTAACATGGTATTCACCTTTTTTTGTTTTTCCAATTATCGGTTGTTTAACATTAATAGGGATTACAATGTTCGTAAAGACTGCTTCTGCAGGAATTTCCAGGCAATCATTGCCTGGTTATTTGAGTGGTATTCGTCGTGTAATAGGAAGAGAAAAAAATTGGCTTTTTTCTACTTACTTTTATGGCGGCACGGGTATGTTTTTACTATTCGGCATGCTTTATTATTTATCCTATCTAATTCAGCAAACTTATCATATTGATGGGTTTTTTAAAGGATTTGTTTTTTCCTTTCCTTTAGGAGCACTAACAATCTCTTCTTATTGGACCGGTAAACAAATAAAAACGGATCATCTTATCATTAAAAAGCTGATGCTTATCGGTTCCGGACTCCTTTGTCTAGCTTTTTTCTTTTTATTATTTTTCCATACGGTGCCACCTTTATTGTTTTTCGTAACAATTGGATTTGGAGGTCTTGGCTTTATATTGCCTTGTATAAATACTCTCATTACGTCAAGTGTGGACGATGCTGAAAGGGGATTTGTTGTTGGGGTATACGGCGTAGCTAGATTCACGGGAGTGGCACTTGGACCAATAGTGTTCAGCAGCTGGATGAGTGATTCTGGCAGCATGTTTATTTATATGTACATCATTCTGGTATTCGCCCAAATTACTTATTGGTGGTCACAATATCATACAGGTAAAGCTACAAAAAGACTAGCTATCAAACCTTTTTGTAAGGAATAAATACCTATAAATTTCTGGTTAAAAAACTTAACAAAAAATTTACATAAACTTAACATTTTTCTGTCATAATTATTCCGCGTTTTTATTTTAGTGTTATCGTATTAAAGTTAGTTATCGATGTCCAGCGCAGGCGGACAGGATGTCTTAGTGCCGGCAGGCATAAGGACGTGACGACTTTGCAGGCCAGGCGCCATCGGCCCTTAGGTCTCAGGGCCAATCCGCCCGAGAAGGTTAAAGAACAACCTTTCAGCCGGCTCGCCCGGATGCTTGTCGCTGAAGGACTAGTGCCCCTGAGCTTTTCGTTCTAATTGAGAATTTATAACCATGAATTTTGATTAATAAGCATTAGTGCACGGTCAGATTCCTAATCTCCAAAAGGGTAAAGCGCTCTTTTCATGAAGCTGATTTTCTGCATGCTTTTTTCGTACTTTATGCAGCTAACGGCTTTTTAGTAGAAGGAATTTCATTGATAGCTAAGTAAACCATCATAAAATGAACAAACCAGTTAACAAATAATGCACTTGGAACATTTGCACCAATGGACTCCATAATCGTAAAAAAGAAGGTAGCAAGCGTTACTGAATACGCAGCAATCGTCCAAATTTGTTTAAAATTCCCCTTTTTCTGCAAGAGGTTCTTTATGACCAATCCAATAAATGCCAACATAAAAATTTCTATAAACTTAAAAGCAGAAGAGGCGATGTACATGAAAAAAGAAATCACAACAATGATAATTGGGAGGATACCGTTTATTTGAGCTAAGTAGTCTATAATGTTTTCCTTAGTAATGGTCAAATCAGATAATAATGAATATTCGTAAATCTGAGATTGTCCGTAGGAAGCGAAAACGAATTCATCCTTTAAAAAGGCAATAGCATTTTGTTTGTTTTCCACTTCTTTTAGGGTGTATGTACCGTTCGGATCTAATAAAACAATAAAGCCATCTTTTCTAATTTCTAACGGCTCCTTAATAGAATCAGCAATTAATTTGCCATTCTCAATCTTAAAGTCAGGAACTTCAGATTTAAGGGTTTGATCAAGTCCTTTTAGGCCAGTAGATAAACCAGTACCGATTTGAAAGATTGCAGGTAAGGTAGCCAAAAGTGATAGAAAAAAGACGAAAAGAATAGTTTTTCCTATTCCTTGAAATCTTGTCATTGCAATTGTTTTAGGGGAGTAAAGACTTTTGAAAAATTGTTGTAAAATATTCACCTGCAAGAACACATCCTTATTATTTACTACAAAAAACATTGTATCTTTCTCAAAAAAATTAAACAAGTTTGAGGATATAGAATAAAAATATTAATTTTTTGTAAATTTTTTATTAAGATGGTCAGAAATATCTTTACATTACCTCAATATATCGTTAATAATTGGTGATGGTTATTCGAAAATGTATCGATAAAAGAATTAGATTGAGGGGTTGTATAGATTGGATTTAAATATTCAAAAGATGATCTTTGAATTTATTGGCGGACTTGGGATTTTTCTTTTTGGAATCAAGTATATGGGTGATGGTCTCCAAAAATCGGCAGGAGATAAATTAAGAGATATATTAGATAAATTTACTACCAACCCTGTAATGGGGGTGCTGGCAGGTCTTATTGTTACCATTCTCATTCAATCCAGCAGCGGCACAACCGTTATTGTTGTCGGGTTAGTAAGTGCTGGCTTTATGACACTTAGACAGGCAATTGGCGTTATAATGGGAGCAAACATCGGTACAACAGTGACAGCATTTATTATTGGTATAAAAATTTCAGATTACGCCTTGCCGGTTATTGCAGTAGGTGCCATCCTTTTATTCTTCTTTAAAAACAAAAAAATTCATAATGTAGGTCAAATATTTTTCGGTTTTGGAGCTTTATTCTTTGGGCTTGAACTGATGGGTGACGGGATGAAGCCGTTACGTACTTTAGAAGCTTTTCAAGACTTAACAGTAAGCCTAAGCTCAAACCCATTATTAGGTGTCCTTATAGGAACGATCTTCACTGTCATTGTTCAAAGTTCAAGTGCCACAATCGGAATTCTTCAGGAACTCCATGGACAAGGTTTAATTGACATAAAAGGCGCCTTGCCGGTTCTTTTCGGTGATAACATTGGAACAACAATTACAGCAGTCCTAGCGTCTATTGGTGCGACAGTTGCCGCAAGAAGAGCCGCTTTAACTCACGTTATTTTTAACCTGATAGGCACTACAATTTTTATAATAGTACTTCCGCTTTTTACTGTAGTTGTCGAAGCTATAAAGACTAACTTGGGACTCAACCCTGAAATGACAATAGCATTTGCTCACGGGATTTTTAATACAACTAATACACTTATTCAATTGCCGTTTATCGGAGTGTTGGCTCTCATTGTAACAAAATTAATTCCTGGTGAGGATTCTGCCATTGACTATAAAGCAAAACATTTAGATCCATTATTTATTGAACAATCTCCATCTATTGCACTTGGACAGGCAAAGGAAGAAATTCTTCGAATGGGTGAATTTGCAAGTGTTGGTTTATCTGAGTCTCACCAATATTTAAAAACAAACTTGCAAAGAAATGCTGAAATGGCTATGCAATTAGAAGATGCAATAAATGTTCTCGATCGAAAGATAACAGACTATTTAATTCTATTGTCCAGAAGTGAAATGTCTCCTGCTGAGTCTGAGGAGCATTCAATGTTAATGGATACCGTGAGAGATATTGAACGTGTGGGAGATCATTTTGAAAATATCGTCGAGCTTGTAGATTATAAGCTGTCAAACAAGGTGAAATTAACCGAAGATGCATTAGAAGACCTTGATGGTATGTTTAACTTAACAATTCAAACTTTAAAAGATGCAATCCAGTCTCTTGATGACAAAGATACTTCATTAGCGGCCAAAGTACTAAAATCAGAAGAGCAGATTGATAGGCAAGAAAGAGCGCTTCGAAAAAAACATATTCTTCGTTTAAATGAACGTAAGTGTTCAGGACAAGCTGGGATTGTCTTTGTAGATATTATCAGCAACTTGGAACGAATTGGTGATCATTCAGTGAATATCGCAGAAGCTGTGTTAGGTTATCGAAAATAAAGTATAATAGTAGTAAGGGGAGACAGACATCCCCTTACTTCTTTTTTTAAAAGATAAGAAAGTATAAGTTTTTGTACCAAGTTTTCGTGTCTAGCTCCAGCGCCTAGCCCGCCTGAGGTCATAAGCCACAAATGAATTGAAGGTAAAGAACACCTTCATTTCATTTGCGTCTTATGCTTGCCCTAGGCTGAACAAGGCGCTTGCGCTTTTCTTATTGAAAACATACTAAAATAAAATGAGTTAGTATAGTCTTTCTCAGGCGCCATGGTAACAGATGTTATAAGTCAAACCTTCGTAAAGAGGTTAAAGAACAGCCTTTGCTGGTGCCTTGGGATTTTTATTCGGAGGCGGAAAATGGATACGTTATATTGGATTCTTATTATTTTAATGTTTGTCATTGCTTTTATCGGATTAATTTATCCGATTATTCCAAGTGTTTTGTTTATAGCAGCAGGTTTTATTCTCTATGGAGTCTTCTATGGATTTGAATCATTTGGATATGTTTTCTGGATTATACAAGGAATATTTATTATTACCTTATTTGTAACGGATTACTTTACTAACCTGATTGGAGTGAAGAAATACGGTGGAAGCAAAGCAGCTATTTGGGGCAGTACAATTGGGCTTTTAATAGGACCTTTTGTAATCCCTATTGCAGGTATTATTGTGGGTCCTTTTGTTGGAGCGGTAGCCGGAGAGTTAATTGTTCATAAGAAAGATTTGAACACGTCCATTAAAATTGGGATTGGCTCTTTAATAGGGTTTATTTCAGGTGTCTTTGCAAAAGCAGTTATTCAACTTATCATGATCGGCTATTTTTTCTATGCGATTTATAATTAAGGCAGCTTTTTCTTTATCGTCTAAGCCTCAATAAGTACAAGCTTGCTTTTTGGTAAGTAAAATAAAGGAGAGAGCCTTCTGCTATTCAGCTTACTTGGCATTGTATGAATTTCTTTCTTTCGGACATGATAACGATATTATCCAAAAGCTTATCGATTGAAACCTTGAGACAATTTTGGTAATCTGAAAATGGAAAGCTAATAAATAGATTTATTGGCAATTCAAAAGGGTACATAACTTTTAAGGAGGAGATTTAAAATGGCTTACGAACTTCCACAATTACCTTATGCTTACGATGCTTTAGAACCACATATTGACAAGGAAACGATGAACATCCATCACACGAAACATCATAACACTTATGTTACAAATGTAAATGCTGCACTTGAAGGACAAGCTGAGCTTTTAAGCAAAAGTGTAGAAGATTTAGTCTCAAATTTAGATGCAGTACCTGAATCTGCTCGTACAGCAGTTCGCAACAATGGTGGCGGACATGCTAACCACAGTCTTTTCTGGACTATTCTTTCTCCAAACGGCGGGGGAGCACCAAGTGGCGAGTTAGCTGATGCTATTACTTCAAAATTTGGAAGCTTAGACAGCTTCAAACAAGAATTTGCTAAAGCTGCTACAACTCGCTTTGGCTCCGGTTGGGCATGGCTGGTTGTAAACAATGGTGAGCTAGAAGTTACAAGCACACCAAACCAGGATTCTCCTTTAATGGAAGGCAAGACTCCGATTCTAGGTTTAGATGTTTGGGAGCATGCTTACTACTTAAATTATCAAAACCGTCGTCCTGATTATATTGGTGCATTTTGGAATGTTGTTAATTGGGATGAAGTTGCTAAACGGTATGCAGCTGCAAAATAATGAAGAAACAAAAAAGCAAAGGCTTTTGCCTTTGCTTTTTTGTTTGTCCAGAAAGTTTAAGGTAATTTACATATGAAAGAGTGTCATTGTCCAGCTACCTTGCCGAAATCGATTGATGTTGCGAGCTAATCCTCCCAAAAGGCTTGCCCTGGCAGGCTGTTCAAGGCGCTCCTTGAAAAGTAGAGAATATAAAATTTCAATCACTCGGCATGAGGAAGAGATTCGCTCAAAAAAGGTTCCAATTGGTTCTTATAAAGGGTAATTGGATCATCCAGCTCCTCGCGGTCGTTTTTTTGTCTGGTTTTTTTACTTGAAGTTGAGAACAGAAAATGAAAATACAAAAACTGGAACTCAAATGTCAATTCCCCTAAAAATTATGGCTTTAATATATTGAAAAGGACTTATATTTAGAGTATTCTGCTCCTTGATTCTACCCTGTCACTTTTCCCTGCTCATAACGGGCAGCCATGGAAATTTCACTTTATTTCTTCCTCAATTTTTACATATCTCCCTTTTCTTAAGACACACTATATGTAGACGAAGAAGGGGAGTTTTAGAATGTCTAAGCTAAAGAAATTAATCGGTGATGTTGAGGTTAATCGGGATTTAATTCTTTTATTAGTTATAGGAGGACTATACTCATTAAGTATTGCGTTATCAAATACATTTGTAAATGTTTATCTATGGAAACAGACGGGTGAATTTCTTGACCTTGGGATATATAATTTGTCAATCGTTGTACTGCAGCCCTTAACTTTTATTGTGGCTGGAAGGTGGGCAAAGAAGATCGATCGTGTCATCGTTCTGCGGTTAGGTGTTTCATTTCTTGCAGTATTCTTTTTAGCGGTTCTTTTAATAGGAGATAACGCAGAAAAAATGATTATTTTTTTAGGAGCATTATTAGGAATCGGTTACGGCTTTTATTGGCTTGCTTTTAATGTCCTAACGTTTGAAATAACAGAACCTGAAACAAGAGATTTTTTTAACGGATTTTTAGGGATTTTAACTTCAACAGGCGGTATGGTAGGCCCGATTGTTGCTGGTTTTGTCATTTCAAGATTTATAAATAATACAGGGTACCTCATTATTTTTGCAATCTCTCTGATTTTATTTACGACTGCTGTGATTATAAGTTTTTTCTTGAAAAGACGGCCGGCCCATGGACAATACTTGCTGAAAAGAATATTTAATGAACGCAAGAACAACCGGAATTGGAGTCTTATCACCAATGCTCATTTTTTTCAAGGACTTAGAGAAGGTACTTTTATTTTTGTGATTAGTGTATTTGTTTTTATTACTACTGGAAGTGAACTGGCTTTAGGTACGTTTGGGTTAGTGAATTCTGCGGTAGCTTTTATCTCATATTATTTGGCAACAAGATTGATTACAAAAAAAATCAGAAAGAAGGCAATTCTAGGAGGAGGTCTTCTCCTTTATGCCTCAATTTTTCTTATTTTATTTAATTTAACTTACCCTAAATTGATTATCTATGCTGTTGTTATTGCTATTGCCTATCCAATGCTGCTCGTTCCCTATGTTTCTTTAACATATGACGTGATTGGGAGAGCATGGAAGGCTGGAGAAGCTAGGATAGAGTATATCGTTGTTAGAGAGCTGTTTCTGAATTCAGGCAGGGGAGTTTCCATCTTATTGTTTATTGGTGCCGTTTTCTTTTTTGATGAAAAACAAAGCATACCTATCCTGTTAGCAATTGTTGGATCAGGTCATGCCTTTATTTATTTGTTTGTTAAACATATTTATTTAAAAGAAACAAATGAATCCGTTCGAGAAGACGGACAAAAACATATGCCTGAACCGAATCTTGTTGATGGGGAAAGTGGAAATGCGTGACAATTATATTACAATTATCGATATTTGTAGAAATAAGTCGAAAACATCATTTAAAATATGAAATAGACACCTATTACGGGTGTCTATTATTACGTTACAATTACAAATGCAGGTGATTCGCATGACGAACCAAACAAAAAAGAAAAAAACATTGCCACTACGTTTAAATATCCTATTTTTGCTGATTTTTCTTGCATTTTCTGCCATGATCTTCAGATTAGGACTTCTTCAAATTGTTTATGGAGAGGACTATAAAGAAGAGGTGGAAAAAAAAGAGGAAGTAAATGTAAGCACGTCTGTCCCGCGCGGTAAAATTTATGATCGCAATTATAATGCCGTCGTAGATAATAAGCCGCTCAATGCTATTACATATACTAGATCTGCATCAACAAGCCAGGAAGAGAGGCTGAAGGTCGCCCGAAAACTCGCTGAAATTATTGAGCTGGATACTAAAAAAATTACCGAGCGTGATAAAAAAGACTATTGGATTGTTACACGACCTGAAAAGGCAGAAGCAAAGATAACTAAGGAAGATTTGCAAAATGTAGAAGATGGAAAAATGAAAGAAGAAGACCTTTACCAGCTTCAGCTTAATCGAATCACAGCAGAGGAACTTGCTGAAATCACAGATGAAGAATTAAAGGTTTTAGCGATTAAAAGTAAAATGGACAGCGGTTATGCTCTAACTCCGCAAATCATTAAAAATGATAATGTTACTAACGAGGAATACGCTTATATAAGTGAGCATCTTGAAGATTTGCCAGGTGTTGATATTACAACCGACTGGCAAAGGCAATACCCTTATCAAGGAATGCTCCAAACTCTTTTAGGCTCTACAACAGATGCGAATGAAGGGTTGCCTCAAGATCAATTAGATTATTACCTTGCAAGAGGATACAGTCGTAACGATCGAGTCGGTGTTAGTTATTTAGAATATCAATATGAAGATGTGCTTCAAGGACAAAAAGAAAAAATCCGCAACATTACAGATAAAGAGGGCAACATTATCGATACTGAAATGATTTCTGAAGGAGAAGCAGGTAAAGATTTAGTTCTAACAATAGATATGGAACTGCAGCAAGAAGTAGAAGCAATCATTACAGATGAATTACTGGCAGCAAAAAAGAAATCCGGCACACAATTATTAGACAGAGCTTTTGTTGTTATGATGAATCCTCAGAACGGTGAATTATTATCAATGGCAGGAAAACAGATCGTAAATGAGGATGGGGAGAGAAAAGTTGAAGATTTTGCTCTCGGTGCTATGACAAGCTCCTATACGATGGGATCTGCGGTAAAAGGTGCCACTGTCTTAACCGGCTATCAAACAGGAGCAATTCAACCAGAGTCTGTGCTTTTGGATGAACCTCTATACATAAAAGGTTCACCTGTAAAAAAATCTTATCAAACAATGGGATATATTAATGATTTAACAGCGCTACAACGGTCCTCTAACGTGTACATGTTTAAAACAGCAATTGAAATGGGAAATGGCGAGTATCGCAGAAATAAATCCTTACCTCTTGAAACCAAAGCCTTTTCTACATTTAGAAACTATTTCAGCCAATTTGGATTAGGTGTGAAAACGGGTATAGACCTGCCAAATGAAGCAAAAGGATTTAAGGGTAAGGATTACACACCTGGTTTACTGCTTGATTTTTCTATTGGACAATATGACACTTATACACCTCTGCAAATGGCACAATATGTTTCGACCATTGCCAATGAAGGCTATCGGATGCAGCCGCAAATTGTCAAAGAAATTAGAGAGCCTGATCCTCAAGAAGGAATCGGACCGGTCATTAAATCCGTACAGCCCGAAGTTCTTAATAAAGTGGACATGAAAGCTAGTTATGTCAAAAGGGTCCAAGAAGGTTTTCGAAGAGTTATGCAGGAAAAAAGAGGAACTGCGTATGGGTATTTCATGGGAGCAGATTACAACCCTGCTGGAAAAACAGGGACTGCCCAGGCATTCTATGACGGGCCTAACGAAGACAAGTTTTTAACACCAACTTATAATTTAACTCTTGTTGGATATGCTCCCTTTAATAACCCAGAAGTGGCTTTTGCAGTTGTGGTACCTTGGGCCTATGAAAACGCTAGTGATTCTCACCCGATTAATAATCAAATTGGGAGAAGAATTATGGATAAATATTTTGAACTTAATGAAAAACAGGAAGAAGAAGGCTTAAAAAATGAAAATATCGAAAAAATTCAAGAAGAAGCAGAAGGAACAACAGAAGAATAAAAACACTTGATTTTACAGAGAATAAAGGCACTCATAAAGAGTGCTTTTTTTATGAAGATACAAATTTTGACACGGTTCTTCATGGATTTACAAAACCTTTACATTTCTTTAAAACAGAATTAACACTTAGGCGTTATTGTATTACTCGTAGGACAAAAACACCACTTAAATAGTAGGGGGAATTTTAGAAATGAAGAGCTTCAAATTTTTAGCGATGTCAATTATGATATCTTCTTTACTAGCTTTTACAGCTGCGTGCGGTAACGGCGGGGGCGGAGCAGAAGGTGGCCAAACAGAAGAAAATGGCGGTTCTGAAGAAGCAGCTGCTTTAGAAGGTGAAGTTGCAATTGACGGTTCTTCAACTGTTCAACCAATCGGTGAAGCAATCTCTGAAGAATTCAATATGGAATATGCTGATGTTAAAGCACCAATCGGTGTTTCTGGTACTGGCGGTGGGTTTGAGCGCTTCACGGCTGGTGAAACTGATATTTCTCAAGCATCTCGTCCAATTAAAGATGAAGAGAAAGCTAAAGCTGAAGAGGCTGGAATTGAATATACTGAATTTGAGGTTGCTAAAGACGGTCTTTCTGTAGTTGTTAACAAAGAAAACGATTTTGTTGATAAATTATCTGTTGAGGATCTAAAAAAATTATGGATTGATGACGGAAAGACAAAAAAATGGTCTGATATTAATCCAGAATGGCCAGATGAAGAAATAGCTTTCTTCTCTCCCGGAACTGACTCAGGTACTTATGATTACTTCAATGAAGTGATTCTTGAAGATGAGCAAATTGTAAAAGCTGCTACTCTTTCTGAAGATGACAACGTATTGGTAAAAGGCGTAACTTCTAATCCAAATGGAATTGCTTACTTCGGTTATGCATATTATTTAGAAAACAAAGATAACTTAAAAGTTGTTCCAATCGTAAACGAAGAGGGTAAAGCAGTAGAGCCAACAAACGAAACAGTTGAATCTGGTGATTACAATCCACTATCTCGTCCATTATACATCTATGTAAATAACGCTTCTCTTAAAGACAAAGAGCAAGTATACGAATATGTGAATTTCTATTTAGAAAATGCTGGAGAAATGGCTGAAGCAGTTGGATATGTTAGCTTGCCGCAAGAAGATTATGATGAGCAGCTAAAAGAACTTGAAGGCTTAAAATAAGCAAATAAAATCAAATAAGATGAGAAGCAGCCAAGTGCTTCTCATCTTCCTATGTTATTGGGAAAGGGGTTTTCCATATGGCTTTGTCAAACGGACAATCTATCAGCGGTCTGATAAAAGAGAGAAAAAATAAAAAAAGTGCGCTGAATGTAATAGAAAAAGTAATACCGATCTTTTTGTTTTTAACTGCAATAGTTTCGATATTAACTACGGTGGGAATCGTTCTAACTTTGATTTTTGAAACTTTCACGTTCTTTACAAGAATACCGTTTATTGATTTTGTAACACAAAAAGAATGGTATCCCTTCTTTGGAAATGATCCATCTTATGGTATTATTGCCCTGATTTCTGGAACATTGCTAATAACAGTAATTGCTGCAATTGTTGCAGTGCCTATTGGGCTGGCAGCTGCCATATTTTTGAGTGAATATGCATCTGATCGAACAAGAAGAATTATTAAACCGATATTAGAGGTTTTAGCTGGAATACCGACTATTGTTTACGGATTTTTTGCTTTATCATTTGTTACTCCTTTACTGCAACAAATCGTGCCTGAATTAGGTTTCTTTAATGCATTAAGTCCAGGGATTGTGGTTGGTATCATGATTATTCCGATGATTGCCTCTCTTTCCGAAGATGCGATGAGTTCTGTGCCTAACTCCATGCGTGAAGGAGCTCTTGCAATGGGGGCTACTAAATTTGAGGTGGCAATGAAAGTTGTTCTGCCTGCAGCGGTGTCTGGGGTTGTTGCATCTTTTGTACTTGCTCTTTCTCGAGCGATTGGGGAAACGATGATTGTAACGTTAGCTGGTGGAGCTACACCAAAGTTAACATTCGATCCAACGGAATCTATTCAGACGATGACTGCTTATATTGTGCAAGTAAGTTCAGGTGATGCTGGATATGGAACGACTATTTATTACAGTATTTATGCTGTTGGGATGACATTGTTCCTATTCACATTTATAATGAATATTTTTGCACAATTTATATCACGTCGCTTCAGGGAGGAATACTAAGATGAGGCAATTGGTAGATCCGCAAATAGTAGCGAGAAAAATGGGCGGACGTTTATTAAAAAACAAATTCTTTAAAATTTTGTTTTTGATTGCTACTTCAATCTCGCTTATTGTACTTGCAATCTTAATATATCGGATATTCACTCAAGGAATTGGCTATTTAACACCAGAATTTTTCCAGAACTTTCCCTCTCGTCTAGCGGAACGATCAGGAATTAAAGCGGCACTAGTGGGATCAATTTGGTTAATGGGAGTAACCATCCCTGTCTCATTGATTCTTGGTGTGGGAACGGCTATTTATCTGGAAGAATACGCGAAAAAGAATAAAATTAATGCTATTATTCAAACTAACATTTCAAATTTAGCCGGCGTTCCGTCAATCGTTTTTGGATTGCTTGGTTTAACAGTGTTTGTTCGTTTTTTTGGATTTGAACGTAGTATTTTGGCAGGTGGTTTAACGATGGCGCTTCTTATTTTACCTGTCATCGTTGTAGCTTCCCAAGAAGCGATCAGATCAGTGCCAGGGCATTTGAGAGAAGCATCTTATGGAATGGGTGCATCAAAATGGCAGACTATATATCGAATTGTCCTGCCTGCTGCTATTCCTGGAATTTTAACGGGGAGTATATTAGCCTTCTCACGTGCAATAGGAGAAACTGCACCATTACTTGTAGTCGGAGCATTTGCTTTTGTTAATTTTCTCCCTGAAAGTGTAATGAGTACATTTACCGTAATGCCGATCCAAATATATAACTGGGCTTCAAGACCTCAGGCCGAATTCCAGGATGTTGCTGCAGCTGGTATCATCGTGCTTTTTATATTCTTAATCGTTATGAACTCAGTAGCTGTAGCGATTCGAAATAAGTATTCAAATCGTTATTAAAAGTCTTTAATAGGATGAAGGAGGCTTTCAAAATGGAAGTGAAAATAATGGAGAGAGAGCAAAATCAGGATGCAACAGATAAAAAGAAAAGTGTTGTATATAAGACAGACAATCTAAACCTCTGGTACGGAAAGGATCAGGCTCTAAAAAATATTGATTTAGATATATATGAAAATGAAGTGACTGCGATAATCGGTCCATCAGGATGCGGGAAATCCACATACATTAAAACATTAAATCGTATGGTAGAATTGATTCCTATTGTTAAAACATCGGGTAAAATTCTATACCGCGGTAAAAATATTTTTGAGAAGTCTTATGGTGTAGAAGAACTCCGTACTCAAGTTGGAATGGTTTTTCAAAAGCCAAATCCTTTTCCTAAATCTATCTATGATAATGTTGCTTACGGTCCTAGAATTCATGGAATAAAAGATAAAAAAATTCTAGACGAGATTGTTGAAACAAGTCTTAAAGGTGCAGCGATTTGGGATGAAGTAAAAGATCGCCTGAAAGAAAATGCATATGGGTTATCAGGCGGCCAGCAGCAGCGCCTTTGTATAGCGCGTTGCTTAGCTATCGAACCTGATGTAATCCTTATGGATGAACCTACATCTGCACTTGACCCGATATCTACAATTAAAGTAGAAGAGCTTGTTCAAGAATTAAAAATGAACTACAGTATCATCATTGTTACACATAACATGCAGCAAGCTGCTCGTATTTCTGACCGTACAGCTTTCTTCCTTAATGGAGAGGTTGTTGAATATGACAAAACAAATAAGCTCTTTTCAAATCCTTCTGACAAACGAACAGAAGACTATATTACAGGCCGTTTCGGGTAAACTTTAGATGGATGAAGTCGTGCGCCTATCTGGGCTCGCACGGCTTTTGATATTCCATATAGTTAAGAACCGCTAAAAGAATGATTGAATTTAAGGAATTAACGTATCCACCTAAGACGGACGGAAGTTGCTGATGTGCTGGACCAGGGGCGTACACATCGTCGTTTCCGGACAGTTTATAGTTGCATCTTCGTGCAAACTAGCCCAGTTATCCCATAAAAGTAAAGACAGCTTTTTTGGGAGACTTCCCTTAAGCTTGTTTTAGGTTGGACAAGTTTTGTTTGCGCTTTCTTTCAGAGTTTATCTTTAACTTACACAGACTGTTCAAGACACATTTCTTGAGCATTATTTCGAACAGTTTTTTACTAACAAAGGAGGAGTTATTATGGTACGGGAAAAATTTGAATTTGATTTAAATACATTAAGACAAAAATTAATAGAACTAGGAAGTCTTACTGAAATAGCTCTTGGAAAAGCAATAGATGCTTTGGAAAATCAAAATATAGATTTAGCTTTACAAGTAATTGAGGAAGATACAAATGTAGACAGCCTTGAAGAAGAAATTAATGATTTTGCTATTTTATTAATTGCTAAACAACAACCTGTTGCTACAGATTTAAGAAGAATTATAGTTGCGATTAAAATAGCATCTGATATTGAACGTATGGCTGATTTTGCTGTAAATATTTCAAAATCAACGATTCGAATCGGTAAGGAACCGCTTGTAAAACCAATTAACCATATCAAAAAAATGCATGCAATCGCAACAGAAATGCTTTCCTCTTCGATTAAAGCATATAATGAGGAAGATGTGGTTCTAGCTAAAAGAGTTGCAGATATTGATGATCAAGTAGACGAATTATACGGTGAAACAATAAAAGATCTATTGAATCTGATGCCTGATCATAAAGGGTCCCTTCAACAGATTTCACAGTTAATGTTTATATGTCGTTTTATAGAAAGAACAGCTGATCATGCAACAAATATTTCGGAAAGTGTTTTTTACCTAGTAAAAGGGAGACACTATGATTTAAATACATAAAAAATCGAAGGCTTAGCGGCCTTCGATTTTTTATAGTTTTAGTAAATTCCAGTTGGTCAGAGTATTAACTTATTAAAGTTTTTTATTGTTGTCCAGCCTGAGGGGGCTGTTCAAGGGGCCGTGAGCTTTCCGTTTCTTATTTTGTTAATACATTAGCAATTTCTCTAAAGCTCATGCCTCTTGATAGCTCGTAAGAACCAGATCGAATTTTAGTATGGTAATTTGCTTCTATCAGATAGGCATTTAAATCAGATGCCGAATTAATAATTCCTTCTTGCTCAAGGATGTTAGAGACATCACCTGTACTCATTCCATCGCTGATTGTCAGTTTGTATTTTGCACTTGGAGGCTTTTCTTCTTTTTCTTGGTTGCTTCCATCAGAAGGTTGTTTTTCTTGTTCAGCCTTAAGCTTGATGGCCGTTTCCTTGTAACCAACTAATTCATCGTATTCTTTTTTTGCAACTGCAATTTGATCATTTTTATTTAAGTAACTAGAAATGTCAGTTTCACCTACTTCTCTTTTTACGTCAACATCTTCAGCCTTTTTTTCTTTTTCAAATAGAAAATAAGTGGCTGCTAAAACAGATGTTGATAATATCATACCTGCTGCAAAGGCTCGAAAACCGGTCTTACTCATGTTAAGACCCTCTCATTCTGCTTGATGATCATGTTAACTTCCTCTTTTGTTACATGTTCTGCTTTTGCAATTGCATCAACTGACATCCCATTTTCGTATTTTGAAAGGATTTGGCGAACTGTATGCTGATCAATATTGCTTTTGGTATTTGAAATAACAACCTCACTAGGAAGCAGTTCTTCTTCAAGTACGCGAACTTTCTTTTTTAATTTATAAATTTCCTGCATGGCTGAAAGCTGCAGGGTGTCAACGTCCTGTTCAAGTTCTTTAAAGGAATCTCTTTGGAAAAAAGATAATCCAATTAGGACAATACTGATGAGGAATAAAGCCGCTATAACAAATTCCATTTTAACCACCTTCTATTCTTAAGTTCCCTTATTATTTATATCATATATTCGACAAATTTCGTAGAACTTTTAACATTTTCCTTTGTTTTAGTTCCAAAAAGTGTAGACAGATTAATGAAAAATCGTGTAAAAACTGTTATCTCTCGGGATTTGCCTCAATAGCATAAAGCGAATCTGTCAGTGAAGGTTACATAACGTCTGTTTGCTGGTTATACTTCTCGTCACAGAAGGAATAGTAACTTGTGTTTTTGTTTTTTCATAGAAAAGATTGCTTTGTGCGAAATCATTAAGTACATTAAAGGTAGGAAATAGAAGGGAGAATAAAGGCTATGTATACTGGCAATCCAGATTTTGGGGAAGATTGGCTCAGAATCTTGCCTAAAAATGAAAAAACCATATATAGTTATTGGAATGTCTCTCTAGCGACTTCTTCTGCTGTGGAATTTTTGCTAAAAGAAAGCGACCTTTTGATGATTTTCCGTTTATTTCAAAAAACAAACAATGAACAAAAATTTCAAGATTTATACATCCCATCCGGACAAAACTCCTTATCTGTTACCAACCTTCAAGGAAAGTTCACCTATTATGGAGAATTACTACTGTATAATTCATTAAACCACTCTATAACCATTTCTCGTTCAAACGAAATAATCCTCCCTGTAAATCAAGTGGATGACAGCCTTTCATGGTCGGACCTGTTAACTTCAAATCACCAAGAAAGCAATTTTTCAGCATATACTACATACGAGAATTAATTTACAAACATTAAAAAGTATATAGCTTTATAAAAACAACTCCAATAACATAGAGGAGTTAATGATATTCAAAACAGATATTAAGCCTAATTCCACAGCCATTAATTCAAAAGGATGAAAGCTAATGCATGATAGTCGATTGCGCATCTTACTTTTATCAACCGAATTCCCACCCTTTATTGAAGGAGGACTTGGGAGACATGTATCCGATCTGTCTAGATTTTTAAGCCAAGAAGGTCATCGAGTAACCGTATTAACGCTCCATAAAGAGAACAAAAGAGAAACTGAATACAAGCATGATTGTCGGATCATTAGAACAATACCCCCTAAAGAATTCTTTAAAGATCGTATTGAATGGTCATTAAATGTAAACTTTGCATTTATTCAAGAAGCTGTCTCTCTTAATGAAGAATTTGACATTATCCATTCTCACGATTGGCTAACAGCAAATGCAGGAATCTATTTGAGTAAGATTATGAATATTCCTTTAGTTTCAACAATCCATGCTACCGAAAAAGGAAGAAAAGGGAAAATTACTTCTGCTATAGAAAAAGCCATTCATCATTTAGAAAGTGAACTAATTACTAGCTCCTCTTCCATTATTGTTTGCAGTAATCAGATGAAAGAAGAGGTATTAAACCAATTTTCTTTAGAGCCATCCAAACTCTCGATCATCCATAATGGAATAGACCCAAAAAATTTTGAAATCCCGTCTTCTGCAAAGCATATATTAAAGAAATATCATTTCCAAAATCCCTATCTTTTTACAATGGGCCGTTTTGTTGAAGAAAAAGGAATTCACTATTTAATTGAAGCATTCGCCAAAATACATAAAAAATGGCCCGATTTATATCTAATTATAGCAGGAAAGGGGCCATGGATAGAGAATTATAAAACAATAATCGAAAAATATCATATTCAAAAACGAGTCATATTTACTGGTTTTATCGATGAGCTAGAGCGAAATATACTATTACAGAATGCAATTGCGTCCGTTTATCCAAGTTATTACGAACCATTTGGAATTGTTGCTTTAGAAAGCTTAATGATGAAAACGCCTTTAATTGTGTCAGATAAAGGCGCATGGACTGAATGGATTAAGGATCAACAGAATGGTTTTATTTTTTCCTATGTTGGAAGTCAGCGATTAGATGATACTATTCAATTCGTCATCAAACATACAGATCTTGCAAAGCAGGTTGGTCAAAAGGGGTATGAGACAGTCATGAACGATTTTCAATGGAAGGATCTCGTACATACGGTTATTGCTGTTTACAAGCATGTATTAAAATAAGGGGTTGATCACTTTACTATGAAAGCAGTCATCCTTGCAGGGGGGGAAGGGAAAAGGTTGCTTCCATTAACTTCCCACCTCCCTAAACCAATGGTTCCCATTTTAAATAAGCCGGTTTTGGAGTATACATTGGAATTGTTAAAAGTACATGGCTACACCGAAATTTATATTACTGTTCAATATTTAAGTCAAATGATTAAAAGACATTTTGAGGATGGATCAAAATGGGGAGTTAACATCCATTTTGCAGAGGATCCTTTTCCTCTTGGAACAGCCGGAAGTGTCAAAATGCTAGAGTCCTATTTAAAAGAACCTTTTTTAGTAGTTAGCGGCGATGCATTAATGAACTTCAATTTATCTAAAGGAATGTCTTTTCATCAGAGCAAGGATACAATCGCAACAATTGTAACAAAATCTTTTAAACACCCGCTTGAATATGGGGTTGTTCAAACAGATAAGGAGCACCTTATAACAGATTTAACAGAAAAACCTCGTTGGAACGAGGTCAAAAGTGATGAAGTAAATACAGGAATATACTATTTTAATCCGGATATTTTCAGATTTATTCCAGAAGACCAGCCCTCGGATTTTAGTCAGGATATCTTTCCTATCTTTTTGAAGAAAGGGATCCGAATTTCTGCCTATAAAGAAACAGGGTATTGGCGGGATATTGGAACATTTGCCCAATATGAGGAAGCCCAAAGGGATTTGCTGCAGAAAAAAACAAGTCTAAAATTAAAAGGGATTGAAGTAGCTTCAGGGATTTGGCTGGAAGATGGGGTTTTTATAAGCGAGCGGGTGAAGTTAAACGGACCAATATATATTGGCAAGGATACACATGTGGAAGAAAATTGTTCGATCGGTCCATTTACAGTTATTGGGAATTCAAGCTACATTGGAGAACAATCATTTCTTGAAAAATCAATTGTATGGGATCATGTTCATTTACAGTCCTGCTGTCACGTTCAACAAGCCCTTATTGCAAACCATGCGATTCTCTCTCACTCTTCAAAAGTAATGGAACGATCTGTCCTTGGTGAACATGTTCATTTAGAGCAGCATGTTCTTATTAAAGAGAACAAAAGAATATGGCCAAACAAAGTCATCGAAGCAGAGACGATTGTGCATGATTCTGTACTCACAAGCTTGTCATGGTCATCAAAGCTGTTTGGAAAAAATGGGATCAAGGGAATTGCGAATATGACGATTACCCCTGATTTTATTACAAAGTTAAGTCTCACTTATGCCGGATGTATTGAAAAAAATGCAACGATATTAATAGGATCTGATGAGGATGATTTTGCCCTCATCATGAAAGAGTTAATGAAACAAGTACTTCGAACTACAGGCATTGATATCGTTGACAGCACTGAACCAATGACAAAACCAATTTTTCGTTTTGGCTGCTATCATCATCAAAATGTTCAATATGGCATCTTTTTGTTTAAAAACGAGAGGAATGAAATGACGATTCATTTTTATGACCAGAATGGTTATCCTATTGACCACAGCTTTGAAAGAAAAATAGAAAATGGCTACGCGACCGAAAATATCAGAAGATCCCAGAAATTTGGAGAGGTAACCCCTTATTATCACCTTATTGCCGATTACTTTTCTGCTGTAAAAAAAGAACCAATGCTGCCAAGTAACACTCCAACCTATGGAATCATCAACCATTCCATCATTCCAACACGAAAAATTCTCTCACATCAACGGTTTTCCTTCATTGAATTCAAAAGTGTAAAGGATATAAAAATGAAAGTAGATGGTATCTTCATTTTTGATCGAACAGGCGAGGTTCTGAAAATAATGGATGAACACGGAGAGCTATTAACTGAAGATCAGCTCTTAAGCCTCTACATATATACATGCAGGCAAGATCAAAACCAAGACATTTACTTGCCGGTAACTAGCTCTAATCACCTCCAATCATATGCTGTAAATTCGGGTAAAACCATTCAATTAGTCTCACAAAATGTCAGAGAGCAAATGGAGGCAGCCGGATCACCATTATATTGGAAGTATGACGGCATCTTTTTCTTTCTAAAACTTATGTCTACGTTGCAGCAGCAATTTACTTCAATTTCATCTATCCACCAATCTGCCCAAACATCACATGTTCTTCGAGAATATGCCCCGTGTCCGATTGAGAAAAAAGGAACTGTCATGCGAAAGCTATTGGAAGAACACGAAGAATGGTACTCTGATACAGCTGAAGGACTGAAATTTGTCCATTCCAGCAAGAATTGGACAGTAATCTCACCTGATATAGAAAAACCGTTTTTAAACATCTATTCACATGCAGATGAATGGGTGGATGCAAAACAAACGGCAGAATACTATATCAAAAAGATTATGCAGTATCAAAAAAAATAAACCAATCTCTAAGAGTGAGAAAAAATAAAATAAAGTGGAATTCCCAGGCGAATAGTGATATTATAGTTAGGTCTGATTCATTATTGTTTATCCAGTTTGGAGGGAAAATCATGCGTGTAAACATTACACTAGCTTGCACAGAATGCGGCGAACGTAACTATATTTCTAAAAAGAACAAGCGAAATAATCCAGATCGTATGGAATTAAAAAAATATTGTTCACGTGATAATAAAATGACAACGCACCGTGAAACAAAATAATGCAAGCTAAAGATGACTAAAGAGAATCCTATAGTCATCTTTTTATTTGCTAAAAATCATCCTAACGATTAGCCTGGAAATTAGATGGATTATCAAAACCAAGCAAATATAGATTCAGTAAACACTAACTCTCATATTTTCTAGCATTATTAATAAAGTGAGTTAAATTGAACTTAATAAAAGGTGATGGAAGGAGTGAGGAGAAAGTGAACAAAAAGAAGCTTCGTGAAAATGTGAAAAAAAAATTAGAAGAGTATAAACAACCTATATTTAACCAATTAACGGAAAGAGTTTTACATAACTTATATCATACAACAGAATGGAAAAATGCAGCAACAATTGGAGTTACTTTTGCACGAAATCGGGAAATTCCTACCTTTTCTTTAATTAATAAGGCATGGGAAGAGGGAAAAATAGTATGCCTTCCAAGATGCAACCCCGTTACGAAACAGATGAACTTTCGCAAATTCACACATGAAGATGAGCTTGAAACCATTTATTTTGGATTAAAGGAGCCGATTGAATTAAAAACAGAACTTATTCAGCCTCAAGATATTGATTTACTAATCGTTCCAGGGGTTTGCTTTAATAAAAGCGGTTTTCGTATTGGCTATGGCGGTGGATACTATGATCGATATTTAGCTGACTTTCAAGGGATAACTTTGTCTTTAGGATTATCTTGCCAGCTTGTCGATGATTTGCCAATAGAAGACCATGACATCCCGGTTAGAAAAATTATAACAGAACATGAGGTGATCTCTTGTCAATGAATGGCTGGGATATGCTGGTTGGTTCTTTGTTTAGCCTGGCTATCTCATATGGAGGCTACCGCGCCCATTCCTTAACTAAAAGCGGGGCTGCTGCAGCTTTCTTTGTAGGATGTAGTATTTTCCTTGGATTTTGCTGGATAGGTTTTCTGTTGTTAGGAGCATTCTTTGTAAGCTCAAGCCTTTTAAGTAAATTCAAAAGAGAGAAGAAAAAATCTGTGGAACAATTATTGGCAAAAAGTGATAAAAGGGACTATGTTCAAGTACTTGCAAACGGAGGGGTTCCAGCGGTTATTAGTATTTTTCAAGTAATGGCTCCATCACATATATGGTTTTTTTTATTTTCTATTTCTCTTGCGGCTGCAAATTCTGATACTTGGGCAAGTGAAGTTGGGACATTGAGTAAAGGTAATCCTAGAATGATGTTCACATTAAAACAGGTCGAACGGGGAACATCAGGTGCTGTCTCTTTGCTTGGGACATTAGCAGGTTTAAGCGGCTCTTTTTTCATAGCTATTTTGGCTTTGATCGTAACAGATATAACTGTGCTTGCCTTTGTGTTGATAATGGTCTTTGGTTTTGCTGGAAATTTAATTGATACAATAATTGGCGGAATATTACAAGTGAAGTACCTCTGTTCCTCATGTAAAAAGGTAACTGAGAATCCTGTTCATTGCAAAGTTCATGGCAGGAAGATATCTGGGATTTCGATCTTCAATAATGATGTAGTGAACTTTGTTTCAATAGTGGCTGCAGTGATCATAGGATTTGGTTTTTCCTTTAAAGTATAGGATTTTTTAAGTATGCTTTGAGATCATAAACAAATCTGCCTAAAATGGAGAGATCACTGCCTTCCTGTCAGCTCGACTTCCTTTTGTCGACAAAAAGCTATTCATTCTAAAAAAGTTTTCAATCTGAGTGGTGGACAGCATAAAAAAACTTATTTAAACAAACAGTAACTGTAGGAGGGATGAAAAGTGCGAAAAATGAATACTATTTTAATCCTGCTTATAGGAAGTATGTTTGCTTATAGGTACAGATATCAGTTAGTCAACTTTATTTTAGGACAGAGAAGTATCCGGCGGTTTTTTATCCATTCTTCGTTAAGAATACCTTATTTACGTGACAAGTTTGTTCATAGGGTATTTCAATAAATTGTAAAAATAACCAGCCTTCCAATGGGAGTCTGGTTATTTTTATGAAGGGTATGAAAGTTAGCTCCAAGCGCTGTAGGAGCCTATGTCACAATTGAATCCTTCAAGAGGGTTAAAGAACAACTTGCTTTAAGGTTCTTCCTTGTCCCCTAAGGAATAGAATTTTCTTACTATAAGAAACAATCATCAGGGGTAATGTAAATACCGGACTGTATGCTTTTACTTCTGTAAATTGTCATTGCTTGGTATAATGAAGAAAAAGGATACGGAGCGTATCAATTTATGTTATTAAAACAAGAATATTTTTTTTGGGAATTAATTAGAGAATTAATAATTAAACATGATTATCAATTGATTAATTTATCGAACGACCATCAGGAAGTATGGCTTGAGCCTGTAAAAGTAAAGGAATTTCAGTTAATCCGCCTGAAACGGCTAGACATTGACTGGAGCCATTCTTTAAGACAGGATGCCCAATCGGCCGGTCAGGAATTTGAAAAGATCCGCAAGCAAACAGGTAGAAGAGATCTGAACATTTTAAATGTTTATGTCACCACATATCTTCCTGTAGATGATTGGCATGAAGAGTTTCAAAGGCCGATAACTTTCAATAAAACAGTGTTAAAGACAGAGCTGATTGCATCAGAGTTTCAAAGGGAAAAACTTGAGGATCTTGAGGAATATTTACATGTACAGCTTGCACATCTTTTGGTTGATCAAGGGAAAGACATTGATTATAGTGACATTCAAGGCTTAAAGAATGAAGTTGAGCAACACCACTCACAAAGAGTAAATGAAGAAAGACAGGTTTTTGAGTTCGGTAAACCAATCTTCACTTATTTTTTTATTGGGATTCAAGTTATTATGTTTTTTTTGCTTGAGCTTTTTGGCGGCAGCCAGAACACGGAAACGCTCGTCCGTTTTGGCGCAAAATATAATCCGCTTATTTTAACAGGGGAATGGTGGCGTCTTATTACACCAATTTTCCTGCATATTGGGATGATCCATCTATTTATGAACACATTGGCTTTATTGTACATAGGAAGTGCCGTCGAGAAAATTTATGGTTCATTTAGATTTTTACTCATTTATTTTATCGCGGGTATTGCTGGATCACTTGCAAGCTTTGCTTTTAGCCAATCTGTTTCAGCAGGAGCATCCGGTGCTATTTTTGGGTGCTTTGGCGCATTATTATTTTTAGGAATAAAAAAACCAAAGCTATTTTTCAGAACAATGGGTTCAAGCATTATCATTGTCATTGCTATTAATTTGTCGATCGGCTTTATCGTGCCGGTTGTAGACAATGCTGGTCACATAGGGGGATTGATTGGAGGATTTGCAGCAGCTATTCTAGTTCAGCTTCCAAATAATTCGAATGTTAGCGGCAGACTGCTTGGTCTACTATTAACTGCTGCGTTATTTGGCGGACTTGCTTACTTTGGTTTTTCTCAACACGTATCAGCTTATCCAGCAGTTGCTTTATCGAGAGCCCAAGAGCTAGTTGAGCAGGAGCAATTTGAAGAGGCTAAAGAGCTTCTCTTGGAAGCGAGTAAAAATGAACAAGCACCTGTTCAAATCGTTTTTTTACTTTCCTATACAGAACTTCAGCTCGGAGAAATAAATAATGCTAAAAAAAATTTGTTGACTGTGGTAGAAAGAGATCAGACTTTCCATCAAGCTTATTTTAATTTGCATCTAATCTATCTTAGGGAAAACAAAGTTGATAAAGCTGAGGAAGCATTGGATAAGGCTTTAGAAATTAAACCAGATGATGAACTTTATAAAAGTTATAAAACCGCGCTGGAGTCAGCTTAATTTCTGAATAAATTGTTACGGCTGCTCAACAGGTTAATACTTTTAAATGGGAAAAGTCATTTGCTATAAAAATAAATGGAACGGAACTGCCAATAGGATCAGTGCCCGTTCCATTTTGATTTTTAACACGTAAAAAGTAATTTTTTACACCCTCCCACTTACTCCCGATGATTATTCTTGATAGAAGTTTTCCTATATTCAAGGTATGTTTTTCCAAATGGATGTCAAAGCTTATTTTTGAACTGTTTGTTAAAAGATTGGAGTAAATCGATGAGTAAAGATAAGCTGAAACATCCTGTTTTAAGTGAATTAAGTGAAAATAGAGCCTATCTAAAAGAAAGGCTTGGCGTAGGCAAAAGCTTTGATGTTATAGAGCTTGATGTTGAGTATGCAGGCAGGAACATGAGCTTATTTATGATTGATGGATTCGTAAAAGACGATATTCTACACTATTTAATGAAATTTTTAGCTCAGCTATTACCTGAACATATAGAGGAAAGTCCATTACATAAGTTGATAAAAACATATATTCCATATGTTGAAATTGATACGATAGATGATCTGGAAAAAATTGTTGACACAGTGCTTGCTGGTCCAACCGTTCTCTTAGTTGATGGAGTGGAGCAGGGGATTGTTATTGATGCCAGAACATACCCGGTTAGAGGACCAGAGGAACCTGACACTGAACGGGTTGTCAGAGGGTCTAGAGACGGTTTTGTAGAAACAATCGTTTTTAACACTGCTCTGACAAGAAGAAGAGTCCGTGATCGTTCTCTCAGGATGGAATATATTCAGATCGGAAGACGATCAAAAACAGATGTTGTCATAAGTTATTTAGAAGATATAGCAGATCTAGAGCATGTGGAAGATGTGAAGAAATCTCTGCAAAACATTGATACAGATGGTTTGCCAATGGCAGAAAAGACATTGGAGGAATTTATTGCAGGCCACCATCTGAATCCTTATCCGCTTGTCCGTTATACAGAGCGGCCTGACACAGCTGCAGCCCATCTTTATGAGGGGCATGTCATCATATTTGTTGATGGTTCACCTAGTGCATTGATTACTCCGACGACTTTTTGGCATCACCTTCAGCATGCAGAGGAGTACAGGAATAAACCGATAACTGGTGCATATTTGCGAATGGTTCGATTTTTAGCGGTTTTTGCGGCTATTTTTCTTCTCCCGCTCTGGTATATTTTTGCGGATAATCCTAACCTATTGCCTGACCCACTTGCCTTTATTGGCCCCAACGAAGCTGGTAAAGTGCCGCTTTTACTTCAATTTTTATTTATTGAAATAGGAATAGATATGCTGAGGATGGCAGCTATCCACACCCCATCCTCGTTAGCTACAGCATTAGGACTGGTTGCAGCGCTTATGATCGGTCAAGTTGCAGTTGAAGTTGGCCTTTTCTCAAATGAAGTGGTTTTGTACCTTTCTATTGCAGCAATCGGAACGTTCGCTACCCCTAGTTATGAACTTGGAATGGCAAACCGTATTGTAAGGATGGTTTTACTGGTAGTAACCGGATTTTTCGGAATATACGGTTTTGTTATCGGAATCTTCCTGTGGGTTTTGATGCTTGCTCGCCTTAAATCATTTAATGTCCCATACTTATGGCCCTTTATCCCGTTTAATTATCGGGCGATTAGAGATGTCTTTATTAGAGCGCCAATCCCTTTAAAAAACCGAAGACCAAGGTATTTGCATCCACAGGACCCTGACCGATAAAAGGAATAAGCTGAAATGCCGGACTTTTCTATAGCGATATCGAGAAGTCTGGTTTTCTTTATTTTAAAATCGTATTTAACTAAGTATGGATGCAGCTTCATTTTCCTAGACCAGAAAACTTAAGGTTCAACCACCAAGGGTTTGTGTCTGGTGCTTAGGCTATTCCTTTTCAATCCACTTTCGCTTTTTCTTCATAAAGGCATTTTTCCTTCTTGACGCTGAAAAACTTTAGTTTATACTTATTTTGTAGAGAATGATTAAAATTGGTGATAAAATGAAAACGGTATATGATGTTCAGCAGCTGTTAAAAAAATATGGTATTTTTATTTACATAGGGGACCGGCTTTCAGATCTTGAACTGATGGAAGTGGAAATTGTTCAATTGTATCAAACAAGGTTAATTGAATCTAAAGAGTATCAGTTGGCAATTCTTCTTTTAAGGCAAGAGGCTCAGCGTCTGCGGGATAGTTTGTCTTAATGCAAACAATGCAAACGGTTTCTTAATTATTACAAAAAAGGGTGAGGAATTTGGAAGATAAATGGTATGTAGGTGTTGACCTTGGGGGTACAACAATTAAAATGGCATTTACTAATCATTATGGGGAAATAATTGTGAAATGGGAAATCCCTACTGATAAATCAGGGGAAAATATTACAACAGATATTGCTAAGGCAATAGATGCGAAATTATTGGAATTAAACGAACCAAAATCACGACTTATTGGTATTGGAATGGGGGCACCAGGACCTGTAAACCTTGAAACAGGGGTAATATATGAAACAGTAAACCTTGGATTGAAGGAAAACTATCCTTTAAAAGATCATTTAGAGCTGGAAACGGGGCTTCCTTCAGTCATTGACAATGATGCAAATCTTGCAGCATTAGGTGAAATGTGGAAAGGGGCCGGAGATGGTGCCAGAGATCTCATTTTTATTACACTCGGAACAGGAGTCGGCGGAGGAATTATTTCGAACGGCGAAATTATCCATGGCATAAATGGGGCAGGAGGAGAAATTGGTCATATTACCTCTATTCCGGAAGGGGGAGCTCCTTGTAACTGCGGTAAAACGGGATGCATAGAAACAATATCTTCTGCTACTGGCATTGTTCGAATTGCGATGGAAAAAATAGAAAAAACGAATAATAAAAGCTCCTTACATCGATTGTTAGAGGAGAATGGGGCAGTAACTTCAAAGGATGTCTTTGAAGAAGCAGGTAACGGGGACCCGCTTGCTAATGAAATTGTTGAATACATAACTTTTCATTTAGGTCTGGTTATTGCCAACTTGGCAAGTGGATTAAACCCGGAAAAAGTTGTACTTGGTGGAGGAGTTTCAAAAGCAGGAGAAATATTGCGCGAAAAAGTGGAAAACCATTTTAAAAACTTCGCATTTCCACGAGCTGCCAAAGCTGCAAATGTTGTTATTGCCACTTTAGGCAATGATGCAGGTGTAATTGGCGGCGCATGGCTAGCGAAAACGAAATTCTCTCGATAAGTCTCAAGAGAAATTGAACTGCGTCCAGCAGTTCTTTTTTCGTTTTTGGAAGTTTAATAAATTAAAGTTAGCTATCGATGTCCAGCTCCAGGCGCCATCGGCTCGAGTTCATACTAGTGCTTCTAAACTTTTCGTTCTTGGAGAAAAAATCTATTCTACTTTTAGAAGGGGATAGTAAAGATGTTGCAAAAATGGAAAATATAGGCATATTCCTGGAATCTAGATATTTTGGAATATGCAGGGGAACAATAAAATAAGTCAAATTACTTCTATACATTTGTTCAACATTTACATTAGAATATTCATAATATTTTTACTTTTAATAAAATCGAAACTTTTTTTGTTTAAACACGTCTAATATTGGGTAAGAAAACATAGGACATATACTATTCTATCATTTGAATGTAAGCTCAGTATTAAAAAATATTGATTTTTTGTAAAAGAAGTATTAAGATATGATTTAGTTGTTTTGTATGAGACCTAATTTATGGAAATTGTTAACTTTAAAAAACAAAAACAGAAAAATCGTTTGTTGTTCCGCAGGTTCTACCGTAAGAGGAGGAAAAAGAATGCGTAAAAATTCATTTTCGAAAATATCGTTTTTACTCATTGCGACTGTGTTAATGTGGATAAAAACATATGTCGTCTATAAAACTAGCTTTAATATAAAAATAGAAAATTTTATGCAAGAGTTTATTTTATTTATTAACCCATTGAGCTTTTTATTATTCATTTTCGGTATCGGTTTATTGATGAAAGAACGGAATCGAAACAGATATATTATCGGAGCAAGTATTGTTGTTACTTTCATCCTATTAGCTAATATGGTTTTCTACCGTTTCTTTAATGATTTCCTCACCATACCAGTACTATTCCAAACAAGTAATATGGGCGACTTAGGAAGCAGTATTTCAGGCTTATTCGAATGGACAGACCTACTGTTGGTTGTCGACATTGCTGTTTTAATCTGGCTTTATAAAAGAACACCGAGTTTTAGAACGGACATTCGCACAACCCGTAAAGAAAAATCTGCTTTTTATCTTTTAGTTGCGGCTGTTTTCTTCTTTAATTTAGGGTTAGCTGAGACAGAACGTTCCCAACTGTTGACTCGTTCTTTTGACAGAGAAGTGCTTGTTAAAAATATCAGTATTTTTAACTTTCACATATATGATGGAATATTACAATCAAGAACTTCAGCGCAGCGTGCCCTAGCAGACAGCAACAGCCTTACAGAAATTGAAAACTATATAAATGCCAACCAGAAAGAGCCCAATCAAGATATGAAGGGCATTGCTAAAGGCAGAAATGTAATTATGGTCTCACTTGAATCTACACAAAGCTTTGTTGTAAATGAAAAAGTGAACGGTCAAGAAATTACCCCATTTCTAAATGACATAATTGGTGAAAGTTATTACTTTGATAACTTTTATCATCAAACAGGGCAAGGGAAAACGTCTGACTCTGAATTTATCGGAGATAATTCCCTGTATCCATTGGGTCGCGGAGCTGTTTTTTTCACTAACTCAAATAACGATTATGTAGCAACGCCTGAAATCATTAAAGAGCATGGCTATCATTCTTCTGTCATGCATGCTAATAATAAAAGCTTTTGGAATCGTGATATCATGTATCAGTCTTTTGGATATGATAAATTCTTTGATGTGAATAGTTATGATGTTACCGAAGAAAATTCTGTTGGCTGGGGGTTAAAGGATGGAGAGTTCTTTGAACAATCTGTTGATTTAATGAAGGACTTGCCTCAGCCATTTTATACAAAAATGATTACGTTAACGAATCATTTTCCATTTGAACTAAATGAAGAGGACAAAATGATTGACGAATATGACTCAAACAGTAAAACATTAAACAATTACTTCCCAACTGTCCGTTATCAAGATGAAGCTTTAAAACGTTTCTTTGATAAATTGAAAGCAGAAGGGTTGTATGAAAACTCAATTATCATTATGTATGGTGACCACTATGGTATTTCTGAAAACCATAATGAAGCAATGTCCCAATTTCTAGGTAAGGAAGTAACACCATACGAAGAAGTTCAATTACAGCGTGTTCCCTTTATTGTGCACATTCCTGGTGTTACTGATAAAGAACCAAAAACATTCTCAAAGCCAACTGGACAAATTGATATGCGTCCAACTTTAATGAATTTATTAGGAATTGACACGAAAGACCAAATTCAATTTGGTAATGATATGTTTTCCGAAGACCCAAATCCATTTACTGTATTGCGTGATGGAAGCTTTATAACAGGCGAAAGTGTTTATACAGACGGCCAATGTTATAACCGTGAAACTGGGGAACAAATTGAAGATGGCTCATGCGAACAATATCAAGAAAAAGCGAAACAAGAATTAAATTACTCAGATCAGATCATTTATGGTGACTTACTCAGGTTTTATGAAAAAGATCGAGCAAAGACCGAAAATAAAGATGGATCTGAACCAGCTGACTCTTCAAAAAAAGAATAAACATATATAAATGGTGTCTCCTTGACGGGAGGCACTTTTATTATGAGAAAGATTGAACTTAGTCCGATAACGGTGCGAATATCCCGATAATGGTGCAAATATTCGGGTAACAGTGCAATTATACCGAGTAAAACCAACATGGCTCAAATTTTCAAGATACATTGGAATTACCACCTTTAGAGATCTGCTTGGATCAAAAGTCTCAAATTGTAAAGAGAGTGATTAATTAAACCGTCCTCCTGTTGAAATTACCATTGCCTTGATCCTGACTGATAAAAGGTTCACTTTTTGGAATGTTGTTCTAGCCCTTGTATGCACGCAATCCTCCTAAAAATCAAACGCAGCCTTTTCGTAAGCCGGCCGACTATTCATTTTAGTGCAAAGCTTTTTTCTTGTTTGACTACAAGTTGACGCTGCTTCCTACATAAACTAGAGGGGGAGGCTGATGAAGATGAAAGTGACCTTAAAAAAGGATATAGAATTAAAGAGAATTGCTGAGGAATATAACCTAGCTATGGAACTGTTAAAGGATTTAAATCCACAGCTTCAAAATGAAAAGGCAATCCAGGGTGAAGTGATTGAAATTCCTTTATGCTTTGAGTCATTTTCTTCGAAATTTGATCTATCCAGGAATATGATAAATAGGATGGATTCTTTTTTTGAAGAAAATATTACCCGTTTAGGGTGCCCTTTTCTCGATACAAAGAAGAACTACGATCTGGCTTCATTGGAGGATGACCTTGAGCTTCTTACTGCAGCATATCCATTCATTAGGCAAAATGTAATTGGAACTAGTGTATTGGGAAATCCAATTTATGAATTAGTGATTGGTCACGGTCCAAAAAAAATCCATATGAACGGCGCTTTTCATGGGAATGAATGGATTACAACAGCTGTAATGATGAGATGGCTTGATGACTATTTATTTTCCGTTGTGTGCAATGGGTCATACGGCAGTCATTTTTCTTATGAGCTATATAAAGATACAACCTTATCCTTTGTCCCTATGGTTAATCCAGACGGCGTAAATCTAGCCATTCATGGAGCTCCGCCTGATGCACCTTTTCATAAAAAGGTGCTGGAAATAAATAATGGTTCAGAGGATTTCTCAGAGTGGAAAGCAAATATTCAAGGAGTAGATTTAAATAACCAATACCCGGCATACTGGGAAATTGAAAAAGAACGCAAAATTCCAAAGAAACCGGCAAATCGAGATTATCCTGGTGAAGCTCCCCTTACAGAACCAGAAGCAATCACAATGGCCGATCTAGTCACTAGATACGCGTTTGACCGAATTGTTGCTTTCCACACGCAAGGGGAGGAAATTTATTGGGGATATTTAAATTGTGAACCTCCTGAAGCTGAAATGATTGTCAGGGAGTTTTCAATTAATAGCGGATATAAAGCAATTCGTAATATAGACAGTCATGCAGGATTTCGAGACTGGTTTGTATATAAATATAAAAAGCCAGGATATACAGTTGAATTAGGTCTGGGTGTTAACCCTCTACCCATCGAACAATTTGATGAAATTTATTCAAAAAGTAAAGGTATTTTTTGGTCAACTTTATACATGTAAATTGAAACTATTAAGTCCTCTTATACGTCATATTTAAGAGAGAGATAAGTTCGTGAAAGAGGTGTGTTGATGAGAGTAAGTATTATGATCTTGTTTGCTTTAAGTTTTGTTTTAGCCGGTTGTCAGTCTTCTCATCAACTTGAAAAAACAAAAGCAGAAGAAAAGATTCAAACAGAAGAGTCAGTTGAGGAAGAAAATAAAGAAACGGTTTTGTTTCAGAAAAGAGAAATTGTACCTATTGATATTAGTGCAGGAATTTTTCACTCTGTCATTGATTGGTATGACGAAAAAACGGTTTTGCTTATAGAAAACCAAACAAATGCCTCAGCTGTTTATTTGTATAATGTGTTAACAGGAAAAAAAGAACTTTATCTGGAAACAGAAGCCCCAATTGTGAATATGCAGGTTAATAAAAAACAAAATCAATTGCTGGTGCATACAAGTCCTTCAACAAATAAAGCTGAGCTCGCGATCATCGATTTGCTTTCAAAGGATGAACTCTACAAGGGTACTTTCCAATCATTTGAGCTTCAATATAGCTGGAATATTGAAAACGCTAATCAACTGTACGTTACTTCTTTTAATGAAGATTGGACATTTCAAACATACTTAATTGATACACTAACAGGAAAGCAACAAAAAAATCCGGTAAAAGTCCCATTTGTTCAATGGGTCAACCATACAACCTTGTCCTACTTGAAATGGAATGAGGAGGAGCCGCAGCTAACAGCTCCTTTATTCAGTTATGACCTTGAAAGCAAAGAAGAAGTTTTGTTAGGAGAAAGTATGATTGATTTTGCGATCCTTGAGGATGTAACATTATCGATTCAGGTGAAGGATGAAAAGTCAAATAATGGGATAATAACTTTCAATGAAAAAGGTACTCAAAATAAAATTGCATCATTTGATTTGAAGCTATTACCAGATTATTCAGGCTGGGTACTGCCGGAGTTCGAATATGATGCGGAAAACAGGGATTTTTATACCTTTGATGTAAATGATTCGCAAACAAGCTTCAATTTAGTAAAATTTAATTTGAAAGATGGAACGAAAGAGGTCATTGCTGAGAGCATCGAACATGGAAACCTAAAACTTTCACCGACTCGAGAAGTATTACTCTTTGGACCTACACTAGAAAAAATGATTCATTTGAAGAGCAAAGAAATCACACCATTTATCAACCTTCATTAAAGGATGTTAATGTAAATGTTGTTGGATTTGAACATTGATCATCCTTTTGAGATCTTTGGTTCTACTTGAGGAGAGTGAGCTACACCTCTTCACTTTATTTATCTTTTAAACATCAATAGATAGGGACTGCATAGAAAGGAGCTTATTTATGGCAATTGTCGATGTAACGGTTATTCCAATAGGTACAGAAGGGCCAAGTGTAAGTGAGTATGTGGCAGAAATTCAAACTATTTTAAAGGGGTTTGAATCTGAGGGGAAAATCCGCTATCAGCTAACGCCGATGAATACGATTATCGAAGGGGAGCTGTCAGATTTATTTCAAGTCGTTCAAGCGATTCACGAGGCCCCTTTTCAAAAAGGGATTAAACGAGTGGCCACCAATCTGAGAATAGATGACCGCCGCGACAAAAAATCAACGATGGAAAGCAAGCTTCAAAGCGTTAAGCAAGCAATGAATAAATAACGAAACCATAAATTGAAAAACCATTAAAAAAGCCTTGGCCGCTGCCAAGGTTTTTTAATGCACAGTTGGATAACCGGATTCTATAATTGTCATGACCGTAAACCAGCCGAATACAGCAAGTGTACCAAAAGCGAACGCAAATCCAAGCAAGTTTTTGTCTTTAATGGTGCGATAGACAGCATAAACTGCCAATAAAGTAACCAGTCCAAATATAATAACTAATCCCATTTTTTAAAAGCCCCCTTACCTATGTATTGCCCTTAATAAATAAATCATTCCTTCTATTAGTTTAATCGTTTTCATAATATTTGTCGAGATAAAACACAACCTCAATTTCATATGCCTTGGAAATATTCTCTATCAATTCTAAAAGTGATTTTTCTACAAAATAATAACCATTGTCCATTGCAATTAAATGTTCATCAAATTGCAGCATTGCCATTTCTTTTTGTATTTCCTGACCACTGGCAATTTTAAAATATGCAACTAGCTCATTTAGTAAATAATAATGATTTGAATTGGTTTGAATACTGAAATCTTCAAAGCAGCCCTTTTTAACAGGTTCATCTAATTTTATTAGTTCATAGGTGTCTTCGTACATGTTCTTGTTTTGAAGTAATGATGCAAGGCGCTGGCTTTCTTCCTTTGTTCCGACTATAAAGATTGACTCGCTGCTGTCGAGTACATGTACTGCCTCTGTAATCTTGGGAATAGTATCTGACATATATTCTGAAGTGAATTCCTCAAGTGAATTTATTTCAATCCCATAATAACAACATTCCACACTCTTTCATCTCCTATTCATTGCATATCGCTCTTTTTTCTATGATAATTAGTGTAAGACGCTTTAAGAAAACTTGCAATGAGGTGATCGAATGAATTGGGTACAAATTCCATTAGGACCGCTGCAAACCAATGCCTATATTTTATCGAATAAGGAAAAAGATTGTGTTATTTTTGATCCGGGAAGTGAAGGGGACAAGGTTAATCAATATATTCAGAAAGAGAAGCTTAATCCACTAGCGATTTTATTAACACATGCTCATTTTGATCATATAGGCGGAGTAGATGATGTGAGGAAAAAATGGTGCATTCCAGTCTACATACATGAAGAAGAAAAAGATTGGCTGACTAATCCTGAACTGAATGGTTCAACTTTTTTCTTAACAGGCGGCATTACCGCAAAACCGGCTGATCACTTGCTTAAAGGTGACCAAACGTTAACGATTCAGGATTTTACTTTTTCTGTGTATGAAACACCTGGTCATTCACCAGGCAGTGTATCGTTTTATCATAAAGAATCGCAGGCTGTATTTTCAGGAGATGCTCTTTTTGCAGGAAGTATTGGCCGAACAGACTTACGCGGCGGCAATCATGAGCAATTAATTAAAAGCATTCATGAAAAGCTCCTTACATTACCTGAGGAAACGATTGTTTTATCTGGGCATGGCCCTGAAACGAGTATTGAAAAGGAAATGGAACAAAACCCTTTCCTAAACGGCTTTTAATTGATGAAACCTTTTGTCATAGAAAAAATAAAAGAAGCTGGGGGCTATCTTCCTTACGGCGACTATATCGAGTTGATCTTATATGATAAAACATATGGATATTACCAGCAAACAAAAAAGAAAATAGGAAGAGAAGGGGATTTTTATACAAGCAGCTATGTTTCTGAAGTGTTTGCAAAAGTAATTGCCAGGCAGTTTGTTCAATGGGTAGAATCGGGAAAGCTTGATGCTAATTTTTGTGAAATCGGGAGCGGCGAAGGCAGGTTTTTAGCTTCCTTTCGGGAAGAATGCAAACGGCTTTCTCCAGAAGTTTCGAATAGGATGTGCCTCTACTCTGTTGAAAAAAGCACGTTCCATCAGAAATTGTTAAGAAAACAATTCGGCCAAGAGATTACATTGTTAACAAAATTTCAAGATCTGCAATCATTTAATGGTTTTGTTTTTTCAAATGAATTATTTGATGCCTATCCAGTAGATATTATTGTAAAAGATAGTGGCAGTGTATATGAAGTGGTTGTTTCAAGCAGGAATGACGAGCTTGTTGAGAATTTTATTCCGTTAGAGAAGAGGGAAATTATCGATTATCTGGATTGGCAGGAGATTACCTTATCAGATGGCCAGCGGTTTGAAGTACCAATAAAAATGGCGGCTGACCTTGAAAGGCTAAATCACCAGCTAAATCAAGCCGTCATAATGACAATTGATTATGGGTACACAAATAAAGAGTGGTCACTCGCGCAGCATCAAAAAGGAAGCTTAAGAGGATACAGCAACCATCAGCTTTATGCAGATGTGTTAGAAAAGCCGTTTGAAATGGATGTAACAACCCATATTCATTTGGATGCCTACCAAAAGAAGGCTGAGGAAAATGGATGGAAAACCGTTTTTTCGAATAAACAAGAGATTTTCTTAATTGAATCAGGCATTCTGGATTATTTAGAACAAACAACAGACCCCAATCCCTTTTCCGAAATCAATAAACGAAATCGCCAAATCCGCTCACTGATAACACCAGGGGGAATCAGCTCTCATATGCATGTTTTTGTCCATAGCAAAGGGATTAAACATGAGATGAAGCTTGGGGCAAAAATAAACAAAAAGAAAAGCTAAAACACCCTTTAAAAACCAACGGTAAGGCGCTGGAGCTGTATATGGATAGTCAGTTTTAACAATTATCGGTTAACTAAAACTTTCAAACATAAAAAAACAGGCATGAATGCCTGTTTTTTAATGCCCGCCCTGTCCAGGTACCATCATAAATGTTGTCCAATATGTGAAGCCTACGAAGAAAATCGTTAAATAAGCTCCAAACACATAAATGTACATGCGTTCTGAAAGTTTTAAGTAAGATAAAAATACAAAAAATCCTGTTTGTCCGAAAAATAATAAAGATGCTGTTTTCATGTCCCCAAGATAGAACATGACCGCAAAAATCCCTGTCCAGAATCCGAGTACTCGGAACATACGATCCATATATGTATTCCCTCCTTTGTGCCGCAAGTATGTACTTTATTTATTATAATGTACCCTCATATTGCTTGTAAATATGCGCTTACATTCTTGTTGAGGCAAAGTCTAAGAAATAGCACGTTTTGTAAAAAATAAAACGCATTGTGAATAATTAATTATACTTCAGAGAATACGAAAAAGCCATCTTTTCCTAAATGCTAAGCGGGATTTTTTAGAAAGTTAAGAGGAACTAAAGAGCATGATTAAGGGGCAAACATTAAGGTTGCTGGAAGCTTTATGTTTTAAAAATAGGGTAATGAATACTAGTCAAGATGAATAGTATGATGAAGAGAGAAAAAGCTCTCTTCATCCATTTAACTTATAATTTACTTTTTTTATTATTCCATTTTTTGTATTTTAAATACTCTCTAAAATTAATGAAATCATCCTTGCTCATGCCTTCGTCGATTGCCCTTTTTAAAAGCTTCTTCCACTCGTCGTCAATTGAATTTGCGGAATTTTTATTTGACTGGTTTCCAAGTAAATATTCAATATCCGTTTCAAGAGTGATGGCGATCTTTTGTAAAAACTGAAGGGAGGGGTTCTTTTGAATATCCCTTTCAATATAGCTTAAATAAGATTTTGAAACACCCGCTAGATCAGCCAACTCACTAATGGAATATCCTTTTTGCTGCCTCAACTCCCTCATACGGTTTCCTACCATGCCAAGTCTCCTTAATTTCATTTAAGTAATAAAAAAATCGCAACATATTCATTATAAGAAACAATTCGTTCTTTATAAAATTATAATAAAGTGTGATATATTAAGCAAATGAAAGAAAATCTAAAGAAAACGTTCTTTTTAACGAAAATTCAAGAAATTATGGAATTTTAAATAATTGATTCGAATAGCTTATATTTATACTATAAATCTCTATTATGATGTATAGAAATAGGTTTCATTTACTAGGTAATCTAAATCCTGCTTATTTCTTTGATGATTATAGTGAGAAGTTCAAATTATATTGAGAAATTCTTGAAATAGTTATTGACACGTTCTTTATAAAGAACTAAAATAATAGGTGTAATCCGTTATTGATTCCGATTAATTTTTCGGCCATTGTTCTTTTTAAAGAACAAAATTTAACTCCTAATAAGAGGTGCTTGGATGAATTCCAACAAAGCAAATGAAGACATTTTAATGCCTAAGAATAAAGAAATTGACTTAAAAGCGATTTTCAATCTTATTAAAAGACGGATTTGGATCGTTTTGCTTCTGACCTTGATAACAACTACTCTTACAACTATTTATAGCTTTTATTTTACAACTCCAGTTTACCAAACCTCTACAAGAATCATTCTGAATGCTAATACGGAGCTTATCAATACTTTAAAAGTTATCATTAAAGATCCTGCTGTTTTGGAGAAGGTGGCGGGAGAATTAAAGTTAAATCGATCTGGTGAAGCTTTAAGCGGACAAATTGGAGTGGAAAGTATTGAAAGCTCACAGGTTGTAAAAATCACTGTTGCCGATTCGAACCCGGAGCTGGCTGCAAAAATAGCTAATACAACTGTAACTGTCTATAAAGAAGAAATTTCAAATATTATGAATTTTAAAGGTGTGACGATATTATCACAAGCAAAAGCAAACCATTATCCAATTAATCAAAATCACAATCGCTATATGATGATGGGATTGGCAGGAGGTTTAATTATTTCAATTGGGTTTATCTTTTTGCTTGATTCGTTGGACGATCGAATTCGAAATGAACGGGAGTTGGATGAATTACTTGGTCTTCCTATATTAGGAAGCGTTGCGGGTATGACTAAACGTAATACAACCAAGGGCGTAAACAAGAAAGAAAGTCAGGCATTAAGGGGTGAGACCATTGGTTCGTAGTTTACTTCCTACTATCTCGGATAGAAAAAAAAGTTTGATTACTTATATTAACCCAAACAGTTTAATTGCAGAACAATACCGAACGATAAGGGCAAATATTCAATTTTCTTCTGTTGAGAAAAAATTTCGCTCAATAGCTGTTACCTCACCAGGATTTGGAGAAGGAAAGTCTACAACTGTATCAAATTTGGCCATTTCAATGGCACAGCAAGGAGAAAAAATTCTTTTAATTGATGCGGATGTCAGAAATCCAACGATACATACTGCCTTTAATTTAAATAATGATGTTGGATTAACGAATGTATTAATAGGAACTTCTTCTGTGAATGACGCTGTTTATCAAACAGAGATTGGGAGGCTGGGCGTGCTAACAAGCGGTCCCACTCCACCTAATCCTGCAGAATTAATAGGTTCCGAGGCCATGAGAAATTTAATAAAAAAGGCATTAGCCGATTATGATTTGGTCTTATTTGATTGTCCCTCTGTACTTGAAGCAGCAGATACTAAAATATTGGCAAATGAATGCGACGGAGTCATTCTAGTAGTTAGCAGCGGTAAAACAGATAAAGAGAAGGCGCTGGAAGCAAATAGAGTACTAACTATGGCTCGGGCAACATTATTAGGAGTTATTTTAAACGATAAAAAATAATGGATACAGTGGATTGTAAATCTATTTTTTTGAGTAATTGTTCTTTATAAAGAACCTCAACTTAATCTCTAGGGAATGTCTCCTTACCGTTACCAATGGAGGCACTCGATCATGCTGTGGGTTTTTATACCTTAGACGCTTGTCGTCAAAAGTGTGGTGTGAGGGAGGGTTAAATGCCCTGTTTAACTATAAAGTTTTTTTTATATGGTTTTCAGAATGAAGACCATATAGTTAAGAACTTTATAAAGAATTAAATAAGGAGTTGAGTAGAGACGTTGGAGGATTTTACATTTAATAAATATCCAAAATCAATTACGAAAGCTATTCGCTATATTAAACAAGATGGTTCTTTAGAACAGCTTAAGGAACTTAGAGGATTATTAGAAAGTTCAATTTATCAAAGGATGTTAACACTTGAGGAAATTTCGAAAAATAAGGGATTTATGAAGGGGTGATTTTATGACTTATCACCGGAGGTTATCCTTTTTAATCCTGGTAGATTCATTTATTGTCTTATCCGCTATTTTTTTCAGCCGATTTTTGTTAGAGGCTAGTCTGCATATTATTACCCTGCCATTAATCATCAGTTCTCTAACTCTATTAATCAGTCATCATTTTTTTTCTTTCTTTTATAAGCTGTATAAAAAAGCGTGGGAGTATGCGAGTATTGGTGAATTATTAAATATTTTTAAAGCCATTTCATTTTCAGTTGTCACGACCGCTTTTTTTCAGCTGATTGTAGAGCAGGAAATTCATTTCCGGCTGTTAGCTGTCACATGGATGATTCACATGCTGCTGATTGGCGGTTCAAGATTTATCTGGCGGATTTACCGCGATACCTACATAAGCAGGTCAGCTTTGCGTCGCCGAACATTAATTATTGGTGCTGGATCAGCAGGGACAATGGTAACAAGGCAGCTTCAAAGAAATCATGGTGCAGAATTATATCCGGTTGCTTTTATTGATGATAATAAAATGAAACAAAAACTTGATATTTTAGGGATTCCAGTAGTAGGCGGAGTAAATTCCATCGAGAAAACAGTTAGAGAGCTGAATATCGAAAATATTGTCATTGCCATTCCTTCTTTAAGTAAAAAAGAACTCAATACGATTTTTAAGGAATGCGCTAAAACAAAGGCCAAAACACAAATTATTCCAATGCTTGAGGACTTAATAACAGGTAAAGTGTCTGTAAACCATTTTCGGGATGTTCAAGTCGAAGATCTTCTGGGCCGGGAAGCAATAGAATTAGATATTGATAGTATTTCTGAAAATATAGCAGATAATGTAGTTTTGGTCACAGGGGCAGGCGGTTCAATTGGATCGGAAATTTGCAGACAAATTACAAAATTTAAACCTGCAAAATTAGTTCTGTTAGGTCATGGAGAAAATAGTATTTATTCAATAGAGATGGAACTTAAAGAGCTTGTTGTAAAGGATCAAATTGAAATCGTGACAGAAATTGCCGACTTACAGGATGAGAAGAAAATGATGACGGTGATGAACACTCACCACCCAAATGTAGTCTACCATGCTGCCGCACACAAACATGTACCGTTAATGGAACGAAATCCTGATGAAGCTGTAAAAAATAACATCATTGGAACGATGAATCTTGCCAAAGCGGTAAGCTGGCATAATGTAGACACCTTTGTCATGATTTCATCCGATAAAGCTGTAAATCCTACAAGTGTAATGGGAGCAACAAAAAGATTGGCTGAAATGATCGTCCAGCATTTTGATCAAAACAGCCATACAAAATTTGTTGCCGTTCGATTTGGAAATGTTTTAGGAAGCCGCGGAAGCGTTATTCCCTTATTTACGAAGCAAATTCAAAAAGGAGGGCCGGTTACAGTCACCCATCCAGACATGGTCCGTTACTTTATGACCATTCCAGAGGCGTCCAGACTGGTCATCCAAGCAGGAGCGTTGGCGCAAGGAGGAGAAATTTTTGTCCTCGATATGGGTGAACCGGTAAAAATCGTCGATCTTGCTAAAAACCTTATTAAATTATCGGGAAATTCCCTAGATGATATCGAGATTGAATTTACCGGCATGAGGCCTGGAGAAAAGCTTTTTGAGGAATTGCTGAAAGAAGATGAGGTTCAAGAACAACAGGTTTATCCTAAGATTTATGTAGGTAAAACATCAAACCTCTACATCGCGGAAATTGAAGAGATCATTGCTGCCTATTCCGATATGGATAAAGATACTCTTCGTGAACAATTACTAAACCTAGCGAATAATCGTATTCCAGCAAAAAGTTTAATGACTTTATCAGGTTAAATGAAGGATCAAATGCCATTATTCCAGATCGAGGTTTTCACCAGCTGCAACTTAAGCCCTTAGAAAGAATAAGGCTTTAAGAAATTTAAATAATGATAAGGAAGATACCTTATACTGGTATCTTTTTGTTTGAACTTTAAAAAAATCGGGTGATTAAAAATGCAAAATAAAGTTTTATTTTGTGCGACGGTCGACTACCATTTTAAAAGCTTTCATCTCCCAATCCTTAAATGGTTCAAAGAACAAGGATGGGAAGTTCATGTTGCAGCTTTTGGGGACATGGAGCTACCTTTTGTCGATAGAAAATTTCATATACCTATTCAAAGGTCACCTTTTAAGCTAAAAAATATGGAAGCCTATCAAGAATTAAAGAAAATCATAGGCGAGCAGCAATATAGGATGATTCACTGTCACACACCAATGGGTGGCGTCCTCACTCGACTGGCTGCACAATCAGCACGAAAAAACGGCACAAAAGTGATTTATACCGCACATGGGTTTCACTTCTGTATGGGGTCACCGATTATGAATTGGTTGGTTTACTACCCGATTGAAAAAATGCTTTCTCGTAATACAGACTGTCTTATCACGATAAATCAAGAAGATTACGAGCTTGCTGTAAATCATCACTTCAAGGCAGATAGAATTGAACATGTCCATGGTGTTGGTGTGGATATAGATCGATTTAAGCCAATTGATGAAAACAATAAGCATGAGCGAAGAAAGAAACTCGGATATAACAAAAACGACTTTTTGCTCTTTTACGCAGCTGAGTTTAACAAAAATAAAAATCAACAATTCCTAATCAAGGCCATAGCAAAAATGAAAGAACAAGTCCCTCATGCAAAACTTTTACTTGCTGGAGAAGGTCAGCTCCTTGAAGAGTGCAAAAAGCTAGCTTTAGAACTTGGAGCAGAGAAAATGGTTCATTTTCTTGGCTACCGAAATAATATTGACGAGATATTACCTTTATGCGATGCAGCGGTTGCTTCCAGTCTCAGAGAAGGGCTGCCCGTAAACATTATGGAAGCGATGGCATGCGGACTTCCTGTAGTGGCTACTAAGAATAGAGGCCATAATGAATTAATCCAGCATCATTGCAGCGGCTGGACTGTAGACAATGAAAGCATCCAAGAGATGGTCGAAAGATTAGTATTGCTAGCAAGAGAACCAAACCTCCTAACAACCTTTGGACAAAAAGGCAGGGAAATCATTGAATCAAAATACAGTGTTAATAATGTGATAAATCAAAAAAGCTTCATTTACTTGGAGTATATGAAAGAAATGGAGGACTTTAGTTGGGCAGCCCAATAAGAATATTGCATGTGGTCGTCAATATGAACCGGGGCGGAGCAGAGACACTCATCATGAATTTATACCGGAATATCGACCGCTCAAAAATACAATTTGACTTCCTAACCTGCAAGGAAGGTGTATTCGATAAGGAAATTGTGGAGATGGGCGGAAAAGTGCACCGGATTCCTTATCTTACAGATGGTGGACATTTTGCTTATCTAAAGAACTTAGACCACTTTTTTATATTAAATTCGCAGTACAAGATCGTTCATTCACATATGGATAAGATGAGCGGCTTTGTCTTAAAAGCTGCTAAAAAGGCGGGCATTCCCGTTAGAATTGCTCATAGTCATAATACACAAAGTGAAGGTGGATTTGCTGCAAGACTTTATAAATCATATGCAGGAAGCTATATCCGAAATTCGGCAACACATTATTTAGCCTGTTCTAAACTGGCTGCAAACTGGCTGTTTAAAAATAATTTGAAATCAACAGTTCTCTTGCAAAATGGAATAGACACTCAAAAATTTGCTTATTCAAAAGAAGTGAGAGATGAGGTAAGAAAAGAACTAGGATTGAATAAGGATTGCCTGGTTCTTGGCCATGTTGGGAGATTTAACCATCAAAAGAATCATGCTTTTTTAATTGATGTTTTTTATGAACTTCACAAACAAAAACCCGATGCAATTCTTGTTTTGGTTGGAGACGGTCCTTTACGCTCAAACATTGAAGACAAAGTAAATAAGAAGAAATTAGATGGAAAAGTAAAGTTTCTTGGAGTCCGCAGTGATATTCATTGCTTGTTACAAGCATTTGATATTTTTGTTTTTCCGTCCTTTCATGAAGGTTTGCCTTTGACGTTAATAGAGGCACAGGGTGCAGGCTTGCCTTGTGTAATCTCTGAAAATGTTTCTGAAGAAGTGGATTTAGGGATAAATTTAGCTAAATTCTTATCAATAACTGACAAGGAAGAATGGTTAAATGAAATTCAAAGGATATGTAATGAAAAGGCAACAAGAAAAATTCCAAAGCAAGCATTAGCCGAACAAGGATACGACATTAAGAATACGGCTTATCTTATAAATAATTTTTACTTAGGGTTAGCGAGGTGAAATGATGAAAAAGCTAACTGTTTTTACTCCGACCTATAATCGAGCTTATTGCTTGCATAAATGCTACGAAAGCTTAAAGAGGCAGACAAACAAGGATTTCTTGTGGCTAATAATTGACGACGGTTCTACGGATAACACTAATGATTTAGTTGATAAGTGGATATCGGAAAGAAGCATAGATATTCATTATATAAAACAAGAAAATCAAGGAATGCACGGGGCTCATAACACGGCTTATGATCATATTGAAACAGAATTGAATGTGTGTATAGATTCTGATGACTATATGCCAGATGATGGAGTTGAAAAAATCCTTTCTTTTTGGGAAAAGCACGGAGATGAACAAGTAAGTGGAATTATAGGACTTGATTCATTTGAAAATGGAGAAATCATCGGGACTAAAATACCAGTCCATATAAAAACATCAACACTTTATAACCTATATAACAAATTGGGAGTAAAAGGTGATAAGAAGCTTGTTTACAGAACAGAATTAACAAAAAAGTACCGATATCCCTTATTTGAAAATGAAAGATATGTTGGGTTGGCTTACAAGTACTTTAAATTAGACCAAGAATACCCAATGCTTCTAATTAATGAGGTTATTTGTATCGTTGAATATTTAGCAGATGGCTCTTCTATGAATATGCTAAATCAATACAAGAATAATCCCAAAGGCTTTGCATTTTATCGGAAAGAGTTGATGAAGCTCTCTTTTTCTGATATGAAGTTTAAATTTAGGCAAGCTATTCATTATGTTTCTAGTAGTATTTTAATCAAAAACAGGCACTTCCTAAAAGAATCACCAGCAAAGATATTAACCTTTTTTGCAACCCCTTTTGGAATTATTTTATACTTCTTGATTGTATCAAAAACAAAAGCTTAGGTTATTTAACTTTTTCGAAAGGAGTTTATAATGACTGTACTCTGGGCATTGCTCCTAATTGTATTTATCCTTTCTTTTATGTCGAGGTATGTACCAGTTAGCAACGCAGCATTTGGATACCCAGATATAAGACCTAATAAACTGCTAATTCTTTTTACAATTGTAAGCTTAGTACTTGTATCAGGGCTAAGGAATACGATAGGTGATACCTACTTTTATATGCATTTATACGAGACACAAAATTTCACATGGGAGTATGTTCTAGAAAATAAAGATCCAGGATTCAGCGTTTTACAAATGATCTTAAAAAGTATTACGAATGATCCCCAGATTCTTTTATTCATAACGGCATTGGTAACAAATTTATTAATTGTAATGACGTTATACAAATATACAAAGATGATAGAACTAAGTATATATGTTTACATAACTTCTGGGATGTTCATCGTTTCAATGAATGGAGTTCGCCAATTTCTTGCAGCAGCCATCATCTTTTGGACAACGAAATTTTTGATGGATGGGAAATTTAAGGAATATTTGATAACTGTTCTAATTGCTTCAACTTTTCATATTAGTGCAATGGTTCTCATACCCATTTATTTTCTTGTACGAAGAGAAGCTTGGACTAAAGTAACATTCATACTGTTAACAGGCTCAATCTTTATCGTTATGGGTTTTAATGAGTTTTCTGAATTGCTTTTCTCTTTATTAAAGGATACACAATATGGTAATTATAGTAATTTTGCAGAAGGTGGAGCGAACAAAATCAGAGTGTTGGTTGATTCTGTTCCTATTATAATAGCATTTCTGGGAAGACATAAATTAAGACAATTATGGCCGAAGAGCGACATCATCGTAAATTTATCCATGATAAGTTTGCTGTTTATGATCATTGCAACGCAAAACTGGATTTTTGCGAGATTTAATATTTATTTTAGTTTATATAATCTGATCTTAATATCCTGGATTGTCTGTCTCTTTAAAGAAAATAATAAGAAGTTCATTTATTATTCCTTATTAGTTTGTTATTTTCTTTATTTTTTTTATGAGCAAGTGCTTTCCATTAATCTTGTTTACAGAAGTGAATATATTAATTTTTAAAAAAATTCAATGAATCAATTGCATGAATAAAATAATCAGAAGGTATGGTTAAGAATGAAGATTTCAGAGCAATTAACTCTAAAAATATTCCAAGAAATTCTCATAGAAACATATTTAAAAGGGGAAGAAACTGAAAACATCAAAACGATGGAACTAATCGAAGAAATCAAACAACATATTTTGTCGGCTGTTTCTGATTCAAAAATTTGAATAATCGGTAGCTTATTTTGCGGGGTGTATGTTATGAAGCGTGTGTTTGATATATTTGTTTCATTGTTTTTAGTCATTTGTCTGTCCCCAATTATCCTATTTGTTGCATGTATCGTAAAAATAAAATTGGGGTCTCCAATCATTTTCAAGCAATTGCGACCGGGTTTATATGGGCACCCTTTTTATCTTTATAAGTTTCGAACGATGTCTCTAGAAAAAAATGGTGATGGTCAATTATTAGATGATCATTTGAGACTAACCTCTATTGGAAAACTTCTAAGAAAATTTAGCTTAGATGAATTTCCCCAACTAATAAATGTCCTAAAAGGTGATATCAGTTTAGTTGGACCTAGACCATTGTTGATGGAGTATCTTGAGCTTTATACTGAAGAACAAACAAGACGGCATAATGTTAGACCAGGAATTACAGGTTGGGCTCAAGTCAACGGCAGAAACTCCATTTCTTGGGATGAAAAGTTTAAATTAGATGTATGGTATGTCGAGAATCAATCCTTCTTTCTAGATTTTAAAATATTATGGTTAACAGTGTCAAAAGTGATTAAATCAGAAGGTGTAAACCAAGCAGGGAATGCTACAATGGAAAAATTTAAAGGTTCAAATACTGTTGTAAAAGAAGGTCAGGGATGAAGATTGCGATTATAGGTAACGGCGGTCACAGTAAAGTAATTCAAGATATTATTGATTCTATTGAAGGAAATCAAATAATTGGATACTTTGATGATATGTACAAAAAACTCGAACTTAAAAACAATATTTATTTTGGACCAGTCTTATCCATCAAGGAGATAATGAATGAATCCTATGAATTCAAAATTGTAATTAGTATAGGTGAAAATAAAGTTAGGAAATCAATAGCTCAAAAATTATCCATTTCCAATGAATATTACGCTACATTCATTCACAAGTCAGCAATAGTAAGTTCAAGTGCAAAGATAGGCTACGGAACAGTTGTGATGCCTAACGTCGTAATTAATGCTGACACGAAAATCGGCAATCATGCAATCATTAATACCAGTGCTGTTGTCGAACATGATAACTCAATTGGAGATTTTGTTCATGTCTCCCCGAACGCTACACTGACAGGATCTGTATCAATTGAAGATGGGGCCCATATAGGTGCAGGAGCGACTATTATTCCGGATATCAACATTGGCAAATGGGCTAAAATAGGAGCTGGAGCAACTGTCATACATAACATTCCATCTTATTGTACAGCTGCCGGAGTACCCGCGAAAGTTAAAAATAAACAGTCAAAAAGGATGGAGGTGTGAAAATTGGAAAGTACAACATTACAAAAAAGAATTTTTCTTTCACCTCCACATATGAGTGGTAACGAACAGAAATATATAAATGAAGCTTTTGAAACCAATTGGATTGCTCCCTTAGGACCACATGTCGATTTATTTGAAAAAGAAATAGCAAGATTTTTAGGAGTCAATGATGCTGTCGCAGTTAGTTCTGGTACTGCAGCTATTCATTTGGCTCTTTCTTTATTAGATGTGAAAAAAGGTGATAAAGTTTTTTGTTCCACTCTTACTTTTGTAGCAAGTGCAAACCCCATTCTTTATCAAGGGGCGGAGCCAATTTTTATTGATTCAGATCCAGAATCATGGAACATGTCCCCTCAAGCATTAGAAAAAGCATTTAAAAATGCTTTGCTTGAAGGGAAAATGCCTAAAGCAGTAATAGTAGTTAACCTATACGGGCAAAGTGCAAAAATGGATGAAATTGTTTCATTGTGTAACCAATATGATGTTCCAATCATTGAAGATGCTGCTGAATCGCTTGGAACTACATACAAAAGCAAGCCAAGCGGTTCATTTGGAAAGTATGGGATTTTTTCTTTTAATGGCAATAAAATCATTACTACGTCTGGCGGCGGTATGCTAGTTTCGAATGATGTTGAGGCTATTCATAGAGCTCGGTTTTTAGCAGCCCAAGCAAAGGATCCAGCCCCTTATTATCAACACAGCAAGTTGGGATATAATTACCGATTAAGTAATATTTTAGCTGGGGTGGGAAGAGCTCAATTAGAGATTTTAGAGGAAAGAGTTAGGAAAAGAAGAGAAATTTTTGAAACATACTATGAAGAACTAGGAAATATACCAGGTCTATTTTTTATGAAAGAGTTAGAAAATACACGATCTAATCGCTGGCTTACAGTTTTAACATTAGATGAGAGATTATCAGGTATTCCTGTAACAGTATTAATGAAAATACTTGAAGAAGAAAACATAGAAGCACGACTAGTTTGGAAGCCACTTCATTTGCAGCCGCTTTTTGAAGGGGCAAAATACTACCCTCATGAAGCTGATAGTATTTCTGAACAATTATTTAATACCGGTATTTGCCTTCCTTCCGGGTCAAATATGAGCGAAAAGAGCCAAGACCGTGTTATAGATTGTATAAAAAAATCCTTGAACTTGTGAAGTTTATAAAAAATTTTACAGAAAGGAGTGTCTGCAGTTGATTACAGCGGAGAAAATTCCTAAAAAGATCCATTATTGCTGGTTCGGAAATAATGAAAAGCCAGATATCGTGAAAAAATGCTTGTTAAGTTGGAAAGAAAAACTACCAGATTATGAACTGATTGAGTGGAATGAAACGAACTTTGATACCACCTGTAACACTTATGTAAAAGAAGCATATGAAGCAAAAAAATATGCATTTGTTAGTGATTTTGTAAGGGTCCATTCATTATATCATCATGGTGGAATTTACTTGGATACCGATGTAGAAGTATTCAAATCATTTGATCCACTTTTAGATCATGAATCATTCTGGGGTTTCGAACAAGAAAACTATATTGCTACAAGTACAATAGGGGCTAAGAAAGAAAACAAGCTTATTGGGCTTTTCCTAGATTCATATCAAGGAAAAAAATTTATCAAGGATGATGGTTCCTATGATGATCTCACCAATGTAGCAGCTATTACCTCAATCCTTAAACAAATAGGGTTAAAAGCAAATGGCAAATACCAAGAAATTGATGGAATGGGAGTCTTTTATCCACAAACTTATTTTTCACCCTATGATTATATTAACTGTCGAAATTTTATGAGGGAAAACACTTATACTATGCATTATTTCTATAAGAGCTGGTTGTCACCGACGGCCAGACTTAAAAGTAAGTTCAAACTTGCAGCTGCAAAAATAATAGGTGGTAATAACATTGCTAAAATTAGAGGGATTGTTTCAAAAAGGTAGGAGGTAGACATGAAAACAGTTTTGATATCCTCCTTTGATATGGAAGTTGGGGGAGTTGAAAGAAGTCTGATTAGTATGCTCGACCATTTTAATTATGAGAATTACGCAGTAGATTTGATGTTATACAGACATCAAGGAGAGTTTCTAGAATTACTAAACAAAAAGACAAATTTGTTAAATGAAATCCCTCAATACACAACTTTTAGAAAATCAATAAGTGAAGTATTTAAAGATAAACAAATTAGTATAGGATTCTCAAGAATTTTTTCAAAGATACATGCAGAACTAGTCGGTAAGTTCAAAGGAATGTCAGAACCAGGTTATTACCAAATGCAATTAATGTGGAAATATGTTTTGCCCTTTTTACCCAAGTTAGATAAAGAGTATGATGTAGCCATTAGTTATTTGTGGCCACATTATTTTGTTGCTGAAAAAGTTAAAGCAAAGAAAAAAATAGCATGGATTCATACAGATTACTCTACTATTGAAACAGATATTAATTTAGATCTTAGAATGTGGAATAAATTCGATTATATTGCAGCTGTATCCGAAGCATGTAAATCTTCATTTTTGAAGAAATATGGCGAATTAGAAAATAAGGTTATTGTCATTGAAAATATAACATCACCTGAATTTATTAGAGAAATGGCAAAAGAAAAAGTTGACAATCCAATGATGAAGGATAATAGATTTAAAATTGTAACAGTTGCCAGATTATCTCATGCCAAAGGAATCGATAATGCTGTAAAAGCGTTAAAGAAATTGAAAGAAAAAGGCTATTATGATATTGCTTGGTATGTAGTTGGCTATGGCGGTGATGAAGCCATGATCAAAGACTTGATTAAAGAATCTAAACTGGATGATAGCTTTGTTTTACTAGGAAAGAAAACGAACCCATATCCTTTTATGAATGAAACAGATTTATACGTACAACCGTCAAGATATGAAGGAAAGGCTGTGACAGTGGGAGAAGCACAAATACTCTCAAAGCCAGTTTTAATAACGAATTATACAACAGCAAAAAGTCAAGTGAAGGATGGATTTGACGGTTACATTACCGATCTATCAATCACGGGATTAGTAAGTGGAATTGAAAAATTATATAAAAGTCAAGAAATAAGAGATAGGTTAATTAATCACTGCAGGAATACTAATTTCAGTAATAAATCTCAATTAGAGAAGTTATATCATATCGTAAATTAATTTAAGGAGGTTAGGATGGTTCCCAAAGTAAGCGTAATTGTACCGGCTTATAACTGTGAGAATTATATTTCTTCTTGTTTAGAAAGTATAATCAACCAAACATATTCCAAAATTGAAATTATCATTATCAATGATGGATCAATTGATAAAAGTGAACAAATTATTGAAGAGTATAAAAAAAAGGATAACCGTATTATTTATTTACACCAGGAAAATAGTGGACCGTCCGAAGCCAGAAATAAAGGGATTCTAACATCGAAAGGTGAATACTTAGTTTTTATTGATTCAGATGATACGGTTGATAAAAGGTATATTGAATTATTATTTAAAAAAATAATAAGTTCAAATGCTGATTTAGTCTGTTGTGGTTATAAAGATTATTCTAATTATGGAGTAAAGAATCATACAGATTTTGATTTTAAAGATAATGTTTCGATACATTCTTTTATGGAGATGGCCTGTAATGGTACCGGAGGAGTCCTTTGGAGTAAAATATTCAAAAAAGAAATCATCGCTAAACACAATTTGAAAATGGACAAAAATATATTTATGTCAGAGGATTTAGTTTTTGTTCTCCAATATGCTTCTCATTGTAAGCTATTTGCTGCTATAAAAGAGTATTTATATAATTACAACAGACTAAATCAGGGAAGCATAAGTGCTAACATATCAATAAATTATATAAAAAATAATATTTTGGTTTGTGAATATCTTGAAGGAATATTTGATTCAGTTAAATTAAAAGAAAAAAAAGGAAATCAATTAATTGTTAACCGTATTCAAGAATTAGTGTTAAGCATAATAGAGCAGCAAAGCATTTTTGCTAAAAAGATAGGGATAAAAAAAGCCAGTATCAAGGTCAAAGAAATCTTGTCAATACAGTATATAGTGAAATATACAAGTGAATTTAGAAGTAATAGTTTTTTCTATAAACCTTATATATTTTTTATAAAACATAAATATATTAAATCATGTGTTATTTATGGTCTTTTTTTATATATGCTAAGAATTTTAAAGAAGAAATTAATAAATAGAAAGCAAGTGGAATTATGAAAAAATCAATTTTGTTCGTAATTGATTCACTAACGATTGGAGGAGCAGAAAAAAGCTTAGTTTCATTGTTAAATTTAATTGATTCAACTAAATACGAAATTGATTTATTGCTAATAAAAAGAGGAGGGGATTTAGAGAAATATATTCCTTCTAATATAAATATTTTACCGATACCAAAATATTTTAGTGCTATAGATAACAAATTTACTTTAATAAATGTAAAAAACCTTTATTACAGACTCAAAACTTCTTTAAGTTTAAGAGTAAGCAATTATAAAAAACAAGTATTACATAGTGAACAGATTGTTTATAAAAGTATTGAAAAGATTATTTCGCCATTAAATAAAAGATATGATGTGGCAATAGCTTACAGTCAAGGAATGCCTACGTACTTAGTAGCAAACAAGGTTATTGCATCAAAAAAATTAGCATGGATAAATACAGACTATGTAAATACTTTGTATGATAAAGATTTTGATTATAAATCTTACAGTAAAATCAATAAGATGATTGCAGTTTCTAACCACACAAAAATTTCTGTGTCCCAGCTAAGAAAAGAATATGAGAAAAAGGTTGAACTTATTTTAGATATTGTTGATCCAACATTGATATCCAAAATGTCTATTGAAGATGATGCAAAAGAGTTTGATAAGTCGTTAGTAAATATTTTAACTGTAGGAAGATTAGTAACTGCAAAGGGGTACGAAAAAGCAATTGAGGTAGCAAAATTACTAAAGAATTCTGGGTATAAATTTAGATGGTTTGGAATTGGAGAAGGACCAGAAAGAGAAGACCTTCAAAAATTGATTGAGGAATATAAATTAAAAGAGAATTTCATTTTACTTGGAAAAAAACTGAACCCATATATTTATATGAAAAATTGTGATATATATGTCCAAACCTCAATAAAAGAAGGATTTGGCCTTACGGTAAGTGAAGCTAAGATATTAAAAAGACCGATTGTATGCACAAGATTTCCTACAGCAAAGGAAATCATTAATCATGAAGTTGATGGTTTAATTGTAGATCATGATATTGAGTGTATATTTAAAGGTGTTAAAAGGTATCTGGATGAAATGAGTTTTAAAGAGAAAATTATGAAAAAACTAGTATCTACACAACCTTATAATTCAGTAAATCAATTAGAAAATTTTTATAAATTAATTGAAAGTTAAAGAGTGGTGAAAGTAAATGAAAAAAGTTTTTGTGGATATTTATTTGCAATTTAATTTAGGTGACGATTTATTTTTAGATATACTTGCAAAAAAATTTCCCCAGTGTGATTTTACAATAAATTATCTTGGTGATAATTACGATCAATTTATTTCTAAATATCATAATGTTAACAGAAGAAAATATTCACTTTTCAATAAAATAGGGCAGCGTCTTAAAATCTCAGATTCCATAACTAACTATGATAAAGTAGCTGAAGAGCATGATGCGTTATTGTTTATTGGTGGTTCTATTTTTAGAGAAGAAGATTATCATCAAACACTATACCAGGATCGTATGAAAATGGTTAAGGAATTTAAGATTCGAGGAAAGTCAATATTTATTCTCGGAGCAAACTTTGGACCTTTTAAGTCAGAAGCATTTTTAAACGATTATAGGGAGTTCTTCAACCTTTGTGACGATGTTTGTTTTAGAGATTTATATTCATATAATTTATTTAAGAATCTTCCACAAGTTAGGTACGCACCGGATATTGTTTTTCAAATGGATATAAATGAATATTTTACCGGTACGGTTCATAAAAGAATTGGATTTTCAATAATAGATGTAAGGCATAAACAAGGTTTAGAGAAATACCATAATGACTATATTTGTAGTACAGTTAGAACTATTGAATCTTTTGTGAAAAAGGATTATGAATGCTGTTTAATGTCTTTTTGTGAGCAAGAGGGAGATTTACAAGTTATAGATGAAATTAGATCAAAACTTTCCTCTAATAAACTCAAAAAAGTAATTATATACGAATATAAAGGTGATTTAAAAGAAGCGATTAGTTTGATCGCTTCTTTTAATTTATTTATTGCGGCTAGATTTCATGCTAATATTTTAGCTTTGTTACTTGGAATTGGGGTAATGCCGATTATCTACAGCAAAAAAACCACCAATATGTTTGAGGACATTAATCTTACGAATGTTCTTATTAATATGGATAAACTTTTTTTGCAATTTGATGAAAATACGCTTAGTAGGTCATTTAAGAATAAAACAAATTTAGATATGGTCTTGCATAATGCTAGGAATCAGTTTTCTAAGCTTGATGATTTTTTAAATCAGAATAAATTTAGAGGGATTATATGAAAAAGAAGATCATTTTTATGGTAATAAATATGAATGTGGGTGGAACTGAGAAAGCATTACTTAACATGATTGCAGAGATCCCAAAAGAAAAATATGAGATAACTATTTTAATGCTAGAGGAATTTGGTGGTTTTTTGAGCTCTGTTCCATCTGAGGTAAAGGTTGAATACTTAAAAAATTACCAAGAACTGAAAGGTGCACTAAACAGTCCACCTCATAAAACCGCTTTACAATTATTCAGGGTTGGGAAATATGTTAAAGCTTTTAAAATACTTTTTTTTCATATACTATCAAAGGTTCTTAAAGACAGAAGTATATTTTTTAAGTATATATTGAACAAGTACCCTAAGATAGATAGGGAATATGATATTGCAGTAGCTTATGCAGGCCCAATGGACTTTATAAGCTATTTTGTTGTAAAAAAAATAAAGGCCAAAAAGAGAATTCAATGGATCCATTTCGATGTTACAAAAATAGGGTTTGATAAATATTTTGCTTCAATAACTTACAAACAATTTGATAGGATTTTTGTTGTATCAAATGAAGGAAAAAATAAATTAGATAAATTAGTACCAGGAATTAAAAATAAAACAATGTGTTTTTTAAATATTATGTCACAAAGATTAATAGTTGAGATGGCTGATGATGGAAGAGGATTTGATGATGATTTTGAAGGAGTTAGAATTTTAACTGTTGGACGTTTAAGCAAAGAAAAGGGGCAGGTTTTAGCTATATCAGTAGTAGCACAACTTAGAAATGAAGGTTATAAAGTAAGGTGGTATTGTATAGGAGAGGGAAATGAGAGAAAAGAATATGAAAAGCTTATTAAAAAATACAATGTTCAAAATGACATCATACTAATGGGGGCTAATCCAAACCCATATCCTTTTATGAAACAATGTGATATTTATGTTCAACCTTCACAACATGAGGGTTACTGTATAACCCTTTCAGAAGCTCGTTGTTTCCAAATTCCAATAATAACTACGAACTTTACAGGTGCAAATGAACAGATATTAAATGAAGAAACAGGTTTAATTGTAAAATTTGATGAGAATCATTTGTTAGTTGCATTAAAACGGTTATTAAATGATGAACATTTGAAAAATAAAATGCAATCAAATCTGAAAAATAATGAGATAGACACTGTAAAAGAAATAGAAAAATTAAATAAATTAGCAGATAGTATTTAAACTCCTTAGTGAAGGACAGATATCAATCAGAATATTGTTGAATAAAAGGGAGCTTGGTTATGAAAAAAATTTTATTTATGGTTAGTAGTATGAATATTGGAGGTGTAGAAAAATCACTACTTTCTCTTCTATCTGTTATTCCAAAAGAACGGTATGATATTACACTATTATTATTAGAAAAAAAGGGCGATTTTTTAGATTATGTACCAGAATGGGTTAACGTAGAAGAAGCTACCTGGTTTAATAAAATTAAGCCAATAATAATACAACCACCTCAACAAACAATCAATGCCTATTTCCAAAATAAAGAATATACAAAAATACCATCCTTTATTTATTCCAACCTATTATCTAAAAAGTTAGATGATAGGTATTTTTTTTACAAGCAGGTTTTCAAAGGTGTTCCTGTAAAAATTGATGTATATGATGTGGCGATAGCATATCAAGGACCTACTGATGTAATTGACTATTATATTGCAAATAAAGTGAATTCAAAAAAGAAAATCTCGTGGGTGCACTTTGATGTTTCAAAACACCAAGTTAATAAAAAATTATACGAAAAACTATATGAAAAATTTGAAAAGGTATTTGTAGTATCAAACGAGGCAAAAAAGCAATTATTAAAAAAAATCCCTGCAGTTGAGAGAAAGGCAGAAGTTTTCCTAAATATTGTTTCTAATAAACTTATCAATGAAATGTCGAAAAAATTTATAGGTTTTAATGAGAAATTTAAAGGATTGAAAATTGTAACAGTAGGAAGACTTTCAAAGGAAAAGGGTCAAGATCTAGCAATTAAAGCTTTATCGATGCTGCGTAAGGAAGGTTATGATGTCAGGTGGTATTGTGTCGGCGATGGGTTTGATAGAAAAGAATATGAAAAGCTTATAGAACATTATAATTTAAGTAATGATTTCATTCTATTAGGATCATCACCTAATCCTTATCCATTTATAGTTAAAGCAGATATTTATGTTCAAACCTCAAGGCATGAAGGGTATTGTCTTACTTTAGCAGAAGCAAAGTGCTTACAAAAACCGATAGTAACAACAAATTTTATTGGAGCATATGAGCAACTAAAAAATGGACATAATGGTTTAATTGTCAATTGTAATGTTGATGATATATACCAAAAAGTTAAATACCTTATTGACAACCCTGAACAACGAAATAAATTAATTGAAAATTTATCAAGAACCAATTTAGATACAACTAATGAAGTATTTAAATTGTTCAATTTTGTTGACTAGAAAGGAATAACAATATGGATCCTAAAATTAGTATTATTGTTCCAGTATATAAGGTAGAACCATTTATACACAAATGTATAACCTCAATATTAACGCAAACATTAACTGAATTTGAACTTATACTCGTGGACGATGGATCGCCTGATAATTGTGGGAAGATCTGTGATAAGTATGCTCAAAAAGATAAAAGAGTAAAGGTAATACATAAAGAAAACGGTGGCCAGTCTGATGCAAGAAATGCTGGTCTTGATGTAGCGATAGGTGACTATATTGGGTTTGTTGACAGTGATGATTGGATTGAACCTGATATGTTTGAATTGCTTTATAACATGTGTATTGAAAATGAATGTGATATAGCAAGTTGCTCAAGTGCAATTCATTATAGTAATAAAACAGTTTTTAATGGTAGGCATCAATTAATAATACACGATAAGAAACAAGCAATGAAAGCTATGCTCGAAGGAAAGTTATATGACGAAGTTGTATGGACAAAAATTTTTAAAAAGAATTTATTAAAAGATATTCGATTTAAAACCGGGATTATTTATGAGGATACTGCATTCACATATAGAGTTATTCATGAAAGTAACCGAGTTTGCTGCATTGGTGCTCCTAAATATCATTATATCAAACGTGAAGATAGTACAATGGATCGTGCTATAAAAAACGTAAGAATAGATAGTGTTCTTGTATATGATGAAATGTATAGGTTTATAGATAATAATTATCCAGAATTAAGAAACTTAGTAACGTTAAAATTAGCAAATAGTGCTATGAATGTTTTAAATATAATAGCTGGTAAGAAAAAATGGCATGAATATAAAGAGGAATATTATAAGGTTGCAATTATATTAAATCAGTATTTTAATAAAACAATAAAAATGAGGGAATATCTTAAAACAGTAAAAATACTATTAATCGCTACTAAAGTTCATCCTATATTTTATATAATAATAGTTAATCTTGTTTCGAGGAAAAAAATTATATGAAAAGAATTTTATTAAATACGTACTACAAATTGCTAAAAATTCAAGTTTTAATAACTATTATGTATAATAGAATTTTTTCATTTTTTGTTAAACCACCATTAATAAGGTCTACAGAAGAAACTTTAAATAAGATTATTACTGACCGGGTCTCAATAAGCAGATATGGAGATGGTGAATTTACACTTATGTATGGAGAAAGTTTGTTATTTCAACAACATAGTATAGAGATAGAAATTCGATTAAGAGAAATTATAAAGAGTAACCAAAGAAATCATGAAGTTTGTATACCCAACGTATTTAATAATGTTGATTGGTGTACTGAGAAGTCAAAAAAATATTGGTTAAAATATTTAAATCTAAATAGGGTTAAAATCTATAAATTAATAGATAGCAAAAAGTGGTATTATGATTCACTAGTAACTCGATTATATATTGATCACCTAGAAAAAAGCAAATCGGAAAAATATTTTCAAAAATTTAAGGAATTATGGGATAAAAGAGATGTTGTTATTGTAGAAGGCGAACAAAGTAGATTAGGAATGGGTAACGACTTATATGATAATGTTTCATCAATTAAGAGAATTATTTGTCCCTCAACAAATGCTTTTTCAAAATACATTGAAATTTTGAAAGAAGTGAAGCAACTTCAAAAATCAAATTTAATCTTAATTGCTCTAGGGCCAACTGCTACTATATTATCTTATGACTTATCATTAAGTGGGTATCAAGCGATCGATATTGGACATATCGATATAGAATATGAATGGTTTTTGCAAAAAGCAGTAGAAAAGGCTCCTGTAAAAAATAAATATGTAGGTGAAATTCCTAACGGAACTAAAGTTGATAATATTGAAGATAAGAAATACCAAAGTGAAATTATTTCAAAGGTAGTATAGATTTTTAGATTTCACCTAACTCTTAATTTTAAAGGACTAGTTAATTTATGAGAACAAGTAATTCCTTAAAGAATATTTCAATAAGTCTCTTATCTCAAGTTATTATGGTTATTCTAGGTTTTATTTCGAGGAAAGTATTTCTAGATAGTTTGGGTATAGATTATTTAGGAGTTAATGGGTTATTAACAAATGTTTTATCGATGATGGCTTTAGTTGAAGGCGGAATAGGGATGAGTATTGTTTACAATCTTTATAAGCCACTCGCTGAAAATGATAGACAAAAAGTTATAGCCCTTGTTCAGTTGTACAAAAAAGTTTATGGGATTTTAGCTATTATTATTCTATTAATAAGTCTTTGTTTATATCCTTTCCTAGATAATTTAATGAAAGATGGAGATTCTATTTCCAACCTTACATTAATATATTTCTTATTTGTAGCAAAAAATATGGTTTCATATTTGAATGCACACAAATGGTCCTTGATAAATGCAGATCAAAAAGGGTATATATTAGCAAAGATGGATCTTATCTTCCAAGCTTTTACTACTTTAGCTAAAATTACTGTGCTTGTTTATACACAAAATTATATTTTATATCTAATAATTGAACTTTTAATTTTTGTAATCCAAAATATTGTTAACGGTCGTATAGTAAACAAACGATATTCGTATATAAAAACGAAAGTAAAGCACTCAATTGATAAGGATACAAAAGATAACATAATAATGAATGTAAAAGCTCTTTTTTTACACAATATCGGTGGTTTTTTTGTATTTGGAACAGATAACATTCTGATTGCCACTTTCATTGGTGTTGCAACTGTAGGAATTTATTCTAACTATACGATGGTAATTGGTCAATTATCTTCTTTATTAGCTCAAATATTGAATGGAATTGGTGCTAGTGTTGGAAATTTAATTGCTACGGAAAGCAATAATAAAAACTATTCAATATTTAAGGTAACTTATCTTGTTAACTTTTGGATGTACTCATTTGGTGTAATTTCCTTATACAATTTATTAGAACCGTTTATTAGTTGGTGGATAGGTGAAGAATTTTTATTAGATTGGATAGTATTTGTCTTAGTCTTAATCAACTTTTATTTAACTGGAATGCGTGCAGCCATAGCTACCTTTAAAAATAAGGCAGGATTGTTTGTTCAAGATAAGTATGCTCCATTGATTGAAGGACTCATTAATTTAATTGCTTCACTAGTACTATTACAATTTTTTGGTTTAGCTGGGATAATCTTAGGAACTACAATTAGTACAATTTCAACAGTATTTTGGACTCAACCATTCATTGTTTATAAAAATGTTTTTAAGAGACCTGTTAGGTCCTATTTCATTAAATATGGGTATTATGCAATATTAACCATAATAACTACTGTGGTTACTTCATATCTATGCAATACTTTAGTGAATGGGCACAGCCTCCTATCTTTATTTGGATTAGGTACAATTTGTTTAATTGTACCTAATATAATTTATATTTTAATATTTTATAGAAATAAAGAATTTCAATATATATTGAGAACTGCTTTTAATAGAATAAAAGTTATATTAGTTTCTTCTAAACAGAGGTATTTAGGTATATTCAAAGGGGGTGCTCAGTAAAAATTGATATTACAAAATAAACATTAATAAATACACAAAATTTGAAAGGAAATAAATACTATGCAAATTAATAACAATTTAAATGAAATTTTTTGGTTAAGAGCTTTTGCATGTGTTGCTGTAGTAATAGGTCATACTATTCAATTAACAAATGTGGAATTTAATCACATCGAACCAGCTAACATTTATAGTATATTTTTGAATTATCTTCTCTTAGCGAGTCTCTTTGGTACACCAATTTTTGTGTTTATTTCTGAGATGCTTTTGTCCAAAAAATATCCTAAAAAATTGCCAAGCAAATTTATAAGAAAAAGAATTAAATATATATTTTTGCCTTTTGTGTTTATGAATATTGTTTATGCCATTTTGCATTTGGAAAACTTTAGTATACAATCCTTAGTCATTGAGTCTTTAAAAAATATTCTTTTAGGGCATTCAATATTGTATTTTGTTTTAATTGTTTTCCAATTTTACTTTTTACATTTAGCTTTTAATAAATATCTGAATAAATTATCACCATTATTTATTTTACCATTGACTTTTGTAATAAATGTTGTTTATCTGGGGATTTTTAATTTTATGGATCCTCCAAATACAAGTTTATTCTTCAAAGAGATTTGGAGGTATGGGTATTGGTTACCATTCCTCGGCTGGATATTTTACTTTTCATTAGGTTTTTACTGTGGAAAATTTTATGATGTTTTTTTATCATTTCTATTAAGATTAAAGTACGTCTTTATATTCTTACCATTAGTAACGTATTCTTTATGTGTCGTAGTAAACAAATATGCAATATTTAAGTATACAACTTCGAAAAGGATTGATATGATTTTTTATACAATAAGCATAATTTTTTTTATTATTTTAATTTCAAAACTTATACCTAAAACTCCTAGAATAATATTTTTACTTAGTAATTATTCATTTTGCATTTATTTACTTCACATGGTTTTCATCCACTTGTTAGAACTAGCATTACCTTTTAGTTATTTAAATAAATTCACATATCTTTTATTTGCATCAATAATTACAATTTCATGTTCAATTATATTTGCTTACATTGTTAATAAGTTAAAATTCGGGAAGTTCCTGGTCGGAAATATTAATAATTTTAACACTAGTAGATTGGTACCATATGGGCAAAAGAAAACAGCATAAAAAAGCTGTGTAGATATTTCACACAGCTTTTTGTAATATAAATACATAATTTGGTTTTGAAACATTATTTTTGAGGAATGTTGTTATATTTCATTTTAAAAAGCAATCTGTTTTCGAAGTCCTATTATGTTTTGACATTAATAAAATAATATTAAAATTGTTCCTGCACATTATCAGTATATATTATTTCTGAATTTATTTTAACATTGTTTTGATCAACAATCGTTGTTTTCGGTATTGGTATTGTTGATCCACTTTTCCTATAAACACCTTCTATTGTAATGGTTCCTTTCGTGTTAGTATTCGAAGTTTTAGTAGTAATTATTGTATTAATTGAAAGGTTCAAATGATTTTCTGTAAATATTCTTAAAGTGTACAACGAGCCGAGCGAAATGCCTTGGTCTATAACATTAAAAATATTATTCAAGATTTCTAATCTTGGTATATAGAGGAAGGCAATGCCAGGTCCTCTGGCCTCATGAGTATATGTTGAGTATGGAGCATCCCATATTATTTTATTATTCTTAAAACTATGTGTAATGTATCCAGTGTCTATTGCTAATTGTTCTGTTCCATACATGTTGCCGCCATCAAATCTAAATGATTGATTTTTAAAAATTGAATTTTCCACTCTCATAAATTCAGAAACCATCATGCGGCTATAGTTTGTAGTAGTTCCACTATGAATAAATTCACAATTATCTATAATTAAGTTTTTCGTTCCTACGTAGTGTCCGCCACTAGTTTCATTTGTGTGAATTTTAACATTTGATAAAAGTACATGATCACTGGAATTATAATAAGCTGATGCCACACCCTTTGACCGTCTAATATCGAATAAGGAATTATATACCTCTATATTTTTTCCTGAAAAACCTAATGCATTATCTTTTTCTGGATCATCAAAAGTAAGCTTGCAATTGATAACCTTTGCTGTTTCACCACCTAAAGTCAGGCTGGTTTTAGAAAATACACAATTTTCTATAGTGGTGTTGCCAGCTAATACAGAGACTGAGGCGCCGAATACTGAATCATTTCTAAACGTACAAAATGTGCCATCCTTTTCAACCCCGCTGGTTATTGACCTGCCACTAATATTTCCATAGTACATGTTATTTAATGAGAAATAATCATCTCCACTGCCTGAGAAAACAAACGAACCTCTAAATTTATTATTTTCTACATGAACCCCTCTAGTGCTAATGCAGACAAATGCCCCTGCTCTATTATCATATATATTACAGTTTTTAATTGTAATTTTTTGATTTGTCATGTAACCATCTTCAATATCAATACCATAACCAGGATTAACACCAGTTGATGTACTCATAGGATTACTATTATTATAAATTTCGCAACTATCAAATGTAATAAATCTACCTCCATTAATTGATGCACCGAGCCTTCTATTTCTATGCGATTTACAATTCGAAAAATTAATATACTGAGGAATTTTTGCACACATGACATAGTGTAGATTGCCATTCATTAAATCGAAGTTTTGTATAAATGAGAATCTTACTTTTGTCGTCCCAACCGGTAATGATTCTAGATAGATAAATTCATAAGTACGAGTATTTCTAAAACCAAGATAGGTGTTATCTGCTTTATAAAAATGTACTTTAATGACCGTTTTATTAAGGTTACTTCCAATACCATAACCCCCATAACCATCTCCAGAGTAATAAAAGTATCCAACAGATTTTACTAAGTTACCAGTTACATCAAAATATCTTGAAACTGTCGTATAGTTTGTTTTTGTACTATCAATATTTCCTTGACTATCTATGTCTCCCTTTGCAAAATGTGCTGGATGTTGAACTCCGCCAAGTGCAGAAAAATCCATTATCGTTACAAACCCATCTCCAGTACATTCATAAGCTTCACAATTTTTAATAGTAATGTTGTAACATGAATTAATACATTGAATCCCATGTCCCCATTCGTGTGTGCCACCACTAGAATAATCATGAGTTTCTCTGTCACCTTTTACTGCCGCACCCTCAATTAATACATTTTTAATTCCATCACAAGTAATAATTGAGTAACCAGTAAGATTATTTGATTCTTTAAAGAATAAACAATCATAAAATTTATAATGGGTATTGCTTTCTAGTAATACTGAAGAATTTTTATCAATAATATACTGCCCTTTCGGTAATACAACAGTATAGAAACTGTTATCTCTTGCCCATTTTAGTGCATTATTAATTCCATTCGTTGTATTCAAAGCATCTGTTCCATTATTTTTAATTCCCCAACGATCAAGTTCAACAACATAGCTAGAAATAGATTTAGGAATCCATGTTGTTCCATTATAAGAAAGGATATTTCCTGCTTCAGGAGTATTTGATGATGTATCTACATCATTTAAATCATCTAGATTTATATTAATGGTACTTTTATTTTCTACTATTTCATTAATAGAATTGACTATGTTAGATTTGTCAGAAGTTATTAAATTTGACAATTTTCCAATTTCCTTTTTATTGGCAAGTTGCATATTACCATTATCAGTACCTATAAATAATTCCCCTGTATCCGTAGTTAAACATAATTCGCCAATATCTAAATCCTCTAGATCTGTCTTTAAACTATTTTTAATTTGTATTTTAGTCAATAGAATACCTCCATTTAACCCTAGTTAGTAGAAGCTTTTTAGTTTCTTTCTATATAAAATTCAGAAAAATATTAAATGCTTGGACTTTTCTTTTATTGCAGTAATTTTTGTCTGCTGTAAACAAAAATTTGTTGCTGCAAACAAAAAAAAGATGTAAAATTAACTTAGGTTCTTTATTAAGAACGATGTGCGCTAAAATAATTAGATCTATATGTGTTTTTTCAATATAAAGAACAGAGAATGTTCTGATGAGGCTTATTGAATTTGATTAATTGGAGGAAATTTACTTGACCATTTTAGTAACAGGCGGAACAGGATACATCGGAAGTCATACTTGCGTTGAATTATTGAATGCCGGGTTAGAAATAGTCATAATAGATAATTTATCAAACAGCAGCATACAGGCATTAAATCGTATGAAAGAAATTACGGGGAAAGAGATTTCTTTTTATAAAACGGATTTACTTAATAAATCTGAAGTGGAAAGAGTATTCATTGAACATCAAATTGAGGCTGTCATTCACTTTGCCGGCTATAAGTCTGTTGGCGAATCTGTTCAGGCCCCATTGCGTTATTATCATAATAATCTTACTGGAACGTTCATTTTGTGTGAGGTCATGGAGAAATATGGTGTACATAAAATGGTTTTTAGTTCATCTGCAACCGTATATGGGCTGCAGGATCAAACACCTCTTTCTGAGAATCTTCCTCTTCAGGCGACAAATCCATATGGTCGGACTAAATTAATGATCGAGGAAATATTACGAGATGTATATACTGCGAATCAAAATTGGAGCATAGCCTTGTTGCGTTACTTTAACCCTGTTGGAGCTCATAGTAGTGGTCGGATCGGGGAGGATCCGAATGGAATTCCTAATAATCTAGTGCCTTATATTACCCAGGTAACTGCAGGTAAATTATCAGAGCTTTCAATATTTGGAAATGATTATCCTACCCGTGATGGCACTGGTATTAGAGATTATATCCATGTTGTTGATCTTGCAGAAGGTCATGTAAAGGCACTGAATAAAGTCATGAACTCTACCGGTGTGAATGCCTACAATCTCGGTACCGGCAGTGGCTACAGTGTAATGGAAATGGTTCAAGCATTTGAAAAAGTAACGGGAAGAAGGATTCCATATAAAGTAATCGATAGAAGACCTGGTGATATCGGCATAAGTTATGCTGATGCTACAAAGGCTGATGTTGAGCTAAGCTGGAAGGCAAGCAGAGGGCTTATGGAAATGTGTGAGGATTCTTGGCGCTGGCAAAAAAATAATCCAAATGGCTACAAAGAAGAATTAGTCACACTATCTAAGTAATAGGAATGTTTCATTTCATAAATTCCTGCTTGTGTTCTTTATAAAAATGGTTTATTGTTCTTTATATAGTACTTTTTATTGGTGTAAGTCTGGAAAAAAGGGGGCTTTATACATAGTCTCAATCTATCGGCTCTTACTTAGAAGTTTACCGTTTACATATATGTTACTAATATGGCTGCAGTCCAGTTATTTTAATCCAGAAGAGCTGGCGAGCATTTCAAGTCAGATCAATGTTCCTTTCATTCTAATTATCGGTATATTACTTGAATTACTTCATTTCATTCAGTTTGGTATTTTATATGCCCTATTTATTATTTTCTTCCTTACATTTCAAGAGCTTAAACCGAAACATGAATTAGTTGCAGCTGTTTTAGCCATACTGTATTCAGTTATTGATGAAATTCATCAATTTTATATCCCATATCGTTCTATGTCAGGGATCGACTTGTTAAAAAATGTTGTTGGAGTAGGTTTATTATGGATGATCATTCATAAAAGCTATTTTAAGCGATCTAGATCAAAAATCGGTCATTTTCTTAAGAATATTACGATCGTATTAAAAAGCTCATAACAAATTTATTCTTTTTGTTCGTTATTAAGAATAATTCTGATTTAAGACAGATCGTAAATAAAATTGTTTTATGGTCCAAATTGGAGGAAAAACATGAGTGCTATCGCTGGCATTTTAAACTTTAATCAAGAACCTGTCCCATATGAACATGGAAGAAGCCTAATGAGTTCACTTGAGAAATATCCTTCAGACAGTGTTCAAACGTGGCAAAAAGGGGGAGTGTTTTTAGGCTGCCATGCGCAATGGATTACACCGGAATCTGTTGGAGAAAAGCTTCCATACTTTGATGAAGAAAGGCAGTTAGCGATAACGGCTGATGCAATCATTGATAACCGGGATGAATTGTTTGAGAGACTGCAAGTTTCAAAAGAATATAGAAAAATAATAACGGATAGTGAACTAATCCTGCTCTCTTATTATAAGTGGGGGGAAGATTCGCCAAAGTATTTAATCGGGGATTTTTCTTTTATGATATGGGATGAAAAAAGACAAAGACTTTTTGGGGCAAGGGATTTTTCTGGAACTAGAACACTTTATTACTTCCATAATCATTTAAACTTTGCATTTTGCACGACAATGGGTCCTTTATTTTCATTACCCTATATTAACAAGGAACTTAACGAAGAATGGCTTGCAGAGTTCATAGCTATACCCGGCATGCACGAAGCGGTAGATGTGTATTCTTCCGTCTATAAACATATTAAACAAGTACCTCCTGCACATTCAATAACAGTAGTTAATAACAAGGTTCATTTTTCCAGATATATCATGCTTTCCGATAGTGGTGAAAAATTAAAATTAAAAACGAATGAAGAATATGAGGAAGCCTTTCGTGAAGTATTTAATGAGGCGGTGACCTCAAGATTAAGAACCCATCATAAAGTAGGAGCGCATCTTAGTGGAGGATTAGATTCAGGTTCAGTTGCTAGCTTTGCAGCAAGGAATTTACAAAAGGATCATAAAAAACTGTATACATACAGTTATGTCCCTGTTGATAACTTTATAGATTGGACGCCAAAAAGCAGAATAGCTGATGAAAGACCATTTATTAAATCAACTGTTGATTATGTAGGGAATATTCATGATCGATATTATAGTTTTGAAGGAAAAAGTGCATTATCCGAAATGGATGATTGGCTTAGAATTCTCGAAGCTCCTTATAAGTTTTTTGAAAACTCATTTTGGTTGAAAGGAATGTATGAGGAAGCAAATCGTAATGAAATAGGAGTACTTTTGAATGGGAACCGGGGAAATTACACAATATCATGGGGTTCAGCCCTAGACTATCAAAGTAAATTATTTAAAAATTTAAAATGGCTAAAACTTTATGGTGAATTAGAAAAGTATAGTAGAAATAGAGGGATAAAAAAATCAAAACTTTTCCCAATTATCACCAAAAAAGCATTTCCATTCATAAATAAGTTCAAAAAAGATCGTAACAATTATGCCATTCCAAGTTTTATTAATCCAAGTTTTGCTAAGCGGACAAATGTATTTGAAAAGCTATTGAACAATGGGATTGATATTCACGGAATGCCTCTCAATGCTTATGAAGGAAGAAAGAAACAGCTTGAACAATTGTTTTTCTGGGGATTAACAGGAACTACCGCTACGAAATTATCTTTACATTATTCCTTAATGGAACGTGATCCGACAAATGATTTAAGAATTATGAAATTTTGTTTAGCTCTTCCTGACAGCCAATTTGTACAGGATGGACTAGATCGAGCACTTATAAGGAGGTCAACAAAGGGATATCTTCCTAATAAAGTTCGGCTGAACCAAAAGGTAAGAGGGGTTCAAGGAGCAGATGGAATCCAGAGGTTAACACCTGAATGGCCATTACTGATTAACGAGTTAGATAATTGTTTCCAAGATAGCATGATGGCTGAATTTTTAGATTTAAAGGTACTCAAAGATGCACTAATAAATATAAGATGCAACCCAATACCAGAGTTAGTTTTTCACAAGGATTTTAAAATTTTAATGAGGTCTTTAGTATTATTTCGTTTTATGAAAGCAAGTTTTGGAGGGAGGTGAAATGATGAAAAAGAATTGGAAATCTCCAATATTAGAAGTGTTAGATCTAAAAGAAACATTGGCGGGACCTGGATTAACTATTCCAGATGCTGTTCAAACCGATCCAGACGAGCATGTACATCACGAAAGCTAGGAATTATTCTTTCTGATTTGCCCTTATACATTCTTATCGTATGAGGGCACTATTACATGAACTCTTTCAGGAGTGAAGAAGATGAAAGTGAAGACTGCCTATAAAATCTATCATACGTTCGGATTTACTATAAGAAGTGAAATGATGTTTCCTGAATTAGTTATCCCGGATAGTAAAACAAAGAGAGATCAAATTGGTGAGATTTCAGTTGAGGAAGCAGATTTGTCAAAGAGATGGAGTGAGTTAGCAGGAACAAATCAAAGTTTCATTGCTTCAGGAAATTCTGTCCTATTTAGAGTTCCAAATACTGCTGTTTTTTGCGTAGAGGATGGGAAAAGAATATTATATTCGCCATTCATCGGTGTAGACGAGAATAAGCTTAGACTTTATATTCTTGGTTCATGTATGGGTATTCTTTTAATGCAAAGAAAAATTCTCCCGCTCCATGGAAGTGTTATCAAAATGAATGGAAAAGCGATTGCGATTATCGGAGAGTCTGGAGCAGGCAAGTCAACGTTAGCATCTGCCTTTATAAGGTATGGTTACAAGCTGTTAACTGATGATGTTATTGCCGTATCTTTTTCAAATGAGAACCTGCCGATGGTTACCGCCTCTTATCCACAGCAAAAACTATGGGAAGAAAGCTTAAATCAGTTTGGTATGAACGTAAGTCAGTACCGCCCTTTATTTGAAAGAGAAACAAAATATGCTGTTCCAGTTCGTTCAAATTTTTATTCCGAACCATTACCTCTTGCTGGTGTATTTGAACTAATAAAAACAGACAAAGATCAAATTGGCATACAACCAATCAACAAGCTCGAGAGACTCCGCACGTTATACACACATACATATCGAAATTTTTTAATCCCAAAGCTTGGATTGATGAACTGGCATTTTCAAACGGCAGCAAATCTTTCTAATCAGATTGAGATGTATCAATTACAGCGGCCATTAACTGGCTTCACTGCACCTCAATTAGTGGATTTAGTGTTAAATACAATTAAAGAGGAGGCAAAAGGATGATGAACAAACAAGCAATTGAGTTAGACTCTTTTGTTGTCCAAGTAGATGGAAACATTGTCAGTGATATGGATGGAGAAAAGGTTATGATGAGCATTACTAACAGTAAATATTATAATTTGGGAGAGGTCGGGGGTGCAATTTGGGATATCGTTGAATCTCCGATCACCGTCAATGAACTTATTGTGAAATTAATGGAGCAATATGATGTTGAGGAGCAAGAATGTAAGCAACAGGTTCTTTCATTTTTGGAAAAATTGTGTGAAGAAGAGATTATCCAAATTATCAATAAGACTGCCCATGAAATTTCTTAAAAGGTTATTTGTCTTTTTTTCATTTAGACCACGGTTACAGCTGCTATTTATTGAAGCATTTGTTCTGCTGGGCTGGGCGCGAATCTTAAAGGCTAAGCCTTTTTTAGAGGTAGCACCAAAATTGGGAATGAAAATGGAAGAAACATCTATATCTAATCGCTCAAATAGAGAAGTAATTGTTAATATAGCGAGTGCTGTTAATGCCATGAGCCGCCATACATTTTGGGAAAGCATGTGTCTAGTTAAAGCTATAGCAGCAATGAAGATGCTTGAAAGACGTCAAATTGAAAGCACACTCTATTTAGGTACAGCAAAGGATGAGAATGGGAAGCTGATTGCCCATGCCTGGCTCCGCAGTGGTCCCTATTTTCTAACTGGTTCTGAAGAAATGAAAAAATTCACAGTTGTCGCTATGTTTGCAAAGAAAATGAGTAGTAGATATGAAGGAGAGGCCTATGAATAGCCAGTTCGATCTGAATATAGCATCAGTCCCAAAAGAACTTATCCTTATATGTGAGCTTCTTAATGAAAATAAAATGATCTCCGGGGAAAAGTTTGAACATATCGATTGGAGTTTATTTCTTAAGCTTTCGATTCATCATCGTGTTTATCCGCTTCTCTATTACAAGTTAAAAGACAAAGAGTGTGTTCCACAAAATGTGATTAATAGGTTGAGGACTGAATACAAAAAGAATACGTTTAAAATGCTTTTCTTAAGTGGTGAAATGGAACAGATAAGCAGGCAGTTTGGTGAAGAAAACATAAAGATGATCCATTTAAAAGGTCCTATCCTTGCTGCTGAGCTGTATGGCGACCTTTCACTCAGGACTTCAAGTGATCTAGATGTTCTGGTTCCACTTTCAGAGCTTAATAAGGTTGACCGTATGTTACTGGAATCTGGTTATGTAAAGGAAGAGCTTGTAAGTGTATTAAACGATTGGAAGTGGAGGCATCATCATATAGGATACGTTCATCCAAAAAAGCAAATCAAGCTGGAAGTTCATTGGAGGTTAAATCCAGGACCAGCTAAAGAGCCTTCTTTTTCAGAGCTTTGGGAGAGAAAAAGAAAAAGTTCAATGACCAATTTCCCAGTATATTTTTTAAGTCAAGAGGACTTGTTATTGTTTTTAATATCTCATGGGGCAAGACATGGATGGTCCAGACTTCGCTGGTTAGTCGACATTCATCAAATGATGAAGCAGGAATTTGATTGGAAAAAAACAAAAAAGCACCTAAAAAAATTTCAATTTCTTACAATAACTGAACAAGCGTTGATATTATGTTCACAGCTCTTTAAAACACCAATAAATACGGGGCTTCAACAGAAAATAAACAATCGCTCATGGAAGCTGGCACAATCAACCATTTTTTACTATGAACAATTGATTAATCTACATAGAGAACCATTGCCAGCTGATGTAGCCAAATATCATAAAAACTATTTATTCTCAATAAAGTCATTGCAGCACAAATTCTTATTCATACTAAGTTTTTTATATCCCTACCCGATGGATATAAAAGTGTTACGGCTTCCGAAATTCCTGCATTTTTTATATTTTCCATTAAGGCCTTTTATTTGGTTTTTTCGTAAAACAATTTCCAGAACAATAGGAGAAAATTGAACAATGAAGCAGATCCTATATTTAGTAAAGCAACTTCATCAGCATACTGGGAAAATCTTATACTTAAATTTAATTGGGATGATCTTAATTAGTCTGTTTGAAGGAATCGGTCTCTTGCTTATCATCCCATTAATTGGGATGACTGGAATGATGACTATAGGACAAGGTGAAAACTCGCAGGCAGGTTATTTTAGTAATCTATTCAATCCTATTCCTGGAGAAATTGGTATCCTTATAATCTTAGGAATTTATGTACTCTTACTAGTAGGTCAAAGTTTTTTTCAGCATAAACAAATCATATTAAATGCAAAAATCCAACAGAGCTTTCTTCGTCATTTAAGGGAAAAAACATACAAATCTATTATGTTAGCCAATTGGGAATTCTTTTTGAAAAATAGAAAGACGGATATTAGTAATTCGATGACCACTGAACTTGCACGAGTCTCCAGCATGATAAGTTTGTTTTTACAATTTTTAGCAGCTTTCGTATTTACATTGATTCAAATTGGCTTTGCGATTTGGTTCTCAGCAAAAATAACTGGCTTTGTATTACTTTTTGGATTTATTTTACTTTTTTTCTCTCGAAAATTTATAAAAAAAGCTAGTGCGTTAGGCGGAAAAACGACTAAATTATCACAAAGCTATTTATCAGGAATTACAGATCATATCAACGGGATTAAAGATATTAAAAGTAATACATTGGAAAACCAGCATATATCCTGGTTTCATAACCTATGCAAAAGAATGGAAAACAATGTGATTGAGATCATTCGTTTACGTACAGTTTCACAGCTTAGATACAAGGTCGCTTCTTCGGTTCTTCTAGCTGTCTTTGTCTATTTTTCTATACAGCTTTTTCAATCCCAGCCAGCTCAATTAATGCTGATTGTTCTTATTTTTGCCCGTCTTTGGCCGAGGTTTGCGGGTATCCAATCAAACCTTGAGACAATGAGTTCAATGCTGCCGTCTTTACATTCCCTTTTAGATTTACAAAATGATAGTGACTCAGCAAGAGAAATTAATAATGGGGAACATTTTCAAAATGCTGGCAGGCTTCAAATAAAAAAAGAAATGACTTGCCAGGATGTGTATTTTCGTTATAAAAAGGACTCTTCGATATACGCCTTAAAAAATATAAATGTTACAATCCCGGCTAATAAAATGACAGCAGTTGTAGGTCCGTCTGGAGCCGGAAAGAGTACTCTAATTGATATTCTAATGGGACTTAACAAACCTGATAAAGGAAGAGTAATGGTAGATGGGACTTTGTTGTCAGAGGACAATCTATTAGCATTGCGGAGTGCTATCAGCTATGTGCCTCAAGATCCATTTCTATTTAATGCAACTATAAGAGAAAATCTTAGCTTAGTTGATGAAGAAGCAACTGAAGAACAATTATGGGAAGCACTTAAATTCTCTTCTGCAGCAGATTTCGTTAATAAACTCCCTCTAGGTCTTGATACGATGATTGGTGATCGGGGAATCAGACTTTCAGGAGGCGAGCGCCAGCGGCTTGTTCTTGCAAGAGCAATACTGCGGAAACCTTCCATTCTAGTGTTAGATGAGGCCACAAGTGCGTTAGATACAGAAAATGAAAAGAAAATCCAAGAAGCTTTAGAGGAATTAAAAGGGAAGATGACGATTATTGTCATTGCCCACCGACTATCTACCATTCGACATGCTGATCAAGTTTTAGTATTAGACCAAGGTGAAATTGTCCAGACAGGTGGATTTAACCAATTAGCTAAAGAGAAGAAGAGCATGTTTCATCATTTACTCAATAATCAACTAGAGGTTAATTAATTGAAATACTACCAAGAATATATGAAGGGAAGTCTTTGTTCAAAAGACTTCCCTTCATCCGTTCTATTTTGGAGATATTTTACTGGGCTAGCTGGATTCGAACCAACGCGTGACGGAGTCAAAGTCCGTTGCCTTACCGCTTGGCTATAGCCCATTGTAGATGAACATTTTTTAGAATGTGTAAAATATCATTTTCTATTCATTTTTTCTAAAGAAAATTAATAATTATCTGCTCATAAACTTACAATTTGCCATCAGTCCTGCACGGAAAAGGAAGTTTTACCGATATGCAATCATTTAATAATGGGCTTACAATAAGGCTGTATTGATTTTGCAAGGAGTTGATTAATGAAGTGCAGCCGATTGAATTGTTAAGTGAACGATTAGTTGAGGAAGCATACTTTTTGCAGGCTTCAGATATTCACATTATCCCGCAGGCAAATCATGCTCATATTCATTATCGGATTGATCATGCCATAAGAGAAAGCAGGAAAATTAACAAACAAGTTTCCCAACGTTTAATATCTCATTTTAAGTTTCTGGCTTCAATGGATATTGGCGAGAGAAGGAAACCTCAGAATGGTGTTCTATCAGTCTCTACACAGAAATTAAATGTTCACCTCCGCTTATCAACATTGCCCACTGTTTACGAAGAAAGCTTGGTCATTAGAATTCTGCCCCAAGAAAAGGTTCCCTCGTTTCAGTACCTGTCTCTCTTTCCCTCAACAAGCAAAAAGATCTTATCCCTGCTAAACCACTCTCATGGGCTAATTATTTTCACCGGGCCAACTGGATCAGGTAAAACGACTACCTTATACTCACTCTTGCAATATGCCAAAAAACATTTTCACAGGAACATTATCACTTTAGAAGACCCTGTCGAATCTAAAAATGAAGATGTGCTTCAAGTTCAGGTAAATGAAAAGGCGGGTATCACCTATTCAACAGGGTTAAAAGCTATACTAAGGCACGACCCAGATATTATTATGGTGGGAGAGATTAGGGATTCTGAAACCGCTCAGATTGCCGTTCGTGCAGCACTTACCGGTCATCTTGTTCTGTCTTCTATGCATACTAGGGACGCAATTGGTGCGGTCCACAGATTGCTTGAATTTGATGTTCGTCTATCTGAAATTGAACAAACATTACTTGCTTTGGCTGCCCAAAGATTGGTGGACCTGGCCTGTCCGTTTTGTATTGGCGAATGTTCTCCTTATTGTAAGAAAATGAGGAAAAACCGCAAAGTAAGTGTGTATGAACTCCTTTATGGCAAAAACTTATCAAATGTATTAAAGAAGGTAAGAGGGGATGAGGGTGAATTTCACTACCCTCTATTAAAGGATGTCATTCGAAAGGGAATCGCACTCGGTTATTTGAACCCTGCTATTTATCATAAATGGGTGATACACCATGGAGATTAGACGGACCTGGCTACTTAAGGATCAAGCAAATTTACTGCAGCAGCTCAGTTCCCTGTTAAGCAAAGGTTATACCTTAAATGAAGCCTTACAATTTGTTATGATGCATCTGTCTAAACAAAAGAAGGAAGAAATTGAACGTTGCTTACAGCAATTAAAGCAGGGAATCCCTTTTCAAGAAACTTTGCAGCAATTAAAATTTCATAAGGATGTGCTTGCTATTCTCCTATTTTCGGAGGAACATGGCGATCTTTGTTATGCTTTAAATGAAAGCAGTAAGCTTTTGGATCAAAGACTTTCCCATCTTGAAAAAATAACAAAGGTTATCCGCTACCCTCTCTTTTTGCTTTTCTCTGTCTCAATCATGATCTATATCATTCAAGGTGTAATCGGTCCTCAATTTCAGTCGATGTATCAAAGCATGAACATAAGTCCCTCTTTTTTTACGAGTCTTCTTTTGTATATGTTTGAAGGCATTAAGTGGGCTTTCTATCTTTTTTTAGGAGTCATCGTTCTCTTGTTAGTGTTTTATTTTCTGGTTTTTCGCAAAAAATCCCCCCATGAAAAAATGTCTTATTATGTTCGAATTCCACTAATAAATCATTTTATCCGCTTATTCAACAGCTATTTTTTTTCAGCCCAACTAAGCAGCCTTTTAAGGGCGGGTGTTTCAGTATTTGATAGTTTTCAAATCTTTAAAGACCAGCACTATATGCCCTTTTACAAGGAAGAAGGAATTAGAGTTATTGAAGGACTTACTAGAGGAGAGATGCTTGAATCTTTATTTTTAAAAAGCAATTTTTATGACGATAAAATCGTTCAAGTCATTGCATACGGTCAAGCAAACAGTCAGTTGTCCCGAGAACTATATACGTACAGTCAATTTCTGTTAGATCAGCTTGAAAGAAAAGTGGAGAAATGGACAACGGTCATCCAGCCGGCAATCTATCTATTCGTAGGCATCGTGGTACTCATTGTCTACCTGTCTATTTTGATGCCAATGTATCAAATGATGAATCAAATTTAGAGCTAAACACTATTAAATTATCAAAGAACAAATAAAAGAGTACCCCCATGATTTTAGATATTATGTTAACTAAAATATGGGCTACTCTTAATATACAAGGAGGAAGTTTAAATGAATAATGAAAAAGGGTTTACACTGATTGAAATGTTGATTGTTCTATTTGTCATTTCGATTCTTTTACTAATTACCATACCTAATGTGACTAAACATCATGCAAATATTCAAGAAAAGGGCTGTGATGGACTGGTAAATATGATTCAAGGCCAAGCTGAAGCTTTTAGAATGAATGAAGATAAAGAGCCTACCTTGGCAGAGATGCAAACGGAAGATTATATAAAGGAGTCAGCCCCTAAATGTCCTAACGGAAAAGCAATTACAATAACCAATGGAGTTGTAGGAATTGCTCCATAATCAAAAGGGATTTACCTTAATTGAAAGCATTGTTGTTCTATCCATTGTTTCTATTCTATCAGCAATCGGATGGGCAGCTTTTCAACCCATGTATGAAAAGAAAGCAGTTGAGCACTTTTTTGAACAAATGGAGGAGGATATTTTGTATGCACAGCATTATTCATTGGTTCATAAAGTGCCGACAGTCCTCTCATTTTCAAATCATGCTTATCAGGCGGTTAGTTATGGAAAAGCTGGGGCAAAGACAATTATCGAACGGTCGATTAAAAATGGATTTACTTTTCAAAAGAGTACAATGGATCCTGAAATTCGCTTTACAGATCGTGGAACGGTATCAAAAAGTGGGACATTCCTAGTTTCTTATCAAGGGAAAACATACTCAATTATTGTTTATTTGGGGAGCGGACGTTTTAATGTTAAGGAACAATAGAGGAGCTTCCGTTGTAGAATCCCTACTTGCTTTCAGCATTTGGTCATTATTTGCACTATCGCTTATTCCCCAGCTCATTCTTTTATATGAAACAAGATCAAACATTAAAGAAGAGGCTGCCGCTTATAAGCTATTATTTGAAAATATAGCTTTGCAAAAGGAATTAAATTCGATAGAAAATCAAGGGATTACTTACCATTTTCAAACAATGGAGGGGAAGCCTTATCAGAAAAAGTGTATTTATTGGGAAAATAGTGAGAGAAAAGAAATTTGTGCAAATACTTTCGAATAATAAAGGCTATTCTTTGTTAAACTTACTTTTTTCATTATTTGTCACGTTTATGATTACCTCCTCTTTTACTATCATTCTCCCGTTAATTCTTATCAATCTAAACAACTCTTCAGATATTCATCCATTGGAGTGGAGCTTAGCAACCAAACAAATGAGCAAAGATATTTTTGAGGCGAAAGGTATATCTACGATATCCTACGCAGCCATTGTTAAGAACAAAAACAACCAGCAAATCCTCTTTCAACGAAGCGGAACATTTTTGCGGAGGAGTGTAGAAGCAGCAGGGAATGAATATGTTATTAAAAAGGTCAAGGATGTAAAATTCACAAAAATCCCGAAAGGATTAAAAATGGAAGTAACAAGTTTGTCTGGAAGGAAGCGGCAGGTTTCATTCCCAACCCTAGAAAGTTTTGAACGTGGAAAAATAGATGAATGAAAAAGGAAATATCTTTCCTACAACACTTCTTTTGATGCTTGTATCCCTTCTTTTTATTGCCCATATCTCCACAGTAGTGATGACGGAAATACAATTTCAAAAGGATGAAAAGGAATACTATATGCAGCATCTACTATTGCAGCTTGCCGTAAAGGAATCTTTAGCCAAAGCAAAGGAAAATTCAGGGGAGATGAAAAAAACTGTTAGACTGGATAACGGAGAGTTTAGCTATCAAATTAGTCCCCGATCTGATATAAATGTGATTTCTGTAAAAATTGATTATCAAACAACTAGTGGTCACCAAAACTCAGCTAGCTATGATTACGATTTATTAACTTCTTCGCTCATTAATTGGACACAGTAAAAAGAATTCATGATATGATAGGGGAAAAAAGTTGGAGTGTAACAAATGACTGCCATTTATTTAACAGGTTTTATGGGAGCGGGTAAAACAACAATTGGACAGGCGCTTTCTATCGCATTAGGATTGGATGTGGTTGATACAGATACCTATATCGAACAAAAGACTGGGAAGAAAATAAGAGATATTTTTGTTGAATCCGGCGAAAAGGCTTTTAGAGGAATGGAAACAGATGCTTTAAAAGAGCTTTCAGGCTATGAAGGAATTATCACAACCGGAGGCGGCATTGTCATAAAAGAAGAAAATCGAAAATTGATGCTAAAGGAAGGCACCGTCATTTTCTTATACTGTGAGCCAAGCGAAGTGATCAATAGGCTTAAGGAAGATAGGACACGCCCTTTAATACTAAATAAAACCGAATCTGACATCGCCAAGATGTTTCAGGAGCGTCTCCCTTTTTATAAAGAGAATACATTTGAAGTAAATACAACAAGTAAAACAGTCGAAAATATTGTTAATGAAATTCAATCCCGTTTATAAACAGAGTTGAAGGGCCACACTGTCTAGTAGAAAGGGAGGTGGCTTTTCGTATGTCTACTAATGATTATGTAAAATATTTAACACAACAAATCGTAAAATATCTGGATACACCACAGGAAGAAAAAAAACAGAGAAAAGAACGAAAAAAAATCGAGCGCAGTCCGATTGCTACCAGATGGTTTGGAATCATTCCGTTTGCTCTGCAATTGCTGATAAAAAAACGCAAATAGTTCATCACTTATCTCATCGGATGGGTGATTATTTTTTGGTCGATATGTTAAATGAACTTTACATTATGTTGAGTCTGTTTTACAATGTGAATAGTTGGATGTTAAGTTTACTTAACATGAATATAGTAGAATGCAGGTGTTGCCGTGCAAATAGTTAATCGTGTAAAGGAGCTAAGAGCCAGAAATGATTTGACCCAAGAAAAATTAGCGGCTGCAGTTGGGGTTACAAGGCAAACGATAGCCGCCCTCGAAAAGGGAGATTACATCCCATCATTATTGCTCGCATTAAAGATTTGTGAAACATTTCAACTGAAAATGGAAGACGTATTTTGGTTAGGGGAGGATGAAGGAAAATGAAAACTTTTAGTACTGTCTTATTCACCATTGTTTTATATGTGTTGTTTGCTTTGGCTTTAATTTCATTTTATGATGCCCAGTTACAATTCGCTGAGATTGTAAAAAATCCTGAGCCGCCTTGGTTTATATCTATAAACTTAATGCCTCTGACAGTATTTCTCTTAATTGGCGGACTCATCTCTTTTCTGTTTTTCAAACGGAGCAAGAGAAAACATAAAAAATTAGCTTCCATTATGATGATTCCTCCAGAATTTGAAGAACAGGACGAAAGGGAGATGATGATTACAGCAAAAGCTTGCCGGAATTCCTATATTACATTGTATATAGCGGTTCCAATAATTGCGGGTTTGATGTTGCTTTATCCATTCATTCAGGACAGGGCTCCGTATTATCCAATCATTGTAGTATTACTGATTCCCGTCGTACAAATCATGTCTTATTACTTCTCAATGAGAAAAAGTATATAAAAAAATAAAGCTGGTTAACTCGATATAACGGGTTTACTTTAGAGGTGCAAACATTGTAAAACACATAGGAAAACGCACTTGAATTCACAATATAATTCACAGTGCGTTTGGCGAATTTTCATCGCTTATCATTTCCTAATTCACATAGGAAATCATAGGGTATGAAATAATTATTGGAGAGTTTGTGAATTCTTTGTGATTTAGTACATGGATTATGTTGCGATGACAAAGATTGTTGGATTTAATTTTAATGGGTAACGTTCACGAGCACTTAGACTTCTTCAGGATTAGTGGGGCTGAGGAGACCCAACAGATGGAAGCCTCCCCACAACGCATCAAAATGAGGTTCACTTGGTTTTTTTGAAACATAAGAAGTCTTATCCTTAATAGAGGAACCAGTGATAGTTAAAATAAGCGGAGGTTTTCCGGTTAAACTGTAGAATAGAGCTCAGTTAGGTGTATATAAGCGGAGGTTTTCCGATTAAGCAAAGCAAATGTACCCATCTTCACGTTTTTCGAGTCAATAGTCGGAATCTTTCCGTCTATTTTGGCTATTTTCAGTGCTATTAGATAAATAAGAGAAATTTCTCCGCTTATTTATCAAACTCGCTTTAGCGGTTAATTAACTTGTACAACTTAAAAAAGTGAAAATTTAATAAAGGCTTAGAGATATTTGCATCTCTAAGCCCCTTTTTTATTGTGTTGTAAAATTTATGAGTTTTGCTATGTGATTAGGTTTGTGATTTGCCGTTTTGCACCTCACAAGTAAACCCGTTATAACTCGATAGCCAGCTTTATTCTTCCAGAATTTGTACACTTTTAATTTTTTCTGTTTCAGGATGATAGGAAATAGTCACATACACACCAAAGTCTTTATTTCCTTCTCTTAATGTAAGCTTATATTGTTTAACAGTCATGTTTTTCCTTGTTTTATCCCATATTTTTTGAGTGAAAAGGACTTGCGCCAATGGGTAACGCTTCTTTGTTTCCTTCATGGCTATTGATTTCCAATCCGTTTGTTTCACATAATATTCCTCAGCAAATGAAGCATTTCCCAGTGGAGAAACGGATAAGAGGATAAGGGTTGTTGCAATCAGAATTTTTTTCATCATAGATCACCGCCTTATTCCTACTATTTACCATGTATTGTTTCTTTATTCATTACTATTAAAAGGATAGGTATAGGCAACAGATGATAAAGGCTTTCAACTTTATTTTTCGATGTTATATATTCCGTATAATCAAATATGGTGATCCATAATTCAAAGATGGATATAAACAGGAAGTTCCCATCATTTTTTGGAGATTCAAAGAAGTTTCAATTAGATAATGGTTTTCTTAAGGTCATTCCAAATCTTTTAGATTCTTAGGATTTTCAGAAGGTACTGCTTATGAGCTACAGAATAATGAAGGTATCTTCTCATCTCAAAGCTAGCCTGCTCAGATTGCAGGCTGGTTTTATTTATGGAGGGGAGATTTATGTTCTAAAAATGATTGGATTTCTTCAATCGTTAAACCAATTCTTTGTGCCTCGATAATTAACTGGAGCCATTCATCATCTAATATCTCCACATTCACTAACTCTGCCTGTTTCACAACCCTGCCTCCTGTAAAGTACAAATTTAATAAGGTCTGTATTGTGGGACCTTTCAATCTACTAATTATCATATGTTCATTATATAAAACAATTCGTTCTTAATAAAATGATAATATAGTAAGAAAAATCGAGTAAAACGAAGAAAACTGTCTTTAGTTGTTCTCTAAAACGAAATAAACATAAATTTCCGTATTTTTCAAATTTTTTATAATAGTGGTGGTAATGGAAGTAAGCTAATAAATGTTTATCGATGGAAAATATTATGTATGTAGTCATTCCTAATACTTTTGTTCTTTATAAAGAATTATAGCGTTTGAATAAATTCATCTCACTACAATCATCTTATGCCGTAGCTAATGGATTTATATCTGAAAGGAGCAATAACATGTACAAAAAGCTCTGTACACGGTGTTACAAGGCTTCCTTTAGCAGTACAGCTGACCGGCTTTGGAAGCGCCCGATTTGTCAGCAGGATTTAACAAAAGCAAAATCTGTTACGGCTGGCAATAAATTGAGCCTTTCGATTCAATATAAAAAATATCAGCAAAAATTCAATAAATCTAGCTTGTTTAAAGACTCTACTTTTTCATACTATGTATAATGATTAAATAAAGCGCTTAGATGATGATCCATCCAAACGCTTTATTTCTTTTCCTGATTCATTTTCCATTTATTAAATTCCAGAAACTCTTTGAACTGGTCTTTTGTGACCCCGGATTTCATTGCTTCCCGCACAAGTGAGGACCATTCGTTATCAAGTTCTCTACCATATATAGTTTCATCTTCTTCATTTAATAGGGTGTTAACTGTTACACCGAGAACGTTTGAGATTTTTTCCAAAAACAGAACAGAAGGATTTGACTGTAAATTTCGTTCAATAGAGCTTAAATATGATTTTGCGACTCCTGCTTTTTCTGCTAGTTCGGATAGTGATAGTCTTTTTTGTTTACGGTATTTTCGAATACGTTCGCCAATCATATGTGATCACCTTCCAGTTGCTATTGTTCTTTATTATAGCATAAGTTGAAGGGAGTGTTTGATATGTAGAACGATTTTTTTGTAATTTGATTGAAGTCAATTAAAAGAAACATTAGGATGATTTCTTAAATAATATCGTATTTCTTCTGGACTTATGCCCATTTCAAGTGCAGAGAGTATCAGCTCCTTCCATTCTTGATCTAATACAGCTGTTTCGATTTCTTTTACCCCCATGTTTACCCTCCCAAAATACCACAGTGTATTCTAGGCGACCCGGCCATCATGGCTCGTGATCAGAACCTTAGACCCGTGACTTTGCGATCCTATTTTTCAGGTAGGTTTGCCTTTATCTGAACAAGCGGACTTTATTCCGACAAAATAGGACAAATCTTTAGTCCCTAATGTATGTAATTCTTATGTACTATTAGTATAAAAGGGAATAAATAGAAAGAGTGCTGAAATCTGTCGATTAACTCAAAAGTTAATTTTTTTTGCCATCTTTATTTTTTCTATGTAAACAAAGAGGATTTTCCTATTTAAAAAACGAAAATCAGTTTTTATTCCCAATTTTCGTTCGACATTTTTTAAAACATGGATTTTTTAGTCAAATAAAATATCCCACCGTTGTGAATGGTTACCGAAACTTTTGGTTCGTATAGGTCTTTTAGTGCTTCTTTTTCTAAATAATAGATTTCAGGTTTCTCTTCTAAATCTTCATAAAAATGGCTAAGAAGCATTAAGTCAGCATTCATACGCTGTCTGGCATCACCTGCCCATTCATGATCATCTTGCTCAATGTGGGACTGAATATACTGCTTTATTCTTGTTAATCCGCTTTGCGGTTTGATGATGGGGGAGATTGTAAAACACATATCTGGAATTTTCGGAGTCAACTCCATCTTCTCTAATTGTTCTTGAAAGTTTTCTACAATGGCTCCGCTAATTAAATGCAATCCGATTGAATAAATCATGTCTTTTTTCATATCGCATTGATAGGATACGGTAACATTTACGCCCAGCCATGGATGTAAAGGCGTATTTTCCTGTGGTCGAGAGTTTTCATATAGACGGATGTAGCTTCCGAGCTGCTGGGTTGAGCGAAAAATCTGGTGCAAACGTGGTGCGCCGAAATGCATGTGCTCACCCTTTAAATCTGATGATACATAGGATTTATTCGTAATAAAAGTAAGCTGCATTGGATTTGGAACTCCGCCAGTCTTCTCAAGATAATGCCAGTAGAAAGGCCTGTTCATTAATTCCTTGTCCATTTCAATTGTAAGCTGTACTTTCATATGTCCTAAGCTTTTCTCTAAAATATCACAGGAATTTGCTGTGAAAAAACGTTCTAAATAGTTAGCGATTTGCTGTTGCTGCATTTTATTACCCTCCTAGGCATCTGAACTTGCTTGTTTTGTTTCGTCCATTTGTTCCCCGTAGGAAATAAGAGAAGTAAGGTTCTCCATTTTAATCTTCATCTCACCATCACTTGACGAGTTAAATAAAATGTCTTGAAGATGCTCTTCGAAATTATTAACTTCAAGCTTTGTTAAAATCTCATCCAGTTCGCCAATGACTTTTTCAAACAGGTTAATTTTCTCGTAAAGCAGCTTTAAAATGTGCTCCTCTACAGTCCCTTTGGTGGCCATGTTATATATATGAACATCTCGTTCTTGCCCAAGACGATGGATACGTCCAATCCGTTGTTCAAGTCTCATTGGATTCCACGGTAAATCATAATTGATGATATGGTTGCAAAACTGCAGGTTAATCCCTTCGCCGCCTGCCTCGGTAGCAATTAACACTTGTGCACGATTTTTAAATAAATCTTTCATCCAATCCTTTTTTCCGCGTTTGAAGCCTCCGCGAAATGGAACAGAGGAAATACCGTGCTGCTGTAGATACCACTGCAGGTAAAACTGTGTTGCCCGGTACTCCGTAAAAATAATAACTTTATCATCAATTTTTTGAATCAGCTCAACCGTCTTAATCGCTTTTGTATTTTGGGTGACTTCATCAATCGCTTGCATCAACTCTTGAATAATATGATCAGGAAGTGAAGAGTCAGCCGCCTCCTCTGGGCGTTCAACCATTTTTTTAAGTGTCATATAAACCGCTTCTCGGCTGCTGCAGGCTTCCCTTTGCAACGTCATAATTGCAAACATGCTCGGGGCTAATGGCCTGATGCTGGATATCGCATCGTACAGATTTTGTTCAGTCGGAGAGAAAGTAATCGGTACTGTCTCGACATGCCGTTTTGTCCATTCAATCCCCGTATCCCCGCGGCGGTTTCGAATCATGACTTTGTTAATCAGGTCTCTTAAATGCTCATGGTGCTCAAGTGAACGTTTTTTAGCTGAAAAAACCTCTGTAAAATAGGCTTCGTTTCCGAGGTGGCCCGGTTTTAGCAAAGAGACGAGGTTGAAAATTTCTTCAATGCGATTTTGGATCGGTGTGGCGGTTAACAGTAAGCAATATTTCTTTTTCAACTTTTGGACGAATTCATAGTTTTTCGTTTTATTATTTTTCAGTTTGTGAGCCTCATCAATAATGACAAGGTCATAGTTTAAATCTAGAATAATGTCGCGGTGAGGACTTCGCTTTGCCGTATCAATTGAAGAAACCACGACATCACATTGTTCCCACACATAGCTTTTTTTCTGTTCAATTGCAGGAATATGGAATTTTTCATTTAATTCTCGAGCCCATTGAGAAACAAGTGAGGCAGGAACAAGGATCAACACTTTTTTAACTAGATTCCTTATCATATATTCCTTTAAAATAAGACCCGCTTCAATCGTTTTCCCTAGACCTACTTCATCGGCAAGAATGGCCTTTCCGTTCATCGCCTCAACTACTTGTCTAGCAACTTCAAGCTGATGAGGAAGGGGGGTAAAGTTTGTCAAGTGCATTGGTGCCTGAAGTCCTTCAAACGTTGGAATTGCAGTGTTTTTTTGCACTTGATAGGCAAGCTTGTAGAGCTCCCAGTTGGCCCATGGACCATCTTGGTCTAGTTTTTCAAAGAAACCTTCTTCCCAGCTAGGGTCAAAATGGATTGGTACATTCATAGGATTGACAGCCCTTTCGTTTACTTTGTTGTTTTTTCTAATCGTTCACTTTTTAGCTTCTGAAAATGAAAAATATCTATAGTTGACATAGTGATCAAGTAAAAACCGAACATTCATATCGAAAAAAAGTTAATTATTTGTGTATTTTCTCATTGCGGAAATGAATGTGTTAATGGTAGGATGTTTATAAGTAAGAGTGTTAGAGAAAGCCTAACAAATTTGCTGTTTTACGAAATGTCATATTTTTAAGTAGTATGTCCTTTTTAAAAAAGAATATGTGCGAATGAGAACAAGGGGAGAGACTACAAGTTTATCGTCCAAAAGCTTTGTAGCGCCGAAGGAGCAAACAGAAGTGAATCTCTCAGGCAAAAAGACTCTTGTTTGACGCAACTCTGGAGAGAGTTTGACTTAAATGTTATTTAATGGCTCATTTCAAAAAAATTGTTGCTAATGATATAAAAAGAGATTGGATCAAGCAGCCTGTGACTCACAGTTTGCTTCAAGTCTCAACTCACCTCAAGGAGAGACATAGGTCTCGCAAGGGTGATGGATGTTCAATTGCAACAAAGTTTTTGAAAACAGCCTTTAATGTTATTCAGGTACAAACCACCCACGAGGAAAATCTTGTGATTAGCATAAGATAAACTTTCAGGTGCCAGGACAGAGACTTCACTAGGAAACTAGGGGAGGGCTCTGTCCTTTTTTGTGGTTACAAAAAGTTTCAGTAGAGTAAAGTATTAACGCATGATAGTTAGTTATCATTGTCCAATGCAGGCGCACAGGACGTCATTGCAGGCCAGGCGCCATTGGCTCTTAGGTCATAAGCCAATCCGTCAAAAAGGTTAAAGAACAACTTTCTGCCGGCTCGCTCGAATGCTTGTCTCCGAAGGACTAGGGCCCCTGAGCTTTTCGTTCTAGTTACAAAAGATTAAAAAGTTTGTATATCAAGTGACTGTTGATGTCATGCTGAGAGCGAGACATATGGCAATCTGTCAAAAAGATGAATGAACAACTATCAGCTCGCTAGTCAATGCTTTTCTAATTTCCCAATTTGTTTGGAGGTAGATCAATGAGTGAATTAAAAAGAACCCCTTTATTTGATGTGTATAAAGACTTTGGAGCAAAAACAATTGATTTTGGCGGATGGGATTTACCGGTTCAGTTTTCTTCTATTAAAGATGAGCATGAAGCAGTTCGGACAAGAGCGGGACTTTTTGATGTTTCCCATATGGGAGAGGTAGAAGTCAAAGGCACAGAAAGTCTGCATTATTTACAAAAAATGATGACGAATGATATTTCGAAATTAAAAGACGGCGGTGCACAATATACCGCGATGTGCTATGAAAACGGCGGAACAGTCGATGATCTATTAGTTTATAAAAAAGCGGACCATGATTATTTGTTAGTTATCAATGCTTCTAACATTGAAAAAGATGTGGACTGGTTACAGCAGCATGCAAGCGGCGATGTTAAAGTGAAGAATGTTTCGCCTGAAATCGCCCAGCTCGCTCTCCAAGGTCCTCTAGCTGAGAAAGTGTTACAAACCTTAACCTCGACTGATTTGTCAGAAATTAAGTTTTTTAAATTTAAAGACAATGTTGACATTTTAGGTGTTCCAGTTCTCGTGTCAAGAACAGGCTATACAGGGGAAAATGGTTTTGAGCTTTATTGCTCATCAGATCAAGCGATAACTGTCTGGAATGGAATTTTAGAAGCAGGGACAGAGGATGGCGTATTGCCTTGCGGACTTGGAGCTCGCGATACATTGCGGTTTGAAGCGAACTTGCCGTTATATGGGCAAGAGCTATCTAAAGATATTACCCCGATTGAAGCAGGAATTGGTTTTGCCGTGAAGCCAGATAAAGACGTGGATTTCATTGGAAAAGATGTGCTAAAACAGCAGAAGGAAAACGGTCCGACCCGTAAAGTCGTTGGAATTGAAATGGTGGAAAAGGGAATTCCACGTCATGGGTATGAGGTTTATTTCAATGATAAGTTGGTTGGAGAAGTGACAACAGGCACACAGTCCCCAACTTTAAAGAAGAATGTAGGATTAGCTCTGCTGCCAAAAGAATTGACTGAGCTTGGCACAGAAGTTGATGTACAAGTTCGCAAAAAGAAAGTGAAGGCTGTTGTAACTGCAACTCCATTTTATAAACGACCGAAAAAATAAAACCACAACTAAGAGGGGGATAAAGCCATGAAGCATCGTTATTTACCGATGACAGACCAAGACAAGCAGGAAATGTTAAAAGCTATTGGTGTGGAGTCAATGGATGATCTATTTTCTGATATACCTGAAAGTGTTCGTTTTCAAGGTGAGTACAACATTAAAAAAGCGAAATCGGAAACTGAATTAACAAAGGAGCTTTCTCGATTAGCTGCAAAGAATAAAGATTTAAGACAATATGCATCTTTTTTAGGGGCAGGTGTTTATGACCACTATATGCCGGTAATAGTGGACCATGTTATTTCTCGTTCTGAATTTTACACAGCTTATACACCCTATCAGCCAGAAATTTCTCAAGGAGAGCTGCAGGCGATCTTTGAATTTCAAACGATGATATGTGAATTGACAGGAATGGATATTGCTAACTCTTCTATGTATGATGGCGGTACTTCTTTTGCAGAAGCTGCCATGCTGGCTGCAGGGCATACAAAAAAGAAAAAAATTCTAGTTTCAGGTGCTGTTCATCCGGAATCTCTTGATGTGTTAAAAACATATGCAAAAGGGCAATATATTGAAGTTGTTGAAATTCCAGTTAAAAATGGAGAGACAGATATAGAAGCTTTGAAGACGGAAATGAATGAAGATGTTGCGGCTGTCATGGTGCAATATCCAAATTTCTATGGTCAGGTCGAAAAGCTAAAAGAAATTGAGCCGATCGCCCATACTGGGAAAAGTTTATTTATTGTTTCCTCTAACCCGCTGGCTTTAGGGGTATTGACACCACCTGGAAAATTCGGTGCAGATATTGTTGTCGGAGATGCTCAAGTCTTTGGAATTCCTGCAGCGTTCGGCGGCCCGCACTGTGGCTATTTTTCAGTAACAAATAAACTTATGCGTAAAGTACCTGGGCGTCTTGTCGGTCAAACGACAGATGAAGAGGGAAAACGTGGATTTGTTTTAACGCTGCAAGCTCGTGAACAGCATATTCGCCGTGATAAAGCGACATCTAACATTTGTTCAAACCAGGCTTTAAATGCATTGGCTGCATCTGTTGCGATGACGGCTCTCGGAAAAAAAGGTGTAAAAGAGATCGCTTATCAAAACATCCAAAAAGCAAACTATGCTCGGAATGCTTTTAAGGCAGCAGGTATTGAAGTTCCATTTGAGGGACCTATCTTTAATGAATTTGTCATTAAGCTGAATAAGCCTGTTAAAGAAGTCAATTTACAGCTGCTTGAAAAAGGGCTGATAGGCGGTTATGACCTTGGTCAAAGTAACCCAACACTTGAAGATCACATGCTTGTTGCTGTAACAGAGCTTCGTACAAAAGAGGAAATTGACACACTTGTGAGAGAATTGGGGGATGGCCATGAGTAATCAAGATCAAGCATTAATCTTCGAATTAACGAAACCTGGACGTGTAGGATACAGCTTACCCGAAAATGATGTACCAGAGATTGCTTTAGAAGAGTTTTTGTCTTCTGATTATATTCGTATAGAGGAACCTGAATTACCAGAGGTTTCAGAGCTTGATATTATGCGTCACTATACAGCTTTATCAAAACGCAATCATGGTGTTGATTCAGGATTCTATCCATTAGGATCTTGTACAATGAAATATAATCCAAAAATCAATGAAAATATCGCACGAATCCCTGGGTTTGCCCATATTCACCCCCTCCAAGACGAAAGCACAGTTCAAGGTGCTATGGAATTGTTATATGATTTGCAGGAGCACTTAAAAGAAATAACAGGGATGGACGAAGTAACCCTTCAGCCTGCGGCAGGAGCCCATGGAGAATGGACAGGTCTGATGATGATTCGTGCTTTTCATGAAGCAAACGGAGATACGAATCGGACGAAAGTAATCGTTCCGGATTCTGCTCATGGAACAAATCCAGCATCAGCAACAGTAGCTGGCTTTGAAACTGTCACGGTTAAATCTGATGATCAAGGCTTAGTAGATTTAGATGATTTAAGAAAAGTGGTTGATGAAAATACTGCGGCTTTAATGTTGACAAACCCTAATACACTTGGACTTTTCGAAGAGCATATTTTGGAAATGGCTGAAATAGTTCATAGTGCAGGCGGAAAGCTATACTATGATGGTGCCAACTTAAATGCAGTATTAAGTAAAGCACGTCCTGGAGATATGGGCTTTGATGTTGTCCACTTAAATCTTCATAAAACCTTTACAGGTCCTCACGGCGGCGGTGGACCAGGCTCAGGTCCAGTAGGTGTTAAAGCAGATTTAATTTCATATTTACCGAAGCCGGTTTTAATGAAACGTGACGGAGAATATCAGTTTGATTATGACCGCCCGCAAGCGATTGGCCGAGTGAAGCCTTTCTACGGAAATTTCGGAATTAATGTGCGTGCTTATACGTATATTCGGACGATGGGCCCTGATGGATTAAAAGCTGTGACAGAATTTGCCGTATTAAATGCTAATTACATGATGCGCAGGCTGGCACCATACTTTGATTTGCCATTTGACAAGCATTGCAAGCATGAGTTTGTTCTATCTGGAAAGCGTCAAAAGAAATTAGGCGTTCGTACGTTAGATATTGCTAAAAGACTGTTGGACTTCGGCTATCATCCGCCAACAATCTACTTCCCCTTAAATGTTGAAGAGTGTATCATGATAGAGCCTACTGAAACAGAATCAAAAGAAACATTAGATGAATTCATTAATGCCATGATCCAAATTGCAAAAGAAGCAGAGGATAATCCTGAAATCGTTCAAGAAGCTCCGCATACAACTGTTCTTAAACGATTGGATGAAACAACAGCTGCCCGCAAACCGATCTTACGATACCAAAAAGGATAAGAGCAAAAGCTCACAGGGTGCCGGCATAGCAGACGCAGGACTGAACCGTATGAGATAAAGGATTAAGGCAAGTAATTGATAACTTCCTTAGCAATGATAAGGGTTCGCCAATTTTTCCGGCGAACCCTTTTTGTTAAAAATAGATCGTTGAGTGGTTATTCTGATTACAGCCTATGTCCAAGCTGGAGCGCGATGCTGAGGGTCTGCAGCAGGTCAAAATTTTATACCTTCTAACAAATTAAAAAACTGTTCCCATCCAGGAACAGTCAAAATGTTATTTTTTTGTCTTAATTTTTCCAGTCCACTGTTTGTAACCGCCTTTTAAGGTATATAAATCTTGAACACCTTTTTTGCGAAGAAGCTGAGCGGCTCTGCCGCTTCTTACAGTGTTTTGGCAATAAAGATAAACAGGCTTATCAGGTCGAATTTCTTTATGCCGCTGTTTCATTTGAGATAGGGGTATATTCCGGGCGCCTAAGATGTGACCGCCTTCATATTCGTTTGGCTCCCGAACATCAATTAATTGAGCCTTTCTATAGCCTGCCCTGAAATCATCTTCTGTTAAAGTTTTCATAATTCGGCGTTGATTAAAAAAATTGAACAGTGAATAAGCAATTATGGCCCCTAAAATAATGTAAAGCACAATAAATGTTGGTGACAATCTAATTCGACTCCTTCTAGATTTATATTGAAAGTTCAAGTGAACTTAGACAAATCGACAAAGATAATTATATAAAAGCTTTGTTAAAAAGTCATTAGCTAAGGACTCATTTATTTTCTATTTCTCAGACTTTTGATAGACTGAAATGTAGTGTGTAAAACGTTTAAAAAGAGGGTATGATCTATGACAATAGAAAAATGGAAGTACATCGATTCTGGAAATGCTTCTCCAGCTTACAATATGGCGCTTGATGAGGCCCTATTGGAATGGCATAGTGAAGGGAAGATACCGCCGACAATTCGGTTTTATGGTTGGAATCCAGCAACTCTTTCGATAGGATATTTTCAAAAAGCAGATAAAGAAATCAATATGGAAGCTGTGAAAAAATATGGGCTGGGCTTTGTCCGCAGACCAACTGGCGGACGCGGGGTCCTTCATGACAAAGAACTTACATACAGTGTGATCGTAAGTGAAGAGCACCCAGAAATGCCTCAAACGGTAACAGAAGCATATAGAGTTATTTCGGAAGGAATTCTCGAGGGATTTAGAAAATTAGGGTTGGATGCGTATTTTGCTGTTCCCCGTTCTGAAGAAGAAAAACAAGGTTTAAAGAACCCGCGTTCAGCTGTATGCTTTGATGCTCCATCATGGTATGAACTGGTTGTTGAGGGTAGAAAAGTAGCAGGCAGTGCACAAACACGCCAAAAAGGGGTCATCCTGCAGCATGGTTCTATCCTGCTCGATATTGATGAAAATATGCTGTTTGACCTCTTTAAATATCCGAGCGATCGTGTAAGGGAAAGAATGCAGAGAAACTTTAAAAACAAAGCAGTAGCGGTTAATGCCCTAAGAGCCGAACCGGTTTCGATGGAGGAAGCGAAAGCAGCCTTTAAAGAAGGTTTTGAAAAAGGGTTGAACATTGAGTTAGAGCCATATGAATTATCATCCGAAGAAAGACAACAGGTAGAAGATATAGCAATGGTTAAATATGCAACAGATGAATGGAATTATAAAAGATAAGCGAATGGAAAAGAACAAAATTGTAAAAGTAATAATTATAGAAGTTTAATTCGGGTATGAATTAGGCTTCTTTTTCGTGGTCTTTTATAAAACCCGTTTAAAAATAGCTGCTTTTTTGTATTGACAAACAAGAACATTTGTTCTATATTTAAAGAAAATTTTTTGTGCGAAATGTTTTCTGTGTCATATTCTCTAGGACTTTTGCAACTGACAAATTTCTTCATAAATCGTCTTTTCTCCCGATTTCCTTTCATTCTCTTATTGTTTCTCATACAATTAGTTACTTTTAAATTTGACAAAATAATAAAGAATGGACTCGATATCAATATATAGTATTACTTGCCAAAAACGAACTACTATATATAGTTGTATTTCGTTGATTTTACAACTCTAGTATGATAATCTTTTAAAAGTAATTAAAGATATAGAGCACTAAGGAGTTGTTACAATGAGTGTTGCGTTTTCGGAAAGGATGAAATGGGATATTGAGAAGCTTAATAAAGATATCTCAGTTTTCCCGCAGGTTCATCCAATTACTGAAGACATGAAGATTACCCATAAAGGGGTTTCACGTCTTGTTATGCTTGATCGCTATACCTTCAAGGATACGGAGAAAATTACTTTGTCTGTTGGCGATTTTGTCGTTTTAACTGTGAAAGAGGATCCGAAATTCCCAGCCAGGGGCCTTGGATATATTACAGAAATAAACTGGGAAGAGAAAACAGCAAAAGTACTAGTGGAAGAAGAGTATAAACATGCTTTGGATAAGCCCGAAGAAACAGAGAGCGGTATTGTCAAACGATCCCTGGATGTAATTGAAAAACCACTGGAGATCTATTATGAACAAATTGCCAAACGTAATGCAACAGGTTTAGCATCTGTTGAAACTACTAGAGAGAAACGGAAAGAATGGTTTGGAAAGTTTTACCAAGAACTTGTTAACCTAAACTTTATTCCAGCTGGACGTGTCTTATATGGTGCTGGCGCAGAAACCGATGTTACATACTTTAACTGCTATGTAATGCCATTTGTGCAGGACTCGCGAGAAGGAATTTCCGAGCACCGTAAACAAGTCATGGAAATTATGAGCCGTGGCGGAGGCGTCGGAACAAACGGTTCAACCCTTCGTCCTCGTAACACTTTGGCACGTGGTGTGAACGGAAAATCATCAGGATCTGTCTCCTGGTTAGATGATATAGCTAAATTGACCCATCTTGTTGAGCAGGGTGGTTCACGGCGCGGTATGGTCATTTAGAGTGCCCGTCGACATAAATCCCCGTGAATTGCTGGGAAGTCTTTAGATGGCTTATCTGCCAAAGCGGAGCTGGAAACAGCATACGTATGGTTTGAAAAACGGTGAGTAGACAAAGACAATCAGCAGCCAAGTTCCTAAGTTCTTCATTAGAATAAGGAAAAGGTTCAACGACCATCGAAACCACGTTTTTAAAACGGAAGGAAGTAGAGTAGGGATCAAGTGATTCCGAAGTGCGGGGGCACGGGTACCGTGTGAGATATGGTCTGAACTCTGTGGTGACATAGAGAGTTGATCTAACGAATCAACGTAACATTATTTGGCTCAAATGATTATGCTTGCTGATTGGCATCCTGATATCATCGAATTCATCATTTCTAAAATGCAAAATCCCCGTATCTTAAGATACTTAATTGAAAATACAGAAGATGAAACAATCCGTAAAATAGCAGAGGAAAAATTGAAATTCACACCGCTAACTCAGCAAGAAATTGAAATGTATCAAGGAATTGTCAACTATAAAAGCATTCCAGGATCAGGTGGATTCAGCGGGAAAATTATTAAAGAAGCAGAATTAAAGCTAAAAATAGGTGGAACATATACCGTTCACAATGCTGAATTCTTAACTGGTGCTAATATTTCTGTCTGTTTGACAAAAGATTTTATGGAAGCTGTTGATCATAACTCAGAATACGAGCTTCGATTCCCAGACGTTGAAAGCTATGACGAAGAAAAAATGAAAATTTACAATGAACAATGGCATAAAGTTGGCGATGTTCGCGAATGGGAAGAGCTTGGCCATAAAGTCCGCACATACCGAAAGATCAAAGCAAAAGAGCTTTGGAACTTAATAAATATTTGTGCAACTTATTCAGCTGAACCTGGTATTTTCTTTATTGACAACGCAAATGACATGACAAACGCAAAAGCATATGGTCAAAAAGTAGTTGCAACCAATCCTTGCGGAGAGCAGCCGCTCGCACCGTACTCTGTCTGCAATTTAGCTGCAGTTAACCTGGCTGAAATGGCTGACAAAGAAACAAAGCAAGTAAACTTTGAGAAGTTAAAAAGAACTGTTGAAGTCGGAGTAAGAATGCAAGACAATGTTATTGACGCAACTCCATACTTCCTTGCGGAAAATAAAAAGCAAGCATTAGGTGAACGCCGTGTCGGTCTAGGTGTGATGGGTCTTCACGATCTGCTCATTTATTGTGAAACAGAATACGGGACAGAGAAAGGGAATGAGCTGGTCGATAAAGTTTTCGAAACAATCGCAACAACAGCATATAGAGCTTCGATCGAACTTGCAAAAGAAAAAGGAAGTTATCCTTTCCTAAATGGGGAGTCTGAAGAGGAAACAGCTCATCTACGGGAAGCCATGATACAGACAGGTTTTATGAAAAAAATGCCTGAAGATATACGTGATGGCATTAAAGAATATGGGATTCGTAACTCTCATTTATTGACGGTTGCTCCTACTGGTAGCACAGGAACCATGGTCGGAGTTTCAACAGGTCTTGAACCGTATTTTTCCTTTTCGTATTTTAGAAGCGGACGCTTAGGGAAGTTCATTGAAGTGAAAGCTGATATTGTGCAAGAATATCTTGATCGTAACCCAGATGCAGATCCTAACCAACTACCAAGCTGGTTTATATCCGCGATGGATTTAAGCCCAGAGGCACATGCTGATGTACAATGTGTTATTCAGCGCTGGATCGACAGCTCGATCAGCAAAACTGTAAATGCACCAAAAGGGTATACAGTAGATCAGGTTAAAAAAGTTTATGAACGGTTATACAAAGGGGGAGCAAAAGGCGGGACTGTCTATGTTGACGGAAGCCGGGACTCTCAGGTGCTTACCCTGAAAGCGGAAGAAAACACGTTTGATGAGGAAGCTGCTGTTGAAGAAGTATCCAGTCAAACGGAAAAAGGCAAAGTTGTCCTGGTAGATACAATCCGTGATCTTCGTTCTACAGACGTCACAATTGGAAATGAAGTAGGCAACACATGCCCTGTATGCCGTGAAGGGACAATTGAAGATATCGGCGGCTGTAATACATGTACAAGCTGCGGCGCACAATTGAAGTGCGGGCTTTAATATAACAGAGGAAGGGTTGGAGAAAAATGTCCAACCCTTTTCCTTATAGCATAATCTATTATGAATTTTTATTCTTGTGGTTATGAATATCCTTTTATCTTTGCAGGCTCACCCCTTTACATTGCTTGTTTTTTCAAAGAAACTATTGTACACTTGTAATGATTTCTCGGTAAAATTTATGATTGGCAAAGCATTGGAGGGGAACGCATGCCAACACCAAGCATGGAAGATTATATTGAACAAATATACATATTAATCGAAGATAAGGGCTATGCCAGGGTATCTGATATCGCTGAAGCATTGTCTGTCCATCCCTCCTCCGTTACAAAAATGGTTCAAAAGCTTGATAAAGACGAATACTTAGTTTATGAAAAATACAGAGGTCTCGTTTTAACAGCAAAAGGCAAAAAAATTGGTAAGAGACTTGTTTATCGCCATGAGCTTCTCGAACAATTTATGCGTATTATCGGAGTAGATGAAGATAAGATTTATAATGATGTCGAGGGTATTGAACATCACATTAGCTGGAATGCAATCGATAGAATAGGTGATCTTGTTCAATATTTTGAAGAAGAGGAACATCGTGTGAAAGCATTGCGTCTCGTACAAAAAGGAAATGAAGAGGAAAACATGGGCTGAAGCTCCCATGTTTTTTTAGATTCAGGTTAAAAAACATGAATGAAACGAATCCTTCGTTTTCCATCTCAAGCGTCTAACCGAAACTGAGCTGCACGTAAGTCAATCCTTCCCAAAAGGGAAAGCGGGATTTCAGGGAGACTTGTCATTAGTTCTCCTAATCCTTTTCAAGTTACCAAGAGCTATTCGTTCATTTACATACTAATTGACTCAAAATATGATCCATAGATTCTTCCTACATTAGAAACTTAAACTTGTCAAGGTCTAAAAAAATTGTCCCTAAACTACACTGTAGGGAAGAAGAGTGGCCGTGGGAGGGACCAGGATGTATATTGACGGGGTTTTTTCTGGTGGGGGAATTAAAGGGTTTGCTTTGGTTGGTGCCTATCAGTCTTTGGAAAGCAGCGGCTACCGATTTGTCCGTGTTGCAGGTACAAGTGCGGGTTCCATTATTTCATCTTTTATTGCAGCGGGGTATACCAGTACTGAAGTTCTGCATTTAATGGAAGAACTGGATTTGAAGCAGTTTCTTGATGAGAGGAGAACGATGATTCCCTTTAAGTTCATGAAATGGCTTTCGTTATACTGGCGGCTGGGGTTGTACAAAGGTAATAAATTGGAAGAATGGATCGATGAAAAGCTTCACTCCAAAGGGGTTTCAACGTTTGGCGATTTGCGAAGAGGAACTCTAAAAGTTATTGCTTCTGATTTAACGAATGGCAGGATGATTGTTTTGCCTGATGATTTACCATCATACGGCTTTATTCCAGAACAATTTTCTGTTGCAAAAGCCGTAAGAATGAGCTGCAGCTTGCCTTATTTTTTCGAACCGGTCAAACTGACCACCCCAGATGGAACAAGTATTGTTGTTGATGGTGGAGTATTGAGTAATTTCCCCATCTGGCTTTTTAAGGAAAAGAAATCTCTACGCCCCATCATTGGGGTGAAATTAAGTGCTAACGAAGAAGAACGGCCTAAAAATAAGATTCAAAATGCAATCGAAATGTATGGAGCGCTTTTTGAAACAATGAAGGATGCTCATGATTCTAGACATATTGCCTCGAGACATGAGCGGAATATTGTGTTTATCCCTGTAGATACAATTTTATCTACTGAATTTGAAATGACAGAACAAAAAAAACTAGCTCTTATTGAGCTAGGCAAAGCAAAAACAGAGGATTTTTTAAAAAGATGGGCGTTCTAAAAGGACGCTCTATTTTTCTTTTTTCCTTTTTTTCCTTCAATTACGGTCAAATGAGTTTGCCGTTTCTTCTTTATGGCCGATGATTTTTGAGTGCGTTTATGAGTTTGTATAGATTTTATCGGGGTAGGCGCTGCCTGAGTTCGCTTTTTCAATCGTTTTCGTGATTGTTTGGCTGCTTTTGCATAGGAAGAATAATCTTTTCCCATTCTTTTTTTCATCATATATCGGACGACTAAATAAATGATCACACCAACAGCTGCAATTACGGCCAGCATTCGCACAATTGAGCCGGGGTTAAATATTAATTGATAGCCAAAGCCAAATAAAGCAAAACCAATCAGGATGAGAACTAAAGGATGTAAACGACGTTTCATTCAAACACCTCCCAAATAACTTATAAAAAATTTAAACGATTTGCTCAGAGTGGCCTTTCTCTGTTTCATTTTCCATTCGAAGCAACTCGTTGAAGCTTGAGATTGCCACTTCTACCTGATCATCAGCAGGCTCTTTCGTTGTAAGCAGCTGCAGCCATAAACCAGGATAGCCTAATGTTTTTAAGACTGGAATATTGCGAAGCTTATTCGTTAATTGTAATACTTCAAATGAAATTCCTAAAACAACCGGAATAAGAGCTATTCTATTTAAAACTCTAACCCACAATGGATCAGTTGGAACAAGCAAATAAACAAAAACACCTACAATCACTGTAAACAAAATAAAACTGCTGCCGCACCGGTAATGCAACCGTGATTGCATCTGTACATTTTCCACTGTTAAAGGTAGAGAGCTTTCGTAGCAATTGATTACTTTATGCTCAGCTCCGTGATATTGAAAAACACGCTTAATAACCGGCGTAAACGATATAGCATATATATATGCGAGCAACAAAATAAGTTTGAAGAAACCTTCCACTACTATTTGTCCCAAATGAGAAGGAATAACAGGTTTTGTTAGGTCGGCTAAAAATACCGGGACAAGTGTGAAAATAAATTTACCGAATAGGAATGAAAGAATTCCAACTGCGGCAACACCCAATATCATTGTCAGCTTTGACTCTTTTTGATTTTCTTTTATTGTATGGTCTTCGCTCGGATCTAGTTCATAACGTTCTGAAGAAAAATTTAAATGTTTCGTCCCATTTGCACTTGCCTCTAAAATGGCTACAATCCCCCTTATAAAAGGAATCTTTTTTAGTGCTGTTAAATGTTTGTTTTTCTTTCTGGGAAGATGGAAATATTCAATATTTTCATCCTTGCGGCGAATAGCCGTCACATAATGATGCTTTCCACCAAACATTACCCCTTCAATTACAGCCTGCCCGCCATAGGCTCCTCTTTTTTTATCTGTCATGCAACACCAACCTGCCTAGCCTTACGCTTTTATTTAAGAGAATCCTATAGAATTCTCTATTATATCTATTCTACAAAAAAGTCGTGGAAACCTCTAGGGCAGAGGAGACAGTTTCTTCGAAGAAATCCAAAGTTGGAAATGTTTTCTTACCTATCATTATTCCCACGAGAAAAAAACTTACTCATTTTATCATTTATTTTTTTAGTTTTTTCATTTAAATATAAAAACTCGGAGAAGATCATGGTCCGATTTGAACAAAGCGCTGGAATGGGCCATCGAAAAGCGGAACCGCCTTTAACAAAAACCAACAAGCATAAGAATAACAAAAAGAAAGATTGTTTTTTACTGATTAGTTTACGACCTGGGCCTAGAATAAATAAAAAGATCCTCCAATTTATTGTTAGCTCCAGCATTTAAATCCTAATAATCTGAAAAAGATGGACATACTACGATAAGGAGGTGCTTTTGATGTCAGAAGAACAAAAACATCAGAATGAAGAAATGAAAGAAAATCCGAGATTTGAACAGAATAAACAAGAACAACCAATTTCTTTTCTCGGCCGAGTGATGGTTACAGGTTTTTTTGGCGGCATTTTATGGAGTCTTTTTGGGTATATTGCATACATATTTAATTTTTCTGAGGTAAGTCCGAATTTGCTGCTTCAGCCATTTATTCTTGGTTCGTGGAAAGATGGGACGTTGGGGAATTTTGTTAGTATCGTACTAATTGGCGTTCTTGGTGTCGGGGCAGCAATTGCCTACTATGCTGTCCTAAAAAGATTTAATAAATTATGGATTGGAATTGGCTATGGGATTGCATTATGGGGACTTGTATATTTTGTTCTAAATCCGATCTTTCCAGATTTAAAAACAGTAATGGAGCTAAAAAGAGAAACAATTGTCACAACCGTTTGTTTATATATTTTGTTCGGTGTTTTTGTAGGATACTCGATTTCATTTGAATACAACGAGCTTACAACAGAAAAATTAGAAAGGGCAACAAACCCTGGCATTAAGTGAAGCTTCCATCGATGGGGAAGAGCCAGAAAAAACGCCAATAGATTTTTGTTCGTTCCTAATGCCCTCACTGATAATAGTAAGTCTCAAACTGATCCCTCTTTGTTTTAATTAAAAGTTTGAGCTGAAATTGTATGCCCGATAGGAGTGGGATAAAGTAGTCTGTTGAAGGTAACTTATGGTAGAATGTTCATTGTGTGAACATTCTTTTTTATAGTTTCAGAAGTTTGAGTTGATTAAATTGTTAACACAATAAAAGTAGTTATTGCTGTCCAGCTCCAGCGCCTAGCCCCCCTGAGGTCCACAAAACCAATCTGACAAGAAGGTTACAGAATAATTATAATGCCTCGCCGGTAGGAGGGCGCTTTGCCCTAATTAGATATTGCTTAAAAAAGGCGCATTTATTTATATTGTCCGCCCATAGAATCTATCAAAAGGAGTATGTTATGCCGCATTTTCTTGTAATAAATGGACCTAATTTAAACCGTCTAGGGTTAAGAGAACCAGGTGTTTATGGAAGTAAAACGCTGGTGGATTTAGAACAAGATTTATTTTCGTTAGCAGAAGAATATGGTTTTGATATGACATGTTTTCAGTCAAATCATGAAGGAGACTTAATTGATTCGATTCATGAAGCAGAGGATCAATACGATGGGATCGTCATAAACCCGGGAGCCTTCACTCACTATAGCTATGCTCTTAGAGATGCGATTGCAAGCATCGCACTGCCGGTTATTGAAGTCCATATATCAAATGTTCATGCGCGTGAAGACTTCCGTCATCACTCGGTGACTGCACCAGTTACTGAAGGACAAATTGTCGGATTGGGATTTTTCGGGTATCAGCTGGCATTACTGGCATTGTTGGATAAAATAGGGGGAGATTTGGATGAAGATTGAGAAAATTCGGGAGTCTTTTGAGGGGTTAGGAATTGATGGACTATTAATTACAAGCAGTTATAATCGTCGTTATATGACAGGCTTTACCGGAACTGCCGGCGTAGCTGTTATTTCTAAATCAGGAGCAGCTTTTATTACAGATTTTAGATATGTCCAGCAAGCCTCAAAGCAGATAGAAGGCTTTAACATTGTTCAACATAGAGGGCCGATTGTAGAAGAAATTGCAGAGCAAGTGAAACATCTTGGGATAAATAAGCTTGGCTTTGAACAAGACCATGTGACATTTTCAGCCTTTGCAGAATATAAAAGGGCATTTGAGGGTGTAGAGCTTATTCCGGTTTCAGGAGCAATTGAAAAATTACGCTTGATTAAGACTGATGCAGAGATTAAGATATTAAAGGAAGCAGCTAAGGTTGCGGATTCAGCCTTTAAACATATCCTCGAGTTTATAAAACCAGGTTTAAAGGAATTAGATGTCTCAAATGAACTTGAATTTTATATGAGAAAGCAAGGTGCCGTTTCTTCCTCTTTTGATATCATTGTTGCATCAGGCCACCGTTCTGCTCTTCCTCATGGTGTGGCAAGTGACAAAGTAATTGAAAAAGGGGATTTTGTAACACTGGACTTTGGTGCATACTATAACGGATATTGTTCAGACATTACCAGAACTATATCTGTCGGAGAACCTTCTGAAAAACTAAAAGAGATATATGAGATTGTTCTGCGAGCTCAAATCAGCGGGATGGACGGCATTAAAGCTGGTCTTACAGGTAAACAAGCAGATGCATTAACACGAGACTATATTACAGAAAAGGGCTATGGAGAGTATTTTGGACACTCTACAGGACATGGGATTGGACTTGAAGTTCATGAAGGGCCTGCTCTTTCTATAAAGTCTGATACTGTTTTAGAACCGGGCATGGTTGTGACTGTAGAACCAGGGATTTATTTAGCCGGGATCGGCGGAGTTCGAATTGAAGATGATACGGTTGTAACTGCAACCGGCAACGAATGCTTAACTCATTCTCCAAAAGAGTTGATTATTTTATAAACGGGTGAATTTTAACTGAAACAACAGGTACATAGGAGGAAATAAAATGATTTCTGTAAACGATTTTCGCACTGGTTTGACAATTGAAGTGGATGGGGGGATTTGGCGTGTAGTAGATTTCCAACACGTTAAGCCTGGAAAGGGAGCGGCATTTGTTCGTTCAAAGCTTCGCAACCTTCGTACAGGTGCGATTCAAGAGAAAACCTTCCGTGCTGGTGAAAAAGTAGCAAAAGCACAAATTGAAACGAAAAGAATGCAATATCTATATGCAAATGGAGATCAGCATGTATTCATGGATACAGCTTCATATGAACAATTAGAATTAAACGCAGCTCAAATTGAATATGAGTTAAAGTTTTTAAAAGAAAACATGGAAGTTCAAATTATGATGTTTCAAGGTGAGACATTAGGTGTAGAACTTCCAAATACAGTTGAGCTTGAAGTAACAGAAACTGAACCTGGTATAAAAGGTGATACGGCTTCCGGCGGTACTAAACCGGCAACCGTAGAAACAGGACTTGTAGTTAACGTTCCATTCTTCGTAAATGAGGGAGATCGTCTAGTCATTAATACAACAGATGGTTCTTATGTTTCCCGTGCTTAATTAGTCATAAATTAAAGAAACCTCTCTGCATGTGTTGCAGAGAGGTTTCTTTAATATGTGGTCTTTATTTAAATGGCTTAATCTTTTCCAGCTCCAGCGGCCATTCCATCATTAGGCTGTACAAAACACTTTCGCTTTTGTTGTTGTCCCGTTCTTATGGACGAGATTTTAATGCAGTCAGGAATAAAAACGGTACGGCCGGCCGGAGCCCAGGCCTTACAAGGCAATCCTCTAATGCATCTTCATGAGGCTTGACCTGCCCTCGATCAAAGTACATAACGGCCACCTGAGCTCCGTTTGAATCATTAAGTTTTCTTTACCTTTCTGAAAATAAAAACACATGGTAAAACAAGGTAAATGATAGCTGATAAAATCCACTGCAGTGCCTCATAGAGATAATATAATTCAAAGCCATTATTCAACATGTTTTCCCCCTTTTTCTTATATTACCACATTTTCAGAAAATTCTATATTTTATTTTTCTTTCTAAAACTTGTCCTTCCTGCATAACATGTACTAGCCGTGTAATAGGAGGATATGATGAGACGACTATTTTCTTCAATCGATCATACGGTCTTAGCAATGGCAGGGCTTCGCTTTTTATCTGCAACAATCGAATTAGCAGCAGCAGTAGTCATGCTTCTATTAAACGATGTACGAAAAGCGATCGTTGTGAATTCAGCGCTTGCCATTATAGGTCCGCTAATATTTATCGCGACTATGACGATCGGAATTTTTCAAATAGCTGATTCCATCTCATATTCAAAGCTGCTATTTATCTTTATCGGTGTTGTTTTTATTTTAGTGGGGATATACAAATAAATTTTCTGTGAGTCTCACTATCTTTTTTTAAATTCACTGTTACAAGAGCTTGGCATATTGCGGCCAAGCTCGCATACATTGAAAATAATAGACGGCGGGATGGGGGGCATTAAGCTTGAATACAATCCTTGAAATGTTGCCTGCTAATATACGTGATCATTTGCTGAGCCTTCGCCTGGATCAAATAGAGCAAATTGAAGAAATTAGGATCCGATTAACGAAGAGAGTCGAAGTTATCACAGGGGGTAAACCAGTATTTCTCTCCTATAGAACTACATTGGAAGACGGCCTTATGATCTTGAACGAATTAAGTGGTTACTCTATATACACTCTTGAAGAAGAGTTAAAAAGAGGTTATGTAACGATTAAAGGCGGACATAGAGTAGGACTGTCAGGACGAGTGATTACAGAGGAAGGCAAAGTAAAGGCTATAAGAGAAGTCACATCATTTAATATACGTGTGGCAAAAGAAAAATTAGGGTTAGCAGATCCGCTTCAATCCTATGTTTTTAAAAAGAAGTGGTTGAATACTCTCATCATTGGTCCTCCCCAAACAGGGAAAACAACCTTGCTGCGAGATTTTGCCCGCTTAATTAGCATAGGTACAAACCATAGCCCTGCTCACAAGGTAGGGGTCGTGGATGAGCGATCAGAAATTGCTGGTTCCGTCCACGGCATACCTCAACATTCATTTGGGGAACGTCTTGATGTCCTTGATGCCTGCCCAAAAGCTGAAGGGATGATGATGATGATCCGTTCCATGAGTCCCGATGTTCTTGTAGTAGACGAGATTGGAAGAGAAGAAGATACAGCAGCGATTATGGAATGTGTCCATGCTGGAGTTCAATTATTTGTCAGTGTCCATGGGTATTCAATTGAAGATTTATATAAACGGCCGACTTTAAAGCCGCTTATTCAAAACAAAGTGTTTGATAGATACATCGAGTTATCGAGGATAAAAGGTCCAGGTACTGTGAAAAGGATTTTAAATCAAGATGGAGCAAATCTCCTCTCTAACGAAATGGGTGTGACAACATGATAAAACTTCTTGGAGCAGTATTCATTGTACTGGCGACTACTTGGACAGGATTTGAAGCTGCGAGACACCTAAGTGAAAGACCAAGACAGTTAAGACAATTAAAGGCGGCGCTCCAATCCCTCGAAGCTGAAATTATGTATGGCCATACACCATTAAAGGATGCAGCAGAGCATATCGCATCACAAACAGCAAAACCGCTATCATGGTTTTTTGAACGATTTGCCAAAAGACTGACTAAAGGGCACACAAGTGTAAAAACAGCGTGGGATGACAGCTTGGATCAAATTTGGAAGTTAACAGCTTTTAAAAAAGGAGAACTTGAGGTTTTAAGGCAGTTTGGCGAGACATTAGGCCAGCATGACAGGGTTTCGCAGCAAAAACATATCCGTCTTGCCTTAACTCATTTGGAAAGAGAAGAGGCAGATGCAATCGATAAGCAGCAAAGATACGAGCGGATGGTGAAAAGCTTAGGGTTTTTATCTGGTTTACTCTTAATCATTTTACTGATGTAGTGAATAGTCAGGGGGAAAAACGAGCGATGGGAGTCGACGTCAATATTATTTTCCAAATTGCAGGAGTAGGCATTGTAGTCGCGTTTTTACACACTATTTTAGATCAAATGGGCAAAAAGGAGTATGCCCAATGGGTTACCTTGCTAGGTTTTATTTATATTCTTTTTATGGTTGCTACGATCGTAGATGATTTATTTAAAAAAATAAAAGCAGTCTTCTTGTTCCAAGGATAAGGGGGGCTTGACGATTGAAATTATTCAGATTGTCGGCTTAGGTCTTGTTGCTACCTTTTTAGCTTTGATTGTAAAAGAGCAAAAACCAACCTTTGCTTTTATGTTAGTCGTTTTTACTGGCTGCGTGATATTTCTATTTTTAGTCGATCAAATATACGTCATCATCCGAATGGTCGAAAAAATAGCGGTGAATGCAAATGTCAACTTAATCTACGTAGAAACTATTTTGAAAATTATCGGGATTGCTTATATTGCGGAATTTGGCGCCCAAATAACAAAGGATGCTGGGCAAGGTGCGATAGCATCAAAAATAGAATTAGGAGGCAAAATTTTAATTCTCGCCATGGCAATACCGATTTTAACGGTCATTATTGAAACGATTATTAATTTGATTCCACCTGCTTAAATACTGTCTGGATAAGTAAATGCTGAAGGGGGGTGACAAGGTGAAAAAAATAGGCGGACTTATTTTATTAGCGTTTTTTTTCTTATTTCCAACAAATGTACAAGCCCAAACGAATGAGACTTTGGAGCAAGAGCAGCGTGAAGCCCAAACGAATGAGACTATTGAACAAGAGCAGGGTGAAGATCAAATAGACCAAGCCTTTGTCCAGCAGCAAGTGGACAACCTGGGTGTGGATGAGATTCGGCAATTTTGGGATGACATCATGACAGAATATGGCGGATTCTTACCAGAGAGCCAAAAAGGGAGCTTGCTGCAATTTTTAAGTGGAGAGAAAGAGCTTTCACCACAGGAATGGTTTAAGGCACTTTTACATTATCTTTTTCACGAATTGGTGGCGAATTGGAAGCTTCTGGGGACTCTCATTCTATTAACCGTTTTTAGTATGCTGCTGCAGCTGCTGCAAAATGCATTTGAGCAAAGTACTGTTAGCAAGGTTGCATATGCGATCGTATATATGGTGTTAATCATTATTGCTTTAAATAGCTTTCATATCGCAATCCAATATACTTCTCAAGCAATAGAGACAATGACCAGCTTTATTCTCGCATTAATTCCATTATTGTTAGCATTAATGGCCTCATCAGGCGGGATTGTATCGGCTGCCTTTTTTCATCCGGTCATTCTCTTCCTGATGAATACAAGCGGTTTGCTAATCCAGAATATTGTCTTACCTCTATTATTTTTATCTGCACTTCTCAGTATAGTCAGTACATTAACGAATCAATACAAAGTAACTCAGCTTGCCCAATTGCTTCGGAATATTGGGATCGGTCTACTTGGAACATTTTTAACTATTTTCTTAGGTGTCATTTCTGTGCAAGGAGCATCTGCAGCTGTAACAGATGGCATTACCATTCGAACAGCAAAATTTATTACCGGAAACTTCATTCCAGTTCTCGGACGGATGTTTACAGATGCAACAGATACAGTCATCAGTGCGTCCGTTCTTTTGAAAAATACAGTAGGGATTGTGGGTGTTGTCATTCTCTTATGTATTGCCGCATTTCCTGCATTAAAAGTATTAACGCTTGCTTTCATCTACAAATTTGCTGCGGCGATCCTGCAGCCATTAGGCGGGGGTCCCATTATCGCTTGCTTGGACATTATTAGTAAAAGTGTCATTTATATTTTTGCTGCGCTTGCTATCGTTTCTCTCATGTTCTTTCTATGTTTGACCGTTATTATTGCTGCAGGGAATTTAACCCTTATGGTGAGGTAGGTGGGGATTTATGGGCTTTTTAACTGAATGGATCACAAGTATTATTCTCTTTATTTTATTAGCGATCATCATAGAGTTATTGCTTCCAAACTCAAGTATGCAAAAATATGCAAAGATGGTGATTAGCTTACTGCTCATTGTCGTCATTCTAACCCCCATCTTTCAAATCTTCTCTATGGATTTTAACGAAATAGCTTCAAAGATAAAATTTGAGTCAGCTCAAAATAATGAAATAAAAAATTCAATTGAATTACAGAAAAAAGAAATACAAGCTTCACAACGTGCATATATTTTAGAAGAAATGGCTGTCCAAATGGAAAATGCGGCAAATAAGGAGCTTGCGGATTCCTATGATGCAACGATTGATAAAGTCATCCTTACATCAAAAGAGAAACAGCCTGACATTACTTCTCAAGAGGAATTAGAATTAGCTGCTATTGAAGTCCACATTTCTGAAAAACAGGATTCAGCCGCTGTTGAAGCAATCCAGCCGATTGAAATAAATCCTTCTAAAGAAAATGAATCAGTTCATCATCGGCAGGAAAAGAAAAAAGCCCAAATAACCTCTCACTTGGCAAACATCTGGGAACTAGAACAAGAACAAATTACAGTCTTTATGAAAGGAGGAGAAGAGAGGTAATGGACAATAAAAAAAATTTCCTAGATAAACTTAAACAATTATTTTCACCACCTCAAACAGAGGGTGAAAATAAAAAACTATCAAAATTTCACTATTTAATCATTGTCTTTGTAATTGGAATTGCTTTTATGCTGGTAGGAAACCTCCTAACGAAAGACGAAGAGGCCTCCTCATCCTTGCCAGCTGCCAATTTTGAATCTGAAGAAGCAAAGGAAGATAAGGAAGTTTTTAAGCAAACAAAAGGCGGGGACTCTATCACAATTGGAGACTATGAGAAAGAATATGAAAATCAATTAAAAGATACTTTAGAGACAATCATCGGAGTTGATGACGTATCAGTTGTTGTGAATGTAGATGCTTCCTCGTTAAAAGTACTTGAAAAAAACAGAGTCACACAAAGCCAAGTCACAAATGAAACAGACAAAGGCGGCGGCGAGCGAAAAGTGGAGGACCAATCAATAGATGAACAAGTTGTCATTATAAGAGATGGGGAAAATGAGTCGCCAATTGTGCTGCAAACAAAAAAACCTGAAATCAGGGGTGTACTCGTTGTCGCTAAAGGAGCTGACAACGTTCAAATAAAAAAAACGATCGTGGAAGCTGTTACGAGGTCGCTTGGAGTTGCCAGCCACCGTGTGGCAGTTGCACCGAAAAAAATGAAGGAGGATTCATAAATGATGTTAAAGAAACAAACAGTTTGGTTACTTACAATGCTTAGTTTAGTGGTTGTCCTGTCGGTCTATTACATTACATCTCCTGAGGATCCATCAAACGAATTAGTGATGACAGGAGATCAAAAAGCAGAGGAAGAGGAAGCTCCAGAAGGTGAAAAGGAAGCTGGGGAAGCTGAAGGTGAAAAAGAAGCAGGAGAAGCTGAAGGAGAAAAAGAAGGAGCAGATAAGGGCGCAGAAGAAGGAGCAGAGGAAGGAAAAGAAGATAAAGAAGGTAAACAGCCTGAAGAAGAAGGAACAAAAGAGCAATCTGAAGTGAACACGGAAGAGCTTGAAAATGGCGGTGAATTCTCGACTATATCTGATGATGAATTGTTTACAACTTTGCGTTTAGAGCTGGAAGACTCCAGAAATCGCTTAAAAGAGGAACTTCAAGCAATAGTGGTTAGCAGTGAAGCATCTGCTGCTGAAAAAAGCCGGGCATATGACGACATGAAAGAACTTTCTGAAATCGCAAACAAAGAAAATGTTTTGGAAACTTTAATTAAATCAGAGGGCTATGAAGATGCTTTAGTACGCGCAGATGGAAAAGATGTGCAAATCACAGTAAAAGCAAAAGAACTTTCCGCTTCAAAAGCAAATGACATTATCATGCTTGTCAATAAAGAGATCGATGACTTAGAGGATGTAGCCGTTCAATTTGATCCCGTTGAATAATAAATTTATTATGGGTACCTGATGAAGTCTCAGGTGCCTTTTTTAGTTTTACAGAATAAATAAATCATTAATACATTAAAGTCCATCAGAAGTTCTAAGCTATAAATCTGCATGGCGATTGAACCGAGATTATTGTATAGTTAAACATTTTTTTGCAATTGTGTTTAATTATTTTTCTAACAAACCAATTATAGCGGTTGAACAGAGCAAAAAATCCGAAGACGGTACAAATATTCTGGTAACGGTGCAAAAAATCGATTACAATGCAATTATTCCGATAACAGCACAATATTTCAATTGAACGCCCAAACCTTTATATAGGGCACCAATGCAAAGCGGAAAGCCTCCTAATTTGCGGCTTCTTTGACGAACCATTTTAAAATTCATTGAACTATTTTATAATAAGGAGGAGCAGGCTTTTTAGGTGGTCAGACCACTTTTTAAGTTTTCATATTGAATTATACTTAATAAATAGCGTAAGATGTAGGTGTAGAACTTACTTTTAGTACTAGCCTATAATATTAATGGCTTAGAATAAGAACTTGAAGGAGTGCCCAGCATGTTAAAAATTCAAGAAATTCGTGAACTGATCAAACTGATTGACTGTTCATCAATCGATGAGTTTACATACGAGTATGAGAGCTCAAAAATTAAATTGAAAAAGCAGTCTAAAGAAACAGAAACAGTTGTGCGCAGTGTGGCAGCTTCGGAGGCGCCAGTTGTTGAGCCGGTTGTACAACCTCAAATGGGACAACCGAATCAAGGAACAGCAGAAACTCAGGCTGCTAAACCTGAACCGAGTCCTGTAAAAGAGGATGAAAATTTACATAAAATTACTTCCCCGATGGTAGGAACGTTTTATTCTTCTTCCTCACCTGAGGCAGATCCGTATGTATCCGCTGGAACGATAGTAAAAGAAGATTCTGTTGTTTGTATTGTGGAAGCAATGAAGCTGTTCAATGAAATCGAAGCTGAGGTAAAAGGGGAAATCGTTGAGATTCTTGTTGAAAACGGGCAGCTAGTTGAATATGGCCAACCGTTATTCCTTGTTAAGGAAGATTAGGAGCGAGTTTATGATTAAGAAACTACTTATAGCAAATAGAGGAGAAATTGCCGTTCGTATTATTCGGGCATGCAAAGAGCTTGGAATTGAAACTGTCGCAGTCTTTTCTGAGGCTGACAAGGAATCACTGCATGTTCAGTTAGCTGATGAAGCATATTGTATCGGACCAACTTCTTCAAAAGATAGTTATTTAAATTTTACAAACATTGTAAGTGTTGCGAAGCTCACAGGCAGTGAAGCGATCCACCCTGGATACGGATTCCTTGCTGAAAATGCCGATTTTGCAGAGCTATGTAAGGAATGCCATGTCATTTTTGTCGGGCCAAGTGCCGATGCGATCACAAAAATGGGCACAAAGGATATCGCACGTGAAACGATGCGTGAAGCTGGTGTACCGATAGTACCTGGTTCAAAAGGTATTATTAAAAACGCTGAAGAAGCACTTTCATTAGCCGAAGAAATTGGTTTTCCAGTTATTATTAAAGCAACTGCCGGAGGTGGAGGAAAGGGAATTCGTGTAGCGCGGGACGAAGCTGAATTGAAAAAAGGCATTCAAATAACACAGCAGGAAGCTGCTACAGCTTTCGGAAATCCGGGAGTTTATATTGAAAAATATATCGAAGATTTCAGACACGTTGAAATTCAAGTGATGGCGGATTCCCATGGAAATGTTATTCACCTTGGTGAGCGTGATTGTACAATCCAAAGACGTCTGCAGAAACTAATTGAAGAAACGCCTTCACCGGCATTATTACCTGAAGTACGCGATAAAATGGGGCAAGCAGCCATTAAAGCGGCAAAAGCTGTCAATTATACTGGGGCGGGGACAATTGAATTCATTTTTGACTACAAGGAGCAAAAGTTCTACTTCATGGAAATGAATACTCGAATACAAGTAGAACATCCTGTTACGGAAATGGTGACTGGGACAGATTTGATCAAAGAACAAATTCTAGTAGCATCTGGGCAAGAGCTTTCGCTTAAGCAGCAAGAGGTTACCTTTAACGGATGGGCAATAGAATGCAGAATAAATGCTGAAAACCCAGAGAAGAACTTTATGCCTTCCCCTGGTAAGATTGTCATGTACTTGCCGCCTGGTGGTTTAGGTGTTAGAGTGGATTCAGCAGTATATCCAGGCTATTCGATCCCGCCTTTTTATGACTCAATGATTGCGAAAGTAATTACATATGGAGCAACAAGAGATGAAGCAATCGCGAGAATGAAGCGGGCATTAAGTGAATTTGTTATTGATGGTATTCATACTACGATACCTTTTCATTTAAAGCTATTAAATCATGAAAAATTCGTCAGCGGAGATTTCAATACGAAATTTTTAGAATTGCATAAAGTGATGGAATCCTAAATTAAATTGGGATATATTCCCTTCTTAATTGTTTAAATACAATCTGGAGGTGCTTCACCTTGAAGGAAACAAACAAATTGTTAGAGATGAGCCCTGAAGAAACCGGTTTAGGAAAAGTAGAAATCGCTCCTGAGGTCATAGAGGTCATTGCAGGTATAGCGGCTTCTGAAGTTGATGGAGTAGCACAAATGAGAGGTAATTTTGCCTCAGGAGTAGTGGAGCGTTTAGGAAAGAAAAATCACGGCAAGGGTGTCAAAGTCGAACTATCTAATGATAGTATCGTGATAGATGTCTATTGTGTCATGAATTTTGGTGTGTCCATTCCTAATGTGGCACAAGGAATTCAGGACAATATCCGTCAAGCTTTATTAAACATGACGGCTCTTGAAATAAACGAAATTAATATTCATGTGGTCGGAGTTCAATTTGAATCAATGAAAAGTACGGAAATTGAGATTGACCAAGAAATGTAGGAGAGTCTGAAACCAAAGGAAAAGTTTCCTTTGGTTTTTTAAATAGGATAAGAATTTATTGGTTGGGACTAAATAAAAAAGAGCATATTGTTATTTATGTCATGCTAAAGGATATATATCATAAGCTAATCCTTAATATGGGTTTAAGAACAACGCTTTCATATTCTTGTCGATATATGCAGGGACCTCCCTTTATTTCTGCTTATCAACTCTGGAATCGAATATTTAGAGGGAAGCTCTATTGAATATTCGGTTTTTACTGATAACCCTTTATTTTTGATATGCTACATTTTATGATATATGATATGATCTTTTTATGCCTTTTAATAGACATCAGGGTTCAAATCTTCAGAGGAAATTGGGAGGAAAATTGCCTTATAAGGTCTGATAAGAGGAACACAGACTAAAAGTGCCACATTCGTGGCAACGTCTGTGTGACCCACATCCTGTGGGCCTCTGGCAAACCATCACTAATGGAAGATTCACTTTATGACATTTCGACATTTTTTTGAAGGAGTAAAAAAAATGAAGCGTAGAACTGCGAGAGAAAAGGCTTTACAGGCGTTGTTTCAAATTGATGTAAGTGATATCGAACCAAAAGAAGCGATTGAGCATGCATTAGACGAAGCAGAATCTGATCCATTTATGGAACAGCTTGTTTACGGAACGTTAGAGCGCAAACAAGAAATCGATGATCAAATTAAGCCCCATCTTGTCAAATGGACGATTGATAGGATCGCAAATGTAGATCGAGCTATTTTACGAATGGCAACTTATGAAATGATATTTGTTGGAGAAATACCCCATAATGTTTCGATTGATGAAGCGATCGAGCTTGCCAAAACGTTTGGTGACGATAAATCAAGTCGATTTATAAATGGCGTCCTCTCTAACATTAAGAAAAGTTTAGAACTTCAATAACGTTTAGGAGGAGAAAATATGACTGCAGAAATTATTAATGGTAAGGAAGTAGCAAAAAACAAGAGAGAAGAACTTGGAAATGAAGTCGCTAAATTAACACAACAAGGTCTAACTCCTGGTCTTGTTGTGATTTTAGTCGGGAATGATCCTGCTTCTCTTTCTTATATAAGAGGGAAACAAAAAGCAGCAGAGGAAATTGGTGTACACTTTAAATTGGAGCATTTTGAGGAAACACTTTCTGAGACAGAACTATTGGATGTCATAGAAAATTATAACCAAGATTCTAGGTTTCATGGTATTTTGGTACAGCTGCCTCTGCCCAAGCATATTAATGAAACAGCAGTAATTGAGAAAATTTCACCTGAAAAAGATGTGGATGGTTTCCATCCTGTTAATGTTGGGAGAATGTTAACTGGGCAGGATACATTTTTGCCGTGCACTCCTGCTGGTATCGTAGAATTATTAAAAATAACAAATGTTGAGTTAACTGGTAAGCATGTTGTAGTGATCGGACGCAGCAACCTTGTTGGGAAACCAGTTGGTCAATTGCTGTTGAATGAAAATGCAACTGTAACTTATTGTCATTCCAGAACCAAGAACCTTTCAGAATTAACAAAACAGGCTGATATCTTAATCGTAGCAGTAGGAAGGGCTAATTTTATTGGTGGAAAAGATATTAAAGAAGGAGCAGTTGTTATTGATGTAGGGGTAAACCGTTTAGAAAACGGGAAGCTTTGCGGAGATGTTCATTTTGATGAGGCAAAGGAAGTTGCCAGCTACTTAACGCCTGTTCCTGGAGGCGTAGGACCTATGACCATTACGATGCTTGCTCACAATACGGTTAAATCTGCAAAACAGACGCTTCAAAAATCTCACGTCTAAAGCACAGTTAAGGGGATTTTTATGAGTGAACAAAAGTATGTCACGGTATCAGCTTTAACAAAATATATTCGCCGAAAGTTTGACGTTGACCCTCATTTGAGGGATATCTGGGTTAAAGGGGAATTATCCAATTTTAAAATACACAGCCGAGGGCATATGTATTTTACCCTTAAGGATGAAAATGCGCGCATACAAGGTGTCATGTTTAATGGACAGGCCCAGAATCTGAAATTCAGGCCTGAAAATGGCATGAAAGTGATTCTCCGTGCTGAGATTACAGTCTATGAACCTAACGGAAATTATCAATTATATGTAAAAGAAATGCAGCCGGATGGTTTAGGCAGTCTCTACTTGGCTTATGAAGAATTGAAAAAAAAGCTTTCTGCTGAAGGATTGTTTGACGAGAAATATAAAAAGCCAATACCTGCCTTTCCTAAACAGGTTGGGGTGATCACTTCCCCGACCGGTGCTGCGGTAAGAGATATATTGATCACAATAAAGCGGCGTTATCCAATGACGAAGGTTATTATTTTACCTGCTTTAGTTCAAGGAGTAAATGCAGGCAAGTCCGTATCCCAAGCTATTTCTAAGGCAAATGCTATAGAGGATTTAGATGTCTTAATTGTTGGACGCGGCGGAGGCTCAATTGAAGAGTTGTGGGCATTTAATGAGGAAATTGTTGCAAGAGAGATTTTTAGCTCAAGGATTCCGATTATTTCAGCAATTGGGCATGAAACGGATTATACTATTGCTGATTTCGTTGCAGATTTAAGAGCTCCGACACCAACTGGTGCTGCTGAATTAGCTGTCCCCCACTTTGCAGATCTAGCAGAAAGATTATCTGCCCGGAAAACAAGGCTTGTTCGTGCAATACAGGAAAAAGTATCAATCGAGAAAGAGCGTCTTACCAATAAACGGAATTCTTATGCGTTTCGTTATCCGAAACAGCTGCATGCCCAGAAAGAACAGCAGCTCGATCTATTAACTGAACGTCTTCTTAGGGAAGGGAAAAGGACTGTTACCTACAAAAATGACCGATTTATCCAGCTGAAGAGCAGGCTTAATCAAGTTCATCCAAGGCAGCAAGTAAAACGAGCTTTCGATGACCATCACCAAATCATGAAAAAAATGGCAAGAGAAATGAACATCCTTTTTGCACATAAAAACTCGCAATTTCAAACGATTGTTGCTAAACTAAATGCATTGAGCCCTTTAACCATTATGGAACGTGGTTACAGCCTCGTTTATAAGGAAGATCACTTAGTGAAAAGTGTTAATCAATTAACAAATGGTGATGAGGTGTTTGTTCGGATAAATGATGGTTCTCTTCATTGTAAAGTTTTAGGGAAAGAGGAGCGAAAGTTAAATGAGTGATAAAAAGAATATGGAAAATGAAGTTTCTTTTGAGGAAGCGATGGAGCAATTAGAAAAAATTGTTGAAAAGCTGGAAGAAGGTGATGTGCCGTTAGAGAAGGCCATCGATTTTTTTCAGGATGGGATGAAGCTTTCAAAGCTTTGTCATGATAAGCTGCAAAAGGTTGAAAAACAGATGGACTTTATTTTGCGTGAAGACGATCAGTTAGAGCCTTTTGATATTCAGGGGGAGGATTAGGGTGACCCAAGTTATCAGCACTAGTGAATTTTTATCTACTCGTAAACAAACAATTGAGTCAGCCCTGCCTGACTATATACAATCTCTTTCCATACCTGAATCATTGAAGGAATCTATGCTTTATTCGCTTGAGGCGGGAGGAAAACGGTTACGCCCTGTACTTGTACTTGCCACATTATCTTCATTTGGTAAAAGTGAGAGCCTGGGCATCCCCGTTGGTTGTGCAATTGAAATGATACATACATATTCTCTTATCCATGATGATCTTCCTTGTATGGATGATGATGACTTGCGCCGCGGCAAGCCGACTAACCATAAAGTTTTTGGCGAAGCTCTAGCTGTTCTGGCAGGGGATGGCCTTCTTACCCAAAGCTTTCAGCTGATTTCAACAATTGACCACCCCGAGGTAACCGCTGAAATGAAGCTGCAATTAATAACAGAGCTGGTAGATGCTGCAGGAATAAAAGGAATGGTGGGAGGACAAGTTGCAGATATGGAAGGAGAGAAGAAGTCTCTCTCCTTGGAAGAGCTAGAATTCATTCACGAGCATAAAACAGGCAAGCTTCTAGAATACAGTATCATTGCCGGAGCCATTTTAGCGGGAGCTTCGAAAGAGGAAATTGAAAAATTAAGAGAGTTCTCCTTCCACCTTGGACTAGCTTTCCAAATTCGTGATGATATTTTAGATATTGAAGGTGACCAAGAAAAAATAGGAAAACCTGTTGGTTCTGATAAAGAAAATGAAAAAACAACTTACCCGGCACTTCTTACGCTGGAAGGGGCAAAAGAAAAACTTGTAACCCATATTCAATTGGCTAAAATGAATTTACATCAATTGCTAATTACAACTACCCTGCTTGAAGGATTATGTGATTTAATTGCGATGAGAGATCATTAAAGACACGTATAATTATTGCGTGTCTTTTTATATATGGTAAGCTAAATCGAAATTGAGAAAAAACAAGTATTATGATATAATTTTAATAATGACTTGGAGTGGTGCAGTATTCTAGTCGGTCCACTTGTTTTGAAGGCGGGCCTAAAAATCCGCTAAAGGGCACATCGATGAAGTTCCTTGTGTTGGCTTGAGGCGCCCAGCTTTGGGCTTACACAGGGAGTTAAGGTTAGAGGGCGATCCACAATGGCATGTGGGCGAGGACCCTCTTTCCGTGGAGGCTTTCATGTTATAGCTTGGTCGGTTAAAACATGATTGTGTGAACCTGCTATCGTATCTCTATTGTACAAATGGGAAAGGTACGAGCAGCGTAGCCTGCCTTGAGTGGAGTTTGAGGGGATTACAACTTAACCTGAAACTCTTTCATAAGGCCAATGAAGGAGCTTTTGATCTTTGTATGAAATCAACTCTGCAAAAGAGGCTAAGAACAAGTTAAGGGCTGCCCGAGGAAACCTCCTAGACTGTTCCAAACGACATAAATAGAGGATTACAGTACGGACTAAGTGGCAATCCAGTCTAGCACATGGTGACATTGTTAAGGTGGATTTAAAGGGAAACCGCCAGTGTGGCAACACCTGGTATTCACTTGGGAAAACCTACTGGACCTAAGCCGTAATTTTAACTCTATGTATGACCACTCCACTATCATTTACATAGAATGGAACATTTTTGAGAAAAATATACATAGGCTTTTATAAAACTAATTTATAGGAGATTTTAAAAGGCAATCGGTGTTAAGCCGATTGCTTCTAGTCTACTTCACGCTTTTTATTTCAAGAGATACCCTAATTCCAGCGTGTCAGACTTTTTACAATTAGTCTTTGCGGGTAAAAAAGCCTATACATAAAATATAAAGTTAGGTGCGGACTTATAGATGAAAGACTTGTTACGTCAGTCACTAAACTGGAGCGTAGGAATAGCCGTTATCACGTTTGTGTTAGCGGCTCTTTTTACAATCATTTCTACTTCTATGCTAAGCGGTGTCGGCTGGGCTCTGGGAATGTTGATTGTCTTTATTATCGTTTTGGTAGGAATTTTTTTTGATATGCTTGGGATTGCTGCCGCTGCCGCAGACGAGGTTCCCTTTCATTCAATGGCATCGAATCGGGTAATTGGTGCCAAGCAATCACTGAAAATTGTTCGTAACGCAGATCGATTTGCAAGCTTTTGCAATGATGTAATTGGAGATATTTCAGGAATTATTAGCGGAACCGCTTCCGCTATTGTTGTGATTCAACTAACACTGGATATGGCGATAAAAGAGGGGTCTTTGCTGCAAATTGTAATCAATGTTGCTTTCACAAGTTTGGTTGCTGCTTTGACAGTTGGGGGTAAAGCTTTCGGTAAATCCATTGCAATTAACTTCTCAACTGATATAATATTCCAAGTTGGGAAGATCATTTATCTATTCGAAGATAAGTTTAAAATTCCGGTTTTAAAGGATAAAAAATATAAAAAGATAAACAAACAGAGAAATATGAATCGAAAGTGAGTTGGTCCTCTTGGATCTTTTATCAATTGAAAACCCAAACTTTCTTAAAAAAATGTCAAATCCAGAGCTGGAACAATTGAGTGCTGAAATCCGAAAATTCCTTATTGAAAAGCTTTCCTCAACCGGTGGACATATTGGTCCGAACTTAGGTGTCGTGGAATTAACGATCGCATTACACAAAGTATTCAACAGTCCCCAGGATAAATTTATATGGGATGTTGGCCATCAATCTTATGTTCATAAAGTATTGACAGGGCGTGCTTGTGAGTTTGATACATTACGTCAATATCAAGGCCTTTGTGGATTTCCAAAACGAAATGAAAGTGAACATGATGTTTGGGAAACCGGACACAGCTCAACCTCGCTCTCTGCTGCAATGGGAATGGTTGTCGCTAGAGATTTGAAAGGGACAAAAGACCATATCGTTCCAATCATTGGTGATGGCGCATTAACAGGCGGAATGGCATTAGAAGCATTAAACCATATTGGACATGAGAAAAAAGATGTAATTGTAATATTAAATGATAATGAAATGTCAATTGCTCCGAATGTAGGGGCAATTCATAATATGCTTGGAAGACTGAGAACCGGCGGGAAATACAACTGGGTCAAAGATGAATTGGAGTACTTACTTAAAAGGATACCTGCTGTCGGAGGAAAGCTTGCTGCAACAGCAGAGCGTGTAAAAGACAGCTTGAAATATTTACTAGTTTCAGGTATGTTCTTTGAAGAATTGGGGTTCACATATTTGGGTCCGATTGACGGCCACAGCTACGAGGATTTGTTTGAAAACCTGCAATACGCAAAGAAAACTAAAGGGCCGGTCCTGATCCACGTAATTACGAAAAAGGGAAAGGGCTATCACCCTGCAGAACAGGATAAAATTGGTGAATGGCATGGAACAGGCCAATATAAGATCGATACTGGGGATTTCTTAAAACCTAAAGTACAAGCGCCTGGTTGGAGTAAGCTTGTTAGCGAAACGGTCAGAAATCTTGCTAGGGAAGATGAAAGAATTGTCGCTATTACTCCTGCTATGCCAGTTGGGTCTAAGCTTGAAGGGTTTGCAAGTGAGTTTCCTGAAAGAATGTATGACGTAGGTATTGCTGAACAGCATGCCACTACGATGGCAGCAGGACTCGCAACTCAAAACATGAAACCATTTTTAGCCATTTATTCAACATTTCTGCAAAGAGCATATGATCAGGTTGTTCATGATGTGTGCAGGCAAAACCTTAATGTATTTTTTGGTATCGATCGTTCTGGGCTTGTCGGGGCAGACGGGGAGACACACCAAGGTGTATTTGATATCGCTTTTTTGAGACACCTGCCAAATATGGTGTTAATGATGCCCAAGGATGAGAATGAAGGTCAGCATTTAGTTTATACGGCTATAAAATATAATGAGGGACCAATCGCGCTGAGATTCCCGCGCGGGAACGGGATTGGTGTACCGATGGATAAAGAATTAAAAGAAATTCCCATTGGTTCGTGGGAAATAGTCCGTGAAGGGTCAGATGCTGTCATTTTAACATTTGGGCCGACATTACAAATGGCGCTGGAAGCAGCAGACACATTAGAAAAAGAAGATCTTTCCGTTAGAGTAGTAAATGCGAGATTTATTAAACCCCTTGATGAACAAATGCTTGAAAGAATTATGAAAGAAGACTTGCCTATTCTGACAATGGAGGAGGCCGTCCTCCAAGGCGGCTTTGGAAGTGCCGTGCTTGAATACGCCCATGATCACAAGCATCAAGTATTAATTGATCGCATGGGCATCCCTGACCGGTTTATAGAGCATGGAAATGTATCAGAATTACTATACGAAATTGGGTTTACAACCGAGCATGCAATTGAAAAGATTAAAGCTATGGTACCATCAAAAGCAAAAGGGCTATAAAAAATGGGAAAAAAAGAACGATTAGATATTTTATTAGTTGAACAAGGTTTGGCTGAAACAAGAGAAAAGGCAAAACGTGCGATAATGGCAGGATTAGTCTATACAAATGAGCAAAGACTGGACAAGCCGGGAGAAAAAATTGACCGTAACCTTCCTTTAACCATTAAAGGGAAGGTTCTTCCTTATGTCAGCCGCGGAGGATTAAAACTTGAAAAAGCACTGCAGCAATTTGATCTTAGTGTAAAGGATAAAATTCTTATTGATATTGGATCCTCAACAGGAGGCTTTACAGATTGTGCGCTTCAAAATGGAGCAAAGCGGTCCTATGCTGTAGATGTAGGTTATAATCAATTGGCATGGAAGCTCCGCCAGGATGAGCGGGTAATCGTAATGGAGCGTACAAACTTCCGTTATTCTACGCCGGACGACTTTCAAGAAGGCTTGCCGCAGTTTGCTACTATTGATGTCTCTTTTATATCATTAAGGCTGATCCTTCCTGCATTAAAAAGCATTCTAGCTCCTAATAGTGATTGTGTTGCTTTAGTGAAGCCGCAATTTGAAGCAGGGAAAGAGCTTGTCGGAAAAAAAGGAATTGTCAGAGATAAAAGCGTACATCAATCAGTTGTGAGACATATTATCGATTTTGCGGTAAAGGAAGGCTATGACTGTTTAGATTTATCTTTTTCACCAATCACAGGTGGAGACGGAAATATCGAATTTCTTCTTCACTTATACTGGAGCGGTGAAAAGGAAATTGGGAAAATCTCTACCGCAATCTCGGTTGAAAATGTTGTAGAACAGGCCCATGTTCAAGCGATAACAAAATAATGAATAGGGCAGGAATAATTGACTGACGGTGCATATCTCGATGACGGTGCAAATAATTGGCTGACCGATGCCAAATATCTTGATGACAGTGCAATTAATGTTTTTTCAAATATTCCTGTTTCTTTTCCGTTCTGATTGGGCATTTTTATGATAAAAGCGTGTACTTTTTAAATGATTTCATATAACATGGTGAGTATAAAAGTGAAATTTCCACATATGGAGATTTCACGATTGGTTAGATGAGGCCCACAGAATGTGGGTCACACAGACGTTGCCAAAAACGTGGCGCTTAAAGTCTGTGTTCCTCTTTTCCAGACCTTTACGGGCAAGTTATCCCCACAAATTTTCTTAGCTTCTTCATAACCTTTAGATGGAGATCTACTGCCCGTTAAGAGTGGGATAAACATACTAGTCAACAGAAGTTTTTGTTTGAGGGGTGCCAAATGAATAAAGGGCAAAGACACATTAAAATACGAGAAATTATTACAAATGAAGAAATTGAAACCCAGGACGAGCTTGTCGATCTTTTAAAAGGGATGGGATTTAATGTTACTCAAGCTACAGTTTCCAGGGATATCAAAGAATTACATTTAGTAAAGGTTCCAATGATAGATGGTCGGTATAAATACAGTCTGCCTGCTGATCAAAGATTCAACCCGCTTGCGAAGCTAAAAAGATCACTGATGGACGCTTTCGTAAAAATTGATTCAGCCGGACATATGCTGGTAATGAAAACTTTACCAGGGAACGCAAATGCTATTGGTGCATTAATCGATAATTTAGATTGGGAAGAAATATTGGGAACCATTTGCGGTGATGACACTATTTTGGTTATTTGTCGTAAACCGGATGATACAAAATTAATAACAGACCGTTTTTTAGAAATGCTTTAATAATAAGGCTCTTTTCCAATATTGTTGCTATTGATGTTTAAAAGATTGTTAAATAAAAGCAATCGGGTTTGTCTCTGATTGCTTAAAGATTCACCTCCCTCCTCTTACCTTTTGAAGTATACAAAAGTCCTCAGGGTTAAAGATTTTCCAAACGTAGGAAATAGCAACGAAAACAGCCAATAATAATATAAGGTGTGATTCTGTTTGTTAGCGGAATTAACAATACGTAATTTTGCGATTATTGAAGAACTTACGATTTCTTTTGAAAAGGGATTAACTGTTTTAACTGGGGAAACCGGAGCTGGAAAGTCGATTATAATAGATGCTATCCACCTATTAGCAGGTGGCAGAGGCTCTTCTGAATTTGTACGTTACGGTGAAAAACGTGCCGAGCTGGAAGGCCTTTTTTTACTGGATGATGATCACTCAGTTGCTAAAACATGTGAGGAATTTGGGATTAGTGTAAGTGACGGAATGGTCGTTTTAAGACGTGATATTTCGGCAGCAGGTAAAAGTATTTGCCGTATTAATGGTAAGCTTGTTACGATTGCCATTTTAAGAGAAGTTGGCAGACATCTTGTTGATATTCATGGCCAACATGATAATCAGGAATTAATGAATGAAGAAAATCATTTATCTTTGTTAGACCAATTTGGAAGCCCTGTAATACAAGATGCCTTGATGAATTATAGAGATATTTATCAGGATTATGTGAAATTACATAAGAAGATCAAAAATCTTTCTGAAAATGAACAAGAAATGGCTCATCGCCTTGATTTATTGCAGTTTCAATTGGAAGAAATTGAAGCTGCAGAGCTGACACCGAATGAAGATGTAAGGCTCATGGAAGAAAGAAATCAAATTTCTAACTATGAAAAAGTTTATGAAGCCTTAAATAATTCATATAATGCTCTTCATGGTGAAAGAAAAGGACTTGACTGGCTGAATCTTGCTATGACTCATCTTGGTGATGTTTCATCTATAAATGATAATCTCAAAAAAATGAGTGAGGCTATAAGCAGCCAATATTATCTTGTTGAAGAGTTATCGTTTGATATTCGAAACGAATTAGAACAATTGGAATTTGACCCAGATAAGCTCGATTTAATTGAATCTCGAATAACAGAAATAAATCAACTGAAAAGGAAGTATGGACAATCAGTAGAAGAAATTTTACAATATGCTGCAAAAATTGAAGAGGAAATTGATACAATTAAACACCGAGACAGTCATATTGATTCTTTAACAAAGGAATTGCAATCAATTACAAAGGATCTTGTGCTTGAGGCTAATAATTTAACCGAGTTACGAAAAAAATGGGCAAAGCAATTAACTAAAGATATTCTCCAAGAGCTAAAAGAGCTTTATATGCAGAAAACAAAATTTGAGGTTTATTTTAAAGAGGAAAGTAATATGGAACCTGCAAATTTGCCATTTACCAATGATGGAATTGATCAAGTTGAATTTTTTATTTCAACAAACCCAGGTGAACCTTTAAAGGCACTTTCCAAAACAGCTTCCGGTGGTGAGCTTTCCCGAATGATGCTGGCGATGAAAAGTATTTTTTCTCAGCATCAAGGTGTGACTTCCATCATTTTTGATGAGGTCGATACAGGTGTAAGTGGGCGAGTGGCTCAAGCTATTGCGGAAAAAATTTATCGTGTTTCAATTGGATCTCAAGTCTTGTGCATCACTCATTTACCTCAAGTTGCTGCCATGGCTGATACTCACCTTTTCATTTCAAAAAAAACAGTGGACGGACGAACAAAAACAAAGGTAAAAGCTTTAAAAGAGACAGAAAAGATAAAAGAAATTGGACGTATGATTGCTGGTGTGGAAGTGACTGACCTAACTAAGCAGCATGCGAAAGAATTATTAGCTTTAGCAAACTCTATTAAGAAATAGCCTTAAAAGCTGCCATTCGGCAGCTTTTTGTTATGTTAGAAAATTTATGTTGATTAAAGTGTTAATGTATTAAAAGGAGCTGTCGTTGTCCAGCTTCAGGCGCCATCGGCCCTTAGGTCATAAGCCAATCCGTCTAAAAGGTTAAAGATCAACCTTCCAGCCGGCTTGTCTTATGCTTGTCGCCGATAAGCGGGCGCCTTACGCTTTTCTTTCAATTTTGTAAAAATCCGTTCCTTTTATTCACATGGAAGTTTCTTTTTCTTGTGAATTCGGTTATAAAGAAGCTCTGGCTAGGCAAAATTAATGAATGTAGCCATACGTATGGTGTGGGTTAGAGCGAGGAGAGTGAAAAAGTTGCATACAGAGAAAATTAGAAAAATGATAGGTGTAATTCTCCTTGTTTCTTTAATCAGTTTAGTTTTTATTAAGCCCGTTAAAGAATACATTCAATTACCAAATTCAATTACAGTTTTCGAAACTCAATATTCAAAAATTGCGGTTCCCGCCCAGGCAGCTGTAAAACAAAATGGTGCAAAAGAGGCCTTTACTATTCAGCATGAGACAAACGAATTGAAAATTAATGGCCAAAATTCAGGTGAAGGTGAACTGGTATTTGATTTAGCTGGAATGCCAATTAAAAAAGTGGATGTTAAAGTGCTTCCTGATTTTAAAGTGCTTCCAGGTGGACAATCAATAGGAGTAAAGCTAAACAGCTTAGGTGTTTTAGTAGTTGGCCACCATCAAATCAACACAGAAAATGGAAAACAATCACCTGGAGAGATTGCAAATATTCAGATAGGGGATATCATTACTGAAATCAATGGGACATCCATTGAGAAGATGAGTGATGTTGCACCGTTTATCCAAGACGCAGGAAAAACTGGAAAACCATTAGATCTCGTCATTTCAAGAGATAATAAAAAGTTCAAAACGAAATTAGTACCGTTAAAAGACAATAACGATCATGCTTATCGAATCGGTTTATATATTCGTGACTCAGCAGCTGGAATTGGTACAATGACTTTTTATGATCCTCAATCGAAAAAATATGGGGCATTAGGTCATGTCATCTCTGATATGGATACAAAAAAACCAATTGTTGTAGAAGATGGTCAAATCGTAAAATCGACTGTTACGTCAATTGAAAAAGGCAGTAATGGTAATCCCGGTGAAAAGCTTGCCCGGTTTTCAAGTACACGTGAAATTATCGGAAACATAACGAGAAACAGTCCATTTGGAATATTTGGTAAGCTTAATCAAGAGATGAGAAACGGAATTTCGGATAAGCCAATGCCAATAGCTTTGTCTAATGAAGTAAAAGAAGGCCCTGCAAAAATTTTAACAGTCGTAAATAAGGATCAAGTGAAAGAGTTCGATGTAGAGGTTGTCAGTACTATCCCTCAAAAGTTCCCAGCTACCAAAGGAATGGTTATTAAAATCACAGACCCTGAACTTTTGAAAGAAACCGGTGGAATTGTGCAGGGCATGAGTGGAAGCCCTATCATACAAAATGGCAAATTAATTGGTGCTGTGACACATGTTTTTGTAAACGATCCTACATCAGGATACGGAGTTCACATTGAGTGGATGTTGAATGAAGCAGGCATTAATATTTATGATAAAGAAATGGAAAAAGCAAGCTAAACCTAAGCATATCCCTGAAAGAGGCGCAGTCCGCTTTTGGAGATATGCTCTTATTTTTTAATCACATTTAAACTTCCGGAACCTATACTACATATATGAACCAGTGGTATTCAAAGGGAGGAAGAGATAGGATGGAAAAATATATTCTTCTTGATTTTGATGGAACTTTTGCCGATTCCAAAAATGTTGTTTTTACAATTTACAACACCCTTGCTGAAAAGCACAATTTCAAAAAGGTAGTGCTTAAGGATGTAAATACGTTAAAAAAATGGTCAATTAAAAAAAGTTGCGAGTTCCTTAATATTCCACTATATAAGCTTCCAGTTCTTGCAGCAGAATTCGCAAAACTTTATTATAGCTCGTTAAAAGAAATTAGCCCCATCACTGGTATGAAAGAAGTATTAGCACAATTAGATATAGCAGAGTATAAGCTTGTTTTCATCTCCTCCAATACTAAGAAAAATATTAAAGAATTTTTAGCATGCAACGAATTGCACGGGATTTTTAATATCCTATGTTCGAATAATATTTTTGGTAAAGATAAAATCATACAGAAATTTATGAAGTCCCATAACTTAACGAAAACGGATGTCTTATATGTGGGAGATGAAATAAGGGATATTAAAGCATGTAAAAAAAGCAACATAGATATTATTTGGGTAGAATGGGGATACGATGATTTAAAAACCGCTATCAAAGAAGAACCTGCATACATTGCTAAAAAGCCTGAAGACATATTGAAAATTGCCGAATTTGTTTTTAATAACGATTGAAAATAGCTTTTAATATCAAATTTTATCCTGTAAAATAAAACTAGAAAGATTTTTCGACAAAACCTGTACATATCTCATTTGTCAAATGACAGTTTAGGTCGAAAAAAAGAGCATTTTGAAGAAATACTTGGGTAAATAAATATTTTGAGTTTTTTTGAAAATAACAAAAGGAATTTTCACACAATTGTCGAAATCATCAAATAGCATAATTTACATCTATTAGCTATATTTAGGCAAATGAAGTTTGAGGAGGAACTTGTGTTGAAAAATATCAAGGTTTGCATTGTGGATGATAATCGTGAATTAGTTGGCCTATTAGAAGAGTATATTTCCAGCCAGGAAGATATGGATGTTCTTGGGGTAGCCTATAATGGACAAGAATGTTTAACGATGTTAAAGGAAAAAGAGCCAGACGTTTTAGTTTTAGATATCATTATGCCTCATCTAGATGGATTAGCAGTTCTGGAGAGATTAAGGGAAATGAATCGGGATAAACAACCTAATGTCATTATGTTAACTGCTTTCGGACAAGAAGATGTTACGAAAAAAGCGGTCGACTTAGGGGCTGCTTATTTTATTTTAAAGCCGTTTGACATGGAAAATTTAGCGAGCCATATTCGCCAAGTAAGTGGTAAATCGTCACCAATTTTAAAACGTCCTGCAAGCTCTTCTTATCGCTCTGAACCAAAAGTGAAAAACTTGGATGCAAGCATCACAAATATTATTCATGAAATCGGTGTACCTGCCCATATTAAAGGATATTTATATTTACGTGAAGCCATCTCAATGGTTTACAATGATATTGAGTTATTAGGATCTATTACAAAGGTTCTTTACCCTGATATTGCTAAAAAGTTTAACACTACTGCGAGCAGGGTTGAACGAGCTATCCGCCATGCCATTGAAGTAGCATGGAGCAGAGGTAACATTGAATCAATTTCCTCCCTATTCGGCTATACAGTAAGCATGTCTAAAGCCAAACCAACGAATTCAGAGTTTATCGCGATGGTTGCAGATAAATTAAGATTAGAACATAAGGCTTCTTGAAAGAGTTCGACTCGCTAAAGAGATGAAGGAGATTGGACATAGTTAAAGTGAAATAGGTGCTTGTCACAGTTCCTTTAAATGGTCAACAAAGCTTAATTAAATCAGAAAAATGCTAAACCTTCCTATTTATTTTAAGGGAGGTTTTTACTTTTTTACAAAAAACATCATTACAACATACTGCGGCAAGCCGAAATACATTCTTGCAGGTCTTTTTTTGCATGAATAAGGCTTTGCATAGATTCGGGCACTTCCAATTTACCAATTGCATTGATAATATGAGTTAATGCGCTTTCGCACTCAGAAATACACTCTTGAAGCTGTTGTTTATTATGCACTGTCTTCACTCCTTTCAACTATTTTTAGTGTTCGAATATGCATAGAAATTATGTAAAACAAGTAATTTTACAAGCAATACTCTGGTTTAAGGCTGACTGGTTTGATTTCCTTCTTAAGAACATAATCGTATGGCTAAGGTAGAGCCCATCTTTTAACAGGTTTAAGGATTCCTTATAGGCAGGGTTCGTCAAATGCTTTTCTTGGAGAGATTATGTCTAAATGATATTGTTTACAGTGTAAATTGAAAAAAATTGAGGTGCTGCATAACATGACGAAAATTTTTGGACACCGTGGAGCTGCTGGTACTTATCCCGAAAACACAATGGCTTCCTTTCAAGCTGCAATCGAAGCAGGTGCAGATGGGATAGAGCTTGATGTGCAAATGACTAGAGATGGTGAATTAGTTGTCATTCATGATGAGTCGGTTGAAAGAACAACAAATTCTACAGGTTTTATAAAAGATTTTTTATATCGGGATCTTCAAGCTGTTGATGCCTGTTACAAATTCAAACAATTCAAAGGAAAAACTAAAATACCAACCTTAGATGAAGTATTCAGCTGGGCAGAACATTCAGGAGGCTTTCTAGTAAATGTTGAGCTAAAGAATACTCTTTTTCCATATGAAGGGATCGAGGAAAAAGTTATCCAGCTTATTTATAGATATAATCTTTCAGAAAGGGTCATCATCTCCTCTTTCAACCATTACAGCCTAGTTAAATGCCACCAAATTACGAAGGACATTGAAAAAGCGATTCTTTACATGGAGGGGTTATATGAACCATGGAACTATGCGAAAACGGTTGGCGCGCTTTCCTTGCACCCAAAATATACTTCAGCCCCTCCGCATTCAGTAACACTTGCTCAAAACAATGGAATAGAAGTAAGACCATTTACGATCAATAAAGTAGAAGTTATGAAACAGTATATCTCTTGTGGGTGCGGGGGAATCATTACAGACTATCCCGAAAAAGCAGTTAAAATTTTAAGTAAATACAATTAGAAAGGAGCCTGGATTTCCAGGCTCCTTTGTCAGTACAGAATGTTAACATTTCATTTTCCGCTATTAACTGGTCTTTTTACAAATCTTTTCTGCACCTTATCCCGTTTACGGTCTCGATGAAGGACAAATCCTCCAATAAACCCAAGTCCTCCTAAAAACATCAATAGACCTAATAAAAACTGCATCCATAAAAAAGGAATAGGTGGCTGCAAAATTCCAAAAACCATGTCCCGCATGAGTTTAATGCCAAATGCTGCAAATACTCCTGGGATGACCATTATGATAAGTGCAAAGATTCTGGACATAATATGATCCCTCTCCAATAGTTCATTGTATTATTTATTTTCATGTTGAAATAAATATTTGTCAAGAAAGCTAATCGTGGTATGATAAAGAAGTGCAATATTTTGCAAATAAATCAACGACGTGCAAAAATGTTCAATTTCAAAGGGGTTCTTCGTGTGCAAAGTGTGATGATTGTAGGTGCCGGTAAAGGCGGCTTAGCTCTACTGAAGATGTTAATTGAAACAAATGTAATGGAAGTTGCAGCAGTAATAGATAAAAATGAACAAGCACCTGGCTTGGCGTATGCAAGAAACAAGGGGATATTAACAAGTCTTGATTGGGAGCCAATTCTTTCTGAACAGATAGATATCGTTGTGGAAGCAACGGGAAGTGAAGAAGTTCTGCAGAAGTTATTAAAGAAAAGAAGCAGAAAAACAGTCATTATTCCCGGTTCAGTTGCTCATATTGTTACAAAGTTGATTGATGAAAAAGAAAATTTAATTTCTAAATTAAAAGAAGAAACATATAAGCAAGAAACGATTTTTAATACAACGAACGATGGCATGATTGTCATTGATACGAATGAAAATATCATTTTATATAATAAAACGGCTGAAGCTTTAACCAATAAGAAAAAAGAAGATGTGTTAGGAAAAAATATTTATCATGCTATCTCATCTAGTCGTCTTCCTGAGACTCTCAGGCTTCAAGAGGCGGAATATAACCAGGAACAAATCCTTGAAAGCGGGGTCAAAATCATAACAACTAGACTGCCAATTTATGATGATGAAGGAAAGCTGCTCGGGGCGTTATCTGTATTTAAAGATATTACCGAAGTTGTTCAACTTGCTGAAGAGCTGACGAATTTAAAGGAAATTCAAACCATGCTTCAAGCAATTATTCAATCATCTGATGAAGCAATTTCAGTTGTAGATGAAAAAGGCAGAGGGATTTTGATTAACCCGGCTTATACCAGAATGACAGGGCTGACAGAGGAAGAAGTGATCGGCAAGCCAGCGACAGCAGATATATCAGAGGGAGAGAGCATGCATTTAAGGGTGCTGCAAACAAGGCGGCCGGTCCGTGGAGTGAGAATGAAAGTAGGACCCAAGAAAAAGGATGTTATCGTCAATGTCGCTCCTATAATTGTAGATGGGAAGCTAAAAGGAAGCGTCGGTGTCATTCAAGATGTATCTGAGATCAAGAAGCTGACAACCGAATTAAATAGAGCAAGACAAATTATCCGAACACTTGAGGCGAAATATTCGTTTGAAGACATTATTGGCAGCAGCGAACAAATGGAACTGGCGATAGAACAGGCTAAATTAGGTGCTAAAACCCCTGCGACTGTGCTGCTAAGAGGAGAATCTGGAACAGGAAAAGAATTATTTGCTCATGCCATTCATAACGCAAGTGACCGAAAGTACAACAAATTTATCAGGGTAAATTGCGCGGCTATTTCTGAGAATTTACTGGAAAGTGAACTGTTTGGATATGAAGAAGGAGCATTCTCGGGAGCAAGCAGGGGAGGAAGAAGAGGATATTTTGAAGAAGCGAATAACGGAAGCATCTTCCTTGATGAGATTGGCGAGTTGCCTCCAAACATGCAAGCAAAATTATTAAGAGTATTGCAAGAGAAAGAAATTGTTCGTGTAGGCGGAACTAAACCAATATCGATAAATGTAAGGATTATCGCAGCAACCAATATAAATATTGAAAAAGCGATGGCAGATGGTGCATTCCGGGAAGACCTTTATTACCGGTTAAATCGATATCCTATCTCCATTCCGCCATTAAAGCAAAGAAAAGAGGATATTCCTGCTTTATGTGAGCATTTGATCCAGAAGCTTAATCAAGACTACGGACGAAATATTAAGGGACTCACACAAAAAGCAATACATATACTGCTCAATTATAATTGGCCTGGAAACGTCCGTGAGCTTGAAAATGTATTAGGAAGAGCGATTATCTTTATGCATCACCATGAAGTCTATATTGATTTTGAGCATTTGCCAATATTAGACTCAGGCGAAATTGAAAAAAAAGAAACAAACCTTTCTTTATTTGTCAATAATAAAGAAGACACATTAGCTGATGCGGTTGAGCGTTTAGAAAAGTTAATGATTGAAGAAACGTTAAAGAAGCATGGCTACAATCGAACAAAAACTGCTCAAAGCCTAGGGGTATCGCTTAGAAATCTTTATTATAAAATAGAAAAATACAAACTCGCAAAAAATAGCATGCAATAAATTGCATGAATTGCAAAAGAATGCATATTGCGTTTCAATCATTAAAGCTTTTATAACCATTTTGTGTTGGCACAGTTCTTGCTTTATTACTAGTAGGTGCAGCAAATGGGGGGAGTTAAACAAAATGAAATTGAAAGATCTCATCACAAGAGCTGCTCAGCTAGAAGGTAAAAAGGTTGCAGTTGCTTCAGCGGAGGATGAAGAAGTTCTTGAAGCTGTCAAAATGGCGGTAGAGAATAATTTAGCACAGTTTATTCTTATAGGTGATAAAGAACAAGTTGATTTTATGGTAAAAGAGAAGAACATACCTCAAGATCACATTACTCTAATTCATGCAAGATCAAAGGAGCAAGCTTGTGAAATTGCAGTTAAAGCAGTTCGCCAGCATGAGGCAGATGTTTTGATGAAAGGAAACATTTCAACATCTGTTATTTTAAAAGCCGTGTTAAATAAAGAGTTTGGACTTAGAACTGAAAAGGTTTTGTCACATGCTGCTGCTTTTGAGGTAAATGGATTTGAACAATTACTCTTTGTTACCGATGCTGCAATGAATATCGCACCTGATTTGCAGCAAAAAGTACAAATTATTGAAAATACTGTGCGAATTGCTAAATCCATTGGTATAACTGAACCAAAAGTAGCACCGCTTGCGGCTGTAGAAGTCATTAATCCTGCAATGCAAGCTACGTTAGATGCAGCTGCCCTTACGCAGATGAATAAGCGGGGTCAAATAAAAAACTGCATAGTAGACGGTCCTTTGGCTTTAGACAACGCTGTATCTTCACTCGCGGCTGAGCATAAAGGGATCAAAAGTGATGTAGCAGGACAAGCCGATATTTTATTAGTTCCATCAATAGAAGCAGGAAATGTACTTTACAAATCATTTATTTATTTCGCGGATGCGAAGGTAGGTGCTGTTATAGCTGGTGCAAAAGCGCCGATTGTTCTAACAAGCAGATCAGATTCTGCTGAAAGCAAGTTATATTCCATCGCATTGGCGATTTGTTCTTCCACCAATCATTAACGAGAAATTTAATTAAAATAAGGTCCTTTGCAAGAGATCGTTGCTTTTTCAATCGGTACATAGCGAATTTCTGCAAGTCTAACATCAAGAGATACTTGATTCTCGGAAATTGCAACAAGATGTAAGATAGCATCTTAATTTGCTAGATCTTAAACATTCAAGGAGGATTTCACATGGAAATTTTCAACTATATGGAGCAATATGATTATGAGCAATTGGTCTTCTGTCAAGATAAACAATCTGGATTAAAAGCAATTATCGCAATTCATGATACAACTCTTGGACCTGCATTGGGTGGTACACGGATGTGGACTTATGATTCTGAAGAGGCAGCCATTGAAGATGCCCTTCGATTATCAAGAGGAATGACTTATAAGAATGCTGCAGCAGGATTGAATTTAGGCGGTGGAAAAACCGTTATTATTGGTGATCCTCGCAAGGATAAAAATGAGGAAATGTTCAGAGCATTAGGCCGCTATATCCAAGGGTTGAATGGCCGCTATATTACTGCGGAGGATGTTGGTACAACTGTTGCGGATATGGACCTTATTCATGAAGAGACAAACTTTGTAACAGGTATTTCACCTGCGTTTGGTTCATCTGGAAATCCGTCGCCGGTGACAGCTTACGGAGTATATAAGGGAATGAAGGCTGCTGCTAAAGAAGCATTTGGTACAGATTCATTAGAAGGGAAGGTCATTGCGGTTCAAGGCGTTGGAAATGTAGCTTACAACTTGTGCAAATATTTACACGAAGAGGGAGCTTCATTAATTGTAACAGATATTAACAAGGAAGCGGTTCAACGTGCAGTAGAAGATTTCCGGGCAAAGGCTGTCGATCCAAACGAAATCTACAGTGTGAGCTGCGATATTTATGCTCCATGTGCTCTTGGTGCAACGATCAATGACGAAACAATCACACAATTAAAAGCAAAAGTCATTGCTGGTGCAGCAAATAACCAATTAAAAGATATTCGGCATGGTGATACCATTCATGAAATGGGCATTGTCTATGCTCCGGATTATGTCATCAACGCTGGTGGAGTCATCAATGTTGCAGACGAATTACAAGGATACAACAGTGACCGTGCAATGAAAAAAGTCGACGGAATATACGATAATATTGCTAAAGTCATTGAAATCGCAAAACGTGATAATATACCAACTTACAAAGCAGCAGATCGTTTAGCGGAAGAAAGAATTGAAAGAATACGTAATTCAAGAAGTCAATTTTTGCAAAATGGCCACCATATTTTAAGCCGTCGCTAAAAATTGGTTTAATAGTGTAGAGGGCAGCGGATAATCTTTTCTCTCCGCTTTTTCCTTTTTCAATTGGGAAGAAAAACGCTAAATTGGATAAGGTGTTGATTTGAATAGGAAATCGCCTCTGTCGCCGATTTCATCCAATCCTCACGTTCAAATGTTTAAGTTCACCAAAGGGAAAAAGGGGATTAGTGATTAATTATAAAAAAATCAGCTCTTTCGCTGATTTCAACCAGTCCCGCCTCTGACTTCTGGAGGTGAGAAGTGGGAGGTAGGAGTAGAAGCAATCGGCGAACTACCGATTGCCATACATTCAACTGTCTAAGTTCACCAAAGGAAAAAGGGTAGAAGTGGCTAATGATAAAAAGAAATCAGCTCTTTCGCCGATTTCATCCAAACCCACCTCTGACCTCTCACTTCTAAAATGGAGGTATAGACATTGATAGAGAATGAACATCGAATATTAGTCATCAATCCAGGCTCAACCTCAACAAAAATTGGAGTATTTGACCACGATCGGGTTATTTTTGAAAAAACCCTCCGTCATGACATAGAAAAGCTTGAGCAATATACTAGTATTATTGACCAATATGAATTTCGTAAGCAAGCGATCCTCGAAACCCTTGATCGTGAGGGTATTAACATTTCAAGGCTAAGTGCTGTTTGCGGACGTGGAGGATTGCTGCGTCCTATAGAAGGAGGTACTTACGAGGTTAATAAAATGATGCTTAATGACTTACGTAGAGGGTTTGCCGGACAGCATGCATCTAATTTGGGGGGGATTATTGCCTATGAAATTGCCAAGGGATTAAACATTCCAGCCTATATCGTTGACCCTGTTGTAGTCGATGAAATGGCCCCGATTGCAAAAATATCAGGCCTCCCTTCAATTGAAAGAAAAAGTATTTTTCATGCATTAAACCAAAAAGCAGTGGCAAGAAAGGTTGCTGAGAAGTACAACAAAAAATATGAAGAACTAAATCTAATTGTGACTCACATGGGCGGCGGTATAACAGTAGGAGTCCATCAAAAAGGGAAGGTTGTTGATGTGAACAATGGATTGCACGGTGATGGTCCATTTAGTCCAGAGCGTGCTGGTACTGTACCTGCCGGTGATTTAGTGGCAATGTGCTTTTCAGGTGAATTTTTCCGTGAAGAGGTTATGAAGATGCTTGTGGGACAAGGGGGTCTCGTTGGTTATCTTGGTACAAATGATGCGGTAAAAGTAGAAAAAATGATCGCTAACGATGATGAAAAAGCAGAAATTGTTTATAAAGCGATGGCCTATCAAATTGGAAAAGAAATTGGAGCTGCAAGCTGTGTTTTAAAAGGGAAAGTAGATGCAATTGTGTTAACTGGCGGACTTGCTTACGGAAAAGGTTTTATTCAAGATATTTCTTCTTATATCGACTGGATCGCTGATATTATTGTGTATCCAGGAGAAAACGAGCTTCAGGCTCTTGCAGAAGGGGCCCTGCGTGTACTTACCAATGAGGAAAAGGCAAAAGTATATCCGAACAACCAAATACAACTAAAAGTGTTCAACTAGAAAGGAGCTAGAAGCCATGGCTACAGAATATGATCTCGTCATCCTTGGCGGCGGTACAGGCGGTTATGTTGCCGCAATCCGTGCTTCTCAATTAGGATTAAAGGTTGCAGTAGTTGAAAAAGGAAAATTAGGAGGCACATGCCTTCACAAAGGGTGTATCCCAAGTAAAGCATTGCTTCGCAGTGCAGAAGTTTTTGCAACTACGAAAAGATCAGAGGAGTTTGGTGTAACAACTTCTGGTGTAGAATTGAATTTTCTAAAAGTTCAAGAGAGGAAGCAAGGAATTGTAGACCAGCTTCATAAAGGTGTCCAACATTTAATGAAGCAAGGGAAAATTGATGTATTTGAAGGAATTGGAAGAATTCTTGGACCATCAATCTTTTCTCCGATGCCTGGAACTGTTTCTGTTGAGATGAATAATGGTGAAGAAAATGAAATGCTAATTCCTAAAAATGTTATTGTTGCTACAGGCTCTCGGCCAAGATCATTACCTGGGCTCGATATTGATGGAGAAAAGGTGCTGTCCTCTGATGAGGCTCTTCAATTAGAAAGCTTGCCGGCATCAATTATAATAGTAGGCGGAGGTGTTATTGGAATTGAATGGGCCTCTATGCTCTCAGATTTTGAGGTAGACGTAACAGTGCTTGAATTTGCTGAAAGGATTTTACCAACAGAAGATGAGGATATCTCAAAAGAGATGCAGCGTTTATTAACAAAGAAAGGTGTCAATGTTGTAACTGGAGCGAAAGTGCTTCCCGACACGATTCAAAAAGATAATGATGTGGTAATTAATGCGGAACACAAAGGTGAGCAAAAACAATTTAAAGCTGAAAAGCTGCTTGTTTCTGTTGGCAGACAAGCAAATGTCGAAGGCATCGGTTTAGAGAACACTGATATACGAGTTGAAAATGGGTATATTTTGACAAATGAATATTTTCAAACGAAAGAATCTCACATCTATGCGATCGGGGATGTCATTGGCGGGCTGCAGCTTGCACATGTAGCATCCCACGAGGGAATTACAGCGGTTGAACATATGACAAATGAAAATCCCAGTCCAATTGACTACTCACTCGTGTCTAAATGTGTTTATAGTACACCAGAAGTTGCTAGTGTTGGCTATACAGAAGCAGAAGCAAAGGATCAAGGCCGGAATGTGAAAATAGGAAAATTCTCTTTTCGAGCAATTGGAAAAGCTTTAGTGTTTGGAGAATCAGATGGATTTGTCAAGCTTGTAGTGGATGAAGATTCTGAAGATTTATTGGGCGTACATATGATAGGGCCTCACGTCACAGATATGATTTCTGAAGCAGGTCTTGCAAGAGTACTCGATGCTACTCCATGGGAAGTGGCTCATACCATTCACCCTCATCCTACTTTATCAGAAGCAATTGGTGAGGCGGCGCTTGCAGTAGATGGTAAAGCAATTCATTCATAGTTTTTTAACTAATTAGATAGGCGTTTAGGTTTATCTTCCAAAATGAGTGGTTAAAGGGGAGACGAGTGCAATTACAAATAATTACTTGCTTATATCAACGTCTATTCTAAGCAGAAGCGATAATCTTTTAGAAATGAGCCAATTGAAAAGAGGACAAGTCCTTCTTACATATCCCACTTCTAACGGACAGTAAGCCAACAAACTGCACGTAAGAGTCCGGAAAAAGGAACACAGACAGAACGCCACTTACTGTGGCAACGTCTGTGTGACCCACATTCTTGTGGGTCTCAAGCAAACCATCAGAAGCTCTCTGATGGAAGTTTCACTTTATAGGAGGTATAAAAAATGGCTGAAAAGCGTCATGAATCATTAGGGTTAACTGATCAAGATGTTTTAGAAATATATAAAACAATGCTCATGGCTAGAAAAATTGACGAGCGGATGTGGTTGTTGAACCGTTCTGGTAAAATTCCATTTGTTATTTCTTGTCAGGGACAAGAAGCGGCCCAAGTTGGTGCAGCTTATGCTCTAGATCGTCAAAGCGACTATGTTTTACCATACTACCGAGATATTGGAGTTGTTCTAACTTTTGGAATGACTGCAAAAGAATTAATGTTATCTGGCTTTGCCAAAGCAGAAGATCCAAATTCAGGAGGCAGGCAAATGCCAGGTCACTTTGGGCAAAAGAAAAATCGAATTGTTACAGGTTCCTCTCCAGTAACTACTCAGGTTCCACATGCTGTAGGCATCGCACTTGCAGGGAAAATGGAAAAGAAAGATATTATAACCTTTGTATCATTCGGTGAGGGTTCTTCTAACCAGGGGGACTTTCATGAAGGAGCAAACTTTGCAGGAGTACATAAACTCCCTGTTATCTTTATGTGTGAAAACAATAAATATGCAATTTCTGTCCCTTATGAAAAACAGGTTGCCTGTGAAAAAGTATCTGATCGTGCAATTGGATATGGCATGCATGGTATAACGGTAGATGGAAACGATCCGCTTGAAGTATATAAAGCAGTAAAGGAAGCGGCTGATCGCGGACGCAAAGGGGAAGGTCCTACATTGATCGAAACGATCTCCTATCGCTTAACTCCTCATTCAAGTGATGATGATGATCGCAGCTACCGTGGGCGAGAGGAAGTTGCTGAAGCGAAAAAGAATGACCCAATTACAAAGTTCTCAGCTTATTTAAAAGAAACAGGCGTATTGACAGAGGAGAAAGAAAAAGAAATCCTTGATAAAATAATGAACATAGTCAATGAAGCGACTGATTATGCAGAAAGTGCTCAATATGCAGAACCAGAGTCAGCTCTGAAATATGTATATGCCGAGTAAGGGGGAAAAACAAATGCCAGTTATTTCATATATTGATGCCGTCACATTGGCCATTCGTGAGGAAATGGAACGTGATGAACGTGTTTTTGTATTAGGAGAAGATGTTGGCCGTAAAGGTGGAGTATTTAAAGCAACTGCAGGTTTATATGATCAATTTGGTGAAGATCGAGTTCTTGATACCCCGCTTGCAGAATCGGCAATTGCAGGAGTTGGTATTGGGGCAGCAATGTACGGGATGAGGCCGATTGCTGAAATGCAATTTGCAGATTTCATTATGCCTGCTGTCAACCAAATTATCTCAGAAGCAGCTAAAATACGATATCGTTCAAATAATGACTGGGGCTGTCCGATGGTAATTCGCGCACCTTATGGCGGCGGGGTTCATGGTGCCTTATATCATTCACAATCAGTTGAAGCCATATTTGCCAATCAGCCTGGCTTGAAAATTGTCATGCCTTCCACACCATATGATGTAAAAGGATTATTAAAGGCTGCCATACGTGATGAGGACCCAGTATTGTTTTTTGAGCATAAACGTGCATACCGGCTAATCAAAGGGGAAGTGCCGGAGGATGATTATGTACTGCCGATCGGAAAAGCGGACGTTAAACGAGAGGGAGAAGATTTAACGGTTATTACATATGGTTTATGTGTTCATTTTGCTTTGCAGGCTGCAGAACGACTTGCGAAAGATGGGGTTTCTGTTCATATTTTAGATTTGCGTACAGTCTATCCGCTCGATAAAGATTCGATTATAGAAGCAGCCTCAAAAACGGGTAAGGTTTTGCTTCTAACGGAAGATAACAAAGAAGGCAGTATTATGAGTGAAGTCTCTGCCATCATTGCGGAAAATTGTCTTTTTGATCTTGATGCTCCAATCATGCGTTTAGCTGGCCCGGATGTCCCAGCAATGCCTTATGCACCGACTATGGAAAAATATTTTATGATCAACCCTGACAAAGTCGAAGAAGCGATGAGAAAATTAGCCGAGTTTTAAAGCGGCTATGGAAAGAGGAGGTACTTAAAATGACAATCGAACAAATGGCGATGCCCCAGCTTGGTGAGAGTGTTACAGAAGGAACGATTAGTAAATGGCTTGTTCAAGTTGGCGATAAAGTAAATAAATATGATCCTCTCGCTGAAGTCATGACAGACAAAGTAAATGCAGAGGTCCCATCCTCGTATGAAGGTATAATCAAAGAGCTTGTGGCTGTTGAAGGTGACACGCTCTCAGTCGGAGAAGTCATTTGCAAAATTGAAGTCGAGGGCGCGTCTAGGGGAATATCTGACGCTGAGCCGAAAGACGAAGAAGTAAACGAACAACCAAAAGAAGCTGCCCCAGCTGAACCTCCTAAAGACACTTCTAACAAGAAACGATATTCACCGGCTGTATTAAGAATTGCTCAAGAAAATGACATTGACTTAGAGCAGGTAGCCGGAACAGGAGCAGGTGGACGGATTACACGCAAGGATCTGCAAACCCTTTTAGAAAGCGGAAAAGCTTCGAAAACAGGAGATGCAGCTTCAATTGCGGCGAAACCAAGCGCCGAGGAAAAAGAAACAAAACCTTCAGAGGAGCTTAAACAAGCTTCTGCGAATGTCCCTGCCTTAGCCGGCGATATTGAAATTCCAGTCAGCGGCATCCGTAAAGCAATTGCAGCAAATATGGTACGGAGTAAACACGAAGTGCCGCATGCTTGGACAATGATGGAGGTTGACGTAACTAATTTAGTAGAATACCGAAACAGTGTGAAAAATGTATTCAAACAAAAAGAAGGGTTTAACTTAACCTTCTTCGCATTTTTCGTAAAAGCTGCAGCACAGGCTTTAAAGGAATATCCGCAAATTAATTCAATGTGGGCAGGGGACAAGATCGTTCAAAAGAAAGAGATCAATCTTTCAATTGCAGTAGCTACTGATGATGCTCTATTCGTGCCCGTTATCAAAAATGCAGATGAAATGACAATCAAGGGGATTGCTCGTGAAATTACAGAACTTGCTGGCAAGGTACGTGCAGGTAAATTAACGTCTGATGATATGCAGGGAGGAACATTTACAGTTAATAACACAGGGTCGTTCGGTTCCGTTCAATCGATGGGAATTATTAACTATCCGCAAGCAGCCATTCTGCAAGTTGAATCCATTGTGAAACGCCCGGTTGTAATCAATGGCATGATTGCCGTTCGGGATATGGTAAACCTTTGTATGTCATTAGACCATAGAATACTCGACGGTCTCATTTGCGGACGTTTCTTAGGAAGAGTAAAGGAAATTCTTGAAAATACCTCTAAAGAAAATACTTCAATTTATTAATATAAGTCTTTTTTTGAAGAGATGGTTAAAGCGCCGATCGATTCTAGTTTCATCTTAGGGAGATACTTGAACTCTCAAAGTGACAAACTTTGCCCTAGGCAGAAAAAAGGTTTGTGAAAATAGTTTTGAAAAATGTGCCAATCACTAACCTGGCACATTTTTCTATTTAATTTGAAACCAGCACCTTAAAGTGCCTTTTCAGTATATTAATTTCAGCCGGTGTTTTTAAATAAACTTCTCCATCAGTATCCACTTCTCTAGGCGGATCAGTATGAAAAGATATTTTTTCTCCTTGGTAGCGCTGGATCTCAGAATATATTTTATCCCATTGTCGTTCGTCTTTTAAATTGACTATTTCCTTGATCATTTTTAAGTTTGCTTCATTAATCACTAACACGTCAAGTAAGCCGTCACTTAAACTATTTAAAGAAAAAGGCAGTTCGTTTGTCCCTATATATCTTCCGTTAGATACAAGTACCATAACACCATCATCAATTAGTTCTTTATCATCAATGACCAAATGGAATGAAAATTTGGTCATATCTTGTAAAGTCCTTATGGCACTAGTAAAATAACTAATTTTTCCTAAAATCGACTTTTCTGTTTCATCGATATTTGCAGAGGTTTCCGCAATCAAGCCAACTCCCCAAAAGTTGATAAAGAAATGATCATTGACTCGAGCTGCATCAATTTCCTGTACTCTTCCTTCCAAAAGTGTTTCTGTTGCTTTTCGTATATTTTGAGGGATATCAAGTGACCTTGATAAATCGTTACATGTTCCTCCTGGAATAATTCCGATGACTGGTCTCTTTTCCAATTTCGCAAGCCCATTTATGCATTCGTGTATGGTTCCATCTCCGCCTAAAATAAACAAGAAATCAAATAGTTCCCCATTTTGAAAACAATATTTCCTTGCATCATCTTTATTTTGCGTTGCTCTAATGACCAATTCTCCAACTTGTTGAGATAGGAGAGGTACTGTCATGCCAATTACTTTTTCAATATCCTTCTGACCTGCGTTGCCATTGTATAGTAATAAAGCGCTTTTATTAGTAAACATTTTTCGTCTCCTCTTTATTTCCGGGATAGCTGCTTCTAGACAAAATGTGGCATTTAAATGCACACCTTTTCGCGGAATTCTATATGATAGAAAAACCACTTTTTATTCTTTTTCCCCTGTGTGTAATATCTCTAAACAGCCTGTGCTTCTTGTTCGTCTATTCCATCTAATTGCTGGAATAATTAATATGTAATAAAATAAAAAATAGCACAGCATTCTAAAATATCCAAAAATGAAAACGCATTCTTTAGGAGGCATAGAATGAACAAGGGCTGGGGGAAAGAAAATCAAAAGACGGTCGAACTGTGGTTAAAAGAAGTTGAACGAGCGTTAAAGGGGAAAAACGTTGCAAGTATTGAGACATTAACATATGAAGGCATCAAGCTTAAACCATTATATACAAAAGCGGACTGCAGGCATAAGAATTTTTCTTTTGGTAAAAAAACCGGACATGATTGGACGGTGTGCCAAAAAATTCAGTTTTATTCATCTGCAGAAGATTTAAACAATCAAATTCTTAATCGTTTAGAAAACGGATTGACGACAATTTATTTAGAAGACTTTTCTTTCGTAAAATCTGGAGAGGAACTGGGTAAAGCTTTCAAGTCAATTGACTTAACGCAAATTCATTTCTTTTTCGATTTTTCTCATCATGTTGAAAAACTATCGATATTCCGGCAGTTCTTAAAAGAAAAGGTGTCAGATCTTTCAGCATTAAAAGGTGTAATCGCCTTTGATCCTCTTGAGAAGCTCATGCTTCGAGGGAATGGAGCGGGTTTTTATGATGAATTAGCAGAGCATCTGCAATGGATCGAAAAAGAATCTCCAAGCTTAAAAGGGATATTTACGAAAGGGGACCTTTATAATAGGAGCGGTTCCTCTTCTGTTCAGGAAATAGCCTATACATTCTCATCATGGCTGGAAGTACTTGATCATTTATCTTCAAGAGGCTTTTCCTACCTATATCTTGCCAAACAAACCGTATTTAGCTTTTCGATCGGCTCAGAATTTTTTACAGAAATTGCAAAACTAAGGGCTGCTAAACAAATATGGGCGACTATTATTGAGGGGTTTGAAGGACATGAAGAGTTAGATGATCCATACATCCACTGTAACACAGCCGTTTTAAACAAAACACTATCAGACGTCCATGTGAACCTATTAAGAACAACAACCGAAGCCTTTTCAGCAGCATTAGCTGGTATAACCAGTTTAAATATTGGACCATATGGGGAGATTTGCGGCAAATTTGACCAAAAAGCTGAAAGACTTGCCAGGAATACACATTATATTCTTAAAGAAGAAAGTTATCTAACGAAAGTGACAGATCCTGTTGCAGGCTCTTATTATGTGGAGAACCTCACCAATGAATTAGCCGAAAAAGCATGGAATAAAATAGGTTTTATTGAAGACAAGGGCGGTTTTTTGGAAACTCTCAAATGTGGAAAGATCCAAGTAGAAATCAATGCGATGGCTAGTACTCGAATAGGTGATATTAATACTAGGGTAAAAGGAATGGTAGGAACAACTATATTTGCAAACTTGGAAGATGACATCCAGGAATGTAAGGGCTTTCAATTCAAAAAAATGATAAATCAAAAACCAAATTTTATAGCTCCGATAAAACCGTTACGTTTAGCTGAACATTTTGAGCAGCTAAGAATAAATGCGCTTTCCTATAAGAAGAAAAAAGGCCATCTCCCAAAAGTGGGAGTTATCGTTTTGGGTAGATTAAAAGACTATAAGCACCGTTTAGACTTCATTCAGGGAATTTTATCTGCGGGCGGGTTTGAAACAGTAGCAGCAATAGAGAATGATTTAGAAATTATTAAGGGATTTCCTCTGGTTCTCCTATGCGGACAAGATCGTGCGTATGAAGAACTTGATGAAAAATCGATTACACAAGTTAAGAACAGCCTCCAGGTAAAAGAAATAATGATCGTAGGTGCTCCGCCTCGCCATTTAAGAGAATGGAAATCTATAACGAATAAAATGAATGTGTATCAGTTTTTGCAAGTGGTTTCTGAATTGCTGGAGGTGAGTGAATAATGGGACGATTAACTATTACTAACCTCGAGTTAAAGACATCCAGTAAAAGTGTTGGAAGTGATGAAAAGTCTTTTTTAACAAATGAAAATATTTCCGTAAAAAATACTTATACAAAAGAAGATATAGCGGGCTTGGACCATTTAGGTACTTTTCCAGGAGTTCCTCCATTTCTTAGAGGCCCATACGCAACAATGTATGTAAACAGGCCATGGACGATTCGTCAATATGCCGGTTTTTCTACTGCTGAAGAGAGTAATGCATTCTACCGGAGAAACCTTGCCATGGGCCAAAAAGGATTGTCGGTTGCTTTTGACTTGGCCACACACAGAGGCTATGATTCGGATCATCCGCGTGTTGAAGGAGACGTCGGTAAAGCTGGTGTGGCAATAGACTCAATTCTTGATATGAACATCTTATTTGACGGTATCCCGTTAGATGAAATGTCAGTTTCCATGACCATGAATGGCGCTGTTCTGCCAATAATGGCCTTTTATATTGTATCTGCAGAGGAGCAGGGAGTTTCAAAAGAAAAATTGATGGGGACCATTCAAAATGATATTTTAAAAGAATACATGGTTCGAAACACTTATATTTATCCGCCCGAAACTTCAATGAGAATAATAGGAGACATTTTTTCCTATACTTCTAAATGGATGCCGCGGTTTAACAGCATTAGCATTTCCGGCTATCATATGCAAGAGGCAGGGGCACCAGCTGATTTGGAGCTCGCATATACACTTGCTGATGGACTCGAATATGTTCGAACAGGTTTGAAGGCAGGACTCGACATTGATCATTTTGCTCCAAGGCTGTCTTTTTTCTGGGCAATTGGCATGAATTATTTTATGGAAGTGGCGAAAATGAGAGCTGCGCGCTATATGTGGTCATCCATTATGAAGCGATTCAACCCGAAAAACAATAAATCCCTTGCCCTTCGAACTCACTCTCAAACATCAGGCTGGAGCTTGACAGAGCAGGACCCCTTCAATAATGTGATTAGAACTTGTATGGAAGCTCATGCTGCAGCAATGGGGCATACTCAGTCGCTGCATACAAATGCATTAGATGAAGCGATTGCCCTGCCCACTGACTTTTCTGCTAGGATTGCCAGAAACACGCAGCTTTACTTACAGGAAGAAACAGGAATTTGTAATGTTATTGATCCATGGGGGGGTTCTTACTTTGTTGAAAAATTAACACATGATTTAATGGAACGGGCATGGACGCACATTGAAGAAATTGAAGAGCTTGGTGGAATGGCAAAAGCGATTGAAACAGGTCTGCCGAAAATGAGAATTGAAGAGGCAGCGGCCAAACGGCAGGCTAGAATTGATTCAAAAAAGGAAACGATTGTTGGAGTGAACAAATATAGATTGAACGATAAGGAACCGCTGGACATTTTAAGTATTGATAATACAGCAGTTCGAAATAATCAAATTGCCCGTCTTCAAAGGGTAAAAGAAAACCGAGATGAAAAAAAGGTAGAAGCTGCGCTGAATGTGATTACTGCGGCAACTTCGAGCAGTGAAGGGAACTTGCTGGAGCTTGCTGTAGAGGCAGCTCGCGTTCGGGCAACTTTGGGTGAAATTTCTTCAGCGATTGAAAAAGCTTCAAAACGGCATCAGGCAGTGATTCGTTCAATAAGCGGAGTGTACAGCTCAGAATACTCTAATGAAGAAGAAATTCAACAGGTCAGATCCTTGACTGATCAATTTTATGAGCTTGAAGGCCGCCGTCCCAGAATTTTGATTGCCAAGATGGGACAGGATGGCCATGATCGTGGTGCAAAAGTCATTGCAACGGCGTTCGCTGATCTAGGGTTTGATGTAGATGTCGGCCCGCTCTTTCAAACTCCTGCCGAAACAGCGATCCAAGCTGCCCAAAATGATGTGCATGTGATTGGAATGAGCTCTTTAGCTGCTGGACATAAAACCCTCCTTCCTCAAGTCGTTAAGGAATTAAAAAAGCTTGGAAGAGAAGATATTATCGTCATTATTGGAGGAGTCATTCCCCCGCAGGATTATCAATTTTTGCGGGAGAATGGGGCAGCTGAAATATTTGGACCAGGAACAGTGATCCCGGTTGCTGCAACCAGGGTTATTGAAACAATCCTCGAACGTCTCGGGTACGAGGAAGTGGAAGATGAGATATAAAAAGTACAATCGAAGAAAGCAAGAAATCCCGGTAGATGACTTAGTAAGCAGGCTCCAAGGAGGAGAAAGAGTCGCCCTTGCCCAGGCTATAACTCTTGTAGAAAGCAATTCAGAATATCATTTTGAAAAAGCACAGGACATCTTGCAGTCTATAACTAATCCAGCCAATCCATCTGTAAGAATCGGGATTACCGGAGTGCCTGGAGTTGGGAAAAGCACCTTTATCGATACGTTTGGCATGTATTTGTGTGAAAAGGGCCTTAAAGTAGCCGTTTTAGCGGTTGATCCTAGCAGCCAAGTATCAAAAGGGAGCATCCTTGGAGATAAAACAAGAATGGAACGCTTGGCAAGACATAAGCAGGCATTTATTAGACCTTCTCCTTCCAGCGGAACACTTGGCGGCGTAAATCGAAAAACACGAGAGACGATACTTCTTTGTGAAGCTGCTGGGTTTGATGTTATTCTAATAGAAACTGTAGGAGTTGGACAAGGAGAATTTGTTGTAAGAAGCATGGTCGATTTTTTCTTGTTGTTAGTTCTAACCGGAGCAGGTGATGAGCTTCAAACAATGAAAAAAGGCATTATGGAATTACCTGATTTAATTGTCGTAAATAAAGCAGATGGGGACAACCTGAATAAAGCAATCAAGGCCGAGCATGAGTATAATACGATCCTTCATTTTTTAAAGCCTTATACAGAAGGCTGGACAACAAAAGCAATGAGAGCATCTGCATTAAAAGAGATTGGAATTGAGGAGATTTGGAAAACGGTTGAACGTTTTTTTTCCACTACAAAGGAAAATGGGGTATTTTCAAATCGAAGAATGCAGCAAAAAAAAGATTGGCTGTATGATATGATAAAAGAACAGCTGGCCTATCAATTTTTTCATCATCCACTTATAAAAGAGAAGATTCCTTTTATTGAGAAGGGTGTGCTCGATGGTGAGAAAACAGTTGCAAATAGTGTCGAACAGCTAATTGCCGCTTTTATGAATGCTAAGGGCCTGGGATGATATATTTGCACATACTATAAAAAGCTTGATAATATTAAGAAAGAATGGTCTAAAGGAGAGATTTGCGTGAATATGGATTTTAATTTATTTATGAACGATGTCGTTCGCCAAGCTAGACAAGAAATTGTTGCTGCTGGATATACAGAATTAACAACACCGGAAGATGTAGAAGAAACATTTGCAAAAGAAGGTACTACATTAGTAATGGTTAACTCTGTATGTGGCTGTGCAGGAGGGATAGCCCGCCCTGCAGCAGCTCATTCTGTCCATTATGATAAACGTCCAGATCATTTAGTTACTGTTTTTGCAGGACAAGATAAAGAAGCAACTGCCAGAGCCCGTGAGTTTTTTGTAGGTTATCCACCATCCTCACCATCTTTTGCTTTATTAAAGGATGGTCAGCTTTTAACCATGGTTGAACGTCATGAGATTGAAGGTCATGATCCAATGTCAGTGGTGACAAAGCTTCAGGAAGCATTTGATAAACATTGTGAAGAAGTATAAGCAGGATTAGCTTTTCTGAAATGGCTAGGTCAAAAAGTGCACAAGACTTTTTAGAAAAAATGTTATAAAATATACAGTTGAAAGAGAAGATGGTTAAACAGCCATCTTCTTTCTAGTTTTATGATAATCCAGAAATGGAACGAATTGGAGTAATAACATGTTTAAAATTGGTTACCGTACGTTAAAAACTGCGCTTGGGACTACAATAGCCATTTGTCTCGCTCAATTGCTGCAGCTTGAGAACTTTGCTTCAGCAGGGATTATTACGATTTTATGTATCAAAGTAACCCAGAAAAAATCGCTCAAAAGCTCTTGGGAGCGATTCCTTGCTTGTTCTATGGCCATTCCTTTTTCCTATCTATTCTTTGAATGGATTACTTACCATCCGCTAGTAATCGGAATAATGCTGCTTGTGTTTATTCCCACAATGGTTATCCTAAAAGCGAAGGATGGGATCGTGACAAGCACAGTTATTATTTTGCATTTATTTACATCAGAGCATATAACATGGTCACTCGTCTTTAATGAGTTTGCTTTAATCGTTATAGGTATTGGAGTTGCTCTAATCATGAATCTTTATATGCCGAGTGTTGATAAAAAGCTGAAGGATTATCAAGAGAGAATCGAGGGAAACTTTGCGAAAATATTTATAGAAATCGAACATTATTTATTAACACATGACAGTGAGTGGGACGGAAAGGAAATTACCGAAACCTCACGATTATTGGCAGAGGCCAAAACCCTTTCTTTTAGGGATGTGGAAAATCATTTTTTGAGGCACGAAAATTTATACTATCATTATTTTAAAATGCGGGAAAAGCAATTTGAGATCATTGAACGAGTTTTGCCGATCGTCACCACTATTTCAGTTTCAGTAGAACAAGGGAAAATGCTTGCGGAGTTTATTCAAGATCTAAGAGAGAATATTCATCCGGGTAATACTGCACATAAATTCCTAAAAAGACTGGCGGAAATGAATGAGGAATTTGTTAATATGCCTTTACCAGAAACGAGAGGAGAATTTGAAACTAGAGCTGCCTTGCTGCATTTCGTTCGTGAAATGGAACAATATCTTGTTCTAAAAAGTTATTTTAAAGGGATCAAGTAAATGAGAGAATGTCTTTTCACCTTCAGGTTACACTAACAAAAAAAGGGTGAAAGACATGCACATTTTCATCATCTTATTGACTTTTGTTTTTCCAAATTATCGGAAAAAGGATATCCCAGGGGGAGATCCAAAAAATCCATTAGGAACCCGCTGGATTGGATTTGACGCAGACAACTCGGATGGAAGAACATTTGGAATTCACGGAACGAATCGGGACAGCTCGATAGGGTTATTTGTCACTCAAGGCTGTATAAGGATGCATAACAAGGAAGTGGAAAAGCTCTTTAGTAAAATCCCGTTAGGAACTAAAGTGCTTATTGTGAATTCGAAGACAGCTTCCTTTGAAGCTTTGGCAAAACAATATGGTGCTATATCATAAAAACAACTTTTCAGAGACACATTAATAGTAACAGCTTAGATAGTAAGGAAAAATTTGTCTTACTATCTTTTTTTCGATAGGATACATGAAAAATTTTGGGGAAGTTATTTCTATCTTCACAATGAGGAGCTATTTATCCATGGAAAAAATCATTTTGTGGTTGCTGGTCATAATCGGAATCATCCTATTTGTTATCAGTTTTAAAAAACCACCATTTAAAAACTGGATAATCGTTTTCTTATTGACCTCTTACTTCGCAGAATTTCTTGGTGTTTTAGTTGTAGAAGAGAAAATGCTCGAATATCCCAAAAGGTTTTTAAGTTCATATTTCTCATCCAGCATTCTTTACGAATATCTGCTATTTCCGGTTGTTTGTGTTTATTTTTGTCAAACAACCTATACATCAAAATTTCTCAGCATTGTTTTTCAATGTATATTGTATACTTCTGCGTTAACGATAACGGAAGTTTTCTTTGAAAAAAATACCGACTTAATTAAATACCATTCATGGACATGGATGCACACGTTTATAAGCACTTTTATTCTAATGATGTTTATCCGTTTCCTTATCCAAATGATAAATAAGAAGAAATAAAATTAACGGTACCAGGTACCAGAGGTTTCTGGTACCGTTACCGCAATCGCTAAACTTCTTTGAGCTCAGAAATTTCTACTTCTGTTCTTTCCTCTAAAGGCCCTCTTAAATGTACTGTAGCTGTTTTACCGTCTTCATTAATTTTATCAATCCATACAGACGATTCATTATACTTAACATCAATATCAGCTGAGGATGAAAGAATTTGTTTTATACGCTTAATATCCATTTCAGTCACTCCTATTAGTTAATATCAGTTAATTTTTTGATGAAATTGAATGTGTTTTGTTTATTGGCAGGTGGAACCATTAAAGAAAAAGAAGCAGGCTAAATTGATCTCTGCCGTCCCTGAATTATCCCTCTTTTAACAAACTGTAAAACTCGTCTCACACCTCAGAAGGTATGATTGCCTGCAAACGCCTCAGTCTAAGGATGAATCAAACACCCGCTGATAAAGGTTTTAATTTCTCATAGGTCTTCTTCTTCCACATTTGTAACATTGCTTGCTGAATCCTCATCCAGTAAGATTACATGGTCTGGGGTTGAGGTTTCGAAATAGGGAGGGTATTGCTTCTGCTGTTGACTCTCAGATTCATTGGCGGGATGAACCTTGTTATTCTTTTCTTTTTCATTCATTATTTTTGTAACAGCTCCTTTTGGTGATATATGTGTAAATTTCCCTATATGATAGCTTTTTATCCCACTCTTTACGGACTGTACTACCTCTAACTTCAATCTTCGGAAAAGTAATATAATTTGGTGGAGATAACTGCCTGTAAAGGTCCGAGAAAAGGAACACTGACTAAAAAGCGTCACTTTCGTGGCAACATCAGTTTGACCCTCATCAGTTGGCCGCAGGCTAACCATTAGTTGGGGTGAAAAAACCCCCACTGATGGAAGTTTTACTTTATTCAAATGGGTGGAGTGAATTAGTCGATCACAATTAACTGGAAATTTCTTTTTGGAGGAAATATATGTAGAGGATTCTAATGAAAAAATACAAATTTTGCGGTGTAACCAATATTGTAAAAAGCTGCCGTTTTTAGTTAACACTCAAATATAATCAAAAATAAACAAATAGAACACGGCAAAGAGCACAGATAGAATTAATGCCCCCAGTTTATGAACATGGTGCAATCCATGATTACAAGGACTAAGTGCATCTTACTTTCTCCTAATTTTAATCTGGTTACTAGTATTGACATTATATTTACAAATATTTCCATATATTCATATAAGTAAATAACTGAATGGGGGAGAGTAAAAATCCCCACCTCGATTTTCAGATGAAATAATAAGAAAGGTGGGGATAAAGTCAGATTGCTTCAAGGGGGTACCTATTGTTTGCTAATTGAAATCTTCCAACTTCACATGGGTGAATAAGTGAATAACAAACTATTAAAACGTGTTATAAATATTCTCACAAGTTCCAGCTGTTGGTTCATAAAAACAGTGAAGCTTGTATCGAGCTACATGAGGCTGATTATACCACTGAGCAGGACAATCTCCCGGCGGTCTAAAATACCATAAGCTAAATTTTGCCGGCCAGAATCTTTCTCCGTTAACAACTCGGCGTGCTAATCGCTTTTCCTTTTCTCTTGCTCTTTGGTAAAAGTATCCTTTAATAGTCGCTTCAAATGCATGTGGCTGAAAAACCATTTGCCGAACTGTACGGATTCCTTTAAAATCGGAACAATTTGCTCTCATCCTGTTAATCCCTACATTACCGACAAGCAGCATACCCATTTGCCCTTCGCCTTCAGCTTCTGCCCTAAGCAATCTTGCTAAAAGATCTATATCTGACTCCGTAGCCTTAACAACTGCCATGATGTCACCTCATTGCTTTTCCCTAATGATGTTTTTATTTAATACTATTGCATTTCAGCTAGGGTAATGACCATTATATTCACAATGGACTCAATCTGTCAGTTGATTCCTTTAAGAAATTCCTCATATATTCGTTTAAAGGCAGTAGGACGGAACAGGTTTGCTGCATGACCTGCATGATGAATTTCCTTATATTGCACGTGTGGGATCACAGTCGTTAAATCTTCAATACTAGACTTATAAAGAGAGTCATGATCACCCATTACCCAAAGAACTGGAACATTTATTGTTTTAAGATCACTTCGTAAATCATACTCGAGCCTATGCCCGATCGCTTTTTTTAAAATTCCCTTGTCCAGTTCAAGACCGTATTTATAATACAGCTTTGCTGAAATAAATGAATACGGATCAAGGACCCCTTCTTTTGGAAATAAATCCTCGGAATAGTTTTTTAACCATTTCGAATAATCTTCATTGCTGGAATCCCAATAATGCCGGAATACCTCAAATAAAGGAGAATTAGAGTTATAATGGCCTCCTATATAACAAAGACTTAACACTCTCTCTTTCCACTTGCTTGAAAAAATTGTACTAGGATAACAACCATAGCTTAATGAACATATATGAGCTTTTTCTATCTCTTCCTGTTCAAAAAGAATATCTAATTGTTTAACTAAATTATCCAATGTGAATTCTACTGCTTTTCCTCTTTCCTTACCGTGGCCAACTAAATCATAAGCGTACGTATGATAGTCATGACCAAAATAATCAATTTCCTTATGAAAGGCACGTTTACTGCCTGTAAGGCCATGTATAAATACGATATTTTCCTTCATTTTTCCTCCAGCATCAAAGATTCTATCTATTTCCTCTCGTTAAAACATAACGCGAGATTGTAAAACCCTTTTTAAGATATAGTTAAAACTATGTAAATATTATCATGGATTTTAGGATGTTCCGGCAGCTTTTTTGAAAAAGAAAACTACAAAAGAAAGCTGAAGTTTAGAAATGTACGTCAATTAACGAGCACTCGTTCATTAAAATTTAAAACATATTTAATGAAAAAACACTAGGGCCTATGAGGGAAGCCCTAGCGTTTAGTTTGCCAAACCAATTACTTTTTATAAAAATATGGATGCTCCTGCCAACAAAGAAGTCAGTAACATCGTCGCTATCATCAAATAAACGATTAATTTTTGAAACTTGCGAGGCATAGTAGGTTCACTCCTATTTCTAAGCATATCATTATTTTATCGTGAATTTAGCACTCGGACAAGAAATAATCATGTCGATATATGAAGTATTCCTGTTAAAATGGAGGGTTTTTCGTCTTTAGCGGAGAAGATATATATGGTTTGAATTCGATTTCATAACACAAAGGGAGAGATCATCATGGGGAAAAAAATCGACCATATAGGGGTAGCTGTACGATCAATCAAAGAGGTGCTGCCTTTTTATGAAAAGACATTGGGGCTTACCTTTCTTGGAGAAGAGGTAGTCGAATCACAAAGGGTTAAAGTTGCTTTCCTTCAAATTGGAGAAAGTAAAATTGAGCTTTTGGAACCAACAAGCAATGAAAGTGCTGTCGCCAAGTTTATTGACAAACGTGGAGAAGGAATTCATCACCTTGCAATCGGTGTAGACAAAATAGAAGATAGAATTGAAGAGTTTATTAAAAATGGTATACCGATGATCGATGAAGCTGCACGTCAAGGAGCAGGTGGAGCGAACATTGCCTTCATGCACCCAAAAGGGACGAACGGCGTTTTAGTTGAATTGTGTGAAAAGCGTGGAGGTGGATGTTCATGACAGGGGATATATATGAAAAGATCAACGAATTATATGATAAACGCCGTGAAGTGGAATTAGGCGGAGGTGACGAGAAAATTACGAAGCAGCATGAAAAAGGGAAGCTTACCGCCAGAGAGCGTATCGATTTGTTAGTTGACAAAGGAACATTTGTTGAACTGAACCCTTTTATTGAACATCGCTGCAATGATTTTGGTCTAGAGGATAAAAAAGGACCAGGTGATGGGGTAGTTACTGGATATGGAAAGGTTCATGGGCGGCCGATCTATCTTTTCTCTCAGGATTTTACCGTTTTTGGTGGGGCTTTAGGAGAAATGCATGCAAGAAAAATTGCGGCGGTTATGGATCTTGCAGCACAAAATGGAACTCCTTTTATTGGATTGAATGACTCGGGCGGTGCTCGTATACAAGAAGGTGTGGTATCATTAGATGGGTATGGTCAGATTTTTTACAGGAATTCCATTTATTCAGGAGTCATCCCTCAAATTTCGGTTGTATTAGGGCCATGTGCAGGTGGAGCGGTTTATTCACCAGCTATTACTGACTTTGTTTTTATGGTAGAGAAAACAAGCCAAATGTTTATTACAGGTCCTAAAGTCATTGAAACAGTCACCGGAGAAAAAATTAGCTCCGAGGATTTAGGAGGAGCAGCAGTACATAATTCAATTAGCGGAAATGCCCATTTTTCCGGAAAAACAGAGACTGAGGTTCTTTCACAGGTTCGAAAGCTGCTTTCTTATTTGCCGCAAAATAATGAGGAACAAGCAACGGTGATAGAGACCGAAGAACAGAAAGATTATCGTCCGGATTTAACAGAAATGATTCCATTTGATGCGGTACGTCCATATGATGTCCGCTCGGTTATTCAAGAGGTAGTTGATGACTCAACATTTTTTGAAGTGCAGCAAAACTTTGCGAAAAATATCGTCGTTGGCTTTGCTAGGATAAAAGGAAGAGTGGTAGGGCTTGTCTGTAATCAGCCAAAATATATGGCTGGAGGACTAGACATTGACTCTTCTGACAAAGCGGCGAGATTTATCCGGTTTTGTGATTCCTTTAACATCCCGCTGATCACATTTGAGGATGTCACCGGGTTTTTTCCTGGTGTGAAGCAAGAGCATGGCGGAATTATCCGTCATGGGGCAAAAATATTATATGCCTATTCAGAGGCAACCGTTCCTAAGATTACAGTGATTCTAAGAAAGGCATACGGCGGTGCATATGTAGCGTTAAATAGTAAATCGATTGGGGCTGATTTAGTATACGCTTGGCCCAATGCAGAAATTGCAGTAATGGGCCCTCAGGGAGCTGCCAACATTATTTTTGCAAAAGATATTAATGAAAGCTCTGATCCTGAAGAGACAAGAGCAAAAAAAATCAAGGAATACCGCGAGAAATTTGCCAATCCATATGTGGCAGCAAGCCAGGGAATGGTGGATGATGTTATCGATCCTCGGGAAACAAGAATCAAACTGATCCAAGCATTGGATATGTTAAGTACAAAAAAAGAAAACAGACCTACAAAAAAACATGGCAATATACCGCTCTAACATCATTCAAATCAAACGGAGGGAATTGAAATGATTAACCAAAATCGATTAGTAGATGAATTTTTAGAACTTGTTCAAGTAGACTCAGAAACAAAATTCGAAGCAAAAATTTCAAGCGTTTTAAAAGAAAAATTTTCTGAATTAGGTTTGAAGGTTGTAGAAGACGATACAACAGGTGTAACAGGTCATGAAGCCGGAAATCTTGTTTGTACACTAGAAGCTACTAAAGAAAATGTTGATCCAATATATTTTACGTCCCATATGGATACAGTTGTTCCGGGAAAAGGAGTAAAGCCAGCTATTGAAGATGGGTTTATTGTAACGGACGGAACAACTATTTTAGGGGCGGATGATAAAGCAGGACTTGCAGCGATGCTTGAAGCTGTTCGTGTCCTGCAAGAAAATAATATACCACATGGTAAAATCGAATTTGTCATCACAGCTGGTGAAGAATCTGGATTAGTCGGGGCAAAAGCATTGGATCCTAAATTGATGACAGCTAAATTTGGATACGCACTTGATAGTGATGGCAAAGTCGGCAATATTATCGTAGCAGCTCCTACTCAAGCGAAAATTCGTGCAACGATTCTTGGTAAAACAGCGCATGCTGGGGTAGCTCCTGAAAAAGGGGTATCTGCCATAACGATTGCAGCTAAGGCGATTGCAAAAATGCCACTTGGACGGATTGATGAAGAAACGACCGCAAACATCGGGCGGTTTGAAGGCGGCACACAAACAAATATCGTATGTGACCATGTTGAAATTCTTGCTGAGGCGCGTTCATTAGTAGCTGAAAAGATGGAAGCACAGGTAGATAAAATGAAATCCGCATTTGAAACAGTCGCAACTGATATGGGTGGAAAAGCGGAGGTAGAGGTTGAAGTTATGTATCCCGGCTTCAAATTTGGCGAAGGCGATCATGTAGTAGAGGTAGCGAGGAGAGCTGCAGCAAGCATTGGACGGACAAGTGAATTGTTAAAAAGCGGTGGAGGCAGTGATGCAAACGTCATTGCCGGACACGGAATTCCAACCGTTAACCTTGCAGTCGGCTATGAAGAAATCCATACTACAAATGAAAGAATGCCCATTGAGGAGTTAGTGAAAACGGCAGAACTGGTCGTTGCTGTTATTGAAGAAGTGGCAAAAGGTAATTAATGATGATTAAGGCTTGAATGTATTTGTGCATTCAAGCTTTTTTCATGTTTTCTGAGAATTTAAGTAAATTAAAGTATTAACGCATTAAAGTTAATTATCATTGTCCACTCCAGGCGCCATCGGCCCTTAAGTCATAAGCCAATCCGTCAAAAAGGTTAAAGAACAACCTTTCTGCCGGCACGTCTTATGCTTGTCGCCAAAGGACTAGCGCCTTGCGCTTTACTTATAATATCAGAATTTATATGTCATCTCATTATTGGCGGTTTAATAACAATATTTGTAATCTGTATACTACTTAGATTTGATGATTTATGTCGAATAATCGATATTTTGAAATTTTCGAAGATAAGTCTGCCGATTTCGAAGATAAATTTCAGATTTCGAAGATATAAGGGGAAAAATCGAAGATAAGTAAACGATCGGTGGATAATCAAGAGCAAAAAGCTATTTGTTATGGAATGAAAAAACAGAAATCGTTTGAAATATGGCCAAAATGACGCGAGCACCCTAAAGAACTGGTTAAAGAGTATAGAAAAAAAATCATCTCTTTCGCTGATTGCAACAATTTCCACCTCCGACCTCACACCTTCAGAATGACGCGTAGCGTTTTTCTTATAAGATCAGAAAATTTAAGCTAATTAAAGTATTAACGTGTAAAAGAGTGTTGTCGGAAGAGATTCGCTCAGGAAGGAGCCAATTGGCTTATTTTAAGACTAGAATCCTATTCACCTCCCTCAAATACTTAATTGTTTAAGTCCAAAGGAAATTGTCCTTACTAAAGGGTGAAAATAACTGGCTTATAGTATGTTAATAATTGTCTGCTCGCTTATTCGAACAAATAATAAAATATATGGTATTATTGTTATAGATTCGGGGTGGATATCAAATGAAAACGAATCAAGTTCATGGGAGAATCATTTTTCATATTGATATGAACAGCTTCTATGCATCCGTTGAAATGGCATTCGACCCTGCTTTAAATGGGAAGCCCCTTGCTATAGCAGGCAATCCAGAGGAAAGAAAAGGAATAATTGTCACATGCAGCTATGAAGCCAGGGCAAAGGGTGTGAAAACCACCATGCCTTTATGGCAGGCGAGGAAATTGTGTCCAGAGCTTATTGTAAAAAAACCTAACTTTGATCGCTACCGGCAAGCCTCAAAAGCGATGTTTACCCTTTTAAGGGAATATACCTCTCTTGTGGAACCAGTCTCTATTGATGAGGGTTATATTGATATTACAGACATCTCAACTGACAAAAATCCTCTTGTTATCGCCCGTGAAATTCAATCACGTTTAATGGAGGAGCTGCTGCTTCCTTCAAGTATTGGGATAGCACCAAATAAGTTTTTAGCAAAAATGGCTTCCAACATGAAAAAGCCAATGGGAATTACTGTATTGCGAAAAAGAGAGATACAGGAAAAATTATGGCCAATGCTGGTCGGAGAGATGCATGGAGTAGGAGAAAAAACAGCTGAAAAGTTAAAGACACTTAATATTTTAACGATCAAAGATTTAGCTGCGGCAGATACGATCCAATTAAAGTCCCTTTTAGGAGTGAACGGAGAGCGTCTTAAAAAAAGAGCAAACGGTCTTGACCAAAGACCCGTTGACCCTGAATCAATTTATGAATTTAAAAGTGTTGGAAACTCCACTACACTCCCCAAAGATAGTTCAAATGAACACGAGCTTTTAGCTGTTTTAAAAAGATTATCACAATCTGTAAGTAACAGGCTGAAAAGAAAAGAGGTTCTGGGAACACGTATCTTTATCACAATACGGTATGGGGACCGCCGGACAGTTACTAGAAGCGAAAAATTGAACAATCCAATCAGTCAGGAAGAAGAGATTTTCCTTCAAGCAAAAAAGCTTTTTGAGCTGCATTGGGAAGGGGAGCCGATTCGTCTCCTTGGAATTACGAGTACAGATCTTATTGAAAAGCAGGAAGCATATAAGCAGCTTGATTTATTTTCGTTTGAGACAGATGCAGGAGAAGAGCCAATTCTGAATGTAATAGCAAAAATTAATAAGAAATATGGAGATAATCTTCTTATTAAAGGAATAAAGACAAACACACAACACAATGAAACAAGCGAAACAAGTTTTAATAAAGATTTTTTGAGAGATAAAAAAGATTAAGTTAAGTAAAATATTTACGTATAGTATATAGGTAAATTATCGGTGTCTAGCTCCAGCTCATAACCCCTAGAGAGCTGATTCAAGGTTATGCAAGGCGCGCCGAGCTTTTCCTTAATACAATTGAATTCAAGGGCAATAACTTGAAAATAGCTTGTTATTTATGTTATTTTCAAGCTTGTAAATATATGAATTAGATTCAAGAAGGGACGCGAAGCAATGGCAAAACAACAAATTGGTGTAATTGGTTTAGCTGTAATGGGTAAAAACTTAGCTTTAAATATTGAAAGCCGAGGATTTTCCATTTCCGTATTCAACCGATCTTCTGAAAAAACAGAAGAGTTTCTAAAAGAATCAGAGGGCAAAAACGTTGTAGGTACATTCAGCATTGAAGAATTTGTACAGTCACTGGAAACACCTCGCAAAATTCTACTTATGGTTAAGGCGGGTACTCCAACAGATGCGACGATTGATTCACTGCTTCCTCATTTAGATAAAGGTGATATCTTAATTGATGGTGGAAATACATATTTCGAAGATACTCAGCGCCGTAATAGAATGCTGGCTGAAAGCGGAATCCATTTTATCGGGACAGGTGTTTCTGGCGGGGAAGAAGGAGCGCTTAAAGGGCCATCTATCATGCCAGGAGGGCAGAAAGAGGCTCATGAGCTAGTTAAGCCTATCCTTGAAGCAATCTCTGCTAAAGTTGACGGAGAGCCTTGTACAACTTATATTGGCCCAGATGGAGCCGGACATTATGTGAAAATGGTCCATAACGGAATCGAATATGGTGATATGCAATTAATTTCTGAAGCATACTTTATTCTGAAAAATGTTCTTGGGCTATCGGCTCAAGAGCTGCATGAAGTGTTTGCTGACTGGAATAAAGGCGAATTAGACAGCTACTTAATTGAAATTACGGCTGATATTTTTACAAAAACAGATGAAGAAACTGGCAAGCCACTAGTTGATATGATTTTAGATACAGCTGGTCAAAAAGGAACAGGTAAATGGACAAGCAAAATTGCTTTGGATTTAGGAGTTCCTCTGCCAATTATTACTGAATCCGTATTCGCTCGTTTTATTTCAGCAATGAAAAACGAGCGTGTAAAAGCAAGCAAAGTCCTGTCCGGTCCAGATCATAAAGCGTTTGACGGAGAAAAGCAAGAATTAATTGAAGCTGTTCGCAAAGCTCTTTATATGAGTAAGATTTGTTCTTATGCTCAAGGGTTTGCTCAAATGAGAGCAGCGTCTGAAGAGTATGATTGGAACTTGAAATATGGGGAAATTGCTATGATTTTCCGTGGCGGCTGCATTATCCGTGCGGCGTTTTTACAAAAAATTAAAGAAGCATACGACCGTGACGGTGACCTTACAAACCTTCTATTAGATGCTTACTTCAAAGAAATAGTAGAAAGCTATCAAGGGTCACTACGTAAAACGATTGCGGTTGCAATTGAAAGAGGCGTACCGGTACCTTGCTTCTCTGCAGCACTTGCCTATTATGACAGCTACAGAACAGAAACGCTGCCGGCAAACCTGCTTCAAGCACAACGGGATTACTTTGGTGCTCATACGTATCAGCGAGTTGATAAAGAAGGTATCTTCCATACAGAGTGGATGTCGAAATAATAGGATGAAAACAGCCAATTCCATTATAGGTTTTGGCTGTTTTTTAATAGGGTAAGAAAGGATGTTGTTGTCCAGCTGCGGCGCTTAGTCCACATGAGGTCACAAGAACAATCTTCACAGAAAGGAATCTGTGAAGCTCGCTCGAATGCTTGTCACCGGAGGACTAATGTTTTTCGCTTTTCAAATTGGGAGGGATCAAAATGGAAAACAAGTATCAGCTAGCAACATTTGCAGGGGGCTGTTTTTGGTGTATGGTTCAACCATTTGATGAACTGCCTGGAATTAATCGGGTAACTTCAGGGTATATGGGGGGCCATATTGAAAATCCAACGTATGATGAAGTAAAAACAGGTACATCAGGCCACTATGAAGTGGTGCAGATTGAATTTGATCCAATTCTTTTTCCTTATCAAAAATTATTAGAATTATTCTGGCCCCAAATTGATCCTACAGATGATGGGGGGCAATTTCATGATCGTGGAGATCAATATCGAACAGCTATTTTTTATCATTCAGAAGAGCAAAAAGCTTTAGCAGAACAATCTCTTCTAGAGGTCGAAAAGAGCGGGAAATTTACTAAACCAATTGTTACAAATATTTTGAATGCAGCAGCTTTTTATTCTGCTGAGGATTATCATCAAGATTTCTATAAAAAGGAGCCAAACGAATATAAGGGAGACCGGAAAAAGTCTGGCAGGGATGATTTCATTAAGGCTCACTGGAGAAATTAATTCAAGATAGCTGACCCAAGATTTCTCAATAGCGGGTCGGCTATTTTTGTCTGGTTTCCTAGTCGAATGAGCCAGTGTTGAGTGGTTTGAGCGAAGTTTTAATGTATATGATCCAAATACTCTTTTTACAAGCCAAGTAAAACTTTTTTGTGCCGACTCTGTAATGAGCGAGATTTCTTATATAAGTCCCAGTTCTTGTATTTTCGGTAACAATTCTCAACTTTATCACTGTCCGGTTTCCTTCTCAAACCAAACGTGCAGTGTTGATTGGCTTGTGACTCCAGGAGGGTAGCGCTGCAGCTGAACATTTAATGCGATCAACTTAAAATTTCTGGAAGCTATAAAAAACAGAGTTAATGAAAACTCTGTTTTTTTATAGTTCTATAATTGCTTTTTCCTGTTCGTTGTGCTTGTCAATCATCGTCACCAAGATCTCTTTTTGGAATGCTTGGATAGAGTGTTCTCAGCAACTACACTGTCTTTTTCATTAATGTTTAAATGACAAAATGGGTTGACATGACGATTCCTCTTGCACAGGATTTGTGCTTTGCTTCACAAAATGGACTCTCTCCATCAATGATTTATGATTCATCAAATCGTTTAAGATCCAAACCATTCTCTTCTTTTCATTAACAAGCCTATTCTTCAACGATATCGGTTATCGGCCACCAGTGAAAACCGTCTTTTTCTAAGAGCATGTCTGCTGCTTTAGGGCCCATTGAACCAGATGCATAGTTAGGGAAGTCAGCTATCTGCGTTTGCCAATATTCTGAAATCGAGTCGACAAAGCTCCATGATAGAGCTACTTCATCCCAATGTGTGAAATTTGTTGCATCACCGCAAAGTGAATCATATATTAATTTCTCGTAAGCTTCAGGCGTATTAATTCCATCAATACAATTATTACAATAGTCCATTTTAATTGGTTGGGTGAAAATACCACCGCCGCTTTTTTTAGCATTTAAATGCAGTGTAATGCCTTCATCAGGCTGAATATGAATAACCAAAAGGTTTGGATCCAAATTTTCTCCATCTCGGTAATAGAGATTCATAGGAATATCTTTAAACTGAACGACGATCTTTGTTGATTTGGCAGCCATTCGTTTTCCAGTCCGAATATAAAATGGTACTCCTGCCCAGCGGAAGTTATCAATCATTAATTTCCCGGCAACATATGTCTCTGTATTTGAGATATCATCTACATTGTTTTCCTCACGATAGCCTGGCAGCTCTTTTCCGTTCATTTGACCAGTTCCGTATTGACCGCGAACAAAGAAATCATTCACTTCTCCTCCGCTAATTGAACGGAGAGCCCGCAGCACTTTTACTTTTTCGGAGCGGATTTCATTGGTTGTTAATTTGATGGGAGGTTCCATTGCAAGAAGGGCAACCATCTGTATCAGATGATTTTGCACCATATCTCTTAATGCTCCTGATTTCTCATAATAACGTCCACGGTCTTCTACTCCTAATGACTCACTTGATGTAATTTGAATATTTGAGATAAAGCGACTATTCCAGAGCGGCTCAAAAATAGCATTAGCAAAGCGGATGACTTCAATATTTTGCACCATTTCTTTCCCTAAATAATGGTCGATTCGATAAATTTGATCCTCTGAAAAGGCTTCACGGATTTCGTTATTTAATTGCTCGGCACTTGGCAGATCATGGCCAAACGGCTTTTCAATGACTAGACGGCTCCAACCTTGAGTATCTGTAAGACCCTCTTTCTTTAGATTTGAAGCAATAGTTCCGAAGAATTCTGGCGCCATCGCAAGATAGAACATTCGGTTTCCAGGGATATCGTACTTCTGATCTAAATTATGTAATACGTCTTTTAGTTCCAAATAAGAAGAGGGGTTCGTCACGTCAAATGGATGATAGTAAAAATGAGAAGAAAATTCCTCAAGTGCTTCAGGAGCATGAATAGAGCTTTCGATTGACTCTTTCACGTTCTCTCTAAAAAAGTCATTTGTCCAGGCTCTTCTGCCTACTCCGACAACAGAAAATTCTCTGCCGATTTTTTTATTTTGAAACAAACGGTATATAGATGGAAATAATTTTCTTTTTGCTAAATCTCCGGTTGCCCCGAAGATGACTATTACAGCCTTTGGGTTATGTTCAATATTCACTGAAAGTACCTCACTTTTTTAAGACAATTTAAATAAGTAACCTGTTCAACTACATAATTTTATAGGTAATTTACGAACAAAGCAAACATTTGAAATAAAAAATTTTTTAAAATGTCATTTTATTTATTTTTTGAAATAATAAACTAAAAATATTACAAAATATATTGAAGCATTTTAAGAAGAGAGTAAAATAAAGAAATGAAATAGATCGTTTATTTTATTTCATATTTTAAATGGGGTGACAGTTTTGGGTATTCAAATTAAAGAACTTTCAAAAACGTATCGCTGGTGAAGTCTCTGTTCAAGCATTAAAAAAGCTCTCTTTAGTAGTTGACAGCGGAGAATTTGTAGTTATTTTAGGACCTTCTGGTTCAGGTATTAAATGTTCTAGGTGGAATCGACAAGCCTGATCAAGGTGGATTCCATTACGCTAAAGAATGATTGGACAAATAAAGAAGAAACATGGATTATAAAAGGGATAGCTGATATTTATATAGGCAATCAAGTTTACTTAGAAAAAATCATTGTTAATAAATTTATTGGAATTCCTGAAAATGGATATACTGGTATCTGGTCTATTGAAAATCCGGATGATTAGAAAAATATTTTAACTGTTGAAGATCAGCATGCCATGATTGATGCTTTTGAGGCTTTAATCGGGCCGATGAGGTATTCGATTATCATCATTAGTGCCTTTGCTTTTGTTATCGGCTTTATTATCATTCGCCTCGTAACCAACTTGATGATTGAAGAAAACACATCAACTATTGCCTTGCTTAAAGTGATAGGATATGAAAATAAAAGAATTTCCAGCCTCATGCTTAATCTTTACACTCCAGTTGTCATTTTCGCTTATTTATTGGGTGTTCCATTGGGGATTTTCAGTTTTGAAACAATGATGAAGAGTATCGCAGAAGAAACAAGCTTTACGCTGCCAGCTGAAATTCAGCCGATCATGTTCTTGGAGATTTTCTGATTATCTACTTTATTTATTGGTTTTCGCTTGCGATTTCAAAGAGGAAGCTTACTAGAGTTTCCTTGCAGGAAGTGCTGAAAAAACAAGATTAGCAAAGGGTTGTTTTATTAGCCCTTTGCTCTCTATTCATGTATGCTTTTTATAAAGTAATGCGGACTATCACGATTTAGTATCGTATTGTGGAGGAGTTAAGGTGAATTTATTATTTTTAGGGACTGGGGCAGGGATACCGGCAAAAGAACGAAATGTTAGTTCGGTAGCCTTGCAGCTGCTTGAGGAGAGAAGGGCAGTATGGTTGTTCGATTGCGGAGAAGCAACACAGCATCAAATTTTACATACATCAATTAAACCTCGTAAAATCGAAAAGATTTTTATCACTCATATGCATGGGGACCATATCTATGGATTGCCGGGACTAATTGGGAGCCGCTCATTTCAAGGGGGGGAATCGAAACTCACTATTTATGGACCGAAAGGAATTAAAGAATTTGTTGAGGTAACATTGAGAGTCAGCTGTACTTACGTGAAATACCCGCTTGAGATTATTGAAATAGAAGAAGGCATCATTTTTGAAGATGACACATTTAAGGTTATTGTGAAAAAACTCGAGCACGGAATTCCTTCATATGGGTACCGGGTGGTCGAGAAAAATGTGCCAGGTCCGCTGCTTGTTGAGAAGCTGCGAAAAATGAATATAGCACCAGGCCCCATTTATCAAAAGATAAAAAAGGGGGAGGTCGTCATGTTAGAGGATGGAAGAATGATCAATGGCCATGATTTCATAGGTCCTTCAAAAAAAGGAAGAATAGTGACTATTTTGGGAGACACAAGAGTTTGCCGTCAAAGTTTGGAATTAGCATCTGATGCTGATATATTAGTGCATGAAGCAACGTTTGGTTTAGAAGATGAAGCTTTAGCCTTTGATTATTTTCACTCGACAACTTCCCAAGCAGCAGCAATCGCAAATGAGGCTAATGCAAAAACGCTTATCTTAACTCACATAAGTTCGCGCTATCAAGGAGAATTATGCCAGGAATTGATTAAGGAAGCGAGAGACCATTTTTCAGAAAGCTATCTTGCCTATGATTTTGCTTCTTTTGAGGTAAGGAGAGGGGAGGAAGCTTGATGAAAAAACTTGAGCCCCCCTTACTAACTCAAAGTTGTTTATAATAAAAAAAGAAACCGGCTCCTTCACCGATTTCATCAATTCCTACCTCTAACTTCTCCCCTCTAGACCCCCCAGCCTCTTTCATATTGAACAGGTGATTCAATTTCCTCGCCAAGCTGTTTAGCAGCTGTTCTAGCAAAATAAGGGTCACGGAGAAGTTCACGGGCTATAAAGATTAAATCTGCACGCTCATTTTGCAAAATTTCTTCCGCTTGCACTCCGTGTGTGATAAGACCCACTGCCCCGGTTGCAATATTGGCCTGCTTGCGGATTTTTTCGGCAAACTTGACTTGGTAGCCAGGGTAAACAGGAATTTGAGCTGGTACTACGGCCCCTGAACTAACATCAATTAAATCCACACCTTGTTCTTTCATCCATGCTGCATACTTAACATAGTCATCGATATTTAATCCTTCATCATGGTAATCAAAAGCAGATATTCTGACAAAAAGAGGACCCTCCCATATTGTTTTCACCTCATCGATAATCTCCTTTAAGAATCTGTAACGATTTTCTTTACTTCCACCATACTCATCGTTCCGTTTATTCGAAAGAGGGGATAAAAATTCATTAATTAAATAACCATGAGCGCCATGGATTTCAATGATATCGAAGCCAGCTTCTTTGGCCCTTATTGCTCCTTTTTTAAAAGCAGTGATTGTTCTTTGAATATCTTTTTTAGTCATTTCAACAGGAGTTTTCATTTTATCATTAAACGCAATCGCAGAAGGAGCATAAATATCACCATCAACTGTTGCTTTGCGTCCAGCATGTGCAAGCTGAATGGCTGTTTTTGCTCTATACTGTTTAATACCCTCTACAAGCACTTTTAGTTTTGGTACATGCTCATCATTCCAAATGCCTAAATCTTTTGAGGAGATACGGCCTTCTGGGGTAACAGCTGTTGCCTCTACCATAATGAGACCGATTTGCCCTGCTGCACGGCTTATATAATGAGTCATATGGAAATCCTCGACAACTCCGTTTTCATTATGAGAAGAATACATGCACATTGGGGACATAACGAGACGATTTTTCACCTCGACATTTTTTATTCGGTAAGGTTCAAAAAGTTTTGTTTTCAAGATTTTCGCCTCCGGAAATTATTTTTCACTGTGATTATAACAGGAAGGTAGTTATCAGTCATTTATCTTGTCTTATGTTTAAAAGCTTTATTAAAAAAGTAGTAAGGACAAGAGAAGATGGGGATTTTGAACATACAATATGCTAGACGATCATCTTCTGATTTCTTACATTCATCTTTTCTTTCTTTTTTCAGAGGGATAATGCTCATTAAGAGGGGACAGAACTTGAAAAATTTCCAAAAATGTATACAATTAATAACAATATTGGCGAGGGGAGTGATTTGATGAACGAGAAATGGCAGACAAAAGAACAGATGATTGATTTGTTAACAGATCTCGTCCAATATGCAAGTATTACTGGTTCAGAGGGAGAGGTGGCTCTAGCCGAATACTTGTATTATGTTTTAAAAGACTTTCCTTATTTTGGGGAGAATCCGGAGTATTTACAGCTGCATCCTTTGCGTGACGGAAGATATTTTTTATCAGCGCTAGTGAAAAAGGAACCAGCGACATCTGACACAATTGTTTTGCTTAGTCACTTTGATGTCGTTGAGGTTTTGGACTATGGAGAGTTTAAGAATTTAGCTTTCAGGCCTCATGAGCTTACAAGCGAATTTTTGCTTAGGAAAGAACTTTTACCAGATTCGGCAAGAAAGGATGCAGAAAGCCAGGAATGGCTGTTCGGTCGTGGAACAATGGACATGAAAGCAGGATTAACTGTTCAGCTTTCTATGCTTGAAAAAGCGATGAAAGGTGAGTTTGAAGGGAATATCCTTCTGCTTACAGTCCCGGATGAAGAGGCCAATTCTGCAGGTATGATTGGGGCTGTGCCGGTTCTGGAGGATATGAAGCTGAAAGAAAACCTCTCGTACACAGCATGTGTAAACTCTGAGCCTATGTTTGCGAGGTATCCTAACGATCAAAACTATTATGTTTATACAGGCTCAATTGGAAAGGTGCTTGCAGGGTTTTATTGCAGCGGTGTTGAAACCCATGTGGGAGAACCATTTTCAGGTTTGAACTCAAATTTAATGGTCTCAGAGATCAATCGGTTATTAGAACTTAATTCAGAATTCTGCGAAAAGGTTAAGGATGAAGTTACTCCTCCGCCGACAAATTTGATGCAAAAGGATTTAAAGGAACAATATTCTGTTCAAATTCCGCATGCTTCTGTTTCTCTATTTAACTTACTTGTTATGAAAAGGTCTGCAGAGGATCTGCACGCAATGTTATTTTCTACAGCTGAGCAGGCGGCTGAAAATATTGAAAAGTATATGAAAAATAGAGTGAAAGAAATGCAGGAATTCGTCCAGTTTGATTATAGAGATTACTCCATTCATGTTTTTTCATATGATGAATTAGTCAAGTTAGCCATTAGCAAATTTGGGGAGGCCGAGGTAGGGAGACGGTTAAACTATTTATCGGCAAATCGGGGAGATATAGGGGATCGTGATTTCTCTACTAAGATTGTTGCTGAGGTCGCTGCACTTTGCAAAGATCATTCACCCATGATTGTTACGTTTTACAGTCCGCCGTTTTATCCTGCTGTATCCTCTAGTCAAGATCCGCTTATTAATCAAACAGTCGAGGGCTTAATTGAATATGCAAAAAATCAATTTTCCATTCCTCTTGTCAATCAAAATTATTTTGCGGGGTTGTCTGATTTAAGCTTTTTACAATTAAATGATTCAGATCATGCTATTGGACAGCTTGTTTCCAATATGCCGCTATATGGGAATGATTATTTTCTTCCTATTAATGAAATGAAGGCATTAAATATCCCGATTGTAAACGTTGGCCCTGTCGGAAGAGATCCACATAAATGGACGGAAAGGCTGCACTTGCCCTATACATTTGAGACACTTCCTAAATTGCTTACGTTTACATTAAAGACTCTCTTTGAAAAGGTTAATTCAGGTGAATGAATAGCAAAAGAAAAGCTGTCTGTGGTGATAATCCCAGACAGCTTTATTTATGGTTTTGAAGACTTAAGCTCGTGAAATATGTTAGGACTTATCTTCGAGATTTTTCCTTCATTGCTTGGTCGCGAAACATTTCCTTTAATTCACATGACCTTACCGCAGCCTGTTTTACACAATGAATAACAGCCTCACTAAAGTGATAACTTTGGAGTGTTTTTATGCCTGCTTCCGTTGTTCCGCCAGGGCTAGTCACTTCCTGACGGAGAAGAGCTGCTGGTTTATTTGTTTGCATAAGCATTTCAGCCGCACCTGCCAGTGTTTGCAGGATTAAGTTATTTGCCACTTCCCGCTCAAGCCCCAGCTTCTCTGCTGAATCCTGCAATGATTCCACCATATAGTAAATGTATGCAGGTCCGCTTCCTGAAAGTGCTGTTACTGCATCTAGCTGGTCTTCTTCAACAACTGTAACTAAACCGATTGTTTCAAATAGGTGTTTTGTTATTTTTATTTGTTCCATTGTAACTCGATCACTTGCGGCAATTGCTGTAGCTGACATTCTAATAGAGGCAGATGTATTTGGCATGGACCGAATGATCGGTATATTGCTGCCGAATATTTCTTGAATAGTTTGGATAGATATTCCTGCCAAAACGGATATAACGAGTTGATCCCCGATATATTCTCGAACACTTTCAATTCCTTCACATACATCCTTTGGCTTCATCGCCAGCATCACAATCGATGCCTCTTGGACAACTTGCTGTTTATTTGCTGATATATTGACTCCATATTCTTCTTTTAAATAGGTTAAACGCTCTATATTTGATCGGTTTGTAACGATGATTTGCTCCGGCAGGTACATGCCCCCGTCAATTAATCCTTGAATAATCGCTTCAGCCATTGAGCCTGCTCCAATAAAAGCAATTTTGTTCATCATTAAATCCTCCTTTTATTAAAAATTTGTTTTAAACATCGTTGCTATCTGCTGCGGAGACTATCACATCAAAAGAGTTAAGAGGTCTCCCCGAGGTGAGGGTTTTAGTAGGATAGAACGAAAGCTCAGAGGCGTGCAAGCACTCTGAACTTGACAACGATTACTCTCTTTGCCACGTTAATACTTTAATTAACTTAAACTTTCTGACAATAAAATAAAAAAACCTTTTCATCCTGTAAAAAAGGACGAAAAGGTTTCCGCGGTACCACCCTCATTAGTGTATAGAACACTCAACTTTAGCTCCCTTAACGCGGGAGATTCGTTTAGGTTTTCCTAACAGCTCTAAGGGCAGGTTCGACCAAAAAGCGGGTTGTGAATTCTTTCAGCCTCTGAAATTCACTCTCTTGTTACCATTTTTGATTTACTATTCCTTATCATTGCTTACTTTATATTGTCCAATAATGCTGATCAGTTTATAAAATTTCCTTAAACGAGTTGATTTGTTCCTCATTATCCTCCCCAGGACAAGCTGTTGTCAAGTGTTATTAAAAACTTATTTTTGCCTAATTATTTGAATATAATGACACTTCTCTTTATTAAAGGTAAAATATAAAGAATACAAGAAGATAAAAGAGCTGCTTATTTTAACCCGTATTAACATGCTTCTAAGGTAAAACAGGAGATAGTAAGATGATATGGTGTCCGGGAAAAGGAACACAGACTACGAGCGCCGTCTCCTGCGGGCTTCGGGCTAACTATTAACAAGAGATAAAAATTACTTATTTTGGAAATATTATTTTATATAAAAATAATAAAAAAGAGAGATGGAATAAACAAAAATGATGAGCCATCAAAAAATTTATCCGTTAACTTTACCTACTCCGTTTCCTGTCGGGGATGTCAGGCTCTATTTAATAGCCGGCGATTCTCTTACACTAGTCGATGCTGGTCCAAAAACAGATGCAGCCTATCACGCCTTTTTAGAACAGCTTAAAGACACCCCTTATGAGGCTCATGATATCGAACAGATTATTATAACCCATCATCACCCTGACCATGTTGGAATGCTTGATTCAGGATGTAACTGTATTGGGACATCGTTATAATGAACCTTGGATTTCAAGGAACGAAGTTTTTATGAAAGAGCAAAATCAATTTTTTCTAAAGGTATTTAAGCAATCGGGAATTGCCGAACGCTATTTATCTAAGTTAAAACTAGTGGACCGGATATTAGCGTACTCATGTAACCGAAATTTAGATCGATTTCTGGAAGAAGGAGATGAAGTTCCAGGTCTTAAAGGATGGAGATCACTCGAAACACCAGGGCATGCCCAATCACATATCAGTTTGTTTTATAAAAATGAAGGGCTTTTGATAGGCGGAGATTTGTTGCTTCCGAAAGTTTCTTCTAATCCTTTATTAGAGCCGCCTATGGAGGGAAAAGATCGTCCGAGGCCCCAGCTTCAATATAACGAATCACTCAAAAGGTTATTATCTATTCCGATTAAGACAGTTTTACCAGGACATGGAGAAACGGTCAAAAATTCACATGGATTGATTCGTTATCGGTTGAAAAGACAAAAGGAAAGAGCGTTTAGCATCCTGTCATATTTAAAAGAAAAGCCAATGACCTCGTTTGAAATTTGTGCAAGGCTCTTTCCATCCGAATATATAAAGCAGCTTATGTTAACAATGTCGGAAACAATCGGTCAGCTTGACTATCTAGAAGAAATAGGTGAAATTAAAAAGGAAGCCATAAATAACGTAGATTATTATTCTTTATCCCACTCATAACGGTCAGTACAACCTTCTGGCGCAGGCTTCAGTGGAAGCAAAAAACTGCCCCAGGTGTCCGAAAAAAGTAAAAGCACTACTTCCATAGCAATGTCTGTGTGACCCACATCCTGTGGGCCTCATTTAAAACCATCAGTCGGGATGAAGAAAACCCTGCTGTTGGAAGATTCACTTTATTAGAGTAAACGAGGTGGAGATGTTTGTCTCATCAGCTTAAAGGAAAAAACGTTCTGATTACTGGAGCATCAAGCGGAATTGGCGAAAAAATTGCCCGTAAAGCAGCAGCAAGCGGGGGAAGGCCGATACTTGCGGCCAGAAGAGAGGATCGGTTAAGAGCAATAGCAGAGGATATAAAAAAACAATATAAAATGGATTGTCCTTATTACCAATTGGACGTTAGAAAGCCAGCTTCAATTGAAACAGTATTTCTGCAAATCTTTCATGAGCTAGGAAATATCGATGTACTTGTAAACAACGCTGGTTTTGGGATGTTCAATCAAGTAGTGGATGCTACACTTGAAGAAATGGAAGCCATGTTTGAAGTAAATGTTTTCGGACTAGTTGCTTGCACAAAAATGGTGCTGCCTAAAATGCTTGAGCAAAATCAAGGTCATATTATTAACATTGCCTCCCAAGCTGGGAAAATGGCTACACCTAAATCAAGTCTATATTCTGCGACAAAGCATGCGGTTTTAGGATTTACGAACAGTTTACGAATGGAGCTGCATGACACGAATATTTTTGTAACAGCAGTAAATCCAGGACCAATCAAAACTGAGTTTTTTGATATAGCTGACAAAAGCGGTAAGTATGTAAAGAACATTGATCGATGGATGCTGGAGCCTGATGTCGTCGCTGATAAAATTATCGCTTGTATGTTTACATCAAAGCGGGAAATTAATCTCCCAACTTGGATGAATATGGGAAGTGCTGTCTACCAACTAATGCCAGCTTTTTTTGAAAAAATAGCCAGAAAATCATTTAATAAAAAATAGCAGCTTTAATTAAGCTGGTTTTCCTTTTGGAAAGCTGGCTTTTTATTACCCAGTTTTCAAAACTCCCCGTCTTGGTTCGTCACATAATCATATACCACATCTTCTACCAGCTCATACCATTCTGCAGATGGATCTTTCAATTTAGCTTTTTCTAATTTCTCGAGTATCCACTGTTTTTCTTCAGGCAGTAGCGGATCAATATTCAGATTGCGGCCATATTGTAAAAAGGAATTTTGTACCTTTTTTAGAAGCAGTTGTTCCATTTCGATCTCCTTCTGTTTATTATGTACCCAACTTTTAGGCGGGGGAGTAAAATCTCATACTTTAGCTGTGAAGATAGGTGGAGTGGTGCAAGCAGATTTCTGATTTTCCCTAGCTAACTTAGGCGGGCTCCAAGAAAACCCACTTATGGAAGGTTTACTTTCAAGTTAGCATAATTTCTTTAGGATTAAAAACCTTTTTTACAGGGTAAGAAAAACTTACCGGATAGTTTTATCAACTTTGAGGAAAATAAACACAACTAAGACTGAGAGTGTGAAGAATTATGATTGGTATTTTATTAGCGTTAATTCCCGCGGTTACGTGGGGAAGTATTTTGCTCGTAAGTTCTAAGCTGGGGGGAGATGATTATAGTAAGACTGTTGGCACCACTTTGGGTGCACTTCTTTTTTCAATAGGTGTGTTCATTTTTTCACAACCTGAAATGAGTATGCTTGTTTGGATTATTGGTTTTATTTCAGGTTTGTTTTGGGCAGTTGGCCAAAAAAATCAATTTACCAGTGTTAAATACATGGGAGTATCCAAAACCTTACCGATCTCAACAGGAATGCAATTGCTTGGTACCACTTTGTTTGGTGTCCTCGTTTTTCATGAATGGAGTAATCAAACTACAATTATCTTAGGAAGCATAGCCATTTTGGCCATTATTATCGGGGTTGTGTTTACTTCCTTGGGCCAAAAAGCAGAAGATGAAGAATATAAAAAGAATTTGAAAAGGGGAATGATGAAGCTGTTGATTTCAACTATCGGTTACGTAGGCTATATTGTCATTATCCGGTGGTTTGATATAAATGGCTGGGCAGCGATTTTGCCGCAGGCGCTCGGAATGGTGGCAGCTGGTACAATTCTGACAATTAAGCATCGCCCCTATAACCGCTATGCTTTTCGAAATATAGTGACTGGCCTTATTTGGGCAGCAGGAAATCTTGGCTTACTGCTTTCGCTTCCCCTTGTCGGAGTTGCCACAAGCTTTTCTTTATCACAAACAGGTATTGTCATTTCGACATTAGGCGGAATTTTTCTTTTAAATGAAAAAGCGACAAGGAAACAAATTGTATATGTAATCATTGGCTGTTTGCTCATTATTGCTGGCGGTGTGTTATTAGGCTATACAAAAGAGTAGGAGGATGAGATTTATGTATCAAGATTTAGAAGGGAAAGTTGTGCTTATAACTGGTGCAGCAACAGGTATTGGAAAAGCGATGGCCATTCGGTTTGCTGAGGAAAAGGCAAAGGTTGTCATCAATTTTCATTCTGAAGATCAAAAGGAAGAGGCTGTTGTAAAAGAAATCAAGGAAATGGGCGGAGAGGTGACAAAGGTTCAAGGGGATGTAACACGAGAAGATGATGTGAAAAAAATCGTTTCGCATGCTGTAAATACCTTTGGTTCCTTAGATGTAATGATTAATAATGCAGGTATTGAAAATGAGGTTCCTTCGGAAGATTTATCACTTGACGATTGGAATAAGGTAATTTCTACCAACCTAACCGGTTCCTTTTTAGGATGTCGTGAAGCGATCAACTACATGCTTGACCATAATATTAAAGGATCGATCATTAACATGTCCTCTGTTCATCAAATGATCCCCTGGCCGCATTTTGTTCATTATGCTTCAAGTAAGGGCGGAATTAAATTAATGACAGAAACGTTAGCACTTGAATACGCGCCAAAAGGCATCCGTGTTAATAATATCGGCCCTGGTGCAATCGATACGCCGATTAATGCTGAAAAATTTTCAGATCCTGAACTGAAAAAAGGAGTGGTCGATTTAATTCCCATGGGATACATAGGAAAGCCGGAAGAGATTGCGGCTGCTGCTGCCTGGCTTGCATCAAGCGAATCCAGTTATGTAACGGGTATTACTCTTTATGCTGATGGCGGAATGACTAAATATCCAGGCTTTCAAGCTGGAAGAGGGTAAAAAACTCAGAATCTAGTCTGCTTTTTGCAGGCTTTTTTTATTTTAAAGAAATTTTAGTGCAGAAAAGGTTAAATGTGAAAATTCTAAAAATTTTTATTTTACAAAAATAGTTTTTGAAGTTATAATGTTTGAATGTTGAATTGGAAAGCGGACAGCTTGACTCCCTATCATGATAACGTTTTTCGAGCGGTGTCTAATACTGATAACGAAAAAGTGCCATGGAGGATAACCTTTTATTACTGCCAAGAACGAAAGCTTCTTCACGCTGCTTACAGCGGCGGTGAAATTCTATTTGGCTCCCTTGTTGGATTGTAAAAAGAAGAGGGCAAGCTGCATTTTTGTTATCAGTATGTAAATAAGAATCATGAAATAAAGGGCGGCTTTTGTTGTTATTTTCCAGAGATTCTGCCAGATGGCAGAATTCGTTTACATGAGAAAAGGCCTTGGCCCTTAGAAAATAACCTCTGGTACATCCGCCTCAGGAGAATCCGTTACCTAAGGAGTTAGCCGGACTACTTAAGAGGTTAGGAGGTTGGAGGTCAGAGGTGAGAACAAATCAGAGCCTCTTGTCATCTGATTTTTAGAACAATCGAAGTTTTACTATATCCCGGAGGTGTTGATTTTTGAGAGCTTTAGAAAGAGCTAGTAAGTTTGCTGGAGATACATTTGCGATTTGGGTTTTGCTTTTGGCTGCTTTGGGCTTTTTATTCCCGGGCGGATTCGTATGGATTGCCCCTTATATTCCTTTGTTGCTTGGAGTGATTATGTTTGGAATGGGGATGACCTTATCTGTTGCTGATTTTAAAGCAGTGTTTAAACAGCCGAAAAAAGTGTTGATCGGTGTTCTTGCCCAGTTTACCATCATGCCGCTTTTAGCTTACGTGCTGTCAGTTGCCTTGCAGCTTCCACCTGAAATTGCGGTTGGTGTCATTTTAGTTGGTTGCTGCCCAGGTGGTACGGCTTCTAATGTTATGACGTATTTGGCAAAAGGAAACACGGCTCTTTCTGTGGCGATTACATCTGTTTCCACCTTGATTGCCCCGTTTCTAACACCTGCTTTAACATTGCTGTTTGCGAGTAAGTGGTTACCCGTTTCCGCAGGAGACTTATTTTTGTCGATTGTTACCATCGTTTTAGTCCCAATTTTCCTGGGTTTAGCAGCCAAAATGTTATTTAAAAAGCAAGTAGAAAAAGGAGCAAAAGCTCTCCCGCTTGTATCAGTTGTGGCAATTGTTGCTATTGTAGCCGCTGTTGTGGCAGGCAGTAAAGAACGATTAGTTGAAACAGCATTTCTGATCTTTTTAGTCGTTATTTTGCATAATCTTTTAGGATTGGCCATCGGGTATTTTCTTGCCAAATTGCTGAAGCTTGATGAAGCCGATCAGCGGGCGATTTCTATTGAAGTAGGTATGCAAAATTCAGGACTTGGTGCAGCCTTGGCAACCATACATTTTTCACCGCTCGCAGCTGTGCCAAGTGCTATTTTCAGCGTATTTCATAACCTTTCCGGTCCATTGTTAGCTACCTATTGGAGCAAGAAGGGGCTTAACAAGAAAACGGAAGATGTTCATGTTACTGATAAACCTGTAACTTAGGCTAATAGCTTTATCGCGCTGACCTTCATAAAGGAGGTCAGCTTTTCTTTTTTTGTTAGTGAGTTTTTATATTCACCATAAGAATTTCCGGGCATCATAGCAGCAATTATATTAGGTGCCCCCTCGCAACATTTTGGAAAACGATGCGATTATTTCAAAAACATTCATCACTATTTTTCCCCACCGATTTACCAGATTTCTTTATAGTCCCAAAAAAGTTTATTGTCCACTTTAGAAAAAGGTCTTTTATACTGATTACTTTCCTTGTTTTGTATCTTTTTTACTGTTAGTGGTGAAAAATACCATTGAATACGAACGCATATTCGCTTACTATTAACATATAATAAAACGAACACACATTCTGTTTTGAGGAGAATGACCTATGGTTGCGGTAGACTATGCACAAATGCCAGAGAAGAAAATTTTATGTATTGATATGAAGAGCTTTTATGCAAGCTGTGCAGCCGTTCTGTACGGATTAGACCCGCTTAATTGCTATTTGGCTGTAGTAGGGGATACAGAGCGGCAGGGAAGTGTTGTGTTAGCGGCATCTCCACGATTAAAAAAAGAATTTGGAATTAAAACCGGCTCTAGACTGTTTGAAATTCCAAATGATCCTCGTATCCAATTAGTAAATCCAAAGATGGCGGTATTTATCCGTATTTCAACTGAGTTAACGAAATTATTGCATCACTATGTCCCAGCTGATGCCATTCATACCTATAGTGTAGATGAAAGCTTTATTCAAGTTGATGGGGTTGAGCATATATGGGGAGATGCCGAAACAATTGCCCATAAAATTAGGGATGACATAGAACGTGAAATCCAGCTGCCCGCCGCGATCGGCATTGGTCCGAATATGCTTCTTTCTAAGTTGTGCCTGGATCTCGAGGCGAAGAAAAAAGGAGTTGCGGAGTGGACTTATGCAGATGTACAAGAAAAGCTATGGAATTTGAAACCTTTGCGAAAAATGTGGGGGATTGGGAGCAGAGTAGAAAAAACGCTGCACCGCATGGGAATTTTCACAGTCGGACAGCTTGCTCAATATCCTCTTGAACGATTGGAAAAGAAATTTGGCATTATGGGCAATCAGCTTCATTATCACGCCTGGGGTGTGGATCTTTCTGATATCGGCGCGCCGATTATGCAGGGGCAGATTAGTTTTGGAAAAAGTCAAATTCTTTTAAGAGACTATCCCGACCCTGAAGAAGTCAAACATGTCATTTTGGAAATTTGCGAAGAAGTGGCGAGAAGAGCCCGAAGTCATCAAAAGGCTGGACGTACAGTGAGCTTAGGAGTGGGGTACAGCCGAGATGAGCTTGGCGGGGGATTTTATCGTTCGAAGACGATGGAGCAGCCGACAAATATTACCATGGATTTGTATAAAACATGCCTTGAGCTGTTTGAAACATTTTATGAACAGAAAACGGTTCGCAAGCTTTCCATTGCTTTGTCCAATATTGAAGAAGATACGGAGATGCAGCTCGACTTGTTTCAGCCGCGGCGTGAAAAAGATCGCACACTTGGCTATGTGATGGATTCTATTCGGTATAAACATGGATCTGATGCCATTTTGCGGGCCGTTTCTTATACAAAAGCCGGGACGGCGAAACAGCGGGCGAAGCTTCTTGGAGGTCATAAAGCGTAATAGGAAAATAAGAAACCTGAGGTGAAAACCGTGATTCGTGATAGAGGAAACATCAAATGGACATCGATGATGCTGCCGGAGCATGTAAAGCTTTTACGTGAATGGAAAGAGGAGGAGCGATATCAAACGAAGCCGGCTCTCGATGAACAGCAGCTAGAGGAATTTAACGAAATCATTTGCAATGCAATGGAATTTCATCATCCCCTCCAATTTAAATATTATGACAAACACCAATTTCATCATTGCACAGGACATGTACATTATATTGATACGATCAAGCAGACCATTCGTATTGTGACAGAAAATGATGAACGAATAGACCTTCCTTTTCAGGATATTGTTCATATTGAAGCAAAGTAAATGTACCTCCTGCTAGAATAAAGCGAAAGTTCCAGCAGGAGGGGGTTTCTTCATCGTTCATTGAAAGTAGTAGCCAACCTTATAGAAGGATGGGGTATCACCCGTTAGGACAGAGGAAATTATTCATCAAGTTCTTTTTCAGCACGCACACAGGAATCAAACGATCCTTTATGGGAAGCATCACAAAATGGCATGTTTTTAGAATGTCCGCATCGGCAAAGGGAGAAGGCTTGTTTTGTTTGAAATTTGTTGCCGTCTACATCAATTAGTTCAACCTCTCCTGTAACGCGAAACGGACCATTATCCATTACCTTTATTTGTACCTTTGTCATACATAAACACACTCCTATTCATCTTTTGATAATATGGTAATTGTTTCCGCAAAGAAAAGCAACTCTTGGCTAAAGCATTAGAAAATGCAGGATAAACGATCTTATGATAAAATGAGCGCATGATGAATGTGAAGGAGTCATATTATGCAAATTACATTGACAGATAAAGCAATTCAAAAAATACATGAAAAATTAACAGAAAATCATAAGCTAAAGTTAAAATACGATACAGATGGATGCGGATGTGTCGTCAGCGGGGTAACCGTATTATGGGCGATTGAGAAAGAGGAGGAGGATGACCTCTTAGTTGAAACAAATGATCTTCCTATTTATGTGGAAAAATCAAAAATGGTCTTTTTGGATGAGCAAATGACTATTGACTTTCAAGATAAAGTAAATACTTTTGTTCTAAAATGCCCATCTCAAATTTTAAATCCGCGTATGAGCTTCATAAAAAAGTGAGGTGCAAGAATGAAAAATCGGCTAACTTCACTTAAAAATGCAGCACTAAATAAAACTTGGGTTTCTTTTATAAATGAAAACCATCCATATAGTTTAATGCACTGGTCTATTGGCGGCTTACATAATGATCAAAAAGATGTTTGGCTGCTTCAGGACGAAATGACGTTTGAAGCACAGGAATTTGAAACGATAGATCTTGCGATTGAGTGGATTCGCGAGAATATGAAGGAAATATCAGATATATTAGGATAAGGTGAACTTCAATTAGAGGATTTTAATGCCTGTAAAAGGGGAATTAAAATATGAGAATGATACAAGCCATTCCAGCATTGCCGGTGAGGATTATGAAACAAAGCATAGATTTTTATTGTGATAAACTGGGTTTTACCCTAGTCCACCAAGAAGGTGGTTTTGCTGTACTTCTTTGCAATGAGGTTCGTATTCATCTTTGGGAAGCCAGTGATGAGAACTGGCGTACTCGCAGCAACTCAGTGCCAGTTGTTTCAGGCGCCGAATCGTTTATTGCCGGTACAGCCAGCTGTAGGATAGAAGTAGAGGGTGTTGAGGAATTGTATCAACGCACTCAGCCATTGGGTATTTTACACCCTAATGCTCAGGCTGCGTGACCAGTGGTGGGGCGAACGTGATTTTGGAGTAACTGACCCCGACAATAACCTGATTGCGTTTTTTGAGAACCTAAAAACCGAAAAAACAAGGTAATGATAAATGTCAGTACTTTCTGCAACGATAGTGTAGGTTGAGAAGTGTATAGCTCATCTTCTTTATTAAAGGAACGTGGTTTATAAAAATGCATAAAATAAACGTTCAAGAAGGAATGATTATGACTATGTCGAATGAAATTCAAGCACTATATCAACAATTAATAGATGCGTGGAATAACCGTGATGCCCATGGAATGGCTGAACTATTTACAGAGGATGGTGAAAGTATTGGTTTTGATGGGAGTCAATCGATTGGACGTGAGGAAATTTTTTCGCACCTTCAACCCATTTTTGAAGACCACCCAACTGCTCCATTCGTAAGCAAAATTAAAGATGTGCGTTATCTGGGCGCTGAGATAGCCATTTTACGAGCAATTGCAAGTATGGTGCCGCCTGGGCAATCAGACATTAACCCTAAAGTAAACACACATCACACTCTTGTTGCTGTAAAAAATGAAGGAAATTGGCGTATCCAACTTTATCAGAATACCCCAGCTCAGTTTCATGGAAGACCTGAGTTAGTCGAGCAAATGACGGAAGAGTTAAGAGATTTACTCAAGTGAGTTTACGCACTAAAATACAAATGTTGATAAGCAAAAGGGGTTAGTTAACACATAATGAAATTGAACAACCATTTTAATAAATAGTATGATGGATTTCTGTTAAGAGGTGGGATTAAAAGCAAAAAAGGGGAGCACTTCTGAACGGTTGGGAAAATGTCCGGTGCTGAGACAGCGGACCCTATGTGCCCCAATCTATGTCAAGAATTTAATTTTTAATCCCATTCACTTCCTCTAAAAACTCATCAATAATTTTTTCATACTGTTCGCGATTTTCCGTGTAAGACATAGCGTGTGTCCCTTTTTCAGCTACGTAAAGCTTTTTTAGACCGATCTTCTTTTCAAACAGCAGTTCAGATGATTGCAGGGGAATGTAGTCATCATCTTTGCTATGAACAAATAAAATGGGTTTATGAATACGGTCGATTACTTGAATAGGAGATACATCCCTAAATGTGTAGCCGTCCCGCAGTTTTAGAAAGGCTTTGGCAATTGGCATAACAAGAAAGGCAGGCAGCCTGAATTCTATTTTTAAACGGTAGCGCAATTGCTCTTCAAGGTCAGCAAATGGACAATCAGCGATATAAAAATCAGCTCCGTCTTCGACCATTGAGCCATACAATAAGGTCGTGACAGCCCCCATCGATTCTCCATGAATACCAAGGGTAAGATCTTCACCTACATACTCTTTAAGCCAGCCCACAACAGCCTGGAGATCAAATTTCTCGTAGTGTCCATAGCTTGTTGTTTTACCGCCCGATTCACCATGACGCCGATGATCATAAAGAAGAACATTGAAGCCGCGTTCTAAAAAGATATTCATATATTTGACTGAGTTAAACCGATTCATTGTCACACCATGACAAATAATGATATAGCGGTTTGTTTCATTCGGCTCAATGAGGTGTCCTTTTATATAATAGCCGAAGGAGGAAGGGATTGATATATCCTGCTTTCTATATGCATCGTATTTTTTCTGATCGTAGTGGCCGTCTTTTACTTCACGATCAAGGATATCCTCATCTGTTTTCTTTTTTATGTACATCATCTTATTAGTGAAAAAAAATCCCACAATAAAAATGTAAGACAATACGATTCCGAGACCGATCCACCATTTCTTTGAGCTTTTCATCAACATTCCCTCTTTAGTTCATTTATTCCCATTTTATCAAAGGGAAGCCATATTTAAAAATAAAGAGCCTGAAACCAGGAGTCAGGCTCTTTATGATCGCTCTTCATTGTTTAGAATTTTGTCTTTTTGTAGGACGGACAGCCTTTTCAACATCTTCAGCAGCAATTGTTTGTTTTACAGTATCGGCTTTTGGCTTTCCTTTTTGAGACATAGGCACACCCCTTTCAGATTTCTGCCTATTAGGTTTTAACAAAAAGGCTTCTTTTATCCCCACCATTAAATGTGAGTAAAACCCTTATTTCAATTTGAAGAGGAAACAAAGATGACGAATGTGGGATAGCGTCTGTAAGGTCAATTAGTTCAGCTTTTTGTGTCATTCCGGAGGGTACCAGAGTTTGAAGGGGATCTAACTATGTATATTGATGTAATATAAAATAATAGAAGAATAATAGAAATAAATGTTAACAAAAAAAGTTATTGACATATAAAACAGAAAAAGGTAGGATTATAGATGTTAGATGAAAGCGTTTTCTGATAGAAACCTACATAGTCTTTTTGAAGTGAACGCAAACGTTTGCTAAAAAAACCAGAAAAATCTATTGGAGAAAACGCAATCGTTTGCTAAGAAAACCCTAGACAATTTATTGGAGGAACGTAAACGTTTGCTAAGAAAACTCTAGACTATCTTTATGGAGAAAACGCAAACGTTTGCTAAGAAAACTCTAAACCATCTTTTGGATTAACGCAAACGTTTGCCAAAAAAGATCTCCACGGTTATTTGAAATGAACGCAAACGTTTGCTATGAAGTTTAAATTTTATTGTTTATAAAACAACAAAAAGCAATGCTCAATTGTCAGTTTGGGTCAAAGCATCCAATAGACATTGACATATATTTATCAAAAAATTAAAGAGGGTGGGGATTGCAATGAAAAGATGTATTCATTTTTTCGTGATTGCATTGTTGATTTTTGTATTAGCAGCATGCAGTAAGCCAGGTTCACAACAAACAGCATCAACTAAAAATGAAGCAGCTTCCAGTAATGGGGGAGACGACGCTGCTGCAGAAGAGTTACAACCAGAGGAAGGAGCAGAATTAGTAATATGGGGTAACGGAGAAGCTGAAGGTGAATGGATGAAATCTGTCGCTGAACAATTCACTGAAAAATATGATGTCCCAGTTTCATTTGAAGAAGTTGCACATGGTGACGCAGCTAAAAAGTTAGAAACAGACGGGCCGGCAGGGCTTGGCGGCGATGTATTCATGGCTCCACATGACCGCGTTGGGCAAATGACTACAGCAGGTTTAATATATGATAATTATTATGCTAGTGAATATAAAGAACGGTTGATTGATGGAGTGGCTGAGGCTGTAAGTTCATTGAATGAAGAGGGAGAACAAAAAATGTACGGATTTCCTCTAGCAATTGAAACCGTTGCCATGGCTTATAACAAAGATCTACTAGACAAAATGGGTTTTAAGCCTGCCGAAACAATGGACGAGTTAATCGAACAGTCGAAAGAGTTTATGGCTCAAAATCCTGGTACATATGGGTTTATGTTAGAACCTGGTAATTTTTATGGTAATTATTCATTTATCGGTGGATATGAGGGATATATTTTCGGAGAAAATAATACAAACCCTGAGGACATTGGATTGAACAAGGAACCGGCATTGAAAGCTGCAGAATTATTAGAAAAAATTCGGGATGAGATCCTTCCGCTTAAAAAAGAAGATTTAACTGCGGATGTCATCAACTCTTACTTTAATGAAGGCAAACAATTATATACGATGGAAGGGTCTTGGGGTGTGAACGGGCGTATTGATGCAGGCATAAACCTAGGTGTAACTGTAATGCCGAAGCTTGAAAATGGTAAAGTGCCCACAACATTCCTCGGAGTTAAAGGTCTGTATGTAAATTCGTATAGTAAATATCCAAAAGCGGCTACATTGTTTGCGAAATTCGCTACTAGTGATGAAATGCTTTTGAAATTTTTTGAACAAACGGGTAATCTGCCTCCAACAAAAGCACTGCTTGAGAATGAAAAGCTTAAATCGGATAAGTTAAAAATGCCATTTATAGAACAAGCTGAGCATACAGTTCCGATGCCAAATATCCCAGCTATGGATTCTGTTTGGGGCGGCATGGATGCAGCTTTAACGGCTATTTGGAACAACGATGAAGAATCTAAACCAGCACTAGATAAAGGGGTTCAGCAAATACAGGAAGCAATTAATTCTCAAACTAAATAGTCAGAAATGAGGATGACTCATGCTTTAATTGCTTCTATCGACTTCGGATTATAGAAGGGATATTTAGGTCTCTTGACCCTTATGAGTCATCCTCACTATTTAAAATGGAGGTATTAAAATGGGAATTGCAAAGATCGCTAAAAATGAAAATGCAGAAAAAGATTACGTTTCTTCAAAAAAACCAAAACCACCTGTTCCTTCATCAAACACCTATTTTACTAGGCCTAGAATAGCTGCTCTTTTCTCGTTTATTTTTATGGGCTTTGGTCAATTATATAACCGCCAATATTTTAAAGGGATTAGCTTTGTATTACTAGAACTATATCTTTTAATCTTTTGGACAGTACCATTTCAATGGGCAATGTGGGGATTAACAACATTAGGTGAAACCCCGCAAAAAAGAGACGGATTTACGATTGTTCAAGGTGACCATTCTATATTTTTAATGATTGAAGGACTCCTATTTTTGATTTCTTTCCTACTCTTTGTTTGGTTTTATTACTTGAATATCCGAGATGCATATAAGGTTGCTAGTAAAAAAGAAAATGGAATAAAACCAAATAGTGCTAAAGAAATGTTTGTGAACATCTGGGAGAACGGCTTTCCATATATTTTACTAACACCTTCTGTGCTGTTTACATCCTTCTTAACAATCCTTCCATTACTTTTTGGAATTTTAATAGCCTTTACAAATTATTCTGCACCAAATCACTTGCCTCCTAAGGCTCTAGTGGAATGGGTAGGTTTTGATACATTTATCCAGCTTTTCCAGATGAAAACCTGGAGTGCTACCTTCTATGGAGTGTTTTCATGGACAGTTATTTGGGCGATTTTATCAACTCTTACAACGTTTTTCCTAGGGCTGATTTTTGCAGTATTAATCAATCAGAAGGGAATAAAACTAAAGAAGTTTTGGAGAAGTATATTTATTTTACCGTGGGCAATCCCTCAGTTCGTTTCTATTTTGATCATGCGAAATATTTTTAATGGACAATTCGGTCCAATAAATAGGTACTTAATGGACCTCGGTATTACAGCGGAAGCGGTTCCCTGGTTATCTGATCCTCTATTAGCGAAAATCACCTTAATTATCGTAAATATGTGGTTTGGTTTTCCATTTTGGATGGTTCTGATGAGCGGCGTAATGACAAGTATTGACAAAGAATTATATGAAGCTGCTGAGGTAGATGGGGCTTCTCCATTCCAAAGATTCCGTAAAATTACATTCCCATTAATTATGTTTGCAACAGCTCCACTTGCCATTATGTCTTTTGCAGGGAACTTTAATAATTTTAATATTATCTATCTTATGACAGAGGGCGGGCCGATAAATATAGATTATAGTTATGCTGGTTCAACAGATATTTTAATAAGCTGGATTTATAAATTAACCTTGGACAATAATCAATTTGCTATGGCTTCAGTCGTATCAATCTTAATTTTTGTCGTTATTGCTTTCTTCTCTATTTGGAATTTTAGAAAAACAAGAGCATTTAAAGAGGAGGATATGATGTCATGATGGGTTTAAGTTTAAGAAAAAAAATCAGTAATGTGATCATTTATCTAATCTTGACTATTACAGCAATCTTTGTACTATACCCAGTTATTTGGGTAATTACAGGATCAATGAATCCAGGAGACTCATTATTCTCAACAAGATTACTACCTGAGTCATTATCATTACAACATTATGTGCATTTATTCCAAGAAACAGATTATTTGTTATGGTATAAAAACACACTAAAAATAGCATTTTGGAATATGATTTTTTCAACACTATTAGTCGTTACAGCAGCTTATGCATTTTCAAGATTCCGCTTTCCAGGTAGAAAGCAAGGACTTATGACAATGCTAGTATTACAAATGTTTCCTGGATTTATGGGAATGATAGCGATCTATATTTTATTGCTGCAGATGAATTTATTGGATAACCATTGGGGGCTAATCTTAGTATATGCCGGAGGGTCAATTCCATTTGGTGCCTGGCTTGTAAAAGGCTACTTTGATGGTTTGCCAAAGAGTCTTGAGGAAGCTGCAAAAATAGATGGAGCAAGTCATGTTAAAATTTTTTATAAAATTATGATGCCGCTTTCTAAACCAATTTTAATTTTTATAGCAGTAAACAATTTTATCGGCCCTTGGATGGACTTTATATTTGCACGCCTTGTATTAAGATCTAGTGAAAAGAAAACGCTGGCAATCGGTTTGTTTGAAATGGTATCAGGACGTCAAAATACTGAGTTTACGACTTTTGCAGCAGGTGCCGTTTTGGTTGCATTACCAATTACGATATTATTTTTCTTATTTCAAGATCATTTGGTTGAAGGGTTAAAAGCAGGAGCAAATAAGGGATAATAAGCAAATGGTTCTGCCTTCGAATGGAGGTGTTCTGCAATTTACAAACGGAGTGAACAATGAAAATTTTATCAATTAATTGATGATAAATTTCAGTAGACGCTGTAAAATTTAGTTAGTGTATGGAATGAAAGGGTTTTTTTTAGAAATGTCCGATTAGAAAGTTGGGTCAATATGTCAATTACGATTAAAGACGTCGCAAAAAAAGCAAATGTATCTGCGTCTACTGTTTCTCGTATTCTCAATAACTTGCCGGGATATTCAGAAGAGACGAGGCAGAAAGTAGAAAAAGTGATCGAAGAACTGGGTTATCAACCCAATGCTATCGCACGAGGTTTGATTAATCGTCAAACAAAGATAATTGGCGTACTGGTTCCTAGAGTATCGGATTTATTTGCCGGCGAAATTTTAGCAGGGATTGAGGAACAAGCTCAGGACTTAGGTTACAGTGTAATGATATGTAAAACAAATAATCGTACGAGAGATTATTTACGAACCCTTTATGAGAAACGAGTGGACGGAATTATTATGGTTAGTGGAGCAATTAACCCAGATTCTTATAAAGAGATTGAAATGATGAATGTACCAGTTGTAGTAGTTGCAGCCCAACCAAACTATCCCAAAATTCCATCTATTAATATTAACGAATATCAAGCTTCTTACGATGCCATAAAATATTTAGTAGAAAAGGGTCATTCCCATATCGGGATGATTGCAGGCACAAAAGGAGATGACAGAATAAAAGGGTTTAAAGATGCGTTAAATGACGCTGGAATAACCGTCACTGATCACATGATAACATATGGGGACTATCACTTTGATAGTGGTGTTCAAGGGATGGCCGAATTAATAGAGAATTATCCATCTATTACAGGGGTATTTTGTGCAAGTGATGAAATGGCTGTCGGTGCATTATCATGTTTATATAAACATGGGATAAGTGTTCCGGAAAAGATATCAATCGTAGGTTTTGATAATACCTCAGCGGCAAAAAAAGCTGTCCCGCCACTGACGACAGTAGCCCAGCCTTTATACGATATGGGGGAATCTGCAATCCACTTATTATTGGATCCCTCTTCGGAAGGAAATAAGGTTTATCCTCATCATATTATTGAACGAGATACTGTTCGTTCATTAAGGAGAAAATGAAGAATTCAATTAAATGGTCGCTATAATAAAGTTAAGCTGAAGAAAAATGCTCAGCCGGATGCGAAGCTTATGCGATTAGAATGTAAAGGAAATAGACTACTATAGTAGTATTAGTATATTTCAATATAAATCCAAACGGGAGGAAATAAGTATGAGTAAATTAAGAATTGGTGTTATTGGATGTGGAAGTATTGCACAGTATCGTCATCTTCCGGAATATGCAGAAAATCAAGATGTTGAGCTAGTGGCCGTTTGTGACATTGTCGAAGATCGTGCAGAGGAAGTAGCAAGCAAATATAATGCGAAAATCTATACAGATTATAAAGAGCTAATCCAAAGCGGTGAAGTAGATGCCATTAGCGTGTGTACACCAAATTACTTACATGCTCCTATATCAATTGAAGGACTAAACAATGGACTTCATGTATTATGTGAAAAGCCTATGGCAACTTCACAAGAAGAAGCAGAAGGTATGATTGAGGCAGCAAATAAAAGTGGCAAAAAATTAATGATAGGACATAACCAACGTTTTGTTCGCTCACATCAGCTTGCCCGCGAATTAATTGAAAGCGGTGCCGTTGGGAAAATTTATAGCTTTAGAACAGCTTTCGGACATCCTGGACCAGAAGGATGGAGTGTTGACGGTAAAGAAAGCTGGTTTTTTGAAAAAGAAAAGGCATATATCGGTGCAATGGGTGATTTAGGTGTCCATAAGTCAGATTTACTGCGCTATTTACTTGGAGAAGAGATTGTTGAGGTTGGTGCATTTATTGAAACATCTGCAAAGGATTTTGCAGATGTAGATGATACAGCTGTTTGTGCATTAAAAACTGAAAGCGGCATCATTGGAACACTTGCAGCAAGCTGGTCTTATACAGCAAAAGAAGATAATTCTACGATTATTTATGGTGAAAAAGCGATTATTCGTTTAGAAGATAACCCTACATATTCGCTTGTTGTTCAATATACAAATGGTGAAGTTGTAAACTACGAACTTGGCAAAATTCAATCAAACGAAGAAGGCGGACAAAATACAACACATGTCATTGATCACTTCGTAGCTTCTATCATAGATAATACAGAGCCACTAATCAATGGCAAGGAAGGCATGAAATCATTAGCAGTCATTCTTGCAGCGATTAAATCGAACGAAACAAAAACAATTGCAAAAGTTTTTGAGTGATTTTTATGAATAAAATCAAAATAGATTAATCGGTGGCGGGGGTAACGCACAAGGAAGGACGTCTTATCCCCGCTTTTCTAATCACTGCACATTTTTATGTGCAGTTTTTTTACAAAGATAAGTATAAGTTTTTTTACAAAGATAAGTATAAGTTTTTTTACAAAGATAAGTATAAGTTTTTTTACAAAGATAAGTATAAGTTTTTTTACCAAGTTTTCGTGTCTAGCTCCAGCGACTAGCCCGCCTGAGGTCATAAGCCACAAATGAATTGAAGGTAAAGAACACCTTCATTTCATTTGCGTCTTATGCTTGTCGGGGCTGACCAAGGCGTTTGCTTAATAAAGAATATTGTTTACTTAAAATAGGTTTGGAAAGGGAGATTTCCACAAGTTCAATCGCTTCAAATAGCTTTGAAAGGTCTATGCCTGTAGAAATGTTCATTTGCTCAAGCATAAAGACAACGTCCTCGGTTGCAATATTTCCACTGCTGCCTGGGGCAAATGGACAGCCTCCAAGCCCCCCTGCAGAACTATCGAACCGGTCGATACCTGCTTGAAGAGCTGCAAAAATATTGGCAAGCGCCATCCCGCGTGTATCATGAAAATGTGCTGTTAACAAAGTTTCCGAGAAGGAAGCTTTTAACTTAGAAAATAAGCTGTAAGCCTCAAGAGGATTAGCTAGTCCAATCGTATCAGCAACGCTTAAATCGTCGACACCGGCTTTTGAGAACTGCCCGCACAAATCAAGGACATCCGTTTCCTTCATTTTTCCTTCATAGGGGCAGTAAAATGCAGTTGAAATGCAAGCTCTTATAAACAAGTCTTGGTCTTTCAGCTTTTTAATCATTGGCAGAATCGCTTCCATGCTTTCCTTAGTCGATTTATTGATATTTTTCAGATTAAAGGTGTCACTGACACCAACGAAAAAAGCGATGCTCTTACAGCCTGCCTCTAACGCACGTTCCACCCCTTTTTCATTCGGTGTAAGGACGATGTTTCGGCTGGTACCAGAGTTTGAAGCAATAATGTCATCGGCATCCTTCATTTGTGGTACCCATTTTGGCGAAACAAAGGCTGTAAGCTCCATCTCCTTTATGCCCGCTTCTTTCAGCTTTTCAATAAATTGAATTTTAACAGGTGTTTCTATAAATTTTGCCTCATTTTGCAAGCCATCTCTTGGTCCAACCTCAATAATTGTAACGTTTTTTGGCAAGTGCACTTTATCACCTTCTCCAATTAATGAAAGGGTTTACATATTTATATTTTAGTAGGATAATACAATTAAATGCAATGACTAATTTGAATAATTAACCATATTACAATGCAGGCGAAAAGAGGGATGAAGTAGTGAGCAGTAAAGAAGTCGTGATTGTAAGCGCGGTTCGGACAGCACTAGGCAGTTTTGGGGGATCCTTAAAAAATATATCTGCTGCCAGTTTAGGCGGTACTGTAATCAAAGAAGTATTGGCGAGGGCGGAAGTAGAAGAATGGGAAGTGGATGAGGTCATCATGGGGAATGTTTTGCAGGCTGGGCTGGGACAAAATCCAGCGAGACAGGCAGCAATCCATGCTGGTTTACCTGAAACATGCCCGTCTATGACGATTAATAAAGTATGCGGTTCAGGGTTAAAAGCTGTCCATATAGCGATGCAGGCCATTATATCAGGGGATGCGGAAGTTGTGATTGCAGGCGGAATGGAGAATATGAGTCAAGCCCCGTACATATTAAAAGGAGCAAGAGAAGGCTTTAAAATGGGAGACCAAAAGCTTGAGGATACCCTTATTTCTGATGGTTTAACATGTGTCTTTAATCAATATCATATGGGAGTTACTGCAGAAAACCTTAGTGAGAAATATGAGATTAATAGAAGGGAACAAGACGATTATGCAGCTAGATCTCAGCAAAGAGCAGTTGCAGCCATAAAAGAAGGGAAGTTCAAGGATGAAATTGTGCCTGTTCAAGTACCGCAAAGAAAAGGGGATCCGCTTGTATTTGATACTGACGAATTTCCCCGCGAAGGAACAACAGCGGAGAAGTTAGGAAAATTAAGAGCTGTCTTCAAAAAAGATGGTTCGGTAACAGCTGGAAATGCTTCTGGTATTAATGATGGAGCGGCAGCTGTATTAGTAATGAGCAAAGAAAAAGCTGAACAACTAGGAGTAACCCCGCTAGTCAAAATTGTCGCGAACGGAAATGCGGGGGTGGATCCGAGCATGATGGGAATTGGTCCGGTTGAAGCAGTAAAAAAAGCATTAAAAAAGGCAAATGTAAGCTTAGATGAACTGAATTTAATCGAAGCCAATGAGGCTTTTGCTGCTCAGACGATTGCGGTTGATCGTGAGCTGCAATTGAATCATGATATTTTAAACGTAAATGGAGGAGCGATTGCTCTCGGTCATCCGATTGGTGCCAGCGGAGCCCGGATTTTAGTCACGCTCATTCATGAGATGAAACGACGCGGGGCCAATAAAGGTCTGGCAACCTTATGTATTGGCGGCGGCCAAGGAGTCGCTACCATCATTGAAAATGTTTAAAAGGGGGATGTCAAAGATGAAGCCAATCTACACGTCTTTTACGGAAGTTGTAAAGGATATACAAGATGGTTCTACACTAATGGTAGGAGGATTTGGTCTTTGCGGTATTCCTGAAAATCTTATTATCGCTCTCGTAGAGACAGGAGTGAAAGACTTAACGATCATTTCTAATAATTGTGGAGTAGACGAGTGGGGTCTGGGGCTGCTCCTACAGAATAAACAAATTAAAAAAATGATTAGTTCTTATGTTGGTGAAAACAAAGAATTTGAAAGACAGGTTTTAACGGGTGAGTTAGAAGTTGAACTCGTACCTCAAGGAACGCTTGCAGAAAAAATTCGGGCAGGAGGGGCGGGAATTCCCGCTTTTTATACACCTGCTGGAGTGGGAACACCAATTGCAGAAGGAAAGGAAGTTCGTTCTTTTAACGGAAAGGACTATGTTTTGGAGGAAGCGCTGGCTGCAGATTTTAGTTTAGTGAGAGCTGCTAAAGCGGATAAAATGGGTAACCTTCTTTACAATAAAACAGCTCAAAACTTTAATCCAATGATTGCCTCGGCTGGAAAAATAACGATTGCTGAAGTAGAAGAAATCGTTGAAACTGGAAGCATTCAAGCAGACCGCATTCATACTCCAGGAATTTATGTTCAACGTTTAATAATAGGCGAACAAGAGAAAAGAATTGAGCGGTTAACGGTTCAAAAAACTGGTTAAGAGGTGACCCAAGATGATTGAAGATAAAATAATGATACGTGAACGAATTGCAAGAAGAGCAGAAAAAGAAATCGAGGACGGCTTCTATGTAAATCTAGGTATCGGAATGCCGACACTTGTGGCTAATTATATTAGTGATAACAAACAGGTTGTTTTGCAATCAGAAAATGGCCTTCTTGGCATCGGTCCTTATCCGAAAGAGTCTGAAGTTGATCCTGACTTAATTAATGCCGGTAAAGAAACAGTTACAGCTATTCCCGGAGCTTCATATTTCCATAGTGCTGAATCGTTTGCGATGATACGCGGAGGCCATGTAAACGTAGCAATCCTGGGAGGAATGGAGGTTTCCGAGACAGGTGACCTTGCCAACTGGATGATTCCAGGGAAAATGATTAAAGGAATGGGGGGTGCAATGGATCTTGTCCACGGTGCCCAAAAAATCATTGTTATCATGGAGCACGTAAATAAAAAAGGAGAATCTAAAATTCTCAAGGAATGCACTCTTCCGTTGACAGGAAAAGCCGTTGTTGACCGGATTATCACAGATCGTGCTGTGCTGGATGTTACAGAACTAGGACTAAAGCTTATAGAAGTAGCTAAAGGCTATACAATAGAGGATATTAAGAAATCGACTGCACCTGAACTCATTATTTCAGATGATGTAGAGCTGGAAGCATATTAACTTTGAGAGAACTTATTGTTCTCTCTTTTAATTTGTTCAGAAAGGAACATATTAATTGAAACAATTAACATAATCGATTTATATCGAATAATCGATCTATTCAAATTTTCGAAGATAGGGCTTTCGGTTTAGGAGATACCTTCCATTTTTCAAAAAGGTGTATAACACTTCATCGTTTTTTAAAGCTTCAACTCTTTTTATGTAAAAGATTTCTCAATCCCAGCGTATTATTTTATAATAAGAAAAAATAGGATGAGAGGGTGGATCAAATGGCAACTAAGAAGAATAAGAAATCCAATGAAGGGTCTCTCCATCTAAAGGATTCGCTTAATGATCAATTGTTTCAGCAATTGCAATCGATGAAGAAGGAATTAAAGGAAAAAGAAACTGAAAAAACGGAAAAAGAGCGCGAACAGAAAATAAAAGAGAAGCGTGAACGCGAGAAAAATAAAAGCTTTGAGGAATTGTTAGCGGAAAGCAATCAGGATTGGAAGCAATTTAAATAAATGACATAAGAAAACTGAGATAGTAAGGGAGATTAAAATGGAGATTCAGCAAATCTTTAAAGAGCTGCCAATTTTGGAAACCGACAGATTGCTTTTAAGAAAGCTAAGAAGAGAAGATGCGGAAGATATATTTCAATATGCATCTAAAGAGGAGGTAGCGAGGAATGTAACATGGGATGCTCACCTCACACTTTCAGATACGGAGGAATATCTAGATTTTGCATTTGCTCAATATGAAGGCTCTTCCGTAGCCCCATGGGGGATAGAGCTTAAAGAAACAAACTCTCTTATTGGTACGATAGATTTTGTAAACTGGCATCCAAAACATAAAAAAGCTGAAATTGGTTATGTCCTTTCTCCTTTTTATTGGAATAAAGGGTTAACAACAGAGGCGGCAAACAAAATAATTGAATATGGATTTATCAATATGGATCTAATCCGAATCCAAGCAAGATGCTTCTCAACAAACAAAGCCTCTGAAAAGGTGATGAAGAAAATTGGAATGATGTTTGAAGGAGTTGAAAGACAAGCCCTTTATACAAAAGGGCAACATCGAGATGTGATGGTTTATTCGATTCTAAGAGAAGAGTACGAAAGAAACGAGAAGCGAAAGCGGCTTTAACAAAGGAATAAATGATAAAGCCGCAATTATGCAACCCCTTCAATGACCTGTATCCTTCAAGCAGGACTAAGGGAACGGTGTTTTTTCAAATGTAAAAAAATGATTGTCTTAATGTTACTTGCTGCTAAGCCTTTTTATTGTCCAAAAATAGCTTCTTTCTGTCCCTATCACGATATTTACTTTCCGATTCTGAGAATTTATTATCTGATTGTTCCATTTTATTTTCATTAAATGAAATTTATTGTCCGGTAAAAGTGTTTATAGGTGCCATTTTCATGATTCTCGCTTTCTCCTTTTTTTACAAGCGGATGCAGATTATCTTTGGAGTAAGCCTGAGGTTAGAACATTGATAATTATAAAGCTTAAAATATAAAAACCGAAACCTTCATAGGTTCCGGTCTATTATTTATCCGCGATGCTGTTCATACTTAGAACTTTTTGTGATGCTTTGAAGCTCTTGATATTCATCTTTAGAAAGTGGAGAAGCATTTACGGCATTGACATTTTCTTTTAATTGTTGAATCTTACTAGCCCCTGGAATGACTGCTCCAATAACCTCCTGTTGTAAACAGTAACGAATGGCAGCTTCTGTCAGCGTATGTCCAGGTGTTACTTGATCGATTTTCGGAAGAAGCTTATCAAGCTCTTGAAAAGAATAATCTAAATAACCATCATTCTTAATTTTTTCGCTTGCTTTATTTAATGGCCTCTCAGATAACAGCCCTTTTGCCATGGGCCCTCTCGCAATAACACTCACTTGATTCTCATGAATAAGAGAAAACCATTCTTCTGGCCTCCTGTCAAGTAAGCTATATTGCATCATAATCGATACGATTGAAGATTTTTCTACATATTTTTTAATCACATTTGGACGGATTGAAGAAATACCATAATAACGGATGACACCTTCTTGCTTTAGTTCTTCAAATGCCTCAATTGTTTCATCTATGTTGTCTTCTATTGTTCCCCCATGCAGCTGATATAGATCAATATAATCTGTTTGCAAACGGCGGAGGCTATCCTTCACAGCTTTTTTAATATAATTCTTGGAAGGATCCCAAAACCAGCCATCTTTCCCTTCTTCCCAGCGATTGCCGACTTTTGTGGCGAGAATCACGTCTTTACGGCGGTTTTTTACCGCTTTTCCAACAAACTCTTCATTCAAACCAAAATCATACAAATCAGCCGTATCCAAATAATTAATACCTAGATCAAGTGCCTCATCTACAATAGAAAGAGCCTTTATTTCTTCTTTTCCAAGTGACATACACCCTAGTCCAATTTCACTAACAAAAAGATCAGATTGACCAAGCTGTCGTTTCTGCATGCTTTCACCCCTGTTAAATAGTCTTACTATTAATTTGACACTAGTATAACGAGGAGGAAAAAGCAAACGAATTGATTAGGTTTTTTCTATCCATTCCTTTACCGTTTTAAATTGCCGGCTGTATTTTTTCAGCATATAACGAATCTCCCACGCTTTTCCTACCATTACGACCCTTTTTTCGATACGATACACCTTCATTCTTCCACCCTGCTTTCGTCCAACGTGTATGATAGAATATATGAAGATTAGGATTTGAGTAGAACAGGAGCTGATTGTATGGAGCATTTAAAAGAGAAAACCCTTCATTCTGAAAAACTATTTACAGGAAAAGTGATTGACCTTTATTTAGAAGATGTGGAACTTCCAAACGGTAAAACGAGCAAGCGTGAAATTATTAAACATCCCGGAGCTGTGGCAGTCATTGCGATAACCCCTGAAGGAAAGATCCTAATGGTAGAGCAATATCGGAAAGCATTAGAAAAAGCGATTGTTGAAATTCCAGCCGGCAAGCTTGAAAAAGGAGAAGATCCGGAATATACAGCAAAAAGAGAATTAGAAGAAGAAACAGGCTATACAACGTCTTCCCTGCAGCATTTGATCTCTTTTTATACGTCCCCAGGCTTTGCAGATGAACTTGTTCATTTATATTTAGCTGAAAAAATAGAGAAACTAGAAGTTAAAGCGGAATTAGACGAGGATGAGTTTGTAGAATTATTGGAGGTGTCTTTAGACGAGGCGCAGCAGCTTTTAAAAGATCAAAGAATATTTGATGCAAAGACAGCTTATGCCCTTCAGTACTTAGAGCTGCAGCAAGCCCTTCAAAAATAAGATGAAAACATATTTTGCTGATTTACATATACATATTGGCAGAACCCAATCTTACCGGGCAGTAAAAATTACGGCTGCCAATAATTTAACGCTCGACAACATTCTTATCGAAGCTAGTAGAAATAAAGGGATGGATATCATCGGGATCATTGACTGTCATTCGCCCGAAGTGCTGATTGAGATTGAAAATGGAATAAAGGATGGACGGTATGAAGAGCTTGAGGACGGCGGGGTTAGATATGAGCAAACAACCTTACTGTTAGGTTCAGAAATCGAAATTAATGATGAACGCTGTATTGCCCCTATACATACGCTCGTTTTTATGCCATCCGTTGAAAAAATGAAGCAATTTTCAAATTGGATGAGTGAGCGGTTGAAAAACATTCATTTAAGTTCGCAAAGAATTTATGAAAGCGGACTAACATTACAGCGTAAAGTAAAAGAGCTTAATGGTTTATTTATTCCTGCACATATTTTTACTCCCCACAAAGGCTTATATGGCAGCGGGGTAAAAGCATCTTTAAAAGAAGTATTTGATCCTAATTTAATTGATGCGGTTGAATTAGGATTAAGTTCAGACACAAAAATGGCATCGAAAATCTCTGAGTTGTCACGATACCCATTTTTGACAAATTCGGATGCACACTCTCTTCCCCGTATTGGCAGAGAATATCAGAAGATCATATTGAACGAGCCTACGTTTAAAGAATTCAAACTGGCCTTAGAGCAAAGGGAAGGCAGGTATATAGAAAGCAATTATGGATTAAATCCGCTTCTAGGCAAGTATTATTTGACAACCTGTGCAAAATGCGGAGCTCAAGCTGATTCACAATCCTCTCAATGTTTAATTTGTCAAAGCAAACGATTTACTAAAGGAGTAAGCAACAGATTGGCAGAGCTGGCAGACCAAAAGGATGAAACAAAAAGCAGACCGCCCTATATCCACCAAGTACCGTTGTCCTTTATTCCTGGAGTTGGTCCGAAAACCCTTGAAAAGTTGAAAAATCATTTCGGAACGGAAATGAACATTCTTCACTATGTTTCAGTTGATGAACTCAAAAATGTTATCCCGGAAAAAACAGCAAAGCTTATCCAGGCTGCAAGAGAAGGGAAGCTCTCCCTGGAAGCTGGCGGCGGTGGGGTTTATGGGAAAGTAACAAAAGAATAAGGGAAAAGCAGACATGCCTAAATCCCTCCAGCTTAGATCATATATTGTGCACGTGAGTTCTTGAGATGATACTATTTTAATAACATCATGATAGAAAAGTACAAAAAACTGTTCCACATTGTATAGAAAAAATAGGGGAGGTAGGAGCTGGTGGAAAAAAAGGCAATGTACATTAACAATGAATGGGTAAGCTTAGCGGACACGATTGAGATCGACAACCCTGCTACTAAGGAAACAATTGCTTCAGTACCAAACGGAGGAAAAACGGAAGCGAAGGACGCAGTAGATGCTGCCTATGCCGCTTTTCCTGAATGGGCTGCACGGACTGCTGCTGATCGTTCATCTATCTTGAGAAAATGGTTTGAGCTGATCATTCGGGATCAAGAGGAAATTGCGACACTTATGACAAAGGAACAAGGAAAGCCTTTTAAGGAAGCGTTGGGTGAAGTGCAATATGCGGCCAGCTTTATAGAATGGTATGCAGAGGAGGGCAAAAGAATCTACGGGGAGACAATTCCAGCATCCCATCCTAATAAACGGTTATTTGCCATTAAACAGCCAGTTGGAGTAATCGCTGCCATTACACCTTGGAACTTTCCAGCGGCAATGATTACGAGAAAAGTAGGACCAGCTTTAGCTGCCGGATGCACAGCTGTAGTAAAACCAGCTAAACAGACGCCACTTACAGCGTTAAAACTAGCAGAACTATCAGATGAAGCAGGATTTCCAAAAGGGGTATTAAATATTGTAACTGGCGGCGCAAAAGATATTGGTGATGCATGGCTCTCTGATTCACGGGTACGAAAGCTTTCTTTCACAGGTTCAACTGAAGTAGGTAAAGTGTTAATGAAAGGTGCTGCTGATACTGTTAAGAAGCTTTCATTAGAGCTTGGCGGCCATGCACCTTTCATTGTGTGTGAGGATGCGGATCTCTCAAAAGCCGTGGCGGCTGTGGTCGCTTCCAAATTTAGAAATGCCGGTCAAACATGCGTATGCACGAATCGTGTCTATGTACATGAAGCTATTTATGAAGAGTTTATTTCTCAGTTCAAAGAAGCAGTTGGTCAGTTAAAGGTCGGCAATGGACTGGAGGAAAACGTCACAATTGGTCCGTTAATCGATGATTCCGCTGTAGGTAAAGTAAAAGAACATGTGGCAGATGCAATCGGAAAAGGCGGTCAAATCATTTCAGGAGGGTCCTACTCCAATGAGCTATCAGGCTATTATTACCAACCAACCGTAATTGGAAAAGCGACAGATGATATGCTTTGTATGCAAGAGGAAACGTTCGGACCTGTAGCTCCTGTTGCAACATTTAAAACGATTGAAGAGGCGATAAACAGAGCGAATGATACGCCATTCGGGCTTGCAGCCTATGCGTTTACACAAAATATCACTCAAGCGATTCAAATTAGTGAAAAATTAGAATACGGAATCATTGGCTTAAACGACGGTATGCCTTCTGTACCCCAAGCTCCATTCGGAGGCTGGAAAGAAAGCGGTCTGGGCCGTGAAGGCGGACATCATGGGATGGAAGAGTATCTTGAAGTTAAGTACGTTTCGCTAGGCTTATAAACTCATAAGAAAAACCCATTTCACGAATTGAACGAGAAGGAACTCGGGTATAAGTGCTCAGAGCCTCTTAGTAGAAGCAGTGAAATGGGTTTTTGGCATTTTATTCACTTAAAAAATGATTGAAAACACTTAGCCACTAACAACAAACCAATCGTAGTGCCAACCAATCCTGTTTGATTTTGAGGAAGTAGATCAGGAAGAATTGTTAAAGAAAGTCATGTGCCCTGGCCTTATAGTCCACGGAGATTCTGATTGGGAAGAAAATCTTTTTTCTGACATTACTAGAGTGAGGAATGATATGGCTGCATAAAGAGTCTAGTTTTAGAAATGATCGAAGGATCCTGTCACTTCTTTATGAATCTTGCCTAGGAGCTTGTCCATTAATTGGTTATTGGATCGATTTAAAAGGAAAAGAATCTTGAAGTTTCTTTTCCTTTTTGTCTATTTTTCCTTTTCTGGATTTTTCTTATCGAACACATCTTGTTCTTCTGCAAATTCTGTTCCATATGCCAATCTTGGATTAAAAGCGGACTTTTGTCTCTCGGATTGGTTTGTAAAGAAATGCCGAAGTAAATAGCTGTGAACAAAAACTTCTGCTGCTGTGATAACAATTGCAGACAGAATGCTGCCCCAACCAATTTGAATATAGCTTTCTAATAGAACACTTCCGAAAATCCATACACTTATATAAACAAGTAGAAAATCAGCTACAATGGCTGCCCTTCTGCCTAAACGGGACAGGATAAGCCGGTCTCCAACAATATAGGATACAATGGTAATAAACAAACTAAACGTCACAATATCAACAACTGTCGCATCAAAAAATAAATCAAGTCCAATCGTAAATGCAATGATGCAGGCCACAAATTTCATAAGTAATATACCCGCCGTTTTCATAACTAAACACCTCCCTTTTTCGATTTAGTTTGTATCAAAAATTCGGATCGTATACATAATGACGTCGTTATCCTGAGGATAATAAATGATAAGAACGAGGAGTATGCAGACTTGTTTTATCTATTTATGGTGAATCACCAAGCTAACAGCAGTTGGATCGCTGTTTTTTAAATAGTAATAATTCGAAGAAAGGGAAGAATAAAGGCATAGAATAGTAAAGAGGAAATTGAAAAGGAGACGGCATATCAGAGAATGAAAAAGATTCTAACATGTCTGGTCATTATTTTCAGCATGCAACATGTTTCCTTTGCTTCGGCACAACCAAATTCTAAATTGAAAACAGGATTTATAAAAATGATGATTTATGGGTTAAGGTCGGAGATAAAGAAAAGAGAATAACCAATGGTGAACTTTTAAGATTTCCTAAATGGTCTTTTGATGGCAGCTGGATCGCATATAGTAAAGGGAACAAAGAAAATGAATTTCAGGTTTTTGATTAAGAGCATTGATTTGGGAACCTGGTATTATGAGCATTGGAATTGGGATGAGGTTTTTAGCCTGTATCAACCATTGGTCACAAAGAAAAATCCTCAAACGCAAAATTAACGAATTTTCATAAGTTTCATTAACACAAGCTAACTGGTCTTGTGTATAATGATTTTTGTAGGAAATTTCATATTGACTAAGTAACTGGTGCCGATGTAATTCGGCTTAATAGGGAAGTTGGTGTAATCCAACGCGGTCCCGCCACTGTAAATGGTAGTAACCTAAATATCCCACTGTACATTTTCTTTTGTATGGGAAGGGTTAGGATGCAATGACCATGAGCCAGGAGACCTGCCTGTATACTTCTTCACCAAACCTGCGAGGATAGGAAGGTGTTCACATTGACCCATAAAGTATTGTTACATAAAACTTTGGAAACCGTATGTGAAGATCGACACCTCCATTATTTTATAGGAGGTGTTTTTTTACTCTACAGATAATTACGCTTTGAATGTTGTTAAATAGAAAAATAGGGGGAAAGAAATTGATGAAAAAATATTTATTGACATTGTTATCCGTCTTTTTAACTTTAGGATTAATGGCAGGGTGCAACAGCTCAGCAGAGAAAAATAATGAGCAAAAGCCTGCACAATCCAATGAACAGACAAATACGCAGGAAGAAGGAAGCAATCCGTTTCCTGTTACGATTCAAGATGGAGTCGATGAAAAAGTAGTCATTGAGAAAGAACCGACGAAAATTGTCTCATTGATCCCGAGTAATACAGAAGTAGCATTTGCCCTTGGACTAGGAGAAAAAATTGTCGGTGTATCTGACTTTGACAATTATCCTGAAGAAGTAAGCAAAAAGGAAAAGATAGGCGGAATGGATTTTAATGTTGAAAAAATACTTTCGCTTAAGCCGGAATTAGTTTTAGCACATGCTTCAGGTGCTCATAATTCTGCTGAAGGTTTGCAACAGTTAAGGGACGCAGGTATCTCTGTTCTTGTCGTAAATGATGCTCAAAATTTAGATCAAGTCTATGAATCGATTACAATGATTGGAAAAGCATCGGGAACAGAGGAAAAAGCAGAAGAAATGATTTCTGAAATGAAGACAAAGTTTGAAAACATACAAAAAACAGCGAGTGAGATTCCGGAAGATAAGCAAAAAAGTGTATTTTTAGAAGTACAGCCTGCCCCTGAAATCTATACAGCAGGTAAAAATACTTTTATGAATGAGCTATTAACCCTGGTAGGTGCAAAAAATGCTGCTGCTGATCAAGAAGGATGGGTTAAAATAACAGAAGAAGCCATTATTGAACTGAATCCAGATGTGATTGTAACGACCTATGGATACTATAGTGAAAATCCAGTCGAACAAATAAAATCAAGAGAAGGCTGGGATAGCGTTACAGCTGTCCGCGATGGGCAAATTTATGATATTCATTCTGATTTGGTTTCAAGAACAGGTCCGAGACTGGTAGAAGGAGTAGAGCAGCTTGCAAAAGCAATCTATCCAGACTATTTTAAGGAATAATCGGGCTCTGCAATATATTGGAGCTTTGTTATTTCTCTTCTTTTCTATCTTATTAGGAATTGGTATTGGTACTGTTTCAATATCTCCTGTCATGATCTTGAAGATTATGGCAGGAAGTCCTTTTTCAAAAGACCTTGCAGAAATAGATCCGATGATGGTAAGTATTGTTTGGGACATTCGGCTGCCGCGAGTCATTCTAGCAGGACTTGTTGGAGCTTCCTTAGCCCTTGCTGGGTCAGCATTTCAAGGGTTGCTCCGGAATCCGCTCGCAGATCCTTATACATTAGGAGTTTCATCAGGAGCTTCTGTTGGAGCGGTTTTAGTTCTGTATTTAGGTCTTTCTTTCTTCTCTACTTATACGCTGCCTGTTTTAAGTATTTCATTTGGATACATAACCATTTTAGCTGTTTTAGGTTTTGCTTATTTAGTAGATCGTAATGTTAAAATAGAAACAATTATCTTGGCAGGGATTATTTTTAGTTCTTTTCTAGGTTCCTTCATTTCCTTAATCATTGCCTTAACGGGTGATGAGCTTAGGCAGATTATTAACTGGCTTTTAGGAAGTGTCTCGATGAGAGGCTGGAAATATATTTGGATGATCCTTCCCTTTTTCATAGCAGGAAGCATCTTTTTGCTGATAAATAGTAAAGAATTGAATGTTCTTTCTTTTGGAGAAGAACGGGCTCAATATATGGGAGTAAAGGTGAAACAGAAAAAATATTTCATCCTCATAGGTGCTTCCATATTGACGGGAGCTGCTGTAGCCGTTTCCGGCACGATCGGCTTTGTCGGACTAGTTATCCCGCATCTCACACGTATCATTTCCGGGAATGATCACCGCCACTTGCTTCCATTAAATATGCTGATAGGAGCAGGATTTTTAATGCTCGCAGATTTAGTTGCAAGGACGATCATTTCTCCAACTGAGCTTCCAATCGGAGTCATCACAGCATTAATCGGCGGACCTGTGTTTGCCTTTATTTTAATGAAACAACGACGTGAAAGAAGAGGATAGCATGTTAAAAGCGAATCACGTTACAGGAGGATACAATTCATCTTTTTCAATTAAAGGTGTGTCATTTACGGTTGAAACGGGAGAGTTCTTTGGGATCCTTGGACCGAATGGGAGCGGAAAATCAACCTTGCTTAAAATGCTAACAGGTATTTTGCCATTGCAGGGTGGCAGCATTATCATCGGAGAAAAGCCAATTCATCACTATCACCCAAAGGAATTAGCTAGAATGATTGCCGTATTGCCGCAGCTAAATCGTCTTTCATTTGATTATCAAGTAAAAGAAATGGTTGCACTTGGTCGGTATCCTTATCAAAAAGGGTTTCTTTCGCTTTTGACGAAGAAAGATTACGAAATCATTGAGAAGGTAATGATTGAAACAAATATCCTTTCTTTTCAGGACAAATCAGTTCAAACACTGAGCGGAGGAGAGCAACAGCGTGTCTTTCTTGCCCAAGCATTAGCCCAGCAGCCAAGGCTTCTTATTTTGGATGAACCAACAAACCATTTAGACCTGGCTTTTCAAAAACAATTGTTAGATACGTTGAAAAGGTGGGCTATTGAGGAGGATTTAACCATTCTGTCTGTTTTTCATGATGTAAATCTAGCAAGCTTATATTGCGATAGGATGATGTTAATGAAGGATGGTCAGGTGGAAGGTATTGGGAAAACCGAAGAGGTTGTGTATGAGAAGAAAATCCAAGCGATTTACGAAACCGAGGTTGACAAGCAGTTCCATCCTACTCAGCCAAGCCCGCAAATTGTGTTAAAACCAAGTAAATTGACAGAAAAATCAACGAAGGTTTCACTTGAATGCCTGTCTGTTCAAAAGGATTTTATTAGTTTTCACTCACCAATCCCTCTAAAAACATTATCCTCAGGTGTCATTAATGCGGGTTTTGGATGGTATTCGACCTTTGTTAACAGACATGTGGAAAAAAGCTATAACTGTGATGATTTTCAAGAAGAGCTAACATCCTATATAGCAGAGAAAGGTTTTAATCCAGAAACTACTGTCGGGATGATGACCGCTGTCATTTTAAATGATGCGTCCTGGACCTTTATAGAAAAGGATGGCCTTTCACTGTTTATTATTGTAACAGCTGGAACAGGGAATGCTGTAGATGTAACTTCAGACAGAAAGCTGACATCGAATCATGTAACCATGGGAACCATCAATATCTGGCTTATCATTAATGGGCGCTTAACCGATGAAGCATTCGTGCAGGCAATCATGACCGCCACAGAAGCAAAGGTAAAAGCATTGGTCGATCACAATATAAAAGACGAGCTTTCAAACACAATAGCAACCGGTACTTCGACAGACAGCACTCTTGTTGCTTGTACACAGACTGGCTCGAGCTTTCCTTTTGCAGGCAGTGCGACTGCTCTTGGGAAAGCGATAGGAAAAGGTGTCTATGAATGTACAGTTAATTCAATAAAGAAGAGTGAAAAGAGAATGAAGACAAAATGACAGTGCATTTAACCGCCATTACTATTGCTTTCTTGCTTGATTTGCTTATAGGAGATCCAAAGAACATGCCCCATCCTGTAAAATGGTTTGGGACCAGCATTGTATTTCTGGAAAAGAAATTAAATATAGGGGAAAAAAGAAAAAGAAACGGAGTAATCCTTGTTGTCCTTCTTATATTCATCGTATGTACAGTAACAATTCTCCTGCAGCTATTCTTTTATTCCATTCATATTTATCTTGGCATATTGTTTGAAGCACTTGTTATTTTTACGACCATTGCTCAGAAGAGTTTAAAAGAAGCTGCAATGGAAGTCTATTATCCTTTAGTAAAAAAGGATTTAAAAGCATCAAGAGAGGCCCTGTCTTTTATTGTCGGCAGAGATACTGAGCATTTGCAGGAAGAAGAAATTACACGTGGTGCAGTTGAAACGGTCGCAGAAAATACGAATGACGGGATAACCGCACCGCTTTTCTGGGCATTTGTCGGGGGAGCTCCGCTTGCTATATTGTATCGGCTCGTTAACACGTTGGATTCAATGGTCGGCTATCGGAATGAAAGGTATAACCAGTTTGGCTGGGCGTCAGCAAGACTTGATGACCTTTTAAATTGGATTCCCGCAAGGCTGACAGGATTCATCATGGTGTTATCAGGCAAAGGAGTTCAATCGCTTTGGAGCTGTTTAAGAATTTTAGTTAGGGATGCTAAAAAACATCCTAGTCCAAACAGCGGCTGGGGTGAAGCAGCTATGGCCGCTTTATTGGGAGTTCAGCTTGGAGGGACAAATTATTATAAAGGCATTCGGTCTGATCGTGCTAAAATGGGCAATCACCTTCAGCCCCTAAGAGCAGAACATATCGGCAGTGCATGCGATTTGATGAAAGTAACGGCTGCCGTCTTTCTGATTGCTTGCTGGATAGGAGGTTTACTCATTGAATTTACCATCTCACGGATCTAATCCTCAATATGTATATGAGGCATTAAAGCTAAAACAACCGGATAAAATCGTCGATTTTAGTGTGAACACTAATCCGCTTGGCCCGCCAGATTTTTTAAAGGATCAATGGGGTGCCCTATTTGAGCTTGTTACAGATTACCCTGACCCGCTTGCTTCAGAATTAAGGTCTGTCATAGCAGACAAAGAAGGCTTGAATATTGATCAAGTATTAAGCGGTAACGGTGCGGCAGAACTCATTTTTCTAGTTGCAAGTCTTTTTCATGGTAAGAAAGCCCTTATCGTCAGTCCTGCATTTTCAGAATATGAGCAAGCTCTATTGTCTTATGGCTGTGAAGTAGAAGAATATATTTTAGAGGAAAAGAACGGTTGGCAATTGGACCCTCCTGTTTTGCTGAAAGCATTGAAAGGAAAAGATCTCGTTGTTATTTGCAATCCTAACAATCCGACTGGCATCATGTATGATAAAAATCATATACTCGAGGTCATCTCTTATGCAAAGGATCAAAAAACTTTGGTAATGATTGATGAGGCTTTTTACGATTTTGCTGAAAACTCTCCTACTCTTGCAGCAGAGCTTCCAAATTACCAGAATTTAATTATTTTAAGATCTCTTACGAAAATGTATGCAATCGCTGGTGTTCGGCTCGGCTATGTTTTAGGAAATCGAGACCTCATTCATAAATTAGAAGATAGAAAACCCCATTGGAGTGTCAACAGCCTTGCACAACAGCTCGGTATACGATGCTTACACGAGGCTAACCATGTAAGAAAAACACAGCAATTCATAAAAGCAGAACGCGAAAGGGTTCAATCAAGCTTACACTCTCTTTCTTACAGCGTATTAAAAAGTAATGTTAATTTTTTTCTAGTAAAAGATCTGCACCAACACCGTACGGATCAGTTGTACCAGTTTTTATTATCAAAAGGAATTGTTACAAGACATACGCGCAACTTCAAAGGATTGGAAGGAAGTCACCTTAGAATGGCTGTAAAAACTCGGGAAGAAAATGATAGAATGCTGGAGCAGATGAAAGAGTGGCGAGGTGAATGTTAGCATTCGTAACAGGCGGTGTCCGCAGCGGGAAAAGTCAATTTGCGGAAAGTCTTGCGATGAAAATTGCCAAAAGGGACAACAAATCACTGTATTATATAGCGACAAGTCTTCGGACAGATCAGGAAATGGATGAACGAATTAAGCGCCATCAAGCAAATCGAAGCAATCATCAGCTTCCATGGGGAACATGTGAAAAGTCTAAAGATGTGGGAATGCTGGCAGAACGGTTTAGTAAAAAGGATGTAATCTTATTGGACTGTCTAACGATTTTACTAAGTAATGAAATGTTTCACGCATCAAGACAGGAATTCTCAAATGAATTTTCAAATAAGCTCTTTTTAAAAATTGTCAGGGAGATAGAAAAACTTAAAATGGCAAGTCACACTCTTATTATTGTCACGAATGAAGTTTTTCATGAAAAAGTTTCGACGGACAGAGGGGTATTCTTATACACAAAGCTGTTAGGAAAGCTGCATCAGCACCTTGTAGAATCATCTGATGCAGCTTTTTCTGTTGAATATGGAGTACCAATTGTAAAAAAGGGGAGTTGTATATGAAAGGGATCATGCTCCAGGGTACATCATCAGATGTAGGAAAAAGTCTGCTTGCAACAGCATTATGCCGAATCTTTTTTCAGCTTGGTTATCGAACAGCGCCGTTTAAGTCCCAAAATATGTCCAACAATTCCTATGTGACAAAAGACGGCAGAGAGATTGGCAGAGCACAAGGGTTGCAGGCGGAAGCGGCAAACATTGAAGCAAGTGTATATATGAATCCAATCCTCCTAAAACCGAGAAGTGATATGCAGTCAGAAGTTGTGTTATTTGGAAAAAGTGATGGATCGTTAAACGGCAGGGAATACCGGGAAGGCTATTATGAAAAAGGTCTTTCTGCGATTGGTCTGTCACTCGAAAAATTAGCAGAATCCTGTGATCTGATTGTGATTGAAGGAGCTGGGAGCCCTGTTGAAATCAATTTAAATGACCGGGAGCTTGTCAATATGAAGATAGCCGAGCTTGCGAATGTCCCAGTTGTTTTAATCGCAGATATTGAAAGAGGCGGAGTCTTTGCCAGTATTATCGGAACGCTGGAGCTATTATCAGAATCCGAAAAGAGCAGGGTAAAGGGAATAATCATTAACAAATTCAGAGGGGATTTGTCGTTATTTCAGGATGGAGTCGAGTGGTTGGAGTGCCGGACTGGTATAAAGGTTCTCGGAGTCATTCCATATGTGGAGCATCAAATCGAAGGAGAGGACTCCTTATCACTAAGGCAAAGATTGCAATGGAAAGACGCAAAGCCGATTGACATTGGAGTTATAAAACTGTCTTACTTATCAAATTATACAGATATTGAACCTTTTCTTTATGAGGATGATGTATCTGTTAGAATAATAGATCAAGCAGAAAGTTTTGGTCATCCCGATGCCCTCATTATACCAGGGACGCGCAGTACGATTAGAGACTTGCAAAGCATTAAAGAGTCTGGGTTAGCAGAGAAGGTCATCAACTATGCAAAAACAGGTGGGGTGATTGTCGGGTTGTGCGGAGGGTATCAAATGCTTTCTATAACACTGTTAGATGAGAGTGGAAGTGACACAGATCATAAGGGTCTATTAGAAAAAGGGCTCGGAATATTACCGGTTCATACTATTTTTGAAAGAGAGAAAACAACAATAAGAAGAAAAGCCATCGTCAACAACAAATCAGGATTCCCTCCTATAAGATTATCTGGATTTGAAATTCATCTTGGTAAAACAAGTAACGAACCAAATGCGCCCGGAAGCTCATTTTTACTTTCAGAAGACCAATATGAAGAAGTTGACGGCTGGGCAGTTGAAAATGGCCGGATTATCGGCACTTATTTTCATCATTTATTCCATAATGATGAATGGCGGTGTGAATGGTTAAACCGGATTAGAATTCAAAAAGGTTTGACTTCAAAAACAATCAAACCTATAGAAAAAACGAAAAGTGAAAAATATGACATGCTGGCAGAACACGTGAAAAAACATGTAAATATTGAAGCACTTCTATCGATAATCAACGAATGGAAAACTGAAAAAAATGAATAGAAGGAGAAACGAATATTTGGAAGGGGTGCTGCTCTCCTTTCAGTTTTTCACGATTCTGCCGATAAAAAAAGAGCTGGCAATGGAAAAAAAACAGCTGCAAACGGCTGTGCAATCCTTCCCTTTCATTGGGTTAGTACTTGGATTGATAGGCTCTGCCGTATTATATGTTTTGCAGGAATTCAGCAATTTTTCTGTTTTAGCTATCTCATTCTTTTTTTTCTTAATAGGTATTTTTCTTACAGGAGGCATTCATTTAGACGGCTGGATGGATTGTAATGATGCCTATTTTTCTTACCAAAGCATAGAAAAGCGTTTAGAAATTATGAAGGATCCAAGAACAGGAGCTTTCGGTGTATTAGCAGTGATGCTTTTATTAGGTACCCGCTTCTTATTTGTTTACGAAAGCATCATCATGTTTTCAGCTTTTGATTACTTTTATTTTTTGCTCATTCCGATTCTTTCAAGAATGTCATTGGGATATATGTTGGCAAGTACCCGATCAGCTAAAAAAGAAGGCCTTGCTTATTTTTTTCAAAAGGGTTTAGCGAAAAACAAGGTATATTTGACTTACTTTCTGATTCTTCTATGTATCATCCTGTTCAGTTTATGGATCCATCCTGTTATGATTGGATACGTTTTCCTTCTTGTAAGTTCTGCTGTTCTTTATACATTCTGGGCAAAACGGTTTGCTAAGAGAAACTATGGCGGGATAACCGGGGACGTATTAGGCGCAACCGTTGAAGGAGGAGAAGCTTTCTTATGGATGATCGTGTGGTTATTACATTATTCCGTCATGGGCTGACAGAGAGCAACAAAAAAGGATTGTACTGCGGCTGGACCGATATTCCTTTGTCAGAAGAGGGGATATCCGGTTTAGGGCATCAGTCAGGACACTATCCTGACCCTGATCTTCTATTTTCAAGTGATTTACATAGATGCCGGCAATCTAGTAAGCTTTTGTTTCCTAATCATGAACCTATTTTATCAAAAGAGTGGCGGGAAATTCATTTTGGCGATTGGGAAGAAAAGTCCTATGATATGCTGAAAAATGATCGATCTTATCAAAATTGGCTTGATCATTTCTTTCATGTATCCCCACCCAACGGGGAAAGTTTTCATGAATTTTCTAAAAGGGTGGATAAGGGCTTCGAACGTGTCAGAAAGGCTTTGGATATACAGAGAAAACATCATGCTGTCATTGTTACACATGGAGGACCAATCAAATATGTCTTAACAAAATATGCTCCTTTAGCAAAAGATTTCTGGGAGTGGACTGTTAAGCCTGGCGAAGGGGTCAGGTTATATTGGAACAAAGAACAGCTTAGGAGGGGAAAAAGATGCATTTCGTTACAGGAGGTGCCTTTAACGGTAAGCGGAAATGGGTAATAAATCATTACCAGATTGGGAGTGTGACCCTAAATTATACGTGGATAAGTGCTTATGAACAGGAAAATGAGCAGCAATTTGAGGGCACAGACCAATTTAAAAATACGACCATTATCGAAGGGATGGAATTATTTATTAGGAACTACTCTAATAATTTCGAAATGACTGTTATGCTGGATGAATGGTTGAAGTGGGAGGAAAAATCAGCTGATCGGAAGCTTGTGATTATAGGAACTGACGTGTCCAAAGGGATCGTCCCTCTGCAGCAGGAAAATCGCAACTGGAGAGATGATGTCGGCCGCTTCTATCAGCTGCTGGCTTCAAAAGCAGACAAGGTGGATGTGATTTGGTATGGCATTCCAACAAGTTTGAAGGGAGATTTGTAATTAAATCATGCGAAGAGATGTTACAATCATTCCATTAAACGAAGAGGAGCTGTTAATTATTTCCTCAGATAATGCAGGAGGAATTGGGGAGAAGGCGGAAGATCTTGTAAAAACCGATTATGAAACTCTTGCTAGGATGACCTTACGCGTTGCGATAATGGAATGCCTTTCAACAGGTGCGGAGCCAATTTCCATTATCCTGCACAATTTTTCAGGTGAAAAGGCGTGGGATCTTTTTGTTAGGGGCTGTGAAAAGCTTTTAGCGGAATTACATTATGAAAATATAGAAATATCAGGAAGCTCTGAAACAAATTTTGATTTGCTGCAATCGAATATTGGAATTACAGTAGTTGGGAAAGTTCAAAAAAGAAAGCTGAAAATTGGGAAGACACCCCCTGATTCAAAGATAGCAGTTATTGGCAAACCGCTTGTCGGTGTGGAGGTCCTAAGAGAGGAATCGATGATTGCTCCTCTAACTTTATTTCTTAAGCTAATTGGCTATGCAGGTGTATATGAATGTGTCCCTGTAGGCTCTAAAGGCATCTTATTTGAAACCAATCTGTTATTCCCCAATAGAAAAATAGAAGAGCACCATAGTGACATTTCACTAGTAAAATCTTCAGGCCCTTCTACTTGTTTTATTGTTACCTATAAATCTATATTTGAGAATGAAATACGGGAGATAGCGGGAAATTTATTCTTTTCAATTGATTAAATATGGAAGGCTTCATTGGTTTTTTCTGTGAGGCCTTGCACTATGACTAAAATGTTTTTGAGTATAGGCATGTATCCCGAAGAGTGGATCCATCTGTAGAGATATCGTCTTTTTGCAGGATAGCTTCTAGCGTAAACCCAAGATTTTCTGGTATTCGACGGCTTTTCATGTTTTTTGAATCTGCACAAATCTCGATACGGTTTGCTTTTAGCTCTTTGACTGCAAACTTAATAAGTCCTTCTACAGCTTCCGTAATATATCCTATTCCACTATATTTTGAATGACACCAATAACCAATTTCAAACCTTCTTGCTTTCCAATTCATACGATGAAGACCTGTACTTCCAATAAAGTGTCCTTTTTCTTTATCATAAATATGCAGCCGCAAATCTTTCCTAGTCAGAAAATCTGCACAAGATTGACGGATATTTGCTTCGGTTTCTTCAAGCTCAGGTATACTCTGTGCAAAAGGCATCCAAGGCCGAAGCTCATTTATGGAATAGGCAATCGCTTCATTCACTTCTTTTCCGTCACCGAATCGGGGAGATCGAATGAATAGACGGTTAGTCGTAAAAGAATCTGGAAAATCTAGCAGAATAGGATTCATAGTTTTGCTCCTTTATTCAATTTTCTCCATATTATAAGGGATTAATAGAATTGTGCAAGAGTCTTTTATAAACTTGTCATACACTTTTTTTCTTCTCATAGAATCTAGTAAGAGATTAGTGGGAGGATCAAAAAATGCAAACACATCCAATCAAAAAAAGAATCATGGATCATGTTAAAGATCAATCTTCAATCTATTTATTTGTAATTGTCCTATTTTTAATGGGAGTAATTTTTGGTGCTATTATCGTTAACAGTATGAACTTTACCCAAAAGGAAGATCTCTACTTTTATTTGAACAGATTTTTTGGACAAATGGCAGAAGGAAAGGTTGCCGAGTCTTTTGATATGTTTCAGCAAAGCTTTTTCCATAATTTGAAATATCTTGGACTAATGTGGGTATTAGGAGTCTCCATTATTGGTTTGCCAATCATTTTAATTATGCTGTTTATTAAAGGAATTGTCGTAGGCTTTACTGTTGGATTTTTAGTGAACCAAATGGGCTGGCAAGGTTTTATACTGTCTTTTGTCTCTGTTTTGCCGCAAAATTTATTGCTGATCCCCGCCTTTATCATTATGAGTGCGGTAGCTGTTTCATTTTCACTAAAGATGATCAGGCAGCTGTTTATTAAGAAAGGGAATGTTCACCAATCTCCTTTTCAATTTTTTACTCGGTATGCGATCGTCTTAATCTTTATTTCCCTAATTACTCTTGTAGCCTCTGGTTTTGAAGCATACGCTTCTCCAATTATAATGAAGGGAATAGTTGGAGGGTTATTAGAATAATTATTAGATAATAAACATTTTGGTTCTCAATTTATAATTATTTTAGGGTGGCTTTATGGAACTCTCTTTTGATATAATGAATGAGTGTAATGTAGCGAGGGAGGGTTCACTTATGGAAAACCGAATTGAACGAATTAAAAAACAGTTACATTCTTCAAGCTACAAGTTGACTCCTCAGCGTGAATCAACTGTGCGGGTCCTATTAGAACATGAAGAGGATCATTTAAGTGCCGAAGATGTTTACCTCCTCGTTAAGGAAAAATCTCCGGAAATCGGACTTGCAACTGTTTATCGAACACTTGAACTTTTAACAGAATTAAAAATCGTCGATAAAATAAACTTTGGTGACGGAGTTTCGCGTTATGACTTACGGAAAGAAGGCGCTGCACACTTTCACCATCATCTGGTGTGTATTGAATGTGGTTCAGTCGATGAAATCGTTGAGGACTTATTGGAAGATGTTGAACAAATCGTTGAAAGAGATTGGAAATTTAAAATTAAAGACCACCGTCTTACTTTTCACGGGATTTGTCATCGTTGTCATCCTGACGAGACAGATTCAGAAAATTAAAGACAAAAAAACCTTTCCTAAAAAATGGGAAAGGTTTTTTTGAGGAGAAAGAAAGACAAATTAGGTATATAAAGAAAAATAATTAACCGATAAGTCTATTATCTCTAGCATCTAGGATGGAAAAGAAATAGTTGATTGCTGTGAAGCGGATGAAAAAGTTGCTAATATGCCAGTCAACAACTATATTTTATTATCCTGACTGATCCTTAATTAGTGGATTGCCGCTGGTACTTGCTACACCCCTACTACCAAACCTCAAAAAAATTTCTAAAGTATTTTAATATTTCTGTTTTCTTCATGTATAATGTTTGTCCTTTTGGGCATATGTTGGTAACAAGAAACATAAAAAGGTTTGGTGAACATACGTGACTAGATTAATGAAAACTTTCGTTGATATGTTTAAGGTATTTATCCTCTTTTCCGGATTTACGATCCTTTTCTATTATGCTATCATTTGGATTAACTTAGAGTATCAGGATTATCATCGTTATGATGAGCCTGAAGGAGCTGCATTAAAGGTAACGAATATGATACACGAAGAAGATAAGAGCTGGGCTGAGCGCCTGATGTTCTTTTATTTTAATGGGGAGTAGAGGAGCTTGAAGGATCAAATTCAAGATTTTATTCATTATTTAATAGTAGAAAGAGGTCTTTCCCGAAACACAATTGTTTCATATGAAAGAGATTTAACTAGTTATACAAAATTTTTAATAAATCAACAACTATCTTCACTTAACGGCATAACAAGAATTCATATCATTCAATTTTTAAAGGCATTAAAAGATGAAGGAAAATCAAGTAAAACAATTGCAAGGCATACAGCATCCATTCGCTCTTTTCATCAGTTTTTATTGCGTGAAAAAGCAGTTGATCAAGATCCATCTGTTCATATTGAATCTCCACAAATTGAACGTACTTTGCCAAAAGTACTCTCCTTGAAGGAAGTAGAAATTCTGCTTGATACACCGAATTTAACAAGCCCATACGGATACCGTGATAAAGCGATGCTTGAACTTTTATATGCAACAGGTATTCGTGTAAGTGAAATGATCGCCCTGAATCTGTCTGATGTGCACCTTTCGATGGGATTTATTCGCTGCTATGGAAAAGGGAATAAAGAAAGAATTGTCCCAATCGGACAAGCAGCTGAAAATGCGATTGAAGTTTACTTAAATCAAGCAAGGGGAAAGCTTGCAAAAGTAAAGAATTCAACTGATGCTTTGTTTTTAAATCATCACGGCAATCGAATGACAAGACAGGGTTATTGGAAAAATCTTAAAAAAATTGCATTGGAAGCCGGTATTCAAAAGGAACTGACACCCCATACGTTGAGACATTCGTTTGCAACACACCTGCTGGAAAATGGTGCTGATTTGCGAGCGGTCCAGGAAATGCTCGGACATGCTGATATCTCCACAACTCAAATTTATACCCATGTGACAAAAACAAGGTTAAAGGATGTATACAAACAATTTCATCCCCGTGCCTAACTGCTGATCTTTAATAACTGTTTTTCGTGGATTTTTTGTTTCTCCCTGTAACAGAGTCTATCACTTTAAAGATTTAAGGCAGGTCCTGAGGAGCGAGACGAAAAGTGAGACTAGAAGCAATCGGCTCAGACAACGATTGCTTTATTAATTGTCGAAATGTCGGTACTCACAATTTTGGCGGTACAGGTACCACAGGTACCTGGTACCGTTGTTGACTAAAAAAAAGCTTTTTTGGTTTAATGAGTAAGATCAAGAGGAAGAAGAAAATAAACAGAGTTTTTAAACAACTTGTACCGTTGTTGTCATAAGGATTGAAAACGGTTTATACTATAGATGTCAGACTTCTGACTTATTTGTCTTTTTTATGGGATGGTTTCGAAATGGGAAGGTTAGTAGGGTAGAAAAGGAGGCAGAAAAATGTCCAAATATACATATAAGCGCATTTTTTTAATTGTGATGGATTCAGTTGGAATTGGGGAAGCACCAGATGCGGAAAGATTCAATGATGTTGGTGCTGATACACTAGGACATATCGCTGAACATCGGAACGGTCTTCATATGCCCAATTTGGAGAAACTCGGTTTAAGCAATATCCGTGAAATAAAGGGAATAAAAAAGCAAGCAAGCCCTCTTGCTTTCTACACAAAGATGAAGGAAGCTTCGAGCGGTAAGGATACAATGACAGGGCATTGGGAGATAATGGGGCTCTTTATTGAAAAACCGTTCAAAGTTTTTCCAGATGGATTCCCTCCAGAGTTAATAAATGAGCTGGAAGAAAAAACAGGGCGGAAAATTATTGGAAACAAGCCGGCATCTGGAACAGAAATTTTGGATGAGCTTGGGAAGCAGCATATTGAAACGGGTGACCTCATAGTGTATACCTCTGCTGATTCAGTATTGCAAATCGCTGCACATGAAGAAATTGTTCCAATTGATGAGCTTTATAAAATTTGTGAAATTGCGCGAGAATTAACATTAGATGAGAAATATATGGTGGGCCGTGTCATCGCTCGTCCTTTTTTAGGTGAGCCAGGTCATTACACAAGAACATCAAATCGCCATGATTATGCTCTAAAGCCGTTTGATCGGACTGTAATGAATGAATTAGAGGATGCAAAATATGATGTCATTGCAATTGGGAAAATTTCAGATATCTATGATGGCGAAGGAATTACACAAGCATTAAGAACTAAATCGAATATGGATGGGATGGATCGGCTTGTTCAAACGTTAGAACAAGATTTTACTGGAATCAGCTTTTTAAATCTAGTAGATTTCGATGCCCATTTTGGACATAGACGGGATCCTGAAGGTTATGGAAAGGCACTTGAAGAATTTGATGAGCGGTTACCTGAAGTTTTTGAAAAATTGGGAGAAGACGATTTGTTATTGATAACAGCTGATCATGGGAATGATCCGGTTCACCATGGTACTGATCACACAAGAGAATATGTCCCATTATTAGCATATACTCCAAAAATCTCAAAGGGAAAACCTCTGTCAATCAGGGATACTTTTGCAGATATTGGCGCAACGATCGCCGATAATTTTTCCGTTCAAATGCCTAAGTATGGTAAAAGCTTTTTAAAAGAGATAAAACAGGGGGAATAAACATGAAAAAGCAAGAGATAGTAGATGCTGCACAATATTTAAAAAAGAAATATCCTCGCGGCCCGAAGATTGGGTTAATTCTTGGCTCAGGCCTTGGGGTTTTAGCAGACGAAATTGAAGATGCGGTCAAAGTTTCTTATCAAGAAATCCCTAATTTTCCTGTCTCAACTGTTGAGGGCCATGCCGGTCAGTTTGTCTTCGGTACATTATTTGGTGTAAACGTTGTGGCAATGCAAGGTCGTTTTCATTTTTATGAAGGATATGACCTGCAAAAGGTTACATCACCTGTCCGTGTTATGAAGGAAATGGGAGTTGAAACGATGATCGTGACCAATGCTGCGGGCGGCGTGAACGAAAATTTCGATGCAGGTGACTTAATGATTATTACAGATCATATTAATAATTTAGGGACAAATCCTCTCATTGGGCCAAATGATTCAGAACTTGGTGTCCGTTTTCCTGACATGTCTCAAGCCTATGATAAAGAGCTCAGAGCACTTGCAAAAAAAGCCGCAGAAAAAATGAACATCCGTGTGAGAGAAGGTGTTTATGTAGCTAATACTGGGCCATCATATGAAACACCAGCAGAAATACGCTATTTAAGGACAATGGGAGCAGATGCAGTAGGGATGTCTACTGTCCCAGAAGTAATTGTTGCGAGACACTCTAATATGAGAGTGTTAGGGATTTCTTGTATTTCAAACATGGCAGCTGGCATTCTTGATCAGCCTCTATCTCATGATGAAGTAATGGAGACAACTGAAAAAGTGAAATCAAACTTTTTAAACCTTGTAAAAGAAATTGTTCAGCAAATAAAGTGAAACTTCCCTCAGTGAGACAGGGTTTATTCCCCTTAATAGTGAGATTCAAGACTAACATTAACTGTTTGAGAAGGTGAGTACAATGAGAATGGTTGATATTATTGAAAAAAAACGTGACGGAAAAGAATTAACAAAAGATGAAATTCAATTTGTCATTAAAGGATATACCGAAGAGACAATTCCGGATTACCAAATGAGCTCCCTTGCTATGGCAATTTTTTTTCAAGATATGACCGAAAATGAGCGTGCTGAGCTTACAATGGCTATGGTTAACTCTGGGGATACTATAGATCTAAGTAAGATCCAAGGTATTAAGGTAGACAAACATAGCACAGGAGGAGTAGGAGATACCACGACTTTGGTGCTTGGACCTCTTGTTGCATCTGTAGGTGTTCCGATAGCAAAAATGTCGGGCAGAGGGCTTGGCCATACCGGTGGAACGATTGATAAACTGGAAGCTGTTCCAGGCTTTCATGTAGAAATAGAAAATGAAGAATTTATTCGATTAGTGAATGAAAACAAGATTGCGGTTATAGGTCAAAGTGGAAATTTAACCCCTGCTGATAAAAAACTTTACGCTCTAAGGGATGTAACAGCTACCGTCAACAGCATACCCCTTATTGCCAGCTCGATTATGAGTAAAAAAATTGCCGCCGGTGCGGATAGCATTGTCTTAGATGTTAAGACAGGGGCAGGTGCCTTTATGAAAAATCTTGATGATGCGAAAGAGCTTGCTCAGGCAATGGTGAACATAGGGAACAATGTGAATCGGAAAACAATGGCCGTTATTTCGGATATGAGCCAGCCTCTTGGGTACGCCATTGGAAATGCGTTAGAGGTAAAAGAAGCAATTGATACACTCCGCGGGCAAGGTCCTAAGGATTTAGAAGAGCTATGCTTAACATTAGGCAGCTACATGGTCTATTTAGCAGAAAAAGCGAGCTCACTTGAAGAAGCAAGGCAGCTGCTTGTAGATGTAATAAAGAATGGTCAGGCAGTCGAAAAACTAAAAACATTTTTAAAAGCCCAGGGAGGGGACGACTCCGTAGTAGATCATCCGGAAAATCTCCCCCAGGCTGCTTATACATTCGAATTAGATGCAAAGGAAGATGGTTACGTAGCTGAAATTGTAGCAGATGCTATTGGTACAGCAGCAATGTGGCTGGGGGCAGGACGAGCAACAAAAGAATCATCCATTGATCTTGCCGTAGGCTTACTTCTGAATAAAAAGATTGGCGATTCAGTGAAAAAAGGGGAGTCACTTGTAACGATTTATGCAAACCAAAGTGACGTTGAAGAAGTCAAACAAAAGCTATATGAAAGCATTAAACTAAGTAAAAAAGCTGTCAAAGCGCCTCCGCTTGTACACAGCGCAATTACAAAAAGATAACGGATGAATGAATTGAAATTATTAGCCAGAAAAAAGGTTATTCATATTTAATAACATCACAAAACGCTTGATTAAAGTCTTCCAAGCGTTTTTTTAAAGTGCATGTTATTGGTAGGTTTTCCTTCAATCAAAAGTGATTATCCCACTCAATACCATGAGGATATTTAGCACGAAATGCCATATTATCGCGGGTATTATACTTTTAGATTTAATGGTTAAGCCCCCGTAAAAAAAACCACCTATCGAAAAAAATAAACAGGTGGGCCAAGAAAACCCAAGTGAATAATGCTGGAAGCCGAACCCTAAACTTGTAACAGTGACTGCCCATTTGTCCCCTAAAAACTCAGAAAACTGACTTAATAAAAAGCCCCTCCAAATCAACTCTTCCAATACTGCATTTATAATCGAAAACAATACTGCAATTAAAATAATATTTCCAATAGTGGAGAGATTATTTTCAGTGTAAAACGGCAACAGTCCAAGAAAGTTAATCGTTATAGCAATGAACAGGAAATATTTTATTTTAATTTGATGAAAGCCCGACCATATCCCAGGAAAATATATGGTATTATTCCAGTCGGGTTTATGCCAATAAAGAATAAAAGGAGTCCTTCGGATAAAAGGGATAATTAACAGTGGAATTAAAATAAAAACAAGCAGAATTCTATCGAGAATCGCCTTCATTTCCATTCGTTGAATAATGCTTGATGTGCCAATTGTTAAATATAAATAATATCCAATACCAAAAAAGAACGTAGTAACTATAAATAATTTTCTGTTCATAGAAAAAGTCATTAAACAAAAAGCAGAAAATAAACTCCAAATGATCAATAAGTAAACGTGATGAATTTGGAGGACTATTACAATAGATGTAAATAAAATTAAGCAGACAAGATTTTCAAATACAAAATTATTTTTAAGCATTACAGTCCTCTCTAGTGAGTGAGTAAAGTCCCCATCTATATTTAAATACCTTCCTGCGATATTTCTTTCCATGTTTATATTAGCATAAAGTTCCATTAATTAAATTTTTCCAATTATTTTTAATATAGAGAAAATTTCGTTCCGAATGGTAATTTGAAAAAATATGATTACAACGAATACAAAAAGGAACAAAACACATGGATAGGAAAACGTGAAAAGGTCAGAAATCAACCCTTTTTCACAAATATTTACAAGCATTTGCGTATATTCTACCTTTCATTGGAAAAAATGGAATGTATAAAGTTTGGGAGGGTATGGACATGAAACGTATTCTGACAGGATTAACAGCATTAATTATGTTAATAACAATTACACCATCTGTATTCGCTAAGGAGAGAACAACGCAGCTTGCAGATAACGCTAAATCAGCGATTCTAATCGAACGTGATACAGGAAAGATTTTGTATGAGAAAAACAGTAATGAAAAACTTCCCCCTGCAAGTATGACAAAAATCATGACAATGCTACTTATTATGGAAGCGCTTGATAAAGGTCAAATTAAAATGGATGAAAAGGTAAGAACAAGTGAATATGCTGCTTCAATGGGCGGCTCTCAAATCTTCTTAGAGGTTGGAGAGGAAATGACTGTTGAGGAAATGTTAAAAGGAATTGCTATTGCTTCAGGAAATGATGCTTCTATGGCGATGGCTGAACACATTGCAGGTTCTGAAGAAGACTTTGTTAATAGGATGAATGAAAAAGCGAAGGAACTAGGATTAAAAAATACGAGGTTTCAAAATCCGACTGGTTTACCTGAAAAAGATCATGTCAGTACAGCCCATGATATGTCGATCATGTCCAAGGAGCTTTTAAAATATGAAGGAATCACTAAGTTCACAGGAACATATGAGGATTATCTAAGAGAAGATTCAGATAAGAAATTCTGGCTCGTAAATACGAATCGTCTAGTAAAGTTTTACCCAGGAGTTGACGGAGTTAAAACTGGGTTTACTAATGAAGCAAAATATTGCTTAACTGCAACTGCCAAAAAGGGAAATATGCGTGTAATTGCCGTTGTATTCGGTGCTTCCACACCGAAAGACCGAAATGCACAAATCAGTAAAATGCTTGATTATGCATTTAGTCAATATGAAACACACCCTCTTTTCAAGCGAAATGAAGTCGTAAGCAAAATGAAAATCAGTAAGGGAAGAGAAAAAGAAATTAATCTTGTCACTTCTGAACCGATTTCAATTTTAACGAAAAAGGGTGAAGATATTAAAAATATCAAACAAGAGGTGGTTATGAAGCAAAATCTTCTTGCGCCTCTTAAGCAAGGGGACGAAATTGGGAAGCTGATATTGAAAAAGGACAATAAAGTTGTTGTTGAGAGTCCGCTTGTTACAGAGAAAGATGTTGCTTCAGCAAACTGGTGGAGCTTATTCAAACGAGTATTCGCAGACTTTACAAAAGCTGGCTAATTCTGACGAAGGAACACTAGTTTTGTCATTCATGAAGGAGTTCTTCAGGTGTATATCGAAATGACTCTCTATCCACAATTGAAGGAGGAAGATGGATGAGTCTAGCGGTAGAACTCAATGTGAAGAAATCTGTGCTATGTATTCGGTTGTCTGGAGAATTGGATCACCATGCTGCTGAGGAATTACGAGAAAAAGTCACAAAGACTTTAGAGGAAAATCGCATTCAACATATTGTTTTGAACCTAGAACAATTATCATTTATGGATAGCTCAGGTTTAGGAGTCATTTTAGGCAGATATAAACAGATCAAACAGATGGGCGGCGAAATGGTTGTATGTTCAATTTCCCCTGCTGTTAAGCGGTTATTTGATATGTCGGGTTTATTTAAAATCATCCGTTTAGAGAAAACAGAGAAAAAGGCGTTGGAAACATTGGGGGTGGCATCGTGAAAAACGAGATGAACCTTCAGTTTTCTTCTTTAAGCCAGAATGAATCTTTTGCAAGGGTCACAGTTGCTGCTTTTATCGCTCAACTTGATCCGACAATGGATGAATTAACCGAAATTAAAACCGTTGTCTCAGAAGCAGTTACGAATGCAATTATCCATGGTTATGACAACGATCCAAATGGCATTGTATATATTTCTGTCATTCTTGATGATGGGATCGTTCATATGACAATAAAGGACAAAGGGGCAGGAATCCAAGATATTGATGAGGCCCGTCAGCCTTTATACACTACAAAGCCTGAATTAGAGCGTTCAGGAATGGGATTTACAATTATGGAAAATTTCATGGATGAGGTCTCTATTGAGTCTTCTCATGAAACAGGAACTAGTGTTAAATTAACTAAGCACTTAACTAAAAGTAAAGCTTTATGTAATTAAGGGAGATCTGCTATGGATGTTGAGATCAAGAACGAAAAAAAGCAGTTAAAAGACCATGAAGTGAAAGATCTCATTATGCGAAGTCAGCAAGGTGAACAGCAAGCAAGAGATTTGATTGTTGAACGAAATATGAGGCTCGTCTGGTCAGTGGTCCAACGCTTCCTAAACAGGGGGTATGAACCTGACGACTTGTTTCAAATCGGATGTATCGGTCTCTTAAAATCAGTTGATAAATTCGATTTATCTTATGATGTAAAGTTTTCAACGTATGCAGTTCCAATGATTATCGGTGAAATTCAGAGATTTATCAGAGATGATGGCACTGTTAAAGTAAGTCGTTCACTTAAAGAACTTGGAAATAAAATTCGCCGTGCAAAAGACGAGTTATCAAAAAGGCTTGGTAAGGTGCCTACTGTCACTGAAATTGCAGATTACTTGGAAATTTCACCTGAAGACGTAGTTCTTGCTCAAGAGGCTGTCAGGGCCCCATCATCCATCCATGAAACAGTTTTTGAAAACGATGGAGACCCTATTACATTACTTGATCAAATTGCCGATCACTCAGAATCAAAATGGTTCGACAAAATTGTTTTAAAAGAAGCCATACGAGATCTGGAGGAACGGGAAAAGTTAATTGTTTACCTAAGATATTACAAGGATCAGACACAATCTGAAGTGGCAGAAAGGCTTGGGATCTCACAAGTCCAGGTTTCTCGCTTAGAGAAAAAAATACTCTTGCAAATTAAAGAACAAATGAATGAATAGGTAAAAGGAGTTTATAAAAGAGGCCCATCTAACCAAAAGTTAGATAGGTCTTTTTTATTGGTAAATTTTAGACTTATTGTCAAGCTGAATGATTAAAATTCCTTGAAGTCATACTAACATATACAAGAGAAATTTCTGCTCTGCAAAAAGTCCTATTGAAAGTGCTTTACCTAAGTTTTTTACCATCCATAGATAAGCTTCTCTTCAAGACGGATGGAAGTCTCACTTTATTATGAAACCAGGAAGTGATTGTGATGGAAAAAATAATCTATATCAGACCGAGACACCGTCTTCAAGTCCTTCCAAATGAAATTATTACGATTGAAAAGCTTGCTCAGGTAGTAGGGAATCAGGAATTGATTAATCCAATAAAGGAGCTTGTCGTTCATAGAGTCAACATGAGTGATAAAAATATTGTCATTATCGATGTAATGCAGATGCTTGCAGAGATTCATCATTACGATCCAGAAATTGATGTTCAAACAGTCGGTTCATCACAGACGATCGTCGAAATTATGTATAAAAAATACAACTTCTCACCGGTTATGCTGATTCTGGTTTGGTTGCTATTGTTTGTAGGGGCAGCACTTGCGATTATGAACTTCCATGAAGATGTTAGCATGCAAGCTGTTCATCAAAGGGTTTACAAAATTATTACTGGTCACAGCTCAGAAAAGCCTTTACTGCTGCAAATTCCATACTCAATAGGTCTTGGTCTGGGGATGATTTTGTTCTTTAATCACTTGTTTAAGAAAAGAATTAATGAAGAACCTAGTCCAATGGAAGTAGAAATGTTTAATTATCAGCTTGATTTGGATCAATATGTTGCCATGAATGAAAACAAGGAAAGCATGAAAAAACTTGATGATCATTAACATCATACTCGTCCTATTTATTGGATTTGCAGGAGGAATTGCAGTAGGTTCAGGGTTTGTAGCCTTTCTGACCGTATTGGGCATTATCCCAAGGCTCACTCAACTTACCAAAACAACAGGTGCAATCCATTTATACGAATTGGGTGTTATTTTGGGAGCCGTGTCAGGGGGATGGGCCAGCCTTAGAAATACGATTCTCAATCTATCACAACTTTTCTTAATCCCAATCGGACTGCTGGATGGAATTTTTTTTGGAATGTTAGCTGCAGCCTTAACAGAAGTTTTAAATGTATTTCCTATTCTTGCAAAAAGAATAGGGATAGCTGATAAGATCGTCATCCTGTTAATGGCATTCGTTTTTGGGAAGGTTTTTGGTTCATTGTTTCATTGGATCTATTTTGTAGATCTCTAACAATAAGGAGTGATAAAAGAAATGGAAAAGTTGAAAGAAAATTATTCAAATAAAATAAAGGATTATCAGCCGAAAGTCCCCTATTTTCTCAATTGTTTAAAGGCATTTGTCGTTGGTGGAATCATTTGTACAATCGGGCAAGGGATTCAAAACTTTTATATGTATTGTTTTAATTTTGATGAGAAAACAGCTGGAAATCCAACAGTAGCAACACTGATTTTAATTTCAGCGCTTTTAACTGGCTTTGGCATATATGATCGAATCGGCCAATTTGCAGGAGCAGGGTCTGCTGTCCCTGTAACAGGTTTTGCTAACTCAATGACAAGCGCCGCTCTTGAACATCGAAGCGAAGGATTAGTTCTTGGGGTAGCAACTAATATGTTCAAACTTGCTGGGAGTGTAATCGTTTTTGGGGTTGTCGCAGCTTATATAGTTGGGATGATTAGGTTTTTCTTTAACAGTGTATTCCCGTCATAAGAAGGAGTGATTGAAATGAAATTGGTTGGAAAGCAAACATGGAAGTTTGATAATGGAATATATGTGCAATCAAGCGGAACAGCAGTTGGTCCAAAGGAGAAAGACGGGCCGCTCGGCACGGGATTTGATGTTACATATGACGAGCTGCACTGCAATGAAGACAACTGGGAACTAGCTGAACGAAGACTTATGCAGCAAGCAGTGGATCAAAGTCTTAATAAAGGGAACCTAAAAATTGACGATATTGATTTCTTTTTGGCAGGAGACCTTTTAAACCAAAATGTAACAGCAAACTATGTGGCGAGACATATCATGACTCCCTTTCTTTGTATGTTTGGTGCATGCTCGACATCAATGGAGACGCTTGCTGTCGGGGCTGCCTTAGTAGACGGCGGATTTGCAAATCGAATTATGGCGGCTACAAGCAGCCATAATGCAACAGCAGAAAGACAGTTTAGATATCCTACTGAATACGGCGGACAAAAGCCTGATACAGCCACTTCGACAGTTTCTGGGGCGGGAGCCGTCATTGTAAGTAAGGAGCCAACAGATATAAGAATAACGTCTGCTTCAATTGGGCGAGTTATGGATCTTGGCATTAAAGATCCATTTGATATGGGTTCTGCCATGGCGCCTGCTGCTGCAGATACCATCCAAAAACATTTAGAAGATCTGCAGGTATCTGCCGATGAATACGATCTAATTTTAACAGGAGATTTATCAGGCGTAGGAAGTCCAATTTTAAAGGACTTGCTTAAGGAAGAAGGGATCGATGTTCACGAAAATCATAATGATTGCGGTCTTTTAATATATCGGCCAGATCAGAATGTATTTGCTGGCGGGAGTGGCTGTGCATGTTCAGCAGTCGTCACATACAGCCATATATTTGATGAGCTTCGAAAAGGAAATATTCAAAAAGTTTTTGTTGTAGCAACTGGTGCGTTGCTGAGTCCAACTATGATTCAACAAAAAGAAACGATCCCAACAATTGCCCATGGAGTTGTGTTTGAAAGAGCAGCAGGGAGTGTGAATCAATAATGATAGAATACTTAATTGCGTTTGCAGTCGGAGGAGCTATTTGTGTAGTTGGGCAGATATTGCTTGATTACTTTAAATTGACTCCTGCTCACGTTATGAGTTCATTTGTTGTAATAGGCGCTATTTTGGATGGATTCGATTTATATGACAACTTTGTTAAATTTGCAGGGGCTGGTGCTACCGTTCCAATAACCAGCTTTGGGCATAATTTACTTCATGGTGCAATGCATCAGGCAGATAAGCACGGATTTTTGGGAATCGGAATTGGGATGTTCGAGTTAACTTCCGCTGGAATCTCAGCTGCCCTTTTGTTTGCCTTTTTAGTGGCATTAGTCTTTAAACCGAAAGGATAATCAACATGGAAGAAGTCAGACGGGTCATTCTTGTTACGGATGGAGATGTATATGCTGTAAAAACAATTGAATATGTTGCAGCCCAAATTGGAGGCCGGTGCATCTCGAGATCTCAAGGGAATCCCACTACCCTGTCTGGTGAAGAAATGGTCGAACTCATTTTGGAAACTCCATATGATCCAGTTTTTGTCATGTTTGATGATTGTGGTTTATTAGGGGAAGGCATGGGTGAAAAAGCTCTCAAATATGTAGCAACTCATCCAAATATAATCGTCTTAGGCATTATTGCAGTTGCATCAAAAACCCATCAAACCGAATGGACTAGAGTTGATATTAGTATTGATCGCTATGGTGAGCTTACTGAGTATGGGGTAGATAAAAACGGGATAAAAGAATTTGAAGTAGGCAGAATGAGCGGTGACACTGTTTATTGTTTAGATGAATTGAACGTTCCAATTATTGTTGGTATAGGAGATATTGGCAAAATGGCAAGAATGGACAGTGTTCTGTATGGAGCACCGATAACGATGAAAGCAGTCAATCTCGTCTTGGAAAGGAGTGGATACGTTGAGTAAAGAAAAGTCAAAAACACCGATTTTTTCAAAAGTCACTGAAAATGAAAAGTTTTTCAAACAGAATGTAGGGTTGGGGACAAGCTTTGATTTAGGAGTACGGAAATTTCATGTTTTCGGCAAAGAAATTCATCTTTACTTTGTAAATGGTCTTTGTGATACACAATATGTGATTCATGTTTTGAAGCAATTAATAACGATCAATGACAATGAAAAAGATGAAACCAAAATCAAACAGATTGTTGAAAACCGCATCGTCAATCAGCAGGTAGAAAAGGTTTCAACAATTGATGAAGCTGTAGATCAAGTTTTATCAGGGTTAATAGCGATCATAATAGATGGCTGTGACTTTGCCTTCATCGTAGATGTCCGCAGCTATCCAGGCCGTTCACCAGAAGAGCCTGATACAGAGAAGGTCGTCCGTGGTGCACGGGATGGATTTGTTGAAAATATTATTGTGAATACAGCCCTTATCAGAAGACGAATAAGAGATGAACGGCTTCGTTACAAAATGATGAAGGTTGGCGAAAGATCAAAAACTGATATTTGTATAGCATACATTGAAGATGTTGCTGATCCGGATCTTATTGATGTAGTAAAAAAAGAGTTAAAATCTATTGATATTGATGGGTTAACGATGTCTGATAAGTCAGTAGAAGAATTTCTTGTCAAACAGGGAATTAACCCTTACCCTTTGGTTCGGTATACAGAAAGGGCAGATGTAGCTGCAAATCATCTTCTTGAAGGACATGTCATTATAATTGTAGATACCTCACCAAGTGTAATCATTACACCAACTACATTATTTCATCATGTGCAACACGCTGAAGAATACCGGCAAGCTCCAGCAGTAGGAACATTTCTAAGGTGGGTAAGGTTTCTTGGAATTTTGTCTTCTACTTTCATAGCACCGTTATGGCTTTTGTTTGTATTGGAACCTTCTCTATTACCAAAACAAATTGCTTTTATTGGCCCGAACGAGCAAACCAATATTCCAATCGCAGTACAAATTTACTTAGCTGATTTTGGAGTTGAGTTTCTTAGGATGGCAGCCATCCATACCCCAACTGCTTTATCTACAGCCATGGGCTTGATTGCTGCCGTATTGATAGGTCAAATCGCAATAGATGTTGGTTTATTTGTACCTGAAGTAATCCTTTATGTTTCACTCGCTGCCATCGGTGGTTATACAACACCGAGTTATGAATTAAGCTTAGCAAATAAAATCATGCGCTTATTGTTAATGGTAGCCGTTACCATATTTAAAGCTGAAGGGTTTGTCATTGGGATAACATTATATCTTCTATTTTTGGCGAGTATCCGTTCACTCAATACACCATATTTATGGCCATTCCTTCCCTTTAATGCCAAAGCGTTTTGGCATGTACTAATAAGAACATCAGTACCTGGGGCAAATGTCCGGCCTAGTATTGTCCACCCGCAAAATATAAGAAGACAGCCAAAAGGAACTGGCTCATAAGGGAATTGAATCTGTGATAAAATTGTGATATTGTATTTTTAACCATGTGAAGGATTAAAGAAGCAGACAGTTGATAACTTCAGGTTGTTAACTGTCTTTTTACTTAGACTGTTTTTTCATAAAGTTTGTTTCTGAAAAGAAGAACGGAAGTGCCTGTTATTAAGGAGGCACCGTTTTTAGGAGGATTGGCTGATAGAGTTAGGCGCTTGACCTGAGGTAATCTTGAAACAAAGTCTACATTGATAGTTAAGGTATTCACTGGAGTGGGAAATTAGGGAAGGACTAAAGGCAAATGGAATTTTAGCTGTGTCCTTTTTTCAGTTTTCGGTATATTATAAAAGGTCTCTTAGAACCTGAGCCTTTACATAAAATCAAGCTTCTAACATTTTAGATATGGGGAAAAGATGGTAACCAATAACATCTGATCTAACCTCGATTTCTCATATCTAGTATAGCGGCAGATAGAAAAGAGGGATTTAATTGTATTTACATGGATCTAGCAAAATCAATCAAAACGGCCATCTTGAAATAGGTGGTGTTGATACACTCGAATTAGCAAATAAGTACGGGACTCCGTTATACGTCTATGATGTCGAATTAATCCGCAATAGAGCAAGAGGGTTTAAATCAGCTTTTGACAAAGCAAACGTAAAAGCACAGGTTGCTTATGCAAGTAAAGCCTTTTCATCAGTGGCAATTATTCAAGTGGCCCATGAAGAAGGGCTGTCATTGGATGTTGTCTCAGGCGGTGAGTTATATACAGCACTTGCAGCGGGTTTTCCAGCTTCAAGAATTCATTTTCATGGTAATAATAAAAGCCAGGAAGAATTAAGAATGGCACTTGAACATAATATTGGCTGTATTGTGGTTGATAATTTTTATGAAATTGAATTATTAAACTCTATCTGTCGTGAGCTAGAGGCTAAGGCTAAAATTCTCTTAAGAGTCACCCCGGGAGTTGAGGCGCATACACATGATTACATTACGACTGGGCAAGAGGATTCTAAATTTGGATTTGATTTGCATAATGGGCAAGTCGAAAAAGCGATTGACCAGGTATTAGAATTAAATTCTTTTGAACTATTAGGTTTTCATTGCCATATTGGATCGCAAATTTTTGAAACAACCGGTTTTGTATTGGCGGCAGATAAAATCTTTGAAAAACTAAAGGAATGGAAAAGTCAATTCTCTTTTGTTCCTGAAGTCATAAATTTGGGTGGAGGATTTGGGATCCGATATACAGAAGAGGACGAACCTCTAGAACCGCATGTATATGTCGAAAAAATTATTGAAACGGTAAAAAACAAGATCACTGACTTAAACATGAATATGCCGGAAATATGGATTGAACCTGGGCGTTCATTAGTAGGGGATGCAGGAACGACATTATATACAGTAGGTTCACAGAAAGAAATTCCTGATATTCGTAAATATTTAGCAATAGACGGTGGGATGAGTGACAATATCAGACCTTCCTTGTATCAAGCGAAATATGAAGCAGCGCTTGCCAACAAAATGAATGTTAAGCACGAAAACAAAGTGTCAATTGCAGGAAAATGCTGTGAAAGCGGGGATATGTTAATATGGGATGTCCCGCTTCCAGAAGCGCAGCCAGGAGACCTTTTGGCAGTTTTCTGTACAGGTGCCTATGGCTATTCAATGTCAAACAACTATAACCGTATTCCAAGACCTGCAGTTGTATTTGTAGAAAATGGAGAAGCTGGGCTTGTCATTAAAAGAGAGACATTGGAAGATATCGTGCGCTTAGACTTACCATATAAATCGAAAGTGATGAACTCTTGAATAAAAGCGGAAGAGCCTTGAAAAGCCTGCCTATGAATTTTAATTCATAATAGTAACCAGGCGCATGAAATAAATAACAAACCATTTGTCTTGAATCAAGTAAAAAAGCTGGCATTAGCCAGCTTTTTTAGCTTAGTTTATGAATTTCCTAAAGTCCTTCAGCAGTTTCGTTTCCGCTATTAGAGAAGAACGAAACGACCGCATTCCATAGAGCAATGAAGAATTCCTTTACTTGCTGTAAAAAGTTTTGACCTTCCTCACTATCTAAATACTTGGAAATCTGGTCTCTTGCTTTATCCAACTGGTCGCCAACCTGATTCCAATCAATGTCAATGTTTTTCATCTTATTAAATAATTCAATTAGGCTGTTCATTTGTTCTTCCGTAAGAGTAATCCCGAGATCATTTGCTGCATTTTCAATCATTGTTCGAAGATCCTCTTCATTTTCAGGAACGCCGTTTTTGGCGACTTCCTCTTTGATTTTTGCCATTAGAGCTGATGCATCTTCTTGGCCGATTTCTTCCCCAAGCTCAGCCGTTTTAACCAACTCTTCATTTGCAACTTGTTTTACATCTTCTGGGATGGCTTCATCAGATGAAAGCTCATACGCTTTAATCAAGCCGGTAAGAGCTGCAGTGCCAGAAACTTCAGACGGCGCCGTGACGTATACAGTAGCATCCTTGACACCAGCTGTCATTAACGCATTTAAATACATCTCATCAGTTACCCAGGTTATTTTATTTGTCTCCACTTCAAGACCGGAACCCGATTTCTCGATCGTTATAGTCGAAGAGGAGAGAGCTCTTGTTCCGATTTGAGCTTTCGGTACGTATTTTCCTAAATATTTATGTTCTTCTTCATTTGAAACTGTAATGGTTTGAGCGTTTTCTGGAGCTTTCATCTCATCAAGCAATGCTTGTTTTTGTTCATCTGATAAATCTTCTCCGAGTGTAATGATCACGTCCCCTTCTGCCGCATCAGCGAAACTTAATTGCGGAAAAGCAAAAAGGAATGTAACGAGCATTAGCAATGATAATTTTCTCAAGCGATTTTCCTCCTTCTTGAACATGGAATTAACCATGTTTACAAGCCCTATTATAAATCTTTTTTGAAATAGTGCCCATAATTTTTGTTGTAAAAACATGTGGTGTGAAAAATGTTGCATCATAAATTAGACGTAATAGAATAAAATTGGTTTCAATTATATAGCTTCTTGCTATTAAAATGAAGTTTAGAAACAACGTTTTTGTGGCAAAATTTCAATAAGCCTAACTGATCAGAGGAGAATGAATATGGAAATGAGTATTAATAATGAAACGAAGGTTAATTGTCAAAGCGAGTATTTCCCTTTACATAAAGTAATCTTATGTGAACCTAAATATATGAGAATCAGTGAAATTATTAATGAAACACAGCGGAGATATAAAAAAGATAACATTAATACTAAATTAGCCCAAAAGCAACATCACCGATTTTTAGGCGAGCTTCGTATGCGAAATATAGAAACAATTTTACTTCCCCCTATAGAACGATATCCAGAACAAGTTTTTACAAGGGATATCGGGTTTACAATTGGGGAAAAACTGTTTGTATCACAAATGGGGATGAAGCTGAGGCAAGGAGAAGAGAAAATACTAATCAATTGGCTGGACGAGCAGCAAATCCCTTATTTCAATTTAAAAGAACATAGTGTAGAGGGAGGGGATGTAATCGTTGATCAAAACACAGTTTATGTAGGAGTAAGTGATAGAACCGAAGAAGGTGTAACCTCACATTTGCAGCATATACTACCTGACTATGAAATCATTTCATTACCATTAGCATCAAACATTCTGCATTTGGATTGTGTGTTCAATCCAATTTCTTCAGAGGAAGCTCTAATCTATTCACCTGCTTTAACGAAGGATGACATTGATATACTTTCGAGCCGATACAAGTTGATTGAAGTTTCAGAGGAAGAACAATTTACATTGGGTACAAATACATTGTCGATTGGAGATAAAAAGATCATCAGCTTGCCGCAAAACAAGGAAGTTAACAAAAAGCTTCGGTCTTTAGGGTATGAGATAATTGAGGTTGATATATCAGAGATTATTAAATCAGGCGGCTCATTTCGCTGCTGTACCCTTCCTTTAGTTAGGAACTAGCACTAATTCTTTTGTTTTTTTAAAGCTTTCCTATATAATATTAGAAGGAGTTATAGCATGACATCCTTACCCAGATGTTTTGTTAGCCTGTTGAAACTAGGAGGAGATGTACATATGTCTAAAAAAGGCTATTTCTTAATGGAAAATGGAGAAAAAATTGAATTTGAATTATATCCAAATGAAGCACCAGGAACAGTGGAAAATTTTGAAAAATTGGCCAACGAGGGTTTTTATGACGGTGTAACCTTCCATCGTGTGATTCCTGGATTTGTATCTCAAGGAGGCGATCCGACGGGAACAGGTGCCGGCGGGCCTGGTTATACAATTAAATGTGAGACAGAAGGTAATCCTCATAAACATGAAGCTGGATCCTTGTCAATGGCTCATGCTGGAAAAGACACAGGCGGCAGCCAATTCTTCATCGTTCATGAGCCGCAGCCTCATTTAAACGGAGTTCATACTGTGTTTGGCAAAGTGACAAACAATTTGGATGCTGCTCTAAAAATGAAAAATGGCGATACAATGAAAGAAGTTAAAGTATTTGAAGCTGAATAAAGTGCTTGACACCTGGTTAATCATATTGCCAGGTGTTTTTTAATATATGTGTCAGGACTCGACACCAAATTCCGTGACCTGGCTCGTAAGAGAGTAATAGGATCATACAGCTTTTCTCACATCAAAACTCCGCTTAATTCGTTCTATTCTCGTCTTGGGCTCATTCCAGGTAGGTAAAGACACCTTGCTTTTTTCAAATTGTTTGAAATAAGTTAAAAGATATGTCTTTAATTTATTAGGTATTCTACAAATTGTGTGGTATGCTTTATCTAACCATTTAATACCTTTTTTCATGTTACCTCCCCCATTCATTCTTGAGTGGGGATTTTTATGTCGTTTTTTCTTTTTATCCAAATAAAAAAGGACTCTAGTATAGAGTCCTCATTAATTATGCTTTGTTTACGTTAACTGCTTGAAGTCCACGTTGACCTTGCTCAGTGTCAAAAGTCACTTTTTGGCCTTCATCTAAAGATTTAAAGCCTTCGCCTTGGATAGCTGAGAAATGTACGAATACATCGTCTCCACCTTCAACTTCGATGAATCCGAAACCTTTTTCTGCGTTAAACCATTTTACTGTACCTTGTTGCATGTTTGTTGCCTCCTGTGTGGGTATACCACGATTTATTACTATCCTTGCTCAAGTAGATATCAAAGGCGAAAAGTTTAAACACTTATTCTTTCCTTACAGACCGAACAAAAATAATTCTACTTCAGAATAACAGATAATATTTGGAAAAGCAAATGAATATTAAAAAACCATTGATCATTTTTTAGTGAGTTCGTTGTTTGCATCTTTAATATGTACTATGACATCTTCAACTTCACAATTTAAAAACTTTGCAAAAATCATCAATAACTTTTATGGAATCTAATTCATCTCTACTTATTTTAGTAGTTAAAAGGTTCAATAGTTATAAATCTGATCATCACCGAGAAAAAGCAGAAGAAATACTGTAGGAGTGACGAATAGAAAAAATTAAGGGAAATAAATTGTTGGGCATTGACTTTTCCTAATAAGATGATAAACAATACTTGGTTTGGTGGGAAACGAGGATTTTAATTCCTTGCTTTTTTTTATTTTCAATGGTAATATTCTTTTCAATCAAAAGTGAAAATTCCGGTAAGTGCTTGGTAGGTTTTTGGTAGGAAATCTAATAACAACCTGAGTTTTTTCAAGATAATTAAAGGATACCTGCTAATAGAATACGCCGACCTAAACCGCAATTATAAAGCACTTTTGACAATTTGGGACATCAAAGGACAATAAAATATCGATAAGAATCCTTCGGGGCTGGGTGAAACTCCCGACCGGCGGTGATGAAGCGTAAAACGTTTCTTAGTCCGTGACCCGTTTTTTTAAACGGTGGATCTGGTGAGATTCCGGGGCCGACAGTGAAAGTCTGGATGGGAGAAGGATCAATAGCAAATGAGTCTTATTTTCAGAATGCTGTTTTCGTTAATATCATTTCCATGCATTATTTGAACGGTTTTGTTTCTTGAAGTGAGAGGTCAGATGTGAGACTAGAGTCATCGGCGATTCACCGATTGCCTTTATTTCATCGTCTTTTTATGTATAAACAGCATCAATCTCATAGAAAAAAACCATTCTGAAAATAGTAAATAGGTACTCTTATTTTGCTATGGTAAAAATTTACACAATCTCCATGCCCCGGTATTCTTTACCGGGGCATTTTTAGTGTAATTTTAGAAAGAGAGGGGGTTGGAAAATGAGAGATGATCAGTATATGAGAATGGCTGTTCACTTGGCGGAGCAGGCTTCTGGACAAACGAGCCCAAATCCGATGGTTGGAGCAGTTGTTGTAAAAGATGGCCAAATTGTAGGGATGGGCGCCCACTTAAAAGCAGGGGAACCCCATGCTGAGGTACATGCCATAAAGATGGCAGGTGAAAAAGCAAGAAACGCAACAATTTATGTAACATTAGAACCTTGCAGTCATTATGGACGTACCCCGCCTTGTGCTGAGCTCCTGATCAATGCTGGAATTAAGCGCTGTGTTGTAGCTGCAGTTGACCCAAATCCTCTTGTGGCAGGAAATGGTATCAGGATCATGGAAGACAGTGGAATTGAAGTATCTTTAGGTGTATTAGAACAAGAGGCAAAAAAGTTAAATAAGATTTTTTTTCATTATGTTAAAACAAATAGACCTTTTGTTACTTTAAAGGCTGCTTCAAGCTTGGATGGAAAGACCGCTACAAAAACAGGTGATAGCAAATGGATTACTGGTGAAGAAGCAAGGATAGACGTTCACCACTATCGCGAGCAGCATGATGCCATTTTAGTAGGTGTTCAAACCGTTTTAATGGATGATCCCAGCTTAACCTGCAGGCTTGAAAGCCCTAAAAAGCAGCCAATCAGAATCATTCTTGATTCCTATCTGAAAACTCCTGAAAATTCCAAAATTTTGAATGATCAAGCTGCAGAGACGTGGATTTTTACGACAAAAGCAGCTGGTAAGGAAAAATCAGCAAAAATCAGAGAAAAAGGGGTTCGTGTTATTGAATCTGACGAAGAAACCATCAGGATCCCTAATATTTTAAAGTTTTTAGGAGAACAAGGAATCAGTTCGGTTTTTGTAGAGGGCGGCTCGACTGTCCACAGCAGTTTTTTAGCTGCAAAAGCATTTAATGAAGTCGTTTTTTATTTTGCCCCTAAACTAATCGGAGGGAAAGATGCTCCCACTATTATCTCCGGTCAAGGTTTTCAATCGATGAAAGAAGTCCCCAACCTAACAATAAAATCTGTTTCCCAAATAGGTGAAGATATCAAAATAATCGCAGTTCCAAAAGAATGAAGGTGATATAGTGTTTACAGGAATTATTGAAGAAATAGGTCGCATTACTTCTATCAAATCAACATCTGAAGCCATGATATTGGAAATAAAGGCAAAAAATATCCTAGAAGATGTAAAGCTTGGGGATAGTATTTCAGTAAATGGAGTATGTTTGACAGTCACCTCTTTCAAAAAAGACACCTTTACTGTAGATGTTATGCCTGAAACGATGAAATCCACTTCTCTTCAATCATTGGCTAAAGCATCCCTAGTCAATCTTGAAAGGGCTATGTCTGCTAACGGAAGATTTGGCGGTCATTTTGTATCAGGTCATGTTGATGGAATTTCCAAGATTATAAAAAAAGAACAAAAGGCCAACGCAGTTTATTATACTTTGGAACTTTCCGATGAGCTAACAAGCTCTCTTATTATGAAGGGCTCCATTGCTGTTGATGGAATAAGTTTAACTATTTTTGGTTTAGAGAAGAATAAAGTAACCATCTCGATTATCCCTCATACTCATTCAGAAACGGTATTAGGTATAAAAGGAATTGGAGATATTGTCAATATAGAATGTGACATGATTGGCAAGTATATAAAAAAATTTGTTACCGCGACTAATGATACAAATGAAAGTACACTAACAGAAGACTTTTTAAAACAAAATGGCTTTTGAAAAGGAGGTTTTTTATATGTTTCATTCTATAGAAGAAGCGTTGGTGGATTTAAAGGCTGGAAAAGTAGTCATCGCCGTCGATGATGAGGATCGTGAAAACGAAGGTGATCTAATTGCTCTTGCTGACAAAGCAACTCCTGAAGTAATCAATTTTATGATTAAGCATGGGAGAGGGCTTGTCTGTGTACCGATCACAGAAGAGTACGCTGAAAAGCTGGCATTAAACCCAATGGTTGACCAAAACACCGACCCGCATGGAACAGCCTTCACTGTTAGTGTGGATTATAAAACAACAACTACAGGGATCAGTGCATTTGAGCGTTCAGAAACCATTCGAGCGATTTTAAATGAAACAAGTAAACCTTCTGACTTTAAACGTCCTGGTCATATCTTCCCGCTGATAGCCAAGGAAGGGGGCGTTTTAAGAAGATCAGGTCATACGGAAGCTGCTGTAGATTTAGCAAAGCTATGCGGTTCAGAGCCTGCTGGTGTAATTTGCGAAATGATTAAAGAAGACGGAGAAATGGCTAGAGTTCCAGATTTGGTTGTATTTGCAAAAGAACATAATCTAAAGCTTATTACAATTAAAGATTTAATCCATTATCGTAATAGAAGAGATAAATTGGTGAAAAAAGAAGTCGAAATTAACCTTCCTACTGATTTTGGTACGTTCCGTGCCATTGGGTACTCAAATGCAATAGATGGGAAGGAACATGTTGCTTTAGTAAAAGGGGAGATCAAACAGGATGAAGCCACTCTTGTTAGAGTTCACTCTGAATGTTTAACAGGAGATGTATTCGGTTCTAAGCGGTGCGATTGTGGACCCCAGCTGCATGCTGCACTTTCACAGATCGAACAAGCAGGTAACGGGGTTCTCCTTTATATGCGTCAGGAAGGACGAGGCATCGGCTTGCTTAATAAAATGAAGGCCTATAAATTGCAAGAACAAGGACTAGATACAGTAGAAGCTAATGAAGAGCTAGGATTTGCCCCTGACCTGAGAGACTATGGAATTGGAGCTCAAATATTGAGAGATCTAGGCATTTCGAAAATGAATTTACTAACGAATAATCCAAGAAAAATAGCAGGACTTGAAGGCTATGGCTTAGAAATTGAAAAAAGGGTCCCGCTTCAAATGGAAGCAAAAAAAGATAATGAAATGTATTTAAAAACAAAAATGAATAAATTAGGACACATGCTGCATTTCTAAACCTACTCATATCAAATTTATACGAAAAAACGGAGGCATTAATAATGAAAACATATGCAGGACATTTAGTTGGGACAGGACTTAAAGTAGGAATCGTTGTTTCAAGATTTAATGAGTTCATAACAAGCAAACTCCTCGGAGGAGCAGAGGACGGATTAATTAGGCACGGTGTTGATGAAGCTGACATTGAAGTTTGCTGGGTTCCCGGTGCTTTTGAAATTCCATTTGCTGCAAAGAAAATGGCAGATTCTAAAAAGTATGACGCGGTTATTACATTAGGTACGGTCATCCGTGGGTCTACAACACATTATGACTATGTTTGTAATGAAACAGCTAAAGGGATTTCGCAAGCCTCATTAACATCTGGAGTTCCTGTTATTTTTGGACTCGTCACAACTGAGACGATTGAACAAGCAGTCGAACGAGCTGGTACAAAAGCTGGCAATAAAGGGTGGGATGCTGCTATTTCAGCGATTGAAATGGCGAATTTAGTCAAAAGCTTTGACTAATTTGGCGAAAATGGTTTAAAATCACTCAAATTGTGTTTATAATGTTTTGAGGAGTGGTTTTTCATCTGCTAACAGTTAACCACATATTCGTTCAACTATTTTATTTTGCTTTCGCTATTCGGAAGGCTATTTCGCTAATGAGGGGTAACTATGTTAATTCGCTATAAAAAAAGTTTTGAAAAAATTGCAATGGGGCTTCTTTCATTTATGCCAACTGAAAAAGACTTAAAACAATTGCTGCAAACAATGAAAAGCTACGAGTCTGATGACACCCTGCAATTGTTTTTATGGAAAGTAGAAGAAGACTTTATTGGAGCAATCGGAGTTCGAAAAGTGGATGATACAACTGTTGCAATCCAACATATTACTGTAAATCCCTCTCACCGTCATCAAGGTGTAGGAAAGCAGATGGTCAATGCTTTAAAAGGAATATATAAAGATAAAACACTTGTAGCAAATGAACATACAGAGGGTTTTTTAACACATTGCGATCTAGCTTAAAATCAAGAAAAATTGAAAAGCGGATACGCTATAATGAGGTCAAGGTGAGTGAAAGACGCCTTCATATTAAAAATTGGGCTAGGCTTGGGCGGGACTAAAGAAAAGCGGAAAAACCTTGAGCTGCCACTTTGAATGCACGGTGCTGTAACAAGAAACCGACCAACGAATTTAAGCCCGTTAATATTAATTTTATGTCCTTTAATTGAAAAAAGCAGAGGGGAAATTCACTTCCCTCTGCTTTTATTCTTTAGAATACTCATTTTTTTTCGCTCTGCTATAACATCCTTCCTGTCTCTAAGCTTATGTTTATGGACTAAAAAGGAGTCTGTTAAATCACTGACTGCTCCCCAAGTTAGATTTTTATCCTTTGCTTTCTCCACACAAACGTTCATCAGCTCCCTATTATTTATAGGTAAATGAATGCTTTCATAAGGTTCGTTTTTTTGTATTGATTTTAATCGTTTAGATAAAATCTGGATCAATTCATGGTCATCTAGTCCTAATAAACGGATTTCCTCTCGTTTTGCCTGCAATATATGTAAGGCACTCTCCATCATTCTTTCCGCACCTGTGAAATTATTGCGTCTTTGATGATATAATGAAACTGCAATTTGGATCATTCCTACCCAGTAGGCTTTTCTTTTACCAGGAGGATCCTCTTTCCAATGCTCCTCTAGCACTTCATGGCATTCAAAATAATCACGGTCTGCATGAAAGTGAATGAGGTAATCTATGTATGCTTGATCAAACACCTAATCTTCTCCTCTCAAACTGCAGTTTTCTTCAGTGTATCATATATATAGGGTCTTAAAAAATGAAAGAAGTGCTCAAGACCTGAGCACTTCAAATATTTTAATATAACCAAGCAGCTCCAACGATTATCAACAAAATAAATAATACGACGATTAACGCAAATCCGCTTCCGTAATTGTAACCTTTATCTCCCATTCCTAAAAACCTCCTTCATGTATTTCTACAATTGTATAATATGTGTATTTTGAATAGGTGTATGGGCGTCTGTCCCGGATTCCTAAATTTTTAATTAAACAAGGTATGCTGTAATGTCGATCATCAAAAAATCATTGGACATAAACATTTTATGTTCTATACTAAAGGGTAGCTAAAAAAGTGAAAAAGTACGATAATATAAAAAATATAAGAACATAACGTTTTCGTTTAATAATGGTGGGATTAGCTTGGAATATCATGTGAAAATTGCTGCATTTGAAGGTCCGTTAGATCTATTGCTGCATTTAATAAATCGGTTGGAAATTGATATTTACGATATACCAGTATCTGAAATAACAGAGCAATATTTAATATATATCCATACAATGCAAGAATTGGAGCTTGATGTTGCTTCAGAATATTTAGTCATGGCAGCAACGTTATTGTCTATTAAAAGCAAAATGTTATTACCAAAGCAAGAAGAAGAATTATTTGATGACGAGTTTATGGAGGAACCTGAAGAAGATCCCCGTGACGAACTAATGAGAAAACTAATTGAATACCGCAAGTACAAGGAAGCTGCAGAATCTCTTAGAGATCGAGAGGGAGAACGGGCACTTGTGTACACAAAGCCTCCAAGTGATTTGAGCCATTATGCGACTGATAAGCAATCAGACAATCAAACACTTAATGTCTCCATTTATGATATGCTCGGGGCTTTTCAGAAGGTACTAAACAGGAAAAAGCTGCAAAAGCCTATACAAACTAGAATTTCAAGACAAGAAATTCCCATCGAAAAAAGAATGGAAGAAATTGTTAATAACTTAAAAACCACTCGTACAAAAAAGAATTTTTATGAGTTGTTTCCGAGCAGCCAGAAGGAATATTTGGTCGTAACTTTTCTTGCTATCCTTGAGTTACTAAAAATTAATGCTATTGTGATTGAGCAGGAAAATAACTTTGGCGACCTTTTCATCAAAGGGAGTGAGCAGGAACATGAAAATAATTGAATGGATGGCGATCACTGAATCACTGCTTTTCGCTGCTGGAGATGAAGGTCTATCCATGAAGCAGCTCATATCAGTATTAGAACTCAATGAAGAGCATATCGAGCAAATACTCCGTGATCTAAAGCAAGAGTATAAAAGAAGTGAGCGGGGTATTGAGTTAATAGAGGTAGCAAACGTATACCAACTGACAACAAAAAAAGAACATGCCGACTACTTAAAAAAATTAGTCGAAACCCCTGTGAATAACTCACTATCTCAGGCAGCACTTGAAACGTTAGCTATTGTAGCGTATAAGCAGCCGATAACAAGAACAGAAATTGAAGAAATTCGCGGTGTAAAGACAGAAAGACCAATCCAAACTCTTGTCTCAAAAGTGCTGATAAAAGAGGTTGGTCGTGCAGAAGGAACAGGTCGTGCAATATTATACGGGACCACAAAGGAATTTCTTGAACATTTCGGACTTAAATCTATATGCGAGCTGCCGCCCCTATTGGACAAAGAGATCGACGATAATCTTCAAGAAGATGCAGATCTTTTTTTTGAAAAATTCGGGTGAAACGATCGAGGAAATGAAATACTTCAAGCAAATATGCCTTATTTATGATAAAATATCAGTAATTAAGTTCTTTTCTCCTTAGGAAGAAAGAGCTTTTTTACAAACTATTAGCATAGCATTTCGGGAGTTCGAGTTTCTTCTTGAACAAATGTGAGGTGAAACTGAAGTAATCGATATCGATTGCCCTTATTTAAAGGCCTCTTTTATGTTATTAGCAGCAACCTCTTAGAAAAGACAAGTGAAAAACGACTTTATCCCTTTTCAAGGATTCTAGGAGCGTGGTTTGGTGATTGTTAAACATTACCAAGGGATTGAACTGGTAAAAGAACGTTCTAATTCACCTGAGGAGTTCTTTAATCTTTCACAGGTAACTTATGAAGAAAAGCAAGTATTAAAGACATTTTCAGTTTTATATTTACGCTACTTTGAAGAAAAATTAATCGAAGAAAAACCTGATTTTCAGAAATCTATTATTGAGGACTTTTCTGAAAAAGGGACTTTTAAAGATTTATTTGCATTAACAATATTAGCGAATAATGGAAAATTTACAACTCGCAAGCGTTTGTACATAAATGATTATGACGAATTTTTAGCCTATGTAACTGAAATGAATCTGAAAGAAGTAAAGATGTTATTAAATCATAAAGTTTAAAAGAAAAATAGAGCTTTTGTTGAAAGAAAGGGTGTCTATTATTTAAATGGGTAATGATATGGTAAGATCTCAAACAATACAGGTAGGAGATTTTTTAAACAAAGCAGTAATATATTTATCTGAATACTTAAATGAAATAACAATATCTTCTCTGCAAACAGAGGAAACTGGAGAAGAAAAGTATTATAAAGAGCTTCTTAGCAATCTACGCCGCTTAACTGTGTACTGTGAAGAAGGGTATGAAGCTTGTCAAATGATTTTACAAAGTACTCCTTTCCGAAAGCCAGCAGCAGAAAAAACACTTTATCGTATTTACCATACTTGTGTAGAGGAATTCTTTAATCCAAAGCATGATGTTTGGTATGAAGACAGCCGATCTGCTTATACTGGAAAAAATGCGATCAAGTTTAGAGCAGGTACCCCTCTGTCGTTAAAAAAGTTAATGGCGACACTTGAAAGTGAATTCCAAATAATCCGGGAAGAGCTTGAATTTTATGAAACAGATTACCGTACGAAAATGATTCAATCTAAATAACCCAAAAAACGACCAATTTGGTCGTTTTTTTTATCGTTTCAGAAAGTTAAAGATGATTAAAGTGTTAACGTATTAAAGTTGTCATCGATGTCCAGCGCAGGCGGACAGAACGTCCTAGTGTAGGCAGGCATAAGGACTTGACGTCTTTGCCGGCCAGGCGGCATACTCTTTTCTTGCCCATATATAATTTTTTCATTCATAACGAGTGTACAAGCGCATAAACTTGTACAAAACATATAAGGGACGTGAGCTTAGTGCAGCTATGGAGAAGGTGGTTTTTTCTGCTATTAATTTCATCACTTTTATTATCTTATTTGCCTAATCATGTGAAAGCTGTTGGAGTCAGCGCTAAAAGCGCTATTTTAATAGAGCAAGAGACTGGAAGAGTATTATTTGCTAAAGATGAGCATACAAAACGCAGGATTGCCAGTATCACGAAAATCATGACTGCAGTCCTGGCGATTGAATCCGGGAAACTAGAAGAAAAAGTGAGAGTCTCAAGCAAGGCAACACAAGCAGAAGGGTCCTCGATTTATTTACATGAAGGGGAAAAGATTCTTCTTGAGGATCTTGTATATGGTTTAATGCTCCGGTCAGGTAATGATGCTGCTGTGGCCATTGCCGAGCATGTTGGCGGAAGCTTAGAAGGGTTTGTCTATTTAATGAATCAAAAAGCCGAACAAATAGGGATGTTAAACACAGAATTTGCAAATCCCCATGGCCTCGACGATCATGAAAATCATTATTCCACAGCTTATGACATGGCAATATTAACAAAATATGCAATGAGCTTGAAAGAATATAAAAAGGTTGCGGGGACGAAAATTCATAAAGCCCCTAATCCAAATGAAAAGTGGGACAGGGTATGGAGAAATAAAAATAAACTGTTAACAGGGCTTTATGAATATTCAACAGGTGGGAAAACAGGATATACAAAACGTGCCAAAAGAACGTTGGTTTCAACTGCAAATAAAGAAAGCCTTAATTTGATAGCCGTAACAATAGATGCTCCAGATGATTGGAATGATCATATGAACCTATTTGAAACAGCTTTTAACGATTATGATCAAATTAGAATTAAAGAAAAAGGATGGGTACAGGGAATAGATAACCCTTTTTATGATCATAAAGTTTTTATTAACAGAGATTTAAATTATCCTTTAACCAAAGAGGAAAAGCAGCAGCTTCACATTCAAATTGATTTGATTGAGCCGAAAAAAAAGTGGAAAAAACCCGAAGAAGTTCCTGGCATTGTAGGCAGCATGTCTGTTCTATTAGAAGATGAACGAATCATGGAGGTCCCTATATACTTTGATAATGATAAAACAAGAAGCCCGGAAACCAGCTTCTGGGATACCTTTAAGAAGGTTCTTTGGTCCACAACTGGATCTGTGAGCAATGGTTAATATTATTTGGGTGTTACTTACCGTTGTTGGGGTTGTATTTGCGATGTTCAATGGAACGATGGCACAAGTAAATGAGGCTGTCTTTAAAGGGGCCCAGGATGCTGTAACGATTTCATTTGGGCTAATAAGTGTTTTAGTCTTTTGGCTTGGGATAATGAAAATTGCAGAAAAAGCGGGACTGCTTGAAAAATTGTCTGCCCTTTTTAGACCATTTGTGCAAAGACTCTTTCCGGAAATACCTCCAAACCACCCGGCGATGGGATATATTTTATCGAATATGATGGCGAACTTATTCGGATTAGGAAACGCAGCTACACCGCTTGGAATTAAAGCAATGGAACAGATGAAAAAGTTGAATGGAAATAAAGCAGAAGCAAGTCGTTCGATGATTACTTTTTTAGCCATAAATACTTCAAGTATTACCTTGATACCCACAACAGTTATTGCTGTAAGAATGACTTATCATTCTGCATCACCTACTGAAATTGTTGGCCCGACTTTGTTAGCAACCATCTTATCAGCAGTGGGAGCTATATTCATAGACCGCTATTTCTACCGGCGAAGAAAGAATAAAGGGTGAGAACATGGCCATTATCAGTCTAATCTCATTATGGTTAATTCCTGTGATGATTATATTTATCCTGTTATATGCAACCTTCAAAAAAGTTTCGACATATGAAGCCTTTGTTGAAGGAGGAAAAGAGGGAATTCAAATATCCTTCTCCATCCTGCCCTTTTTAGTTGGAATGCTTGTTGCGATCACTGTTTTCCGGGCTTCTGGAGCATTGGAATATTTCATGGGCCTATTAACACCAGCTTTAACATTGATTGGTTTTCCTCCCGAGGTTTTTCCGCTTGCTTTCATTCGGCCTATTTCGGGAACTGCGGCTCTTGGAATGACAACAGATTTAGTTGCAAGTTATGGACCGGACTCCTTTATAGGGAGATTGGCATCTGTTATGCAAGGGAGTACTGATACAACTCTTTATGTTTTGACTGTTTACTTTGGGGCGGTTGGGATAAAGAAAATGGGGGATGCCCTTAAGGTCGGTCTTCTTGCCGATCTTGTTGGTATTATTGCATCCATTGTTATTGTTACTTTATTGTTTCAGTAAAATTTTAATCGTATTACCTCCCTTAAGTTAATTGCATTGTAGGTAGAAACAAAAAAATATGGTATGATGCACATAGCGCCTGAAAAAAGGCGCTTTTATAATTTTCGTTAACTTTGCTGCAATTAAGAGGCTCGAGATATTCAGTGATAATTGATTCCCTTTATTTGAAAGTTTTTTATACTTCAAAAGCAGCCATTCTTTAGATAAAGCATTGATAAAAAACGATGATAACTCTAAGTAAGTTGTATGAACTCGTCGAAAGAAGTAAGATGATGAAGAGGTGAAAGACATGGAACGATTGCAAAAAGTAATAGCACATGCAGGTGTAGCTTCTCGCCGAAAAGCAGAGGAATTTATCACGGAAGGAAAAGTAAGAGTAAATGGCAAGATAGTAAAAGAACTTGGTACAAAAGTCTCTCAAAATGACAAAATTGAAGTGAATGGGATCCCAGTTGAAAGAGAAATGCCTGTTTATTTCTTATTATATAAACCAAGAGGTGTCATTTCAGCGGTTAAAGATGACAAAGGGAGAAAAGTGGTCACAGACTTTTTTCCGGAAATTAAACAACGAATCTATCCTGTTGGAAGACTGGATTATGATACATCAGGTCTCCTATTGCTGACAAATGATGGGGAGTTTGCCAACTCATTAATGCATCCTAAATACGAAATACATAAAACATATGTCGCTAAACTTAAGGGAATTCCTGCGAGAGAATCATTGAAAAAGCTTGAAAGAGGGATTCAATTAGACGATGGGAAAACAGCACCAGCAAAGGTAAAGCTGCAATCATTAGACAAGAAGAAACAAACCTGTATCGTAGAGTTAACAATTCATGAGGGCAGAAACCGGCAAGTTAGGAGAATGTTTGAGGCAATTGGCCATCCCGTTATAAAGCTAAAGAGGGAGCAATATGCCTTATTAAATCTTCATGGTCTTCAGCCTGGAGACGCAAGAGAATTATCACCGCATGAAGTAAAGCAATTAAGAGCATTGGCTGAACATGGAAAAAACGCTTTCTAAATTTCACATAACCTTCAAAATATCAAGAAATCATTTGTTTTTATAGTGCTATAATGAAAACGAATGCATTTAATTTGCTATTATATTTAAGCTCCTTTGCATCTGACGATCATATTATGACAGGTAAAACTTCCAAAAGGACTCAAGACGGGTTTGACACAGCATAGGAGCGGTATGATGAATTTATATGTCAAGGGAGCTTAAGGCTTTATTGATAGGGGAGTTTGTATGAAAAAAAGAAGATTGCTCATTCGCACCATCATCTTGTTGGTTTTAATTGCTGCCCTGGGATACACCTTATATACGAACTTTTTTACAAATAAAGAAAAGGTGAAAGAAGGCAGTAAAGCACCTGATTTTGTGCTGACTGATTTAGATGGGGAAAAACATCAATTATCAGATTTAAAAGGAAAAGGAGTTTTCTTGAATTTTTGGGGAACCTGGTGTGAACCATGTAAACGGGAGATGCCTTATATGGCACGTCAATATGACCACTATAAAAATCAAGGTGTGGAAATATTGGCTGTAAATGTTGGAGAATCAAATCTTGCTGTTTCAAATTTTATGGAACAGTACCAATTGAATTTTCCAGTCGTAATGGACAAGGACAGGCAGGTTTTAAATGCCTACGGAGTGAAACCCCTCCCGACAACCTTCTTAATTAATAAAAACGGGGAAGTTATTAAAGTGATTACTGGCTCGATGACTGAACGGACAATAAGGGATTATATGGAATTAATTAAACCTTAAATGGGGAGTTTTCAGCATGAAGGAAGTAAAGTGTGATTGCGGGCACATCAATCCAATTGGAACCATTATATGTGAATCATGCGGAAAGTCAGTTGGAGAAAATAATGAATCGAATCAGAAAAAACTACTTGATATGCGTTATGATGGCAGTGCAAGACGGTCACAAACCTACAATAAAACGGTTATAGATAAAATTTGGAATTTCTTTTCATCAGTAAAGGTTGGAATATGGTTAATCGTCGTTACCCTTATTGCCTCAGCAGTCGGAACTATTTTTCCTCAAGAAATGTACATACCTCAGACAGTAACACCTGAGCAATTTTATAAGGATGAGTATGGGGTTCTCGGTCAATTATATTACCAGCTTGGTTTTCATAACTTATATGGTTCCTGGTGGTTTATGATTTTGATCGCTTCAATAGGAATCTCATTAGTTATCTGCAGTTTGGACCGGGTTATTCCTCTTTATCGCGCCCTGAAAAATCAGGGTGTCACAAGACATGAAACTTTTATGCACAGGCAAAGATTGTTTAGTGAAACAATAGGAGAATCTTCAGCAGATATAGATCTTATCAAAGAAAGGCTAAAGACAAAAAGGTATACCATTCGTGAGGAAAATGGGAATCTGCTTGCAGAAAAAGGCAGATTTTCAAGGTGGGGACCTTATGTAAACCACATTGGACTTATTATCTTTCTCTTTGGGGCCATGCTTCGATTTGTGCCAGGAATGTATGTTGATGAGATCATGTGGGTTCGAGAAGGGGAGACAGCTGTTATCCCTGGCACTGGGGGACAGTATTATTTAAAAAGTGAACAATTTATTATGGATGTATACAACAAAGAAAACTCAGATGATGTATTTGATGAAGCGATTACACGTGTAGGGGAAGGAACTGTTGTGAAAAACTTCCAGACTAATGCAGTATTATATGAACGGTCTGGGGAAATCGTCCATGGTTCAGAACCCCAATTAACAGAAGTGAAAAACAAGGCAATTAAAGTAAACCAACCATTAAAGCATGAGGATTATGCTCTTTATCAACAAAGTTATAAATTGAACGAATTGAACAAAATGACATTCAGTTTGATAGACAAAGAGACAGAGGAGAGCTTTGGAGAACTGACAATCGATTTGCTTGAACCAAAGAAAAGCTATGATTTAGGAAATGGCTATAAAGTAGAGATATCCAGTTACATGCCTGATTTTTATTTTAACAGCCAAGGAAAGCCTGATACGAAAACCAACTTACCTAACAATCCGGCTTTTGTATTCAATATGATTACACCTGATAAGCCGAAAGGTGAAACTAGCTTTGTAGCTATTCAAAAAACGATTGAAGCAAACGAAGATAATCAATATAAGATGAAATTTGAAGGTGTAGAAACGAAAAACCTTACAGCATTAACTGTTCGCAAGGATAAGACCCTGTGGGTAATCGGAATTGGCGGAGCGATTTTTATGATTGGAGTCATCCAAGGGATGTATTGGAATCATCGCCGCATTTGGCTGCAATCCAAAGGTAGAAACATTCTGTTAGCTGGACATACTAATAAAAACTGGTATGGACTAAAAAATGAAATGAATCAAATTGTAGCAGATACATCGATCATGCAGCCGGTTGACCAAAAAGAGGCAGAGGACAAATCGGGTAGTTAGGAGGGAAAACAGTGGCAGCTTTAAGCAGTAATTTATTGTATGTAGCATTTTTCTTTTATTTAATATCAACTTTTATATTCGGAGGATCCATTCGGGACAAACGATCTGACTCATCTAATCCGAGCAAATGGGGAAAGCTTGGCTTCATTACAACTGTTATTGGCTTTCTTTCTCAGCTTGGATACTTTATTACTCGCTGGATCGCATCAAATCATGCGCCAGTCAGTAATTTGTTTGAATTTGCGGCAGCTTTTGGAATGATGCTTGTTTTTGGATTTATCATCATCTATTTAATCTATAAAACAGCTATTATTGGACTGTTTACTCTCCCGGTTGCCTTGCTTCTAATAGCTTATGGAAGTATGTTTCCAACGGAGATTTCTCCTTTAATACCTGCCCTGCAAAGCAATTGGCTTTATATTCATGTAACAACTGCTGCATTGGGACAAGCAATCCTCTCCATTAGCTTTATTGCCGGTTTAATCTATCTCATTCGAACTGTCGATCAAACGAAGAGTTCAAAAAAGACATTTTGGCTTGAATTTGTTATGTTTGTAGTTGTAACGACAATAGCGTTTATCATGGTGACATCTATTTTTAGAATAATGGATTATGAGGCAGTCTTTAATTGGGTGGATAAGCAAGGTAATCAAGTAAAGATGGAATATCATTTACCTGCTCTAGTTGGCCCGAATGAAGGAGAGCTAGTGACAGAGGGGAAATTTGAGCCGTTTGCCGAGCTGCCGGCTATTATTTCGGCCAGAAAGCTCAATACCGTTATATGGTCAACATTAGCTGGCACTCTCTTATATTGGTTAGCGAGATTATTATTGAGAAAACGACTTTCAGCTGCCCTGCAGCCGTTAACTAAAAAAGTGAATTTAGATCTAGTCGATGAAATCGGCTATCGGTCAGTAGCGATCGGGTTTCCTATTTTTACACTCGGAGCATTAATTTTTGCAATGATTTGGGCACAAATCGCCTGGACCCGCTTTTGGGGGTGGGACCCTAAGGAAGTTTGGGCCCTTATCACATGGTTATTCTATGCAGCCTATTTGCACCTTCGACTTTCGAAAGGGTGGCATGGTGAAAAATCAGCTTGGCTTGGAGTCATTGGGTTTGCGATTATTATGTTTAACTTTATTTTTGTAAACCTTGTAATAGCAGGTCTACATTCTTATGCCTAATAATGCGAGACATTGCCTGCTAACTCCAGTTATGTCTTTCGCCATTGGAGATAACATATGTACCCTGAAATATAAGGTTAGACTATAGGCAATTTGCGATTTCCTTGATTGCCTATATTTAAAGAATCATTCCTTTATAAAAACAACTTTATAACTAAATATGAAATGAAACAGCTGCTTGTTTGTAGGCCTTCACTCGTTTGCAGTGAAGGTTTTCTTTTATAGTGTAAAAAAGTATAAAATGATTAAAGTGTTAATGCGTTTAAGAGAGCTGGTGTTGTCTAGCTGCAGCGCCTAGCCCGCCTGAGGTCACAATCCAAGCTTCGCAGAAAGGAAAAACATCTTTCTGTGAAGCTTGCCCTAGGCTGGTCAAGGCGCTTCCGCTTTTCTATTACGTATAGGAGGTTTAAGCCATGGAAGAAAATAAAGAAATGAAGATACTTGTAGTAGATGATGAATCAAGAATTCGCCGTTTGCTCCGTATGTATTTAGAGCGTGAAAATTTTCTTATTGAAGAGGCAGAAAATGGAGATGAAGCTCTCGAGCTTGCTTTGCAAAATGATTATGATTTAATTCTTCTTGATTTAATGATGCCTGGAATAGATGGGATTGAAGTATGTAAGCAATTAAGGGAGAAGAAGACTACTCCGATTATTATGCTTACAGCAAAGGGAGAGGAAACCAACCGTGTCCAAGGGTTTGAGGTTGGAACAGATGACTACATTGTAAAACCTTTTAGCCCGCGTGAAGTTGTCCTTCGAGTAAAGGCGTTATTAAGAAGGTCTTCATCATCATCTTTTGTAAAAACAGAACCTTCTTCAAAAGACGTAATTGGGTTTTCGCATTTGACAATAGATCATGATGCCCATCGAGTCACAGCTGATGGAAAAGAAGTCAGTCTTACTCCAAAAGAGTATGAGCTTCTGTATTTCTTGGCAAAAACCCCAGATAAAGTGTATGATCGTGAAAAATTGTTAAAAGAAGTTTGGCAATACGAGTTTTTCGGGGATCTACGTACTGTAGATACACATGTTAAAAGGCTAAGAGAAAAATTAAACAAGGTTTCGCCTGAAGCAGCAAAAATGATTGTTACAGTTTGGGGAGTAGGTTATAAGTTTGAGGTCTCAAGTGAATGATGTTTTGGAAGAGTGTAGTAGGTAAACTTTGGTTTACTATTTTACTTTTAGTTTCATTTGTTTTATTTATACTAACGGTATTACTGCTCGAATTTATTGAAAATTACCATGTAGATGTGGCTGAGAAAGAATTAACCCAGCTTGCAAGTAAAGTGTCCATCATTATGGAAAGACATGAGGATAAAGAACTGGCACGTTCAATCTCATGGGAATTAGTTGACGAATTAACTAATATTCTTATTGTCGAAGATGAAAGCTTGTATTGGTCTTCTCCAAAGAAATTTCCCAACACTCCACCACTTTCGATCGAGACGATCACATCTGATCAAGATTTACTTGAAGTGTTAACTGAGAACGAAGAGGTAAGCAAGCGAACTACCTTTTCTTCAACCAATTTAACTGACGAATATTTAATTGTTGGCGTCCCTTATCAAATTACTGAGGAAAAACAAGGTGCGGTCTACATTTCCCAATCTTTGCTTGCGGTTAATGAGACAACTAAACATACAACAAGATATATCTTATTGGCAGCAGGAATTGCAATCATTTTAACCACAATTTTTGCGTTTTTCCTCTCTACAAGGATTACTTATCCGCTTCGAAAAATGAGAGAAGTAGCTTTTGAATTAGCACGGGGAAAATTTAATACGAAAGTTCCTATTTTAACAACAGATGAGATTGGTGAATTAGCGATTGCATTTAATCAAATGGGGAAACAATTGAAATTTAATATAAACGCTTTAAGTCAGGAAAAAGAACATTTATCAAGTATTTTAAGCAGTATGGCTGACGGAGTCATTACAATAAATATCGATGGGACTATTCTCGTTACCAATCCGCCTGCTGAACGCTTTTTACAAGCGTGGTATTTTGAGCAAAAGATGCAGGTGAAGGATGAAAATGAACTTCCTCCTGAAGCGAAGGACTTGTTTCATCGGGTTGTTTCAACAGAAAAAGAACAAATCGTTGAGTTGAAAATCCAAGGACGGTCATGGGTTTTATTAATGAGTCCGTTATACAATCAGTCATATGTACGCGGGGTTGTAGCGGTTCTGCGCGATATGACTGAAGAACGCAGACTTGATAAGCTGAGGAAAGATTTTATTGCTAATGTAAGTCATGAACTAAGAACTCCAATAGCAATGCTTCAAGGCTATAGTGAAGCTATTGTTGATGATATTGCAAGCACTGAGGAAGAAAAGAAAGAAATTGCTCAAGTCATCTATGAGGAATCATTGCGTATGGGCAGATTAGTGAATGACTTATTGGATCTCGCCAGAATGGAAGCAGGCCACATTTCCTTAAATGTTGAAAAGGTTGTGGTACCGGAATTTATTGAAAAAATCAATAGGAAGTTCCAAGGACTAGCTAAGGAAAAAAAGATTGATATAACACATAAGAACAACATAGAAAATAAAGTTTTTTCATTTGATCCTGATAAAATTGAGCAAGTCTTAACAAATTTAGTTGATAACGCAATTCGGCATACAGATGATGGAGGCGTGGTAAAATTAAACGTACATGAGCTGGAAAATGGTTTGAAAATAGATGTTCAGGATTCTGGATGCGGCATCAGGGAGGAAGACCTGCCATTTGTTTTCGAACGTTTTTACAAAGCAGATAAGGCGAGGACCAGAATAAATGGAAGCTCAGGTACAGGTCTTGGTCTTGGAATCGCTAAAAATATTGTTGAAGCCCATCATGGGACAATCACAGTTCATAGTAAATTGAATGAGGGAACAACTTTTTCTTTTTTCCTACCGAGGAAACAAGAGAAATTGCATGAAAATGACGAATAATCTTGTTTCATAGGGAACAGATTTGCGGCATCATGCCGGATTCATTAAAGTAAGGCTCTTCAAAATGTTAATGTAGGATTCTTCTAGATAGAGCCAATGACAAAGGGGGATTTTGATGAATTTATACACTAGAACGGGAGATAAAGGACAAACAAGTATTATCGGAGGAAGAGTGGATAAGGACGATTTACGAGTTGAAGCCTACGGAACAATCGATGAACTCAATGCATTTATTGGTCAATCGCTAACCTTTTTGAATGGAGAAAAATTTCTAGATGTTGAAGCTGAGCTTCAGAAAATTCAACATGAACTATTTGATTGTGGCAGTGATTTATCCGTTTTGCCGCAAAAAAGAACAAAACCTTATAAAACCACAGCGGATATGGTCAAATTTCTAGAACAACGAATCGATGTCTATTCTTCCGAAGCACCTGAATTAGAACGATTTATTTTACCTGGAGGCTCACCTGCTGCTGCATCATTACACATTGCGAGGACAGTAGCGAGAAGAGCTGAACGGTGTGTAGTTTCTTTACAAAAACAAGGTGAAATTAATCCCCATGTCCTTCAGTATGTCAATCGTCTCTCAGATTATTTATTTGCTGCAGCCCGTGTTGTTAATTTCCGATTGGATACAAAGGACATAGAATATGAACGGAGTGCAATTGTTTTTAAGAATAAGACCAAAGGTTCATAATATTGTCGATAAGAAAAGGGAGGATAAAGCTTCCTTTTCTTTTTTTTGATCTTAAAAAAGGATAAAATAAAACAAGGTTCTATTTAAACTTATCTCTGAAAATTGAAATTTCTTAAAGTAAAGCTATTTTGTAATATATTTGTCATGTAACTTTTTGCAAGTTTGGTCGACTAATTTTAGTGAACGGAGGGTTTTCCGATGGATGAAACCTTTCAGCACCTATATGATCATTATCACCATGATGTTTTTCAATTTTTATTTTATATGGTGAAGAATCGTGAGCAAGCTGAAGATTTAACCCAGGAAGTATATATACGTGTTTTGAAGTCCCATCAACAATTTGAAGGAAGAAGCAGTGAGAAGACATGGTTAATATCGATTGCAAGGCATGTAGCAATCGATTATTTTCGTAAACAAAAAACATTGAAGCAGCGAATTCTGGATAAGTTTGATTGGGAGAAAAATCAAATAAAGGATTCTGGTCAACTGCCGGAAGAGATAGCGCTTCAAAATGAGCAGATTAGGCTAATTTATCAGGCATTAGATTATTGTACGGTTGATCAGAGAAGTGTGGTTATTCTTCGCTATATTCAAGGTCTTTCCATTTCTGAAGCTGCCCAAGCTTTGGATTGGACAGAAAGTAAAGTGAAGACAACCCAGCATCGTGCTGTTAAATCGCTAAAGAAAAAAATGGAGGAAATTACAACAGAAAAGGAGGGAGTTAAAGATGAAAAAATCCGAATGGAATGAAGAACGGATTGAACATTTATTGCAACAATTGCCCTCTATAAAGGATAGAAGGACTTCTAAAGAAATCTATCAACAGCTGTTATTGAAACAGGCACGACAAAGGACTCGAAAAATTTGGGTTGCACCGACTTTTGCAATGATAGCTGCTGCTCTTATACTATTTCTTATTTCACCCTATTTATTTGACAAAGTCTTTCCTACGCAAAGCGGTACAGAGGATTCCTCTATGGAAAATACTGTGATGTATGGCGGCAGTTCAAAAGAAGCTCCTAAAGGGAAAGAAGAAATAAATCAAGTAAATGAAGAACCAACCGTAAACAGAAACAAGGGTCCTGCAAATCAAGAAGAAAAAGATTCATATGTTGTCCAGCCAGAAGAAGAAAAAAGCTTTGTTACAATCGCCTTTGCAGATAAAGAAGGCAAGACTTATATACCTGTAAGCTTTAAAAGCGAAAAAGGAGAAGATCCTGTAGAGCAAATAGAGGAAATTCTTCAAGAGATAGATGAGGAGAAACTCGGATTTGCCCCAAATGAATTAGTAAATTTAGAACTATCAGAACAAGGTGGAACAATAAGACTAGAATTTAACAAGAATTTATCACAGTTTTCCCCTAAAGAAACAGCTGAATTAGAAAACGTTATTACTGAAACATTCAGATGGCAGGGTTATGAAAAGGCTGCGTTATATTTAAATGACAAAGAAGGCATTGATTCAGGCGCAAGTGGCCAAAAGAACGAATTGCCAATCAAACCGAGCATGAAAAAAGCATATTATGTATTTCAAGAAAGTCCTGATAAAAGCAAGTTTCTTGCTCCAACAACCGAAACTTTTGAAAATGTGAAAGAAGCAATTCTTGCGATGAAGGAAAAGAAAACCAATGACAAGTTAAAGCCAGCAATTGTCGATAGTGAAACAATTCAAAGTGTTCAAGAAAATGGTCAAGAAGTCATCGTAACTTTTTCTGATCAAACTACTTTAGAAAATACAGAACCATATATTTTAATGCTTGAAGGAATTGTATTAACCGCAAAAGAATTTGGCTTTGAAGCAGTGAAATTTGAAAACATTCAGCCGAATCAAATAGGTGAAATGGATTTAACCAAACCTGTCCCAGTTCCATTTTCACCAAATCCAGTGGAATAATTGGAGAAACCCTTACCTATGGGTTTTTCTTTTTTTATTTACCAATGTATAAAATGGATATATTAGCACAATAATACAATTGGTATTTTTGTAGACAAGCATACATAGGATAATCCCGTCTGTTTCTTCAGGTTTATTTAAAAATGAATTAATTAATAGGGGGAAAACAATGATTAATCATATAAAAAATTTTGCGGTTGTGGTCCTGTTGATCTTTTGTATGACTTTCATATTTAGCGGAGTCATGGCAAAAGGGCAGGAGAATGGATATCCTGCTAATTGGGAAGTCCCAGTAAAAGGAACGATTACAGATACATATGGAAGCCGTGAGGGACACCATAAAGGAATTGATATAGCAGCAGAAGCAGGCTCTGCCATTTTGTCTGTAAATGAAGGTGTTGTTACAAAATCTTATTATTCAAAGACATATGGTCACGTTGTATTTGTCAAGCATCCAGATGGCTTTGAGACTGTTTATGCGCATCTAAATAAGCGTTTAGCTGAAAAAGGAAAGAAAGTGTCAAAAGGAGAAAAATTAGGGATCATAGGAAACACAGGGGTTTCTCGCGGGACTCATCTACACTTTGAAGTTCACCAAGGGAAATGGAATATCGAAAAAAGTGAATCCATTAATCCTTTTTTACTAGTAGCTGCAGAGCAAATAGAGTCCCCTGGCGTTGCTTCAAGCAGTAGAATCAAAGAAGAAGACAACTCAAATCTATCTACTATTGAGGAACAAGAACCAAATAAAGAAGTATCTAAGGCTGTAAAAACAATTATTGTGGAAAAAGGAGATACATTGTGGAATATTTCACAGGAACAAAAGATAGAGGTTGCTGTATTAAAAGATTGGAATGATTTAACTTCAACATTAATTTTTCCTGGACAGGAGCTGGCCGTCTATCAATAAGATTTTTTGGTATACCAGGTGTTAAGTCCAACAATGTCAATCACTTTGAGAGTTAAGACATCGCTTGAGTGAAAGGTGTGAGGTGAGTCAGGGGCAATTGGAAATTCACTAATGCGTTTTTTAAGGGTTCAACAATAAGCAATTTAATAAAATAACTTAGATTAAATTTTTCTTAATCTTTTAATTAATCATTGTGTCCGGCTCTCTATAAGGGTATAATGGAGCAAAAATTGGGAGGGACACAAACATGTTAACTGATTATCATAACCATCTTGAAAGAGGTACACTTACTTTAGACTATTTGAAATTATTTACTAATGAAGCAAAGAAAAAAGGGATTCAGCATTTTGGAATCTCAGAGCATGCTTACCATTTCTATCAAACAAAAAACATATTGAGTAATCCATGGGTTGATGAAAGAAGGTTTTATGACATGGCTGATTATGTAGCACTCTTTCACCAAGCATGGGATCAAGATATTGATGTAAAAATGTCGATTGAAATGGATTACACGCCTGGTAAACATAAGGAAATGGAAGCATTTATCAGCCAGTATGATTTTGATTATGTCATAGGATCCATCCATTGGGTTGATGATTTTGGTATTGATTTAAAAGAATACATACAAGAGTGGGAAAAAAGAGACTTACATGATGTTTACAAAAAATATTTTGATCAAGTAGTCACATTAGCTGAATCCAATTTATTTGATATAGTCGGCCATTTGGACCTTGTGAAAATATTCAAATATGTACCAACTGATGAAGAGTTTTTACTTAACGAATATGATCGGGCAACAACTGCATTATCCAATAGTAAAACAGCTGTTGAAATCAGTACCGCAGGTCTTAGAAAGCCTGTCGGAGAGCTGTACCCAGATGAAAGGCTATTGCAAATGTGTTTTGATAAAAACATTCCAATTGTCCTTTCCTCAGATGCTCATCAGCCAAATGATGTAGGAGCAGATTATGACCAAGCAGTCGCTTTCGCAAAACGAATTGGTTATACATCGCTAATGACATTTGAAAAAGGGGAAAGAATAGAAGTACCCCTTGGGTGAACCAGGTAAAAACGAAAAGCATATGAATAGACTGTCTTTGTAACTGTATAGATAAAAGCAGGATCCATCTTGATTCACGGATTGTCTTTAATCATGCTGTAATATCGATAGTGGCTGTTATACTAAAAGTACAAGTAACTTGGTTTAGATAATGTTCAAAATAAGGTTTTCTTTTCCATTTATCTATATCAATTAAATGAAATTTCATTTTATAGCCTCCTAAAATTGTGATTGTTTAATTTTAGGAGGCTCCTTGTATGTCCTTACCATAACCTTACCTGATAATTAATTTAAATCCTTTTTTATAGCTGTCAAATTTCTTTCCAATGTTAATATAGATTGATTGCAGTTTTTGTTCAACCCGCACGGCCGCTGATGGACCTATCTGAATAAAAAAAGAACTGCCAAATTATTTAAAGGCAGTTCTTCATCACTCAGATTATATTTTATAATTCAATCGTATGGATTGAGACAATGTCTTGAATATTTTTTAACTCATTTAAGCTGGCTTGTTCGAGCTGTTTATCAAATGATAACATCATGATTGCCTCTCCGCCTTTGTTCTTACGACCCACTTGCATTGTCGCAATGTTAAGACCATGCTCTCCAAGGATCTGACCCACTCTGCCAATTACACCAGGCTTATCAGTGTGCTGGATATAAAGAAGATGGCCTACAGGGTAAAAATCTATATCGAAGCCGTTTAAGGCGACAATTCTTTGGCCGTAATGTGGCACATAGGTGCCTTTAATTTCAAAAGCCGAATGGTCTCCGCTTACTTTTACAGTAATACAGTTTTCGTAACCTGAGTTATTAGGGATATATTTCTCGCCGAAACTAATTCCTCTCTCCTGTGCAATAATTCCTGCGTTGACTTCATTGACTGTTGAATCTACACGTGGACGTAAGAAACCAGTGATTAAGCTTTTCGTAATATAAGAAGTTTCAAGATCTGTTACACTGCCTTCGAAGTCTATTGAAATGTCATGGACCGGCTCTTTCATACATTGGGAAACAATATTCCCCATTTGTTTTGCTAGAAGATGAAATGGTTGGATTTTTTCATAAACTTCTTTAGATAGGGTTGGCAAGTTGATAGAAGATGTAACTGGATTTCCATCTAAAAATAATAAAACTTCTTCAGATACTTGTGCTGCTACATTTAGCTGAGCCTCTTTTGTTGAAGCACCTAGATGTGGAGTTGTAATGACTTGTTCAAAATCTAAAAGCTTAGAAGATTGAGGAGGTTCAACCTCAAAAACATCAAGGGCAACTCCTGCAATATGACCATTTTCTAAATGATAAATGAGTCCTTCTTCATCAATTATGCCGCCTCGCGCACAATTCAATAAATAAATTCCTTTTTTCGTTTTAGCAATTGTTTCCTTGTTTAAAATACCTTTTGTCTCTTTCGTTAATGGGGTATGAACGGTAATAATATCAGCAGTTTGTAATAGTTCATCAAGAGTACAAACAGTAACACCCATTTTAATTGCACGTTCTTTTGTTAGAAAGGGATCAAATACTAAAACGTCCATGCCAAAGGCACGGGCTCTATTAGCAATCTCTGTGCCAATTCGGCCAAAGCCTACAATACCTAAAGATTTTCCGTAAAGCTCTGTACCGACAAATGCCGAACGGTTCCATTCTCTTGATTTAACAGATATATTTGCTTGAGGAATATGACGAACTAATGAAGCCATCATCGCAAAAGTGTGTTCTGCTGTTGAAATGGTGTTACCATTAGGAGCATTAATTACGACAACACCATGTTTTGTTGCCGCTTCGATGTCAATATTATCGACCCCAACTCCTGCGCGGCCAACAATCTTTAATTGACTCATTTTTGAAAGCAGTTCTTCAGTAACCTTTGTTGCACTTCGCACTAAAAGAGCATCAAATGTATGTAGCTGCTCTTCTACATCTGCCACATTTTGTTGAACAATTTCTACGTTTTCTGCATCAAGTAAAGGCTTTAAGCCATCACCGCTCATTTTATCTGAAACCAGTATCCTGAACATTCCATTTCCCCCCTAGATTGGACTTAAATATTTGATAATTTAACACATTAAAATTACTGTGTCAATGCTGTTTAAAGCGGTAAAGGATGAAAGTATTGCAGTTTTTACGTATATATCAATAATAATAGCAAAACTTTCAGATCGATGTCTTTTTCTATACAAAAAAAAGAATTTCAGCTATAATTATCATGAAATTAAACTAAATATCGATCTATCTTCGGGGCAGGGTGAAATTCCCGACCGGCGGTGATGAGCATGCACTTATTGTTCTAAGCCCGCGAGCCTGTAATTTTTGGCAGGATCTGGTGTGATTCCAGAGCCGACAGTAAAGTCTGGATGGGAGAAGATGGAGGTTCTGCGTTTGAAAATTAATCATTTAAACGTTTATTTAACCTGCAAATTTCTCCCTCTGCTATAAAAAAGTAGAGGGTTTTTTAATGAAAGAGAAGCTTTTTTCCTCTTTTGTTGCAGGGTAATAGAACCTTTCCTCTTTTTGCAGATGGATCAAGAAGGAGAGAGGAAGAATGAAAAAGAGTAAGCTGACTAAACAGTTAGCAGTGGGGATGTTAAGCAGTATAGCCTATTTATTAATGATGCTTGATTTTCCTTTTCCAGGGTTTCCGCCATTTTTGCAAATTGATTTTAGTGAGGTTCCGGCCATAGTAGCGGCAATTGTGTTCGGACCGATTGCTGGAATTATCGTTGAGGCTATTAAAAACATCCTTCACTATTTGATACAGGGTAGTGCAACTGGAATGCCTGTTGGTCAACTGGCAAATTTTGTTGCTGGGACGTTATTTATTTTACCAGTGTCTTACATGTTTAGAAAATTAAATAATACAAAAGGTATCGTTATCGGATTAATTTTTGGTACAGTCATTATGGCAATCATTATGAGCATATTAAATTACTATGTGATTCTCCCTGCTTACACGATTTTCCTAAACTCGCCTGCATTGTCAGGACCTGAAACAAAACAATTGATTGTATCCGGAATACTTCCGTTTAATTTTATAAAAGGAATAATCGTATCATTTGTATTTGTGGCTATATTCATGAAATTAAAAGTATGGTTATTCAACCAATTAAAATACCAGAGTGCATAACAGAGAAGGTTGACCTTTTACAGGTTAACCTTAATTTTTTTATAGGTGAAGTTTAAGTTGGTTTATGTGTTAATGTATTATAGGGAGTTATCGTTATTTATCTGCAGCGCATAGCCCTTATAACGGTGCAAATATCGAGTAACGGAATGCAAATATCCACATAACGGTGCAAATATCAGAAAAAGGGCACAAGCCAATCTTCGAAGAAAGTAAAAAAACGCTTTTCTATGAGCTTGTTCTATTTCGATTTTTCCTTGTTGGTCCAGCTCAAGTCATCATCGACCCATAGGTCTCAGGGCCAATCTGAAAGGAAAGTTAAAGAATAACCTTCATGCTTGCCCGCCAAGTGCATGTCCTTGATAAGACGGGCTCCTTTCGCTATTCGTTCACAATAAAAAAACCCTCTGAGGATCAGAGAGTTCTTCCACAAAAACTATTCGTGCTTAAGCGCATCGCCATCAAACGGCTCATCTGCGATTTTAATGGAATCAGTTGGACAGCCTTCGAATGCATCCATCATATCTTCTTCAAGGATATCTGGAACTTCGACAATACCTTGGTTGTCATCAAGTGTTACAAATGCAATTCCTTCATCATCATAATCGTAAATATCAGGTGCTGCTGCCCCGCATGCACCACATGCAATACAAGTATCTTTGTCTACGATTGTATATTTTGGCATGATCATTACCTCCCGAAACGTTCTTCAAACCTAAACAAAAGGCTACTTCAGCTTGAATAGAGCCTTGAAGCCTATCCCTCAAATCTTATTGTAAAGCTGTTTATGGAACTTTTCAATAGTTATCTCAGCTGAGAATACTTCTCACAAAACCATCTCTTCATTAAACTTCCCACAGCATCATCGTTTAAATCTAAAATGACCTGCTATTTCATTTTATAATATGTAAAAATTGCTGGAATTGTTCACCAATTTGACACGAATGATGGAGTCTCCGAAGGCAGGTGGGCCAAAGCTGAATTACGACAAACCCAATTTTAAAATGGTAATTCCTTATTGTACTAAAAGTCTTGGTGAAGATTTAAAGAAAAACAAACAATGAAGTGTTCCTAATAAACCCATACTCACAAATCTGTTAAAATGAATGTATAAATCGAATGCTGTCAAAAATTGCAGGGTGGTATAATGACCAAAAACTATCTTGATGTAGTTGTATTATATAGTATTAAAAAGTTAGAGGGAGAAAGATCTCCATCAGCTGTTTTTCATTTATTAAGAGGAAAAAAATCTTCCCAAACGATTCAAGATCGCCAACTATTCCATTTATCTCATTTATTTTCTATTTTTCCAAAGCTGTCAAGGGAAGAGATGAATAATTGTATAAATCGTTTAGAACAGAAGAATCTCATAGAAAAAGTTAATGAAAACTGTAGCGAACTTACAGAAACTGGACATTCTTTTTTAACAGCTGCTTTGATTACTCATCCAATCCCTATCCATTTAAATGGCCAATTATATGGAGATTTAGGCAGGGTTTTTTGGGGGAGATTTTCTATTCTCACGCAAGTGCTCTCACATTTGTTAAGTAATAATAAGAACTATATCCCTATTACGAGAGATGAACAATTGCTAGCTTGGGTTAAAGTTTATTTAAAGACTCAGAAAAAAATGAAAATAACTGAACTGGCAAATGGCATATATTCCGAATTAAGTGCTGCATTGGATCAACTGTCAAATATTGAATGTCAAGTATTTGTATGGCACATCAGCTCAAATGACCGTGTAGGATTTACATTCGATCAAATAGCAGAGAGAATTGGAAAGGATATTGTTTATACTCAATTACTTTTTTGGAATGTCATTCATTTTCTTCTAAAAAAGACAATAGGCAGCAAAAAGCCAATTTTTCTGTCACTATTGCCCGAGATAAAGCGGCAGAATCGTCTGACGTTTTCAACCGAAGAAACAAGACGGCTGCTTAAAGAGGGATATTCTATAAAAGACGCTGCTGTATTGAGAAAGCTTAAGGAAAGTACAATTGAAGACCATATAGTCGAAATCGCTTTATATGATGATAAATTCTCTTTGCAAGGCTATTTGACAGAGAGTGAAATAGATGAAATTGTTCAAAGAGCAAAAGAGTTAAACACATTTCAATTAAAACGATTAAGAGACAGTTTGGATAATAAGTTCAGCTATTTTCAAATTCGCCTTGCAATAGCGAAAGCCTGGAGGTGAAACACATTTGCTTGAGACCGTACTACATAAACGTTTTGGCTATTCTACATTTCGACCGAAGCAAAAAGAGATAATCGAGGATGTGATAGCAAATAAAAATGTCATCGCTATGCTTCCAACAGGCACAGGTAAATCCTTATGTTACCAGCTTCCTGGATATTTTATGAATGGAACTGTGCTAATTGTGTCCCCATTATTATCACTAATGCAGGATCAAGTTCAGCAGATGAAACAAAATGGGGAGAAGAGTGTAGCAGCGATAAATAGTTTACTTAGCTACCAGGAACGAAAACAAATTTTGAGAAAGATCGATCAATATAAATTTCTTTTTGTTTCCCCAGAAATCTTACAATCAGACTATCTCATATCCCTTCTCAAACAGCTGACTATCGATTTGTTTGTTGTAGATGAAGCACATTGTATTTCGCAATGGGGTCATGACTTCCGCCCTGATTATTCGAAGCTGGGGGAAATTAGAAAAGCTTTAAATTCTCCAGTATGTCTTGCATTAACAGCTACTGCAACGAAAGAAATAGTAAAAGATATAAAGGATACTCTTAAACTGGAAGATTGTGAGAAACATATTCTTTCTGTTGACAGACCAAACATCTCCATTTCACTGGAAAGACTTTCAACAGTAGAGGCTAAACTAAAAAGAGTGAATGAGCTTGTTTCCCTTTTTCAAGGTCCCGGGATTGTCTATTGTTCAAGCCGTACATGGACAGAAAAAATATCTAGGTTTCTGAAAGAAAAAGGGCATCAAAAGGTTGCCTATTATCATGCAGGCCTAGATCAAGAGCAAAGAATTCTTACTCAAAATCAATTTATTCAAGATCAGCTTGAGATTATTTGCTGTACTACAGCCTTTGGAATGGGGATTAATAAACAGAATGTTCGATATATCATTCACTTCCATATTCCCTCTCAAATCGAGGCCTATTTGCAAGAAATCGGCCGTGCGGGTAGAGATGGTTTGGCAAGTGTTGCGGTTTTGCTGATTAGCCAAGGAGATCAAGAGATACCAAGAAACTTAATTGAAGCGGAGATTCCAGACTTCACGGTATTAGAGCAGGCAATCAAGACCATTTCTCTAGGAAAAGAGCGAGAGGAAGTCTTATTAAGTAGTTTAACGGAAACACAGGCTAGATTTGTACTTCATCTGCTAGGTCAATTCGGCTCAGTTGAAGGAAGTGAGACTGAAGCATTTCGTTATGTAAGGAATCACATAGAGAAAAGACTGCAGATTAAATATCAGAAGTTATCCTCAATACTTGATTGGACCCAATCTAACAGTTGCAGGAGAAAAGGAATAGTTTCTTATTTTGATGAAAATTCAAATGTTTCGGGCGTGCAAGATTGCTGTGATCAATGTGGACTGGATTATCGTCAATTTTATAGAAAGGAAAATTTCCATAGTGAAATAGAGCTGGAATGGAAGGAAGAATTAAAAAAGATTTTTCATCAAAGTGAGTGATATTCTTGTTTAAAAAACAATCCGAACTAATACATCTTCTAACTGATAAGCAAATTGTGCAGCAGTTATACTTTACACAACTACTGTTATTAATTATCTCCAGTATTTTGGTCTTTTTTTTATTTGACCAACCAGCAGAATTCCTGCAATTATGGTCGTTAAATGATCGATCAATTTTTGTCATTGGCGGGGGCTTGGCTCTGGTTGTTATTTTCTTAGATTTTTTTATAATGAAAGTAGCACCAAAGAGTTGGATTGATGATGGCGGGATTAATGAAAAGATTTTTAAAAATCGGTCGATCCCTCACATCATTTTCCTTACGTTACTCATTTCTTTCTCTGAAGAGATATTATTTAGAGGAATCATTCAAACGAATTTTGGCATTTGGGTAGCAAGTTTTCTTTTTGCTGTTTTACATTTACGATACTTATCAAAATGGCTTCTTTTTATATTAGTCGTAACGATAAGCTTTTTACTTGGCATCATTTATAGTTATACAGGGAACCTGTTTGTTCCGGTATTTTCCCATTTTATGATAGATTTAGTATTTGCTATTACAATCCGAATGCAATTTTTAAAAAGAGGTGAAATCAAGCCTAATGAGTAGAATACAGCGACGAAGGGAGCAATCTAAGCAGCTAAAGGAAAAGGTGACAAACAAAAAGGAAGCTGAAACTGGTTCTTATCCGTCAAGAAGTGAAATACATCAAAAGAACAAGAAAAAAAAGAAAGAAAAAAAGGTAAAATATCCATTAATCAGCCTTCTTGCAGCTGTCTTTATTTTATTACCCGGGACTATACTTTTTTTTATGATTTCTTCGGCAAACAAAGAGGTTGTTAGCAGTGATGGAGAGCAATTGTCTGGACACGAGGAATTATATATAGACATGGAACCTGGAGAAGAAAATGACACGAATAGAGGGGACAACCAGAACGAATCATCTAAAGAAACAGAACAAAGCACAGACAGCTCTGATGTATCTACTAATCAGGAGGATTATAGGATCGTAGAACATATCGTAGGACCAAAAGAAACATTATATCAGATTTCGATGAAGTATTATCATAATCGTAATGGTGAAGAATTAATAAGAGAATATAATAATTTGGATGGCAACGAAGTTTATGAGGACCAGGTCCTTAAGATCCCGCTGAAAAAGTAAACTTTGAGGCATTTCTATTTGGACAACATCATATTTATATATAAAGTAACTGGTATGATAGGGTGAGCGGGATGAATCAACAAATCGAACAACTGGATGGTTTTGCTGATGAACCTACTAGAGAAATGCTTCAAAGTCTTATTGATAAAAAAAGAAAGTTTGATAAATATAAGACTTTGTGTTTAAGGTGGCAGATTTTCACCTTTTTATCGGTCCTTTCATTTATGGCTTATTTTTATTTTATCATTCTCCATCCGGGTGATAGCAATTTGTCTATTTTACTTGGACAGTTTACCGGAGATGAAATGCACATATTCTTTTTAGTTGCTATAGTAGCAGGGTATGGCAGCGCCTTACATTGTAAGAAGAAAGAAGAAAAAGCGGAAACAGAGTATCATAAATTAAGGTGTGAGGTGATAACAAAAAGCCCGGACTTGTGGCCAAAACCATTTTTGTGGAAAAAAAGACATGAAGTGTTTAAAGTGATGAAAAAAGAATTTGATATAAATCTATTTTATGAAAGCAAGTAATGATAATTTTAAGCTTTTATTTTTTAGTCCTCCCTTACATACCATTATGGGAGGTTTTTTCTTTTGGAAATGCTATTATCAAAAAAACTGATGAATGATGGCAATCGTCTATCACAAATGTTACCGGTCTTACATAACACCTTAAGAGAGAAAAAGTTCTAGGTGCTTCACCGCGTTTAATGCACCGACGAGTTAACTGACCGATTGCTTTACCGTTTATAAAATAGCATGAGAACTAATAGGAGGAATATATGACAACCTTATTAATTACAGCGGCTGCAGGATCAGTCGTTTTTTGCCTATTTATGATGAAAAAAGCGTTTGAAAACAATTTAAAGAAAGATGTCCTCTTTTTTAAAGAATTCACTGGCAGGGAAATGAACATATTTTTTATTTCTGATCTTCATAAACGTGTTTTATCTCCAAATCTAATTAACCAAATCGATCAACCAGTGGATTTTGTTTTTATTGGAGGTGACATAACAGAGGGTAAGGTACCCTTTGCAAGAGTTGAAGAAAATATTCGAAAATTAACTGAATTCGGCCCAGCATATTTTGTTTGGGGAAACAATGATTATGAAGTTGAAACAGATACATTAATAAAACTCCTTGAAAAATATAATGTAAAGATTTTAAAAAACGAGGCAGTAGTTATAAAAGAAGAAGGAATTGATCTATCTATATTAGGTGTAGATGATATGACATTTGATGGTGATCGCTTAGAAGAAACTGTAGAACAGGTACCTAAAAATTCATTTAAAATCCTTTTAAGCCATAATCCTGAAATTGTAAAAAAAATTAGGAAAGAATATCAAATTTCCCTTGTGCTGAGCGGACATACACATGGCGGGCAAATAAGATTTCTGAATATAGGCTTATATGAAAGAGGATCGTTAAAATCGAGCAGTCATTACACAAAACTCGTTAGCAACGGCTACGGCACAACTCTTTTGCCGATGAGGCTTGGAGCTCCTTCAGAAGCTCATCTAATAACTCTTAAAGGTTATGATCGAAAGAAATCTTCGTTTAAGTGAGTTGCAAGTGGTTTACCTGCATTTATTATATAGAACTAGTTTATGATCCTTTCACGAAGGGGTATTAGAGAAAAAGACTGATCATATTTACTTTCCAAACTATTAAACAAACAAAGGAGAGACGACAATGGAGTTGGATCAATTAGAACTTTCGAGTACAGAACACCTGAAAGAAAAAAAAGAAACTAAACCTTATTTGACTGCGTTAATAGGGTGGAGCCTCCAAGCTATTGAGGCCTGTGACAAATTAAATAAACCGTATGTCGTAGTAGGACCGCCAGAATTCGAATCGTTTGCCGAAAAAAACAGTATTCGTTTTATAGGATGGAACTTTGAGCGCTTAAATGAAAATTCGAACAAGCTTTATGAAAAATTGAAGAGTCTTGGAGCTGAAGTAGCCATTCCTCTTTATGAGGAATGTGTGGAATGGGCTGGTGCCCTTAACTCTCGCTTTCGAGATGAACCACGTATATTTAATCGTTCCCTTCTGCTTCGTGATAAAGGCATGATGAAAAGGAAAGCACAAATTGCCGGAATTAAGGTTGGCGTTTTTGAAGAAGCTTGGTCTAAGGAAGATGTGAAGCGATTCTTAAAACGCGTTAATGAAGCTTTGTTAAAAGTCGAAGGGGACAAAAATGACCCGATTCATGTAAAGCCGCTCGATAAAGCGGGTTCGGTAGGGCACAGAGCAATTGATAACCCAGCCGAAATCGAAGCACTGACAGAAGCAGATTTTCCTTTACTTATGGAAAGCCATTTAGATGGTCAAGAATTTTCCTGCGAGGTATTTGTTCATAATGGAAAAATACAATTTCTAAATATTACTGAATATATCCGTCTTGGGTATTCGAACTTTGTACCAGCTTCACCAGCATTAGAAGAAAAACGTCCATTGATACGTAAAGCAGTCGAGCAATTGATTGATGCGTTTGAAATAGAATATGGAGTTATCCACCCTGAATATTTTATAACTTCTGATGAAACTCTTCATTTCGGAGAGGTTGCTGCCCGTGTGCCTGGTGGTCATATCTTTGATCTTATCGAACGGGCTCATGGATTTAACGCTTATCAAGCCCAAATTCTATGCAGTGATCCAAAAACAACAGAAGCAGAACTTCGGAGCTTTTTCCCAGATGAAAATGATCAACCAGAAGGATATGCTGGTTGCTTGATGGTTCACCCTCATGTTCATTACATTCAAAAACTAGATGTACCACAAGAATTAGAAGATCATCCATATTTTGAAAAGCATGATATGTTTTCTCCGTCTCAGGGTAAAGTTGCTGAGCGAATTGGTTTTGGTAACCATTACGGAACCATATTTTTATATGGTGAAGATAGTGAGGAAATGCGAGATCTGCTTAAACAATATGAGAAATATGATTTCTATATTTAAGTTTGTAACTAACCAAATAGAGTAAAGGGAGTTGTACAATGTCTTCTGAATTGACTGATAAGAAGGTGGAAAAGTTTCAGCGTGCGTTTGATGAGCTGGATAAATCAGCTGTTTTTGCAAAAACAATGTATCAAACAGACGTTTTTCAAGCAGCCGGTCGTTTGATGGAATCAGAAGCCGGAATAGAATGTTTGTATCATTTTTCCGATCGTTTTGACGAAGCGGGAGTTTTTTCCGGTGGTCCATGGGAAGATGCCTCGAAGCTTCAGGCCCCCCTTGTCGCAGGCTCTTTGATGGCCGAGGGAGTGACTTCAATTATTGAAGTGTTAAGCGATCTAAGGATGCTGGCCATCGCTAAAGAAAAGTATCACCATTCTTCAGTTGGCAGTGAGGAGGCATCAGCATTTTTACATGAGGTGCTTGCATTAAACCTTGATTCACTTTTTCCAAATGCTACAGAAGAAACAAGGTTACAAATGAAGGAGCAGAAGGAAGGGCATGAACGATCGCAAAAATTCTTTCAATTTCTGTTTTCTAACCTTTCAGCAAATATTCTCACGGAAACTTTGCTTTCAGAAATTGACAGGTTAACAGCTCAACGCCCAATTATGGTAAAAAGAAGTGTTTCCATGATTAAGATGGCGAAGAACTTGCAGAAAGGAGAAGATGATGATAGTGAGCAGCGAGCATTGAGCCATTACATTAAGGCGATTGAAGGTCCTACTCGGTTAAGCCAGCAATATCCAGAAATCAATGTTTACCGAAAGAAACTAAAGGATTTAAATGAAATGGAAATAGAAGAAGAAGCAGAATCTCTCGCTAAATCAATGCAAGAAACGGGATTAGTTGCTCCCCATCATGCGATTCTCGTTCGGTATTTAAATCGAGCTAATCCGGCACTCCTTTCGAAAGCCCTTATGCTTAGTGATAAAGGGAAAGCGAATATAGAGGAGCACTATGAACTTGTCAAGCAGCTTATTAAAGTAGCGATTTATCCTGCAACTAGACAGTCTGTATACGGGCTTTCAAAATTGCTTGATCGCGGAGTGTTGTCCTCATCACCTGTGATTCCTGGACTGCGAAGACTGATCGAATTGGATATTAAACCTGAAGTTCGCAAAGATTTATTTAGCTCCTATCGAAACCGGGAAGGCTTAACGTCAAATACTCTTCTCGTCTCCGGTGTGATTAGTGTCCTCGGTCAACCTTTAGGAGTAGGCCAGGGAATGAATCCTACTTGTCAGTCAGCCCGAGGGATAAGTCTATGGGCACAGCATGCCCCAGGCTATTTACTGGAGCTGATACCACGTGCTGCACGCGATGGTGATATTGATTTTATGTTTGAAGGAATACCGCTCCATTCTAAGGATTTAAAAGGTGGATTGGCACCTGATCTCCACAAAGAGTTAGATCCTGTATCGTTAGTGTTAGTTCCACACCTAGATCGAATCTACAATGAAATGATGACCCGGGTGGCACTCCGGGGTGATGATGGACACCGATGGGTTAATCCCGCTTTTTATGGAAACTGGGTTCAAAATGGCTTCAGTACTGTCATTGAACCTATAACAGGTACAATAAGCGATTATGCTGGATATGTCCGTTTATTTTATGCTACCCATCATCCAGACTATAACGATGATTATGAGCTCATCTACCCGAATCCGGTAGGAATCTATATTACGAATGTACATGGAAAGTTACTCGGGCTGCATGCTGTTTCTATTTTGCGTATTGCTAAGGATCCGCAGGATGAGTACCGTGTTTATTTTTATAACCCTAATAACGACGGCTCCCAAAATTGGGGCCAAGGAATCAAACCGAGTGTTTCAGGACATGGAGAAATAGAGGGTGAATCTTCTCTGCCGTTTCACCAATTTGTATCCCGTTTATATGCATTTCATTACAACCCATATGAACAAGGAGAGGCTTTTGCAGTTGAAGAAGAGATTGTTGATGGAATAGAAAAATTAGCACGCGAAAGCTGGGGAAAGGAATATACATGGGTTTGAGCTGGTTGAACTTTATTTTGCTTTATAAGGAAAAAGGAAATAATTAATCCGAAAAATGAGGACCAAGCTGAGTTATTTTTGCTTAGTAAGCAGAAAGACTAGCTGGTCTTTATTTTTCAGTTAAGAAATTTAAGATAATAAAAGAATTAACGTGATAAGGCGTGTTATCATAGTCCAGCTCCAAGCGCCATCAGCCATAGGGCACTAGTTAAATTCGCCCGAGAAGGTTAAAGAACAATCTTCTGCTTAGTCTTATGCTTGTCACCGATTGATGGGTGCTCTGTGCTTTTCTTTCATAATTTAATATAAGTAAATTGGTTTAGGGGCATTGACTGAGCAACAATTACGATGTTGCTTTAAAGTAACCACAAATATCCCATTTCTATTCACTGGAATTAAGTTTATTTCCAATTTTTTCAATGTGTATCATCTATCTGCAAATATTGCTGTACAAGAGTCCACGATCTTAAGTAACCGGTAGAAGCTTGGATTTTGTCAATTACTTATATTGTAAAGAGAGTTTTTAAAGCTTAGATAACTTTAGCAATTATGCTTTTATCGCACTAGAGAAGACGGCTGAAAATAATTCAATGATCAAATAAGCTTGTCTTCCTTTTCTTTCCGTTGTAAACTGATATCAAAATTATTGAACCATCATTCTGAAATTTCATATGATAATGTATGGATTTGTGTATGCGGCAGGAGGGAAAGGAATGCGTCTTGAAAGGTTAAATTATAATAAAATCAAAATCTTTTTAACTCTTGATGATTTAACTGACAGAGGACTGACAAAAGAGGATCTGTGGAAGGATTCTTTAAAGGTTCATCAGTTGTTTCGCGAAATGATGAATGAGGCGAGCGAGGAATTAGGGTTCGAAGCACATGGACCGATTGCAGTTGAAGTTTATTCTCTCCAAGCACAAGGAATGGTTGTCATTGTAACAAACAATGAGGAAAATTATGAGGTTGATGAAGATTTTTCAGATGATTACATTGAGATGCAAGTAAAGCTTGATGAAAGCATGGATATTGTTTATGAATTTGCTTCATTTGAAGATTTAATTCAGCTCTCCCACCACTTGCATTCATTAGGTATAACAGGCGGTGCTGTTCACTCATACCAAAATTTATATTATCTTGAAATGGAAAAAATACAATCAATTCCAGTTGATGATATGGTAGCTATTCTTGCAGAGTATGGCAACCCCACTCATTTAACGATTTATCGTTTACATGAATACGGAAAAGTCATTTTCTCTGATCAAGCAATTGAAAAAATAAAATCTTATTTTAAATTGTAATAGAGTAAAGTAATTTAGTTCAAGCCCGGTATCTGACACCGGGCCTGACGATCTTTATCAGTTCAGAATGTTACTATAAATTAAAGTGCAAACGTGTAAAAGAATGTAAATAGCTGTCCAGCTCCGCCATTCGCCCTTAGGTTTTGACGGCTCGAGGGAGTGATTGTTTGCCGAGAGGCGGTTGCTATCCGCTTTTCGTTCTCAGTTAAGAAAGTTTAAATAAATTAAAGTGTTAACGCATTAAAGTTAGTTATCATTGTCCAGCTCCGAGCGCCATCGGCCCTTAGGTCTCAGGGTCAATCCATGCCGGCTCGCCTTGTGCTTGTCGCCGTTAAGCGGGCGCTCTGCGCTTTTCTTATAAGATCAGAAAGTTAAATATAATTAAAGTATTAACGTATTAAAGAGTGTTGTCGTTGTCTAGCTCCAGGCGCCATCGGCCCTTAGGTCATAAGCCAATCCGTCAAGAAGGTTAAGGAACAACCTTCATGCCGGCTCGTCTTATGCTTGTCGCCGATAGGCGGGCGCCTTGCGCTTTTCGTTCTGCTTTTTGATGTTTTCAAAAATTAAGAGGATTTTCATAAAAAGAAAACTTTCATCTTGCATAAAATGATGGAAGGTGTATACTATGTCATGAAAGGTGGACTCACCACTTAACTTATGAGAGATAGTAGGAGGTTAACTTATGGTAGCCGATAAAAACACCGACCAAAATCATGAGAAACATGATGTGTTAAAATCAACTCAAACGGTGATACATAAGGCACTTGAAAAACTTGGTTATCCAGATGAAGTGTACGAATTATTAAAAGAGCCGATTAGAATGATGACAGTGAAAATTCCTGTCAGAATGGATGATGGTTCTGTTAAAATATTTACTGGCTACCGTGCACAACATAATGATGCTGTTGGACCTACAAAGGGAGGCATCAGGTTTCACCCCAATGTTACTGAAAAAGAAGTTAAAGCGCTTTCGATTTGGATGAGTTTAAAATGCGGAATCGTCGATCTTCCATATGGGGGAGGAAAAGGTGGTATTGTATGTGACCCACGCGATATGTCATTCCGTGAATTGGAGCGATTAAGCCGCGGGTATGTCCGGGCTATAAGTCAGATAGTTGGACCAACCAAAGATATTCCAGCACCAGATGTTTTTACAAACTCACAAATCATGGCCTGGATGATGGATGAATATAGCCGAATTGATGAATTCAACTCTCCTGGTTTTATCACTGGAAAACCCCTTGTGTTAGGTGGATCTCACGGTAGAGAGTCTGCCACTGCGAAGGGAGTAACAATTTGTATTCGAGAAGCGGCAAAGAGAAAAGGAATCGCTATTGAGGGTGCACGTGTTGTCGTCCAGGGATTTGGTAATGCAGGAAGCTATTTAGCTAAATTTATGCATGATGCTGGTGCAAAGGTAATTGGTATTTCAGATGCATATGGCGGACTTCATGATCCAGATGGTTTAGATATTGATTACTTGTTAGATCGTCGTGATAGTTTTGGGACAATTACGAAGTTGTTTAATGATACGATATCAAATAAAGAACTGCTTGAATTAGATTGTGATATTCTTGTCCCTGCAGCAATCGAAAATCAAATTACCGAAGAGAACGCACACGATATACAAGCAAGCATTGTTGTCGAAGCAGCAAACGGCCCAACGACAATAGAAGCAACTCAAATCCTGACTGAAAGAGACATCCTTTTAGTACCGGATGTTCTTGCTAGTGCTGGAGGAGTTACAGTATCATACTTTGAATGGGTTCAAAATAATCAAGGTTATTATTGGACTGAAGATGAAGTGGAAGAAAAATTAGAAAAAGTGATGGTTAAATCCTTTAATAATATTTATGAAACCGCCCAAAATCGCCGTTGTGATATGCGTCTGTCCGCATACATGGTCGGCGCACGTAAAATGGCGGAAGCCTCTCGTTTCAGAGGATGGATTTAAGCTGGATAGTTTGCAACTATATGAAAAATCTCCTATCATGGAATAGGAGATTTTTTTATTGGGTTTAGAAAATATCAATAGTTAAGCGAGCTCATAATGTCCGGCTCAGCATCTTGCCCGATTCTTAAGGTCACACAAAACGAGCCAATCCTTTCAAAAAGGGAGGAGCTGCCTTTTTCCGCACTTATCAGTGCTTGGCCTAGGTTGGACAAAGCCCGGCAAAAGCTTGTCGTTCATAATAGGAAGTTATCAGGAGTGAAAAAGATGAAGAATGAAGAAGTAATTGTTGTTGGAGGAGGACCTTGCGGCCTCGCCGCAGCTATTTCTTTACAGGATCAAGGACTAAATCCTGTTGTGCTGGAAAAGGGTAATATTGTAAATGCGATCTATAACTACCCAACTCACCAGACTTTTTTTAGTTCAAGTGAAAAGCTGGAGATCGGGGATGTTCCGTTTATTACTGAAAATCGCAAACCAGTGAGAATACAAGCATTGGCCTATTATAGAGAAGTAGTGAAAAGGAAAAAATTAAGAATTCAGGCATTTGAAAAGGTAAATAAAATTGCTTGTACAGAAGAAGGGCAATTTATTATAAATACTTCTAAACAATCCTATCAAACAAAACATGTTATTATAGCCACTGGATATTATGATCACCCAAACAAACTGAATATTCCTGGTGAAGATCTGCCTAAGGTTTTTCATTATTTTAAGGAAGCACATCCGTATTTTGATAAAGATATAGTTGTGGTAGGTGGAAAAAATTCAAGTGTTGATGCCGCTCTGGAGCTTCATAAAGCAGGTGCACGAGTAACTGTTATATACAGAGGTCCAAGCTATTCTCAAAGTGTAAAACCTTGGATACTTCCAGAATTTGATGCTCTAGTTAGAAAAGAAGAAATCAAAATGGAATTCAATGCAAAAGTAAAGGAAATTCAGCGAGATAAAGTGATTTATGAATTGAATGGCGAAGAAAAATCTGTACGAAACGATTTTGTATTTGCTATGATTGGCTATCATCCTGATCATGATTTTTTGAAAGAAGTTGGGATTATTATTGATTCTGAAACAGGCAGACCGCAATATGATCCTCAAACGATGGAAACAAATGTGAAAGGTATCTATATTGCTGGAGTTATTGCAGCAGGTAACAATGCAAATGAAATTTTTATTGAAAATGGAAGGTTTCACGGTGACCTACTTGCACGGCATATTTTATCCCAGGAATCATATAAAAATTGCTGACCGCTAAGTGAGCAGGCATTTTCTATTGACTTTTTCTATTGCCACTGAACAACAAAAGCTTTAAATAAAGATAATCTGTGTGCGTCTATTCTTCATCTGACGATGAAGTATAGACTTTGCAGCAGGGTTGTCCAGCTTAAGCGCCTGACTGACACCTAGAGATTCTCAAACCTCGGGTATTCAGGCGCTTTAGGCACTTATTGAATTTAAAAACGGCTATTAAAAAGTAAATATTTCCTCAATTTCTTTTTGAGATGAAGTCGATTCTAAGGCGATCATTAATTTTATTCGAGCCTTTGGTCCATTTAGCCCATTGCTAAAAATCGCTCCTAATTGCTTTAGGTGTTTTCCTCCGCCTTCATAGCTGTAAACATCCTGAACAATTCCATTAAAACATCTCGAAACAATAATAATTGGAATATGCTTATTCAGAAGTGACTTAATTCCTGGAAGCATCATAGGGGGTAAATTCCCTTGCCCTAATGCTTCGATCACAAGACCATCCATTTGAAGAGGCTCAAGTGCTTCTAAAATAGAATGATCCATTCCCGCATATGCTTTTAACAGAAGGACATTTTTAGTTAAGTTTTTAATTTGGAATTGTCTTTGTTGAATAGGTCGATTGTGAAAAAAGACCCCGCTCTTATTTACAACTCCAATTGGTCCATATTGAGGACTTCGAAATGTTGCAATATTACTTGTATGTGTTTTTGTTACATTAGCTGCTGCATGAATTTCGTCATTCATTACGACTAGAACTCCGAGCTCTTTAGCTTGTTCTGAAGAAGCAACCTTTATGGCCGATAATAGATTATATAACCCATCTGAACCTAGCTCATTACTCGACCTCATTGCCCCTGTCATTACAATTGGAACAGGTAATTTAGTAGTTATATCGAGAAAAAAGGCTGTTTCTTCAAGTGTGTCTGTACCATGAGTGACAACAATCCCATCTAGCCCTTCTTTTTCAAACTGTTCGATAATCGTTTCTTTTAGATGAAGCATATGATTAGGTGTAATATGAGGAGAAGGTAAAAAAAATAATTCGATAGTGTTTATGTTCGCTGCTTGAACATCATATATGCTTGTCAATAAAGGATTCATCTTTCCTTGCTTCACTTCACCTGTTGCTGCATCTTCCTGCATGGATATGGTTCCGCCTGTATGAATAATTAATATTTTCTTCATGATGTACCTCCAAAATAAGTCGTTGCATAAATAGTTTATAGTTTACATTTTCAATTATATAGTAAGATGATACGATAAAAATAGGAGATTTTTGATAGAAACGAGGCTTTTACATGTTTGCGATTATTTCCGCTGGTATAGCACCAGGGATAGCAATATTAATTTATTTTTATTTAAAAGACCAATATGACTCAGAACCATTTCATATGGTTTTTAGATCATTTATATTTGGTGCGCTTCTCGTTTTCCCGCTAATGTTTGTTCAATATGTTATTAAAGCAGAGAACATTTTTCCCTCAATCTTTTCACATGCATTTGTGACTTCCGGGCTTTTGGAGGAGTTTTTTAAATGGTTTATACTAATGGTGACGATCTATCAGCATGTACATTTTGATGAGCACTATGACGGCATCGTTTATGGAGCCTCTGTTTCCCTTGGGTTTGCTACATTGGAAAATATATTATTCTTAGTTGGAAATGGAGTAGAGCATGCAATTGGAAGAGCCATTTTACCTGTATCCAGTCATGCTTTATTTGGTGTAATTATGGGTTACTATATAGGAAAAGGGAAATTCTCAACATATTCGAGTAAGTATAAGTGGCTTACATACTCATTATTAATCCCTATTTTTTTACACGGGTTTTATGATTATATTATTATGGCCTATGAACACTGGGGTTACTATATGATGCCATTTATGTTGTTTTTATGGTGGTTTGGCCTACATAAAGCAAAAAAAGCAAGATTAATAAAGAAGCATGCTTAAAAAGAGACTGATATTGCTCAGTTTCTTTTTTTGGTTTCAGAAATTTTAAATTAATTAAATCTTTCTTCTAGTTTGAGCCCAAGTAATTCATTTGTTAAAAACTAAAAAGATAAGTTGGAGGTAGTATTAACGATTTTATGTATGTTTCATAAGGGAAGAGACAAGGGTTCATTCATTATTTCAAAACTTCTCGACCATTTCTTATCCTTTTCATGAATAAAATGGCACCCGCTACAAAAAATACATGTAACAAACATCAAGGATATAGGAGGCAGCAGGATGAAATGCTTTAGAATGGTATGTTTGATTTATATCATCTTTTCATGTGTATTAATTTTTCAATCCTTACCTTTAGAAGAAAATAAAGCATATGCTTTTACAAATCAAGTGATCCAAAGAGGGGCAACAGGAGAAGATGTTGTAGAACTGCAAGCTAGATTGCAGTATAACGGATATTATCATGGGAAAATTGATGGTGTTTATGGATGGGGAACATATTGGGCAGCTCGAAATTTTCAACAACAATTTGGATTAGGAGAAGTTGATGGACTGATAGGAGAAAAAACTAAGCAAAAATTGAGAGATACAACAAAATACTATAAAACCTTTGTTCATAGGCAATTAAACAGCGGGAAGGATTTTACCCATTATGGAGGAATACCGTTAGATCAACAAATGGCTCCATCCAAAGAGATGAGAGCAAAAGCCAGACAACAAGCTGAAGCACGCCGTACGAAACAAGGCGGTGGAGCTGAAGCACAGCCTAGGGCAAAAGAACCTGCTGCACCAAAGCAGGCACCAAAACAGCAAACAGAAAAACAAGAACAGCAGGAAAAACAAAAAACAGTCGCTCAAAATATGCCAGGCGGATACTCACAAAATGATATTCAATTAATGGCAAATGCTGTTTATGGGGAAGCCCGTGGTGAGCCTTATATAGGTCAAGTCGCAATAGCAGCTGTTATTTTAAATCGTATTGAAAGTCCAACTTTCCCGGATACAGCTGCTGGAGTCATCTATGAACCGTTAGCATTTACTGCTGTGGCTGACGGTCAGATAAATTTGACTCCGAATGAACAGGCTAAAGAAGCTGTACTTGATGCCATAAACGGCTGGGATCCAACAGAAAATGCTACTTACTATTTCAATCCAAACACAGCTACAAGCTCTTGGATTTGGGGACGGCCACAAATTAAAAAAATCGGCAAGCATATATTCTGCGAGTAGAGAGGTGATCTATCATGTTTCGAGGAATACTTATTACTGTATTAGCAATAGGAGTTATTGGAACTGGGTACTGGGGATATAAGGAACATCAGGAAAAGAACGCAGTACTCATTAATGCTGAGAATAACTATCAAAGAGCTTTTCATGAATTAACCTATCAGATTGATCAATTGCATGATAAAATTGGTGCGACACTTGCGATGAATTCTCGGCAATCATTGTCTCCGGAGCTTGCAGACGTATGGCGAATTACGTCAGAAGCACACAGTGATGTTGGTCAGCTGCCCTTGACTCTCCTTCCTTTTAATAAAACAGAAGAATTTTTAGCAAATATCGGCGACTTCAGTTACAAAGCAGCGATCAGAGACCTTGAGGATGAACCATTAACAGACAAAGAGTATCAAACATTAAAAGGCCTTTATGAAAAATCGGGAGATATACAAAATGAACTTCGAAATGTTCAGCACTTAGTGATGGAAAATAATTTACGATGGATGGATGTGGAGCTTGCATTAGCATCCAGTCAAAAGCAAAATGACAATACGATCATTGATGGATTCAAAACCGTAGAAAAAAATGTGGATGCTTATTCTGAAGCAGACTTTGGACCTGCTTTTACATCAACGAATAATAAAAAAACTGGCTTTAATCAGCTTAAGGGGAAAAAGATATCAGCGGAAGAAGCTAAAGCAATTGCGAAGAAATACTCCCCAGAAGCAGTTGATCATATCGAAGTGACAAAAAGCGGGAAAAACTCAAAATTTAAATTCTATAGTGTCACGTTGCACGATAAAAACGAGGCAGACATTTATATGGATATAACGGAAAAGGGCGGACACCCAATATGGTTAATTCAAAACAGACAAGTAAAAAAAGCAAAAATAAGTTTGAATGATGCATCTAATAATGCGGTTCAGTTTCTAAAAGAACATGGATTCAAAGATCTTGAGCTTGATGAAAGCTCTCAATATGAGAACATAGGAGTTTTCACCTTCGTTCCTAATGAAAACGGAGTTAGACTTTATCCGGACACGATTAGAATGAAAGTTGCTTTGGACGACGGAAAAATAATTGGGTTTTCTGCAAGAGATTATCTTGCATCACATAGAAAACGTGAAATCCCTGACCCGAAAATGAAGGTAGAAGAAGCAAAAACAAAACTCAACAAAAATCTGCTTGTCCAAGAAGAACGGCAAGCAATTATTGTAAATGAACTTGATGAAGAAGTGCTTTGCTATGAATTTCTAGGAACAATTGACAACGATACCTATCAAATTTTCATCAATGCTCAAAATGGTACAGAAGAAAAAGTCGAAAAACTGAAAAATGCAGAACCAATTTATCAAGAGATTTAAATGTAACTGCCATTAGTGTTAGTCTTCCACTGATGGTTCGCCCTTGTCCAAGCTGCTTTGTTTTCTACAAAGAGTGATACGGGATGTTACAGCTGGCAATAGGAAAATAGGTCTATTAGGAAGAAGGAAGCAGTTGGTTATGCTTTCTTCTTTTTTTCAATTAAGAATGTTTAAGTTAATTAAAATATTAACGTGATAAAGAGTGGTATCATTGTCCAGCGCAGCGGACAGGACGTCCTAGTACCGGCAGGCATAAGGCCGTGACGCCTTTGCCGCCGATAAACGGGCGCTCTGCTCTTTTCGTTCTAAGGTGCTAAAGTATGGTTTCAGCGTCTATTAATAAAACGGGTTTAAGGCTGTTTGGGATTTTTTTGCTTTTCCTTTCAATTTGAGTAGAGAAAATCTTTTCTACTTTCCATAATATAAATATGTGACCACACCTGTCTTGATAGAGAATGCAAATTCATTCTCAGGTTAATAACCCCTCTTGCACTTTTCTTCCTATCCATGATTTAATAAGAAAGGAGAATAAGTATCTTTTTAACCGGATAAAGAAGTTTGTGTTAGTTAAAATATTTACGTATAAATGTAGTTATCGTTGCCCTAGCTGAAGCATCTAGCCTGATTCTTCTTGTCAAAGGATCATTCTCCTAAAAAGGTAATAGCAGGATTATGGTGTGTTCGTCTAATGCTTTTCGACTAAAGACTTACGCCTTACGCTTTTCTAAATAGCTTTAGAGAGAGTGGTTCGATGATAAAACAGAGCAGTTAATTGTCCAGTTCTGCTTTGAACAGCAGCTTTTGCATCGAAAAAAAGGTATATTAGCTGAATAAATATTTCGCCGCTTTTCCATACTAGAAAGAAAGCTTGAGTTTGAAAAAATTTTTTATTGATATAAAAGTGTGGAGATTTTATGAAACGGTTTGAAGGAATTCTAATTAAACTGGCGATAATTCAGTTTGTTTTGCTCTTTATAGCGCAGTTTCTAATGAACCAAGAGGAAATACAACCATACATTTCCAAGGTCGTTCAATACGAGGGAGTAAACAAGCTCACGATTACAGAATGGCTGGAAACATTTAAACAGTAAGCTGCAGGTGAAACCTGCTTCTTTATTTTTTAAAGGAATTTATGCTTGATTAAGCAGCAAAGTGAGCTGTCGTTGTCCAGCGGCATCCTTTCCCTCGATATCCAAAAGGTGGTGGCTGGTCAAGGCGATTTTGCTTTTCTATGTTGTCCAGCGCAGGCGGACAGGACTTCCTAGTGTCGGCAGGCATAAGGCCGTGATGTCTTTTCCGGCCGGGCGCCATCGACCTTTAGGTCTCAGGGCCAATCCGCCCGAGTAGGTTAAAGAACAACCTTTCTGCCGGCTCGCCCGAGTACTTGACGCCGAGAAACTAGTGCTCTGCACTTTTCGTTCTTCCAGCCTTCTTATAAACTATTAATCTTGAGGAGAAAAGAAATGAAAAAATTATCTATTGCAATTGACGGGCCTGCAGCTGCCGGAAAAAGTACAGTTGCTAAAATTATTGCTGAAGATTTATCTTACATATATATTGATACAGGAGCTATGTACCGGGCTCTAACTTATAAAGCAATCGAAGAAAGTGTTGATTTGGAGAATGAAGATGCATTGATTGCTATATTATCCAAATCAATGATAGAACTCATTCCAGCCTCAGGTAAGCAGCTTGTGCTTATAAATAAAAAGGATGTATCAAGTGTCATACGAACAAGCAATGTTAGCAATAAGGTTTCGATTGTAGCTAAACATGCAAAGGTAAGAGAAGAAATGGTACTGAGGCAGCAAAAGCTTGCAAAAGATGGCGGAGTTGTCATGGATGGTCGTGATATTGGCACACATGTTTTACCTAACGCTGATATTAAAGTGTTTTTAAGAGCTTCTGTTGAAGAACGGGCAAAAAGAAGACATGAAGAAAATTTGGAAAAAGGATTTGAATCAGATTTAGAGAATTTAAAAGCTGAGATTGCGAGAAGAGATAAACTGGATTCTGAAAGAGAGATAGCCCCATTAAAGAAGGCAAGCGATGCAATAGAGATTGATACAACCTCTCTAACAATTGAGGGAGTCGTAGAACAAATTAAACATTTAATCAATGAAAGGCAAGGATAAGCATGTCTCTTTATAACTTTGGGAAAACCTTATGTACAGTTATTTTAAAACCTATGTATCGATTTGAAATATCCGGTCTAGAGCATTTTCCAAAAGAGGGACCGGTCATTCTCTGTTCAAATCATATAACTAATCTTGATCCGCCGGTTGTAGGGATATGTGCCCCAAGGCAAGTTCATTTTATGGCAAAGGAAGAGCTTTTTAAAGTGCCTGTATTGGGGGAAATTCTTCTTAAAATTGGGACATTCCCAGTAAAGCGAGGGTTAAGCGACCGGGAGGCTTTACGGAAAGGACTTAAAGTATTAAAAGATGGAGAAGTTTTAGGTTTGTTTCCAGAAGGAACAAGAAGCCGCACTGGAAAGCTTGGAAAAGGATTAGCTGGGGCAGGTTTTTTTGCTGCAAGATCTGATGCGAGCGTAATCCCATGCGCAATTATTGGTCCTTATCAAAAATTCAAACCTTTGAAGGTGGTCTTTGGGGAACCGATCGATATGACTTCACTTAGAGATAGGAAAGCTAGTGCGGAAGAAACAACTTTAGTCATAATGGACCATATTCGACAATTACTTGAAAAAAACAGTTAGTTCAGGAGTTTCTGCTTGACAAAAAGTAGCATTTATTAGAAGTTAGTAAAAAGAGGGGGATATTCAAGCACTCACATTTCAATTTAGATATGTGTGTATTGATGATACATAAATTAAATAATCACAATTATAAAGTGTTTGATTGCATTAGTTAATTCGGGTCAAATACTTTCAATTTACTAAACTTAGTTGTGTAGGTTTGGATCAAGGAGGTAAACAAAATGACAGAGGAAATGAATCAAGTAGAGGTAAAAACACCTGAGGTGGGAGAGGTAGTAAAAGGAATCGTTTCGAAAGTGGAAGAAAAGCATGTCATTGCAGACATTGAAAACTGCAAGCATACTGGAATCATTCCGATTAGTGAATTATCAAGTTTACACGTTGAAAAAGCGTCAGATGTTGTGGAGCTAAATGAAGAATTGGAATTAAAAGTAACAAAAGTCGAAGAGGATGCCCTCATTTTATCAAAGCGTGCTGTTGATGCAGATAAAGCATGGGATGAGCTCGAGAAAAAATATGACGCAAAAGAAGTTTTTGAAGCAGAAGTAAAAGATGTAGTCAAAGGCGGCTTAGTAGTCGACTTAGGTGTACGCGGATTTATCCCAGCTTCTCTAGTTGAGGCGCATTTTGTTGAAGACTTTTCCGATTATAAAGGCAAATCGTTAACCTTAATGGTGGTTGAATTAGACCGTGAAAAGAATCGGGTAATTTTATCCCATAGAGCGGTTATTGAAAAAGAGCAAGTAGAGAAAAAGCAAAAATTAATTGATCAGTTAAAAGTGGGCGAGGTTCTGGAAGGTACTGTTCAGCGATTAACAGACTTTGGTGCTTTTGTTGATATTGGAGGTATCGACGGGTTAGTCCATATTTCCCAATTATCTCATTCCCATGTAGATAAACCATCAGACGTGGTTGGAGAAGGTGAGAAGGTCACTGTTAAAGTACTGTCTGTTGATAGGGATAATGAAAGAATTTCTCTTTCAGTTAAAGAGACTTTACCTGGACCATGGGCAAACATCTCTGAAAAGGTGAAGGCCGGGGATGTCCTTGAGGGAACTGTCCGCCGTTTAGTAAGCTTCGGTGCCTTCGTTGAAATTCTTCCAGGTGTGGAAGGTTTAGTTCATATTTCTCAAATATCAAACAAACATATTGGTACACCTCATGAAGTCCTTGAGGAAAATCAACAAGTTAAAGTGAAAATACTTGATGTTAATGAAGAGGAGCAGCGAATTTCATTAAGTATTCGTGAGCTTGAGGAATCAGCAAAACCAGATAATCAAGATTTGCAAAACTATCAATCAAAAGAAGAATCCTCTGGCTTTCAGCTTGGAGAAATGATCGGCGATAAATTAAATAAATTAAAATAATGGTGATAAAGTGAGCAGAACAAAACGGAAAATTCAGCATATTCAACATGCTCTTTCAATCGGTCAAAGCAGGATGAATGGATTGGACGATGTTACGTTTGTTCACCAATGCTTACCTAACTTGTCATTGGCAGATATTAACCTTGATTCAAAAATTGGCGAACTTGTTACAGGTTCGCCAATTTTTATCAATGCGATGACTGGAGGAGGCGGTGAAGAGACATTAAAAATCAATGAACAGCTAGCTAGAGCAGCTGCAGAATGTAATATTCCCCTCGCAGTCGGTTCCCAAATGTCCGCGATAAAAAACCCAGAAGAAGCTTCTTCCTATGAAATTGTTAGAAAAGCAAATCCTAACGGCTTGATTTTTGCGAATTTAGGAAGTGAGGCAACTGTTGAACAGGCTGAAAGAGCAGTGGACATGATAAAAGCAAATGCCCTCCAGATCCATTTAAATGTCGTTCAGGAGCTTGTAATGCCAGAAGGAGATCGAGATTTTACGGGTGCATTAAACCGCATAGGAGCAGTTGTAAATTCACTTAACATCCCGGTTATTGTTAAAGAAGTAGGATTTGGCATGAACAAGGAAGCAGCTTCCCAATTACTATCAGTTGGTGTCTCAGCAATTGATACGGGAGGATTTGGTGGTACAAATTTTGCTGAAATTGAGAATAAGCGCAGAGAAAAGTACTTAACCTATTTTAATGAGTGGGGCATTTCAACTGCTTCATCTGTTGCAGAAATCGCCAGCATTGCTCCTCCTAACTCAATAATTGGATCAGGAGGCATACAAAACGCTTATGATGCAGCAAAGGCTATTGCACTTGGTGCATCCGGAGTTGGTATGGCGGGATATTTTCTAAAGATCTTACTTAAAAATGGATATGATATGCTCTTGCAAGAGATTTCGCTTCTGCATGCAGATATAAAAATGATTATGACAGCTCTTGGAACAAAAAATATAGAAGAATTACAAAATGCACCTCTGGTTATATCAGGAAAAACCCATCATTGGTTGACTGAACGAGGTGTTCAAACAAAGACTTACAGCCGCCGATAGGTCATCGATCTAATAAAAACACCACCATTTTTTTGGTGGTGTTTTTATGCGTGTCCAGCTCCGAGCACCACCGTTCCCTAGGCCAAAAGCCAACTTGTAAAAAGGGTAATGAACAACCTTTATGCGACAGCTCTCAATAATGCTTGCCGCTGATAGGCACTGCCTTGCGCTTTGTCCGTTCAATCTTATTGTTTAATTCGTTCATGAGTTGCTTCAGGACCTTCTAAAGTAGCTGCCCCTTTGTAATTAATTGATTGATCGCGATCAGATTCCACTCGCTTGCTTTTTTTTAATTTTTTCTCTTGTCTGTCCTTGCCCATGTCAATCCCTCCTTCTTCTTTATATTTTCAGCTGACCGCAATCCTTTCATTCCTGTATTTTTTTTCCTTGAAAAAGATTAAATTACATAGAACCTACCCATAATGGAAATAGTAGGAGGTAGGGATGTGGAAGGGACAATTTATTACTGGTTGATGTGGGCAGGATGGATTACGGCCACCTTTTTATTGAAAAAGAACAAACAAAGAACATTTATTTCCCTGTTTATTTTATTAAATATTATTGTGAGTCCTCATTTCGTTAAGATTCACTCTTTTTATGTAAATAGTTCTTATTTTTTATTCTTTTTCATTAGCTTAATCATTTTAAGTGCAGGGAAATATAGCAGGACGTTTAGAAACTTACTCCTTGGAACAGGGCTTTCATTCGGATATGCTGGCATTCTTTTATTTGAACTGTATGATCCAGTATGGTTTTTCATTGAATCAAAGTGGCTGTTATCATTTCTGATTGGCGGTTTTTGTATTTATTTTATGGAAAGCTTTTTTGCGAGAGTTTCCCTTTTTTACCTATCGATTTGTCAAGGGGAATTTCTGTTTTATTTAGTGATTTCAAAATTTCAGGGACGTTTAGAAGTAGGGGCTTTTCCTTTTTTGGATCTCGCAGCAGTTGGAAGCCTGTTCCTCTTTGCTTGGACAATGTATGAAACGATTGCCATCATGTTTGATCAGCAAATTCAAAAGACAACAAAGGAGAAACAAGGCTAAAATGAACGAATATGTTTATCCAATCATATTTGGTGTTGTAGTAGGAGTGGCAACACGGTTATTTATGTTAAAAACAGACTACAGGCAATATCCAACCTATTTGCATGGGAGAATTATTCATGTTGCGCTTGGGTTTATTGCTGCAGGCTTAGGTGCGATTGCAATCCCGGCAATTATGGAAGAAGAGTTTACTGCGATTACTTTTTTAACCTTGGCAGCAACACAATTTCGAGAAGTCCGCAATATGGAAAGAAATACGCTCACACAGCTGGATGGGTATGAATTAGTGTCAAGAGGGGCTACTTACATAGAAGGTATAGCGATTGCTTTTGAGAGCAGGAATTATATCGTTATTTTTAGCTCTCTTACTACGACATTGGTTTATCTATTAGTTAATTTTTGGGCTTCCCTAATCGTAGGAGTTGTTTTAATCATCCTTGCTATGAAACTGATGGCAGGAGGTACTTTGAAAGAAATAGTCGAGATTGAATATGCTGAGCTCCATTTTGAAGGGGCAGGACTATATGTTGACAATATATATATTATGAACATTGGGATTCCTGAAAAACAAGAGGCCGTTTTAAAATACGGAATGGGCTTCGTTTTAAAGCCTAAAACATTTAATGCCAGATCAACGATAGCAAATTTGGGCCAAAGACAGGCTATTCTACATGATGTCTCGACGGCTCTCGGCGTATTTAGGGACTCAGGGGAGCCATCGTTAATGCCGCTCGCAAAACGCGACCTGGATGATGGGAGGCTTGGAGTATTCGTCTTACCTCAAGAAAGCAACAAAGAAACTGCTATTCAAGTGATTGGTGAAACTCCAACACTTGAGAACGCAATTCGAATGCCAACTGAAATGAATGCGAATCAAAAAGGTGGGGTTAAATAATGAGCGGAGAAATTGAAAAATTCATATTGGCCATTATTACGACCAATCCTGCTAAAGCAGCTGGAGGGACTGCTATTTTTATATGCAAGGATAAAGATGAAATGGATTTCTATGCAAAAAACATGGAGGCTATCCTTGATGGAATTGCACACGGGATTGGTGAAGATTTATATGTGGTTGTAAAACATTAAGTTGTCAGATTCTCAGAAATTGATATAATAAATAAGTTGAACCCTTCTACCTTTTAATTAGAAGGGTTTCTTTCATAAGATATAATAAAGTATTAATGTGTTAAAAATCGTTTTCTTTGTCCAGCTCCAGCGCCAAGACGCCTGTGCTCACAAGACACGATTCAAAGAAAGGAAAAAGCGGATTGCGCATTTCGTTCTAATCGGATGCCTAGTAAAATGGACGGCTGAAGCATTGTAAAAATTTGAATATATAAACTGATGGAACTTACAATAGTTTACCTGAAAATTAAAACGCTACTTGACTGATAGTTTAGAAAGGGTTGTTGTATATGGCAAAGGCAGTAATAGCCATTGTAGGAAGACCAAATGTCGGGAAATCCACTATATTTAATCGGATTGTAGGGGAGAGAGTTTCGATTGTTGAGGATGTCCCAGGCGTCACAAGAGATCGGATCTATAGTAAAGGTGAATGGTTAACACATGAATTTAATGTTATCGATACAGGTGGAATTGACCTAGGGGACGAACCTTTTTTAGCCCAGATTCGCCATCAAGCTGAAATAGCGATAGATGAGGCTGATGTCATTATATTTATGACGAACGGTCGCGAAGGTGTCACTGCAGCTGATGAAGAAGTTGCGAAAATTTTATATCGTTCAAAAAAACCAGTAGTTTTAGCAGTAAATAAAGTTGATAATCCAGAAATGAGATCAGATATTTATGATTTTTATTCTCTTGGGTTTGGCGAACCGTTCCCAATCTCAGGAACACATGGTCTTGGCCTTGGGGACATGCTTGATGAAGCAGTTAAGCATTTTCCAGATGAGACTGGAGCAGACTATGGAGAGGATTTCATAAAATTCAGTCTGATAGGCAGACCAAACGTTGGAAAATCCTCACTTGTAAACGCGATGTTAGGAGAAGAACGTGTAATTGTCAGTGATATTGCTGGAACAACGAGAGATGCCATTGATACAACTCTAAAATATAATGGCCAAGAATTTGTCATTATTGATACGGCAGGGATGAGGAAAAAAGGCAAAGTGTATGAAACTACTGAGAAATACAGTGTTTTAAGAGCATTAAAAGCCATTGACCGTTCAGATGTAGTTCTGGTTGTGTTAGATGGAGAAGAGGGAATCATTGAGCAGGATAAACGTATTGCCGGTTATGCACATGAAGCAGGGAGAGCGGTAGTAATAGTCGTCAATAAATGGGATGCAGTAGAAAAAGATGAAAAGACAATGAAAGAATTTGAAACAAAAATCCGCGACCATTTTCAATTTCTTGACTACGCTCCAATTGTTTTTTTATCAGCTAAAACAAAGAAACGTATTCATACATTAATTCCTGAGATTGTAAAAGCAAGCAATAATCATTCAATGAGAGTAGAAACAGGGGTCTTAAATGACATTATTATGGATGCTGTTGCCATGAATCCTACTCCAACCAGTAATGGCAAACGTTTAAAAATTTTCTATACTACTCAAGTCGCTGTAAAGCCGCCTTCTTTTGTGGTGTTTGTAAACGAACCTGAATTATTGCACTTTTCATATGAGCGATTTTTAGAAAATCGGATACGCGACGCATTTGGTTTTGAAGGTACACCAATTAAAATATTTGCAAGAGCTAGAAAATAAAAGGGTGATTAAAATGGAAAAAATCACAATATTAGGAGCAGGAAGCTGGGGTACGGCTCTTGCCATAGTTTTAGCAGATAATGGTCACGATGTTAGGTTATGGGGACATCGAAAAGAGCTGATTGAAGAAATCAATAAAGAGCACAAAAACTCAAAATATTTGCCCGAAATTAATCTACCGAAAGAAATTAATGGATTTCATTCGCTTGAAGAGGCACTGATTGGTATTCAAACGATTGTCCTAGCCGTCCCTACTAAGGCTATTCGGGAAGTGCTTGGGCAAGTGTGTAAAGTAACGAATACACCGCTGACAGTCATACATGTAAGTAAAGGGATTGAGCCTGACACATTGCTCAGAATTTCAGAAATAATAAAAGATGAGATGCCAGAAGCTTTGTTAAAAGATGTAGTTGTATTGTCTGGACCAAGCCATGCAGAGGAAGTAAGCTTGCGGCACCCGACAACTGTTACAGTTTCTTCTGAAAGCATGGAGGCTTCTGAATATATTCAAGATTTATTTATGAACCAGCACTTCCGAGTTTATACAAACCCTGACGTCATTGGAGTTGAAATAGGAGGGGCTTTAAAAAATATTATCGCCCTTGCTGCTGGAATTACCGATGGGCTTGGGTATGGTGACAATGCAAAGGCAGCCCTCATTACAAGAGGCCTTGCGGAAATTGCCCGCCTTGGCAGTAAAATGGGAGGAAACCCATTAACATTTTCAGGTCTAACTGGGATTGGGGATTTAATTGTAACTTGTACAAGTGTTCATTCGAGAAACTGGCGTGCAGGCCATATGCTTGGAAAAGGCAAAAATTTGGATGAAGTTCTTGAAAGTATGGGAATGGTTGTGGAGGGTGTACGTACCACTAAAGCAGCCTATCAGCTGGCAAAAAAATACGATGTAAAAATGCCGATTACAAATGCATTATATGACGTTTTATTTAATGGAGTTGAAGCAAAGCAAGCTGTTGACTCGTTAATGGCTCGTGTTAAAACCCATGAGATGGAGGATCTTGTTAATATTACAGATCTTCCAAATTTGTAAATTCACCAACTATAGTGAGAGTGCATAATATATGGTGAATTTGCGAATGAAACTTTTCTTTAGCTAAGGAAAAGGTTTTATATGCATTCATGTGTTCAATGGCTTTTTTGCCAAAATTTTCAGTAGTTATCACATAGCTAGGCATTAGAGGATGCAAAATAATGATGATTCGCATACAATGCATCGTAGTCTATGAAGAGTAGTTGGTTACGACTGGGTAAAATTAGTTGATGCAAGACAAGTCGCTGAAGTAAAGTCTGCCCCCTCTTTACTTCAGTCTTTTTTTACATAAACCTTTAGCTTAAAAAGGTTGAATTTTGTATTTTACATATTAAAAAGTTCATAAAATCTCCATTTCCTTACCCTTGTAATCGGATACAGCCTTTCTATAAAATCAATATTAGGTTAGACAAGCTATTCAGACAAACTTTATGCAATGAAGAAGGAGGGAGAAAGATGAGTCCTGCCTTATTAAAAATGTGGATTGCCCTTGCTTCAATGGGATTTATGTTTATCGCGGTTATTTCTATTTATTTCAGCCGTTTTAAAATTAAAAATCAGATTTTTAAAACAATAGTTTCTATTATTGCCTATTTATTTATGATTCTAGCTGGGATCATTATCTTTTTTGTCGTATTTAGTGGTCCGGTTAATGAATAATAATGTTTAAAGGAAGATTTGATGAAGACAAAAGTATTTATACCTTTTCTATTATTTTTGCAGCTATTTTTATTATCAGGATGTTTGTATCCTCAAAAAGAATTGTCAAAAAATCAAATAGCTTATCAAGATCAATTAGATTCTGTTCAATCTGCAATAGAGCAATTTCAAAAGGATTCAAACGGGCTGCTGCCTATTAAAACTAGAGATATGAAAACCCCGCTTTATCAAAAATACCCGATCGATTTTACAAAGGTGGTTCCAAGATACATAGCAGAGCCTCCGGGCACAGCCTATGAAAATGGGGGGGTATATCTCTATGTCTTAACAGATGTTGAAGAGGATCCGACAGTAAAATTAATGGATGTTAGAATCTCTGAAAAGATACGAGATTTGAAAATGAATGTGATGGTGTATAGACAGAAGAACGGATACCCTCCTTACAAAGAACTTATCACGAATACTGTTTATACTCTTGACCATAAGAAGCTGGGGTTGGAAGAAGCTCCTCAAGTGAGAAGTCCAATTTCTGGTGAGCTTTTGCCGCTTGTTATTGATAACCAAGGTGAAGTATATGTGGACTATCGAATCGACTTGTTTAAGATAATCAAAAATAATAATCTTCAGTTGAAACAGGGTGAGGATATTCTCGATATTATTCCGGAAAATTCGCAATTTGTGCCTGCACATTCCCTTCCATATACCGTTAATGAAAAAAATGAACCAATCTTTTTAGAGAAATAGTCATGAACCCTTCTTTAGAGAATACACTCTACAGAAGGGTTTTTATCATTATTCATAATTAACTAAAATTTTTTAATAACCCTTGTCATAAATAAATAGGACAACATCATAAACATGTAATGTCCTATCATTTGAAAAACGGAATTTGAAAAGTTTGTTGATCGGGAGGGGATCACTTGGAAAAGGTAGATATTTTCAAGGATATCGCTGAACGAACGGGTGGCGATATATACCTGGGAGTAGTTGGCGCAGTAAGAACCGGTAAATCTACTTTTATTAAAAAGTTTATGGAACTGGTAGTTCTACCTAATATTGACAATGAAGCGGATAAAGCACGTGCTCAAGACGAGCTGCCCCAAAGTGCTGCAGGCAAAACAATAATGACAACAGAGCCAAAATTTGTCCCTAACCAGGCTGTGTCTGTACATGTTGGTGAAGGGCTTGATGTCAATATCCGTTTAGTTGATTGCGTAGGTTATACAGTACCGGGAGCAAAGGGCTATGAAGACGAAAACGGACCAAGGATGATTAATACTCCTTGGTATGAAGAACCGATTCCATTTCATGAAGCAGCAGAAATCGGTACAAGAAAAGTCATCACAGATCATTCAACAATCGGAGTTGTCATTGCAACGGATGGGTCAATTGGAGAAATTCCTAGAAGTGACTACGTAGAGGCAGAGGAAAGAGTCATAGAAGAGCTTAAAGAGGTTGGAAAACCTTTTATTATGGTCATTAATTCTGTCCATCCGCATCATCCTGAAACAGAAGCTCTTAGACAACAGCTAAGTGAGAAATATGATATCCCTGTTTTATCAATGAGTGTGGAAAGCATGAGGGAAACAGACGTTTTAAATGTTCTCAGGGAAGCACTTTATGAATTCCCTGTGCTTGAAGTAAATGTAAACCTTCCTAGCTGGGTCATGGTATTAAGGGAAAACCATTGGCTGAGAGAAAGCTATCAGGAAGCAGTGCAGGATACAGTGAAGGACATTAAACGGTTAAGAGATGTTGACAGAGTGGTTGGACAATTCAGTGAATATGACTTCATTGCCCAGGCAGGGCTTGCTGGTATTGAAATGGGTCAAGGGATTGCAGAAATTGATTTATATGCACCGGATGACTTATATGACCAAATCTTAAAAGAAGTGGTTGGAGTAGAGATCCGCGGAAAAGATCACCTGCTTCAGCTCATGCAGGACTTTGCCTTTGCAAAGGCTGAATATGATCAGGTAGCAGATGCCTTAAAGATGGTTAAACAAACTGGCTATGGCGTTGCTGCTCCTGCACTCGCAGATATGAGCTTAGATGAACCAGAGATTATCCGTCAAGGATCAAGGTTCGGGGTAAGACTAAAAGCGGTAGCCCCATCTATTCATATGATAAAAGTGGATGTAGAATCTGAATTTGCTCCGATTATCGGTACTGAAAAACAAAGTGAAGAACTTGTTCGTTATTTGATGCAGGATTTTGAGGATGATCCACTATCCATTTGGAACTCTGATATTTTTGGACGGTCTTTAAGTTCGATCGTACGTGAAGGTATTCAAGCAAAGCTGGGGCTTATGCCTGAAAACGCCCGTTACAAGTTGAAAGAAACGTTGGAAAGAATTATTAACGAAGGTTCTGGCGGCTTAATAGCCATTATCCTCTAAAAATAAAATAACAACGAAAACACCTTTCAATTTTGGAAGGTGTTTTTTTGGGGGGTAAGGGGTACCAGGTACCAAAGCTACCTAGTACCCAAATGGAACCTATACTAGTAAAATGATCTTTACATACATTCTGTTGGTTCATAATTTTTATCAAGGTTTATTCCAATATCGTAGTATAGTAACAGTGAAAATGTTAAGATTTTAGAATGTATGTTCTTTAATTATTCTGTAATCCTTGTAATATAAGGGATTAAACGGTTAATTTTCTTGCTATGCCCTAAAATCTATGTTAATCTACTTTATGAAATTCAATTGAGCATCACCAGGATAAATTAAAATCTTGAAAACGTGCTCGAAAATGATTGAATTATCACTAAATATCCGTTACTATAAGCGTGTCAACGGAAAAAGCTTATCTATTCATGTATAGAATAGGCACAATCTGTGAAGAAATGAAAGTAACAAACATTTTTACCAAACCCTCTTGGGAGGAGGTGAAAGGCATGAACAAGACAGAATTAATCAATGCGGTTGCTGAAGCAAGTGAATTGTCTAAAAAAGACGCAACAAAAGCAGTTGATGCTGTTTTTGATACAATTTTAGATGCACTAAAAGATGGTGACAAAGTTCAATTAATCGGTTTTGGTAACTTCGAGGTACGTGAGCGCGCTGCTCGTAAAGGACGTAACCCTCAAACAGGTGAAGAAATTGAGATTCCAGCAAGCAAAGTACCTGCTTTTAAACCAGGTAAAGCTCTTAAAGACGCTGTTGCTGGAAAGTAAAGAACATTTTTAGTGTATGACAATTAATCTTCATACATACACTTAATTTTCTTCACAGAAAGAGCCCCTTTTTTAGGGGCTTTTCCTTTGTCAGTTAAGCAAGTTTAAGTTCATGATTGTATTAACATGATAAAGAGCAGTATCATTTTCAAGCTCCAGCGCCTAGCCCGCCTGAGGTCACAAGTTAATCCTCCTGATAAGATAAAGACCAACCCTCCAGCCGGCTCATCTTATGCTTGTCGCCGAAAACTACGCATCTTGAACTTTTCTTTGGATTCAAAGTTTTTTCAATTCGATAACAGATGAAGTGAATTTCTTTATCTCGATCTAAAAGTCATGGGCACAAAGGTCATCATATGCTAATTTATCAAAAATACCGGTTTGTTATACAGGAATCAAAAGTGGAAGCCTTGCTGCTTTATTAAATAAAAATAGCGTTAGGCTACTTGTTCTTTGATTTCCAGCCTGTAATTGTGCTAAAATCTGAATCAAATGTACTTGCAATTGGAGGACCTCAGATGAAAAAAGTGAATATAGAACAAATTGAGCAAGCAGTTAGACAGATTTTAGAAGCTGTTGGCGAAGATCCTAATAGAGAAGGATTAATAGATACACCAAAAAGAGTTGCTAAAATGTATGCTGAAGTTTTTGCAGGATTAAACGAAGACCCGAAAGAGCATTTTCAAACGATTTTTGGAGAAGATCATGAAGAGCTTGTTCTAGTTAAAGATATACCTTTTTACTCCATGTGTGAACATCATCTTGTGCCATTCTATGGCAAAGCTCATGTTGCCTATATTCCACGAGGAGGAAAAGTAACTGGTCTAAGTAAACTTGCCAGGGCGGTAGATGCGGTTGCCAAAAGACCTCAATTACAAGAAAGAATTACCTCAACAATTGCTGACAGTATCCTTGAATCACTTGAACCCCATGGTGTCATGGTAATCGTTGAAGCAGAGCATATGTGTATGACAATGAGAGGAATAAAAAAACCAGGTGCAAAAACAGTTACTTCTGCTGTGAGAGGCATCTTTCAATCAAGCGATGCGGCAAGGTCAGAAGTGCTCTCCCTAATAAAAGACTAACTCCACCAGATGAGAAGGTGTTTCAAATGAATGAGAAAAATAATAAAAGTGATTATATTATCATAAAAGCTATTGAAGATGGTGTTAACGTAATTGGGCTCACGAGAGGGTCGGATACGCGTTTTCATCATTCAGAAAAGCTGGACAAAGGAGAAGTTATGATTGCTCAATTTACAGAGCATACTTCTGCAATTAAAATCCGAGGAAAAGCTCAAATACAATCAAGCTTTGGAGAAACGGAGAGCGATTCTAGAAAATAAGCAGGTGGCACCTGCTTTTCTTTTTGTGAGATCAGAAAGTTAAAGTTAATTAAAGTATTAACGTGTTAAAGTTGGCTATCGATGTCCAGCGCAGGCGCACAGGACGTCCTAGTGCCGGCAGGCATAAGGACGTGACGCCTTTGCCGGCCAGGCGCCATCAGCCCTTAGGTCATAAGCCAATTCACCCGAGAAGGTTAAAGAACAACCTTCCAGCCGGCTCGCCCGAATGCTTGTCGCCGAAGGACTAGCGCCCCTGAGCTTTTCTTTCCTGAATAAGAATAATAAAGGTAATGAAAAATTGAATTATTAAAGTAAGCATCACAATTAATTATACATAACATAACTTTTGCTCTATCATTTTTTATCCTACTAATACGATGTATGACATCAATCCTCAAGATTCTAAGGAAGCAAAGAAGATTGTTGAGAAGAAGATAACTGCCCGCTTGGGACACAGCTTGGAGAGCCATATCCAGTGGCATCGGGATAACAGCATTGAGATGAACTGAAGCTTACATTTTAAAAATGATTACTTTAAAGTAAGAAGTAGAAAAGCAAAGAATATTTCCTCATTAACTTGATTAAAAGTTATGATATAATATAGTTTGGCTATTTTCCTTTTTTGTCATTGCTAGCATTTTCGAATGAAATGAGATATTTTTGATTTTGGACAAGGGTGATTATTTTGCAAGACATCTATGGTACAATCGCAAATCTGAAGGAACAATTGAATGATAAGCTAACTCATCCTTTTTTAGTAAAAAACATAACAGCCCCTGTAATTGATGAAGATAAGCTGTTATTGTTTTATGCTTTATTTGAAGACATACAAATAGAGGAAGATAAAAAGAGTAAATATATCTTAACCGCTATGCTTGTTCAAATAGCCCTTGATACCCATGATGAAGTTTCTGTTAATCAGCTGAAGAAAATGGAACAGATGAAACAACGGCAATTGACTGTGTTAGCTGGTGATTATTTCAGCGGACTGTATTATGCGTTGTTATCAGAATTACAAGACATACCGATGATTCGAACGTTAGCAAAGGCAATAAAAGAAATTAATGAACACAAAATTCGCTTATATACTTTTTCTTCAAATGATATACAAGACTTATATAAAAGCATAACCATTGTTGAAACAGCTCTTTATAAACAAATCGCAAGACATTTTCAATCTACAAAGTGGGAAGATTTTATTATAAACTTTCTTTCCTTTAAACGTTTAATGAATGAAAAAAAGCGTTTGGAATCTGGATTATCTAACATAAATAAGACTTCACACCTCCATTTAAATAATAACCCTAAAATGGTTTGCGAACATTGTAACCGTTATTTTAAAGAAGCGGTATCTATATTAGAAAAAGGGATAGGCATCCATTCAACGATCGGAAATGTCTTTCATACTCGAATGCAGTCAATGTCATTATCTGCTGACTACATTTATCCCACTCTTAACGGGTAGTAACCTTCATCTACTTTCTTCCTATCGAAAAAGGTAGGTGGGGGTAAAATAGCTCTTAAGGGTCCGGAAAACGATCACAGACTAAGAGTGATGCTTTTGTCTATGTGACTAATATCCTGTGGACCTCAAAGGGCCGTTGTAGTCATCCCTGTATAGCGAACAAACCAATAGCAGCGGATAAGGAATTTAGGATAAATTCGCGGACGGCCTGCTTCAGGCGGATTCACAAGCTTATTTTTTCTCGCTGAATCCCAAATCATCATCAGACTGTGGAAGAAGGGTATTAAAATGCAGCAATCTAAGGAAGAAAGAGTACATTCTGTATTTGAAAAAATCTATAAAAATTATGATAAAATGAACTCTGTTATCAGTTTTCAACGACATATTGCATGGCGTAAGGAAACGATGAAAATCATGGACGTCCAAAAAGGTAAATCTGCACTGGATGTTTGTTGCGGAACAGCAGACTGGACCATTGCTTTAGCAGATGCAGTCGGTGAAAAAGGAAAGGTATCTGGCTTAGATTTTAGTCAAAATATGCTTAAAGTCGGTCAGGAGAAGGTAAAGGCTAAAAAGTATTCCCATATTGAATTAATTCACGGGAATGCCATGAGCCTCCCTTTTAAAGACAATTCATATGATTATGTAACAATTGGCTTTGGATTGCGTAATGTTCCTGATTATATGGCGGTATTAAAAGAAATGAATCGTGTTGTGAAGCCGGGAGGGAAGGTTGTATGTCTTGAAACTTCCCAGCCAACCATGCTTGGATTTAGACAGGCCTATCTTATCTATTTTAGATTTATTATGCCGCTTTTTGGAAAGATTTTTGCTAAAAGCTATGAAGAATATTCATGGCTGCAGGAGTCTGCACGAGATTTTCCTGGTATGAAGGAGCTTTCTGAAATGTTTAAACAGGCAGGAATGGAAAATGTACTATACAAGCCATTTAGTGGTGGTGTTGCTGCCATGCATTTAGGCTACAAATCGTTGGATGACAGAAAGCGGTAAGGTGAAGTAAATGAAATTTAAAGCCGTGTATTCTTTCTTGAATACAGATCTTGATATAATTGAAACAGAATTAGAAAAAACAGTTCGTTCCGATTTTCCCCTGCTTACGGAAGCTGGGCTTCATTTATTAAAAGCAGGCGGGAAACGAATTCGCCCAGTTTTTGTTTTGCTGTCAGGGATGTTTGGCGACTACAACATTCATAAAATAAAAAATGTGGCAGTGGCACTTGAGCTAATCCATATGGCTTCTTTAGTTCACGATGATGTAATAGACGATGCAGAACTTAGGAGAGGTCAGCCAACGATTAAAGCAAAATGGGACAATCGAATTGCCATGTATACTGGCGATTACCTATTTGCAAGATCACTTGAGTTGATTACTAACATCGAACGGCCTATAGCCCATCAAATTCTTTCTAAGGCAATGGTAGAATTGACATTAGGAGAAATTGAACAAGTAAAAGATAAATACAACTTTGACCAAAACCTTCGTACATATTTACGGAGAATAAAAAGAAAGACGGCGATGCTAATAGCTGTAAGCTGCCAGCTCGGAGGGGTAGCCGGCAACGCAGATGAACAAATTTGCAAAAAACTGTATTGGTTCGGATACTTTGTAGGGATGAGCTTTCAAATAATAGATGATATATTGGATTTTACTTCAACAGAAGAGGAGCTGGGAAAGCCGGTAGGAAGCGATCTTTTGCAAGGTAATATAACTTTGCCTGTACTTCTGGCGATGGAACAAGACCCAAGTATCCAGGAATTTTTGAATTTATTATCGAAAGAAACTGCCTCAATAAAGATGCTTGATCCTATTATCAATTCTGTTAAAAAGTACGGTGCAATTGATCGAGCTTCAGAAATTAGTGATTTATATTTGAAAAAAGCATTTGAAATTCTCGAAGAATTACCGAGAAATAGGGCCCGAATCGCTTTAGCTAATATTGCAAAATATATCGGAAAAAGAAAATTTTAATGAAATTTTTTACCCTCCATTGCCATTTTCTATAAAAAGTGTTACGATTCATGTGGGAATGAAAACCCATACATACATATTTCTTACGGGGTGGAGAATTATTATGCAGAAAACATTTTTAATGGTAAAACCTGATGGTGTACAACGTCAATTAATCGGAGAGATTGTTTCCAGGTTCGAGAGAAAAGGCTTGCATTTAGCTGGCGCTAAACTTATGACCATTTCACCAGAACTAGCACAGCAGCATTATGGAGAACATAAGGGCAAACCATTTTTTGAAGGTTTAGTTGAATTTATTACATCCGGCCCAGTTTTTGCTATGGTTTGGCAAGGGGAAAATGTAATTGAAATATCTAGACAAATGATGGGTAAAACCAACCCGAAGGATGCCCTGCCAGGAACCATTCGCGGTGATTATGGAGTGATTGTAGGGAAAAATATCATTCACGGATCTGACTCACCTGAAAGTGCAGAACGTGAAATCAATTTATTCTTTAATCAAGAAGAGCTTGTCGAATATAACAAATCAATGAATGAATGGATCTATTAAGAAACTTTCTGAACTAATAAAAAAGTCAGCACAAGCTGGCTTTTTTTGTTTTGCAAAAATGATAAATTTCTTCTGCCAGATCGTTTCTAGCATCAAAACATCTACAATTGTTTCAATTGTTCGATATAATAAGAAAAGTGCAAGTAGCTAATGCTGTCCCCGACAAGCATAAGATGCTCCTTCATTAAGGGCTGTGCTTGCTTAATTTTATAGGTTCAGAAATTTAAGTTAATTAAAGTATTAACGTGTTAAAGAGAATTGTTGTTGTCTAGCTGCAGCGCCTAGGCCGCCTGAGGTCACAAGCCAATCTTCAAAGAAAGGAAAAAACGCCTTTTTGTGAAGCTCGCCCGAGTGCTTGTCGCCGAAGGACTCGCGTCTTGCACTTTTCTTGCTATCTTATCGAAAATAATCAGGAGAGACTTTATGGATGATAACAGGATATTCATTGAACATGTCAAGCATAAATCTGGAATTGACCTTATCCTGAAAGGTCTATGCTAGAAGTACCGGCCGAAAGCAAACAAAAATATTTTATAATGGAAAAGGGGAAGCTACATAAGGTTGATGATCGAATAAAAAATTCGGTTGAATTTAAAAGACATAACCTATTAGCTGACCCGTTTGAGACACAATGTGATTTAATTATTTGCCGGAATGTTCTTATTTATTTTACTGAACAAGCAAAAGACCAAACCTATTATAATTTTAGTAGAGCATAAAAGCCTGGGGGAATTTTAATTGTTGGCAGTACTGAACAAATATTTCAAGCTGGGAAATATCAGCTTCAATCAATTAATCCATTTTTTTATCAAAAAGGAATATCAAAAAATCTATAAATGTGTACCTATATGTGCTATAGTTTTACTTAAAAGCGTTAATGTGGTGAAGGGAGACTAAAAAAATGCGATATTTAACAGCAGGTGAATCACACGGCCCGCAGCTAACTGCGATAGTTGAAGGGGTTCCGGCAGGAGTTCCGATAACAGCAGAGGATATAAATTCAGATCTTGCAAGAAGGCAAAAAGGACATGGCAGAGGAAGAAGAATGCAAATTGAAAAGGATCAAGTCCAAATCCTTAGTGGTGTTAGACATGGAGCGACTTTAGGTTCTCCAATTGCATTAGTGGTAGAAAATAAAGACTGGACCCACTGGACAAAAATTATGGGTATTGAACCAATCACAGAGGAAGATGCAAAAGAAGTAAAAAGACAGATTACAAGACCCCGCCCTGGGCATGCTGATTTAAACGGAGCAATCAAATACGGCCACCGAGACATGAGAAATGTACTTGAACGTTCTTCTGCAAGGGAAACGACGGTGCGTGTAGCAGTTGGAGCGGTTGCTAAAAAAATTCTAGCGGAGCTTGGTATTACGATTGTCGGCCATGTTAGAGAAATTGGGGGAATAAAGGCCGAGCGACAGGGTTATAAAGATTTAGAAGATTTAAGAAAAGTAACAGAGGAATCACCAGTTAGATGTTATGACGAGGAAGCTGGTCAAAAAATGATGAACGCTATTGATTCCGCGAAAGAAAACGGTGACTCGATTGGAGGCGTAGTTGAGGTAATTGTAGAAGGGATGCCTCCTGGAGTAGGAAGTTATGTTCATTATGACCGTAAACTTGATGCAAAAATCGCTGGCGCTGTTTTAAGCATTAATGCATTTAAAGGTGTTGAGTTTGGTATTGGTTTTGAAGCAGCTCGCAAACCAGGTAGCGAAGTCCACGACGAGATTGCATGGAGTAAAGAAAAAGGGTATTACAGAACGACAAATCGGTTAGGAGGTTTTGAAGGAGGAATGACGACAGGGATGCCTATAGTTGTGAAAGGTGTCATGAAGCCTATTCCGACATTATATAAGCCTCTTCAAAGTGTAGACATTGAAAGCAAGGAGCCGTTTTCTGCAAGTATTGAACGCTCTGACAGCTGTGCAGTTCCAGCGGCAAGCGTCGTTGCTGAATCGGTTGTCGCATGGGAAGTAGCTAATGCTTTAATTGAACAATTTGGAATCGATCGTCTTGACCTAATTAAAGAAAATGTGGAGAATATGCGTAAATATGCGAGGGAGTTTTAATGAGAACGCTGGAAATTAAAACAACCTCTTCCAAATACCCAGTTATTGTGGGTCCAAATTGTTTGCAGACTTTGCCTGATTTTCTAAAAAATCGAATGAATCAACTATCTAAAATATTACTTATTACCGATAGTACAGTTAATCAACTTTACGGGGATAAAGTACTCCATCTTCTAATGGATACCCCTTATCCTGTCAGCAAATTTGTAGTAGAAAGCGGAGAGCAATCCAAATCTTTTCAACAATTTATTGATATACAAACCTATGCACTGCAGGAGAAGCTTGACCGAAAGTCTCTTATTATTGCCCTTGGAGGCGGGGTCGTCGGTGATCTTGCTGGTTTTGTGGCAGCAACCTTTATGAGGGGGATTCCATACATTCAAATCCCGACAACTCTTTTAGCCCATGACAGCGCAGTTGGAGGGAAAGTGGGCATTAATCATCCACTCGGTAAAAATATGATCGGAGCCTTCCACCAACCAATTGCGGTTCTGTATGATACATTATTTATAAAATCGCTTCCGTCTCTCGAGCTAAGATCAGGATTCGCCGAAGTGGTGAAGCATGCGTTTCTTAAAGGGGAATCCTTTTTACAGGAGCTTATTTCTATAGAGGATATAGAAATGCTTGATGAAAGCCATCTGGCTGAAATAATCTATAAGGGTATTGAAGTTAAAGCAGAAATTGTCGGCCAGGATGAAAAAGAAGCAGGTATTCGTGCTTATTTGAATTTAGGACACACGTTGGGCCATGCGGTAGAAGCGGAAATGGGTTACGGTAAGCTTTCCCATGGTGATTGTGTTGCTGTGGGAATGCTATTTGCTTTTTCATTAAGTGAAAAAGTTTTTAAAGTTGACTTAAATTATGTGAAAATAAAATCCTGGTTTAAAAGTCTGGGTTTTCCAGTTGTAATTCCTGATAACCTTCTTACAGAAGATCTTATAAGCAGAATGATATCAGATAAAAAATCAACATCAGGTCAAATAAATATGGTTCTCATAGAAAAACCAGGATCAGTGAAAATAGAACAATTTACAGCATCAGAATTGACAAACTTTCTGGAAAGCTGGAGAGAGGAGGAATTGGTTTGATACGTGGAGTAAGAGGGGCAACAACCGTAGAGAAAAACAATTCCGAGGAAATTTTGGATGCAACAAAGCAATTGCTAAAACAAATGATTGAGCTAAACAATATAAAACCATATGATGTAGCACAAATATTAGTGTCTGCAACAAGTGACGTCAACAGTACTTTTCCTGCAAAAGCCCTTCGATCATTTGATGGATGGCAGTATGTCCCGATCATGTGCATGAAAGAAATGGACGTACCAGATGGTCTAGCTCGTTGCATAAGAGTGATGATGACGATAAACACGGATATTGATCAAAAAGAAATTCAGCATGTATACTTAAAGGGAGCCGTTTTATTAAGGCCTGATTTATCCCACTCCTAACTCAGGTTAGGTCAAAACCTCTTTGGGTGGTCAAACAAAATAGGGATTGTATTTAGCAGGTGAATAGTGAGAAGGCGTCTCGGGCTCTATTTCACCCGTGTCTTCCCTAGTCGTGGCCATATCTGTGTGACTCGCATCCTGAGGGCTTTCTCTATCTATCAGTGGGATGAAGAAAACCCCATTGATGGAAAATTCTCATTATCAAAAAATTAAATCTATTATTGACAAGTAAAGATCAACTGTAATACCATAATAACAAGTTTTAAGAATGAGATTAGTTTAGAAAAGGTAAAAATGAAAAAGCAAGTAAAGAGTTGAGTTTAGGGTAGCTAGTCTGAGAATGAGAGAGTTTAGCTGAGGTTTGTTTTTTTGTCATAAAATCTACTACCCAAAGACTTTCCATTTACGTTGGATTGTTTTTGGGTTTTTATTTTTTAACCTCAAAATGCCTCCATTCTCCTCGCGTTCAAACTAATACGAGGAGTGATACAAATGTTTAATGAAGATTTTGACTCATTTTTTAAAGAATCTTCCCTCTTCCGAACGATTCCTATTGTAAAACGATTCAATGTAGACACGTTAACACCTATTCAGATTTTTAAAAGTTTAGAAGATGAAGCTGTTTATTTACTTGAAAGTAAGGATGATGAATCGAGCTGGTCCAGATATTCCTTTATAGGTTTAGACCCTTTTTATACAATTAAAGAAAGTAATAACACGCTAGAAGTATTAGAAAACGAATCTGCCAAATTTGAATCAGAATCATTAAGGTCCGTTATGAGCTGGATTGATGCAGAATTGAAAGTCAGCTTGCCAGATATATCGATACCTTTTGCAGGGGGAGCGGTTGGATACATTGGTTATGAAGCTATCCACATGTTTGAACCTTCTGTTTCTGTGAAGCAATCGGACCGGAAAAAATGTCATTTATTTATTTGTTCGACGATGCTTGCGTTTGATCATCAAGAAAAAGCATTGTATATGATTAAGTATGTTAGACTTCAAGACAAAGATACTAAAGAGATGATTCGACAAAAATATGAAAATGGAATTGCAGAAATTAATCGAATACTGTCAAAAATGCAGGCTGGTAAAAAAGTCGATGACCTCCTTTTACCAATCATGGAACGAAACAAGGTCGACTTTTCGCTTGCAACTTCAAATTATGAAAAAGAAACCTTTTTACAAGATGTTGAAAAAGTGAAGGAATATATTCGAAGCGGAGATATTTTTCAAGGTGTTCTTTCCCAAAGATTTCAAATTCCAATAACGATAAGCGGATTTGATTTATACAGGATTTTAAGAACGATCAATCCATCTCCTTACTTATTTTATATAAAAACAGATGAAACAGAGCTGGTCGGGAGTTCACCTGAAAGATTGATTCACATTCAAAACGGCCATTTAGAAATTCATCCAATTGCTGGTACAAGAAGACGCGGAAGGACATCGGAAGAAGATGAGGAGCTTGCAAAGGATCTTTCACAGGACGACAAAGAAATAGCCGAGCATGTCATGCTCGTAGACCTGGCTCGAAATGATATTGGCAAGGTTGCAGAATACGGGTCCGTGAGTGTCCCTCTAAAACAAAAGCTTGTCCGTTTTTCACATGTCATGCATTTAATTTCAAAAGTAACTGGAAGGTTAAAGGATTCTTATCACCCGGTAGATGCTTTATTATCCTCTTTTCCAGCTGGAACGGTATCAGGTGCTCCAAAAATAAGAGCAATGCAAATTCTTCAGGAATTAGAGCCTACAGCAAGAGACGAGTATGCTGGATGTGTGGCGTATATCGGGTTTGATGGAAATATTGACTCCTGTATAACGATTCGGACGATGGTCATCCGTAACCAAACAGCTTATGTGCAGGCTGGCGCAGGGATTGTCGCTGATTCAGTCCCTGAGCTTGAATGGAAAGAGACTAGAAATAAGGCTAGTGCCCTAATATATGCAATACAAATTGCTGAGCAGGTTTTTTCAAAAAGGGAGGTAAAAGCATGAAAAAATTATTGTCGAAATGTATTAATGGTGAAACGTTATCTTCTATAGAGGCGGAGGAAAGTATGCTTCAAATTATGGAAGGGGAAGCAACAGCAAGTCAAATCGCTAGTTTTTTATCTATCTTAAGATATAGAGGCGAAACCAAAGAGGAGATCATTGGATTTACAAAAGCGATGAAAAAGCAAATGATTTCTCTTGAATATAATGACGAAGTGATTGACACTTGTGGCACAGGTGGTGACGGTATTTCAACCTTTAATATTTCGACTGCTAGTGCTCTTGTTGTAGCTGCAACTGGTACAAAGGTAGCAAAGCATGGAAATCGGGCTGTCTCTTCAAAGAGCGGCAGCGCAGATGTGTTGGAGCTTCTTGGCATTCCGATCCAGACAACGCCAATTGAGGCTAAAACAGCACTTGATGAAAATCATATGAGTTTTTTATTTGCTCCGTTGTATCACGCTTCAATGAAAAACGCTGTCACGCCAAGAAAAGAAATTGGGTTTAGGACAGTTTTTAACTTGATTGGACCGCTTGCCAATCCTGCAAATACAAAAAAACAAGTAATCGGTGTTTTTTCTACAGACTATGCTGAACGAATGGCGGAAGCTCTTAGAGAATTAGGTTCTGAACATGTTCTGCTTGTCACAGGGCGAGATGGCATTGATGAATTAAGCATCTCAACAGAGACGGATATTGTTGAATTAAAAGACGGGGAGATTAAAAGGTACTCCATTGCTCCTGAAGACGTAAATCTAAAAAAAGGGTGCTTGGAAGAAATTCAAGTCCAAACACCGATTGAAAGTGCTACTCTTATTCAAAAAATTTTCACTGGAGACAGTAATCAAAGCGCCAAAAATATTGTTGCTTTAAATGCCGGAGCTGCCCTTTATGTAGCAGGTACAGCAAAAACTTTGATTGAAGGAGTACAGTTGGCTCTGCAAGCACTTTCGAGCGGTAAGGTTTATGATCATCTTCAAACAATTGTTAGAGAAAAGGAAGAAAAATATGCTTAATACAATCCTGAAGCACAAAAAAGAGGAAATCCTGCAAATAAAAATGCCAAATGATGAAAATATTCAAAATCGATCTTTTTTTCAGGCGTTAAAAAATAGTAATAGAGAAGTTGGTCTAATTGCTGAAGTGAAAAAAGCATCCCCTTCAAAAGGGTTAATAAAAGAAAATTTTCAACCGGTCCAAATTGCAAAAGAATATGAAAAGGGATTGGCAGATTGCCTTTCCGTTTTAACGGATGAACGTTTTTTTCAAGGGAACAGAGATTATTTGACAAAGGTAAAAAAGGCTGTTCAAATACCTGTCCTAAGAAAAGATTTTATCATTGAAGATATTCAAGTCCTGGAGTCGAAAAAAATAGGAGCAGACGCTATTCTGTTAATTGGAGAAGCTCTTGAACCTTCAAAATTATATGAGTTATATCTTTCAGCGTATGAAAAAGGGATGGACGTTTTGGTTGAAGTTCATTCTTACGAAACGTTATCCAATCTGCTTGCTTTATTTACCCCTAAAATAATTGGTGTAAATAACCGGGATTTAACCACTTTTAAAACAGATATAAGGCAATTACAGCATTGTGTTGAAATTATTCCAAACGAATCCATCGTCGTGAGCGAAAGTGGAATTCATACCTATGATGATTTGCAGGTTGTAAAGAAGGATGGTGCAGAAGCAATACTGGTTGGAGAATCTCTAATGAGAAAAGAAAGTCAGGAGAATGCCATCTACGAACTATTTGGGGAGACAAGTCATGCAAAAACCACTTCTTAAGCTGTGTGGAAACAGGTCATACGAGGATTTTTTGCTAACAAGTCAATCTCCTGCCGATTATTTAGGCTTTATATTTGCTAAGGGTAAACGGCAGGTACAGCCTCAAGAAGTAAAAGAATGGATCGGTCGACACATTCCTTTTTCACAAAAAATTGTCGGAGTTTTTGTAAATCCAACAAATGAAGAAATAGCTGAGGTTTTAAATGCTGTCCCTCTTGACGTGATTCAGCTTCACGGAAATGAGAGCATTGAGAGAGTGGAAGAATTAACAGCTGCTTTTGATTCCTGTTTTTGGAAGGCACTCCATCATCAAGCTGATACAGTAAGCAAAATGTCAGCATATGCGCCTTTTGTTGATGGATATATAATTGACACTCTTATTAAAGGAGAGTGGGGGGGGACGGGAGAGACATTCGACTGGATGAGTGTTCCTTCCTATAAGAAAATGGCTCAAAAATTAAATAAAATTTGTTTTATTGCAGGAGGAATCGATGCAGATAATGTATCAAATCTCTTAGACTTACATCCAGCTGGAGTTGATTTATCTAGTGGAATTGAACAAAATGAAAAGAAAGATTCTGCAAAGCTGCAATTATTAATAGAGAGGATGAACAAGCATGTATCAATTTCCTGACGAGAAAGGGCGTTTTGGTGAATTTGGAGGCAAATTTGTACCCGAAACATTAATGCAGCCTTTAGCCGAGATTGAAGAGGCCTTTCATAATTGTATAAATGATCCAAGCTTTCAGGAAGAATATAAGTCACTGTTAAAGGATTATTCGGGCAGGCCTACTGCGCTTACATTTGCTGATAACCTAACAAAAAAGCTTGGCGGAGCCAAAATTTATTTGAAACGGGAAGATTTAAATCATACAGGTGCTCACAAAATAAACAATGCGATTGGCCAGGCATTACTTGCGAAAAAAATGGGTAAGAAAAAGATTATTGCAGAAACAGGAGCCGGCCAGCATGGAGTGGCGGCTGCAACTGTTGCGGCAAAGTTTGGTCTTGAATGTAAAGTGTTTATGGGAGATGAAGATGTTCAGAGACAGCAATTAAACGTGTTTCGAATGAAATTGCTTGGAGCAGAAGTTGTCCCTGTTTACAGCGGAAATAAAACATTAAAAGATGCTACAAATGAGGCGATTCGTTACTGGGTTCAACATTGTGAGGATCACTTTTATATGATAGGCTCTGTAGTTGGCCCTCATCCTTATCCATATATTGTTAGGGAGTTCCAAAGAATCATAGGGGATGAGGCAAAAAAGCAGTTTCTTTCTTTAGAAGGAAAATTACCTGAAAAGATTTACGCTTGTGTTGGAGGGGGAAGTAATGCCATAGGGATGTTTGCTGCATTCATAGAAGAGGATGTGAATTTAGTTGGGGTTGAAGCAGCAGGAAAAGGAATTGATACGCCATTGCATGCTGCTACGATCACCAAAGGTACAGTTGGAGTTATTCACGGGTCTCTAACTTATCTTATTCAAGATGAATACGGACAAATCATCGAACCTTATTCTATTTCAGCAGGACTGGATTACCCTGGTGTAGGTCCGGAACATGCTCATCTTGCGTTTTCAAACAGAGTGAAGTATGTAAGTGCAACAGACGATCAAGCTTTAGAGGCTCTTGAGTTATTAGCTAGGCAGGAAGGGATTTTGCCTGCTATTGAGTCAGCACATGCTTTAGCGAAAGCTTTTGAAGCGGCGAAAACAATGAATTCTGATGAAAGCATCTTAATTTGCCTGTCAGGAAGAGGAGATAAAGATGTGCATACACTAATGAAAACATTTGATGAAGGAGTGGAACTTGATGGAACAACAGATAAAGAACCAGTTGCAGCAAAATAAAAAGTTGTTTATTCCTTTTATTACTGCTGGAGATCCCACTCCCAATGCGACAATTCAATTAGCCCTATCCCTCCAGAAGATAGGCGCATCAGCTATTGAGCTCGGTGTTCCATATTCAGATCCTCTTGCCGATGGTCCTGTCATTCAAAAAGCAACGAAGCGTGCTTTAAAAAATGACATGAACATTGAGAAGGTTATGAATTTAGCCGGAGAGTTAAAAGAAAAAGGAGTAACAATTCCAATTATTCTCTTTACGTATTATAATCCTGTGTTACAATTAGGGAAGGAACGCTTTTTCGCTTTAACGGAACAAAATCAGATTGATGGTCTCATTGTTCCAGATCTTCCATTTGAGGAAAGTGATCAGCTCAGATCCCAATGTGAGGATCATAACGTTACTTATATTTCAATGGTGGCACCGACATCAGTAGAGCGGATAAGTAAAATATCAACTAATGCTAAAGGATTCATATATTGTGTTTCATCGTTAGGCGTGACTGGAGTAAGAAATGATTTTGATCCAGCCATAGAAGAATTTCTAATGAAGGTTAAAGAACATGCAAAAGTCCCTGTTGCGGTTGGGTTTGGAATCTCTCATTCCGACCATGTTAAACGAATGAATCAAATATGTGATGGGGTTGTCGTTGGCAGTGCCTTAGTTAATGAAATTGAAAAGCTGGAAGAAAAACTTCTTAATCACCAGACGGAGAAAGAAGCGATCATAGAGTTCTCTCAATTTGCAAAATCATTTGTTATCTAAACTAGTTTTGGTAACAAATACTTGCAGGGAGTATATAGAGAATGAGGTGGAACGAGTTGCAGATTAAAAAACAGCTATTAGATTTGAAGCCTTATCAACCAGGTAAACCAATTGAAGAAGTAAAAAAAGAGTACGGATTAACAAAAGTGGTAAAGCTAGCTTCAAATGAGAATCCTTACGGAAGCTCAATTGAGGTTCAAGTAGCTTTGGCAGAGGCAATAAAAGAATTAGCCATCTATCCTGACGGGTATAGTGCTTCATTAAGGGAGCACACAGCAAAACATCTTCAAGTAGATGAGGAACAGCTTATTTTTGGAAACGGTTCTGATGAAGTTGTTCAGATCATCTGCCGGGCATTTTTAAATGAACAAACGAATACAGTAATGGCGACTCCAACCTTTCCTCAATATCGGCATAATGCGGTTATTGAAAAAGCTGAAATTCGTGAAATTGCCTTGGTGGACGGTCATCATGACTTAGAAAAAATGCTGCAAGCCATTGATGAACATACTCGGGTTATATGGGTTTGCAGTCCTAATAATCCTACAGGGACTTATGTTAACGAAAACAGATTATTATCTTTTCTGAAAAAAGTGCCGGAGCATGTTTTAATCGTTTTAGATGAAGCTTATTATGAATATGTCACAGCTTCTGACTATCCTGATACAATCAGGCTGCTTAATGACTATCCTAATTTAATGATTTTACGGACATTTTCTAAGGCTTATGGATTAGCAGCTTTACGAATTGGGTTTGGAATTGCAAATAAGAAGTTAATCAAACAAATTGAACCAGCCCGTGAGCCGTTTAATACCAATCGTCTTGCCCAAGCAGCAGCCATTGCAGCACTTCAAGATCAAGCTTTTGTACAGGAATGTTCAATTAAGAATAAAGAAGGCTTACAGCAGTATTATCAATTTTGTGATCAAGCAGGCCTTACCTATTACCCTTCAGAAGGAAATTTTATATTGATTGATTTCAAAAAAGATGCTGATGTGTTATTTGAAGGACTTTTAAAACACGGTTATATTGTCCGATCAGGAAAGGCACTTGGCTTTCCAACGTCACTCCGAATAACTGTCGGGTCTCATCAGGAAAATGAAGAAATCATAGAAATTTTAAAAACGATAGTGTAAGAGGTGAGAAAATCACCTCTTCTTTTTGGAAAAGGTGATATGATGCATAAAACAGTTTTTTTGGTTGGCTTAGGACTTATCGGCGGATCCATCGCTCTTGCAATCAAAAAAGAATATCCTGACTGCAAAATATTAGGGATTGATATAGATGAGGAGCAAGCAGATATCGCGAAGCTTTTAACTGTAATTGACGACAAAGTCGAGACGATTGAAATGGGAGCAAGTGCTGCGGACTTTATTATTTTAGCAACACCTGTTGTTCAAACGTTATCCTTAATAGATTATCTTAGCAAAATGGAATTAAAGCAAAAAGTGATTGTCACGGATGTTGGCAGTACGAAGCAAAAAATAGTAGAGCATGCTGCTGATAAGTTTGGAACCGATAAGATATTTATCGGAGGTCATCCGATGGCAGGCTCACATAAATCAGGAATAACAGCCGCAAAACCCCATTTGTTTGAAAATGCCTTTTATGTCCTGACTCCTTCAAATAATACAGACCCTGCTGCTATTGATGAGTTAAAAAAGCTTTTAAAAGGGACCAAGGCAAATCTAATTGAAATGGCGCCAGATGAGCATGATTCAATTACAGGGGTAATTAGTCATTTCCCTCACGTAATTGCTGCAAGTCTTGTTCACCAAGCTGAAAGATTTAATCATGAATATCCAATGATAAAAAGAATGGCAGCAGGCGGATTTAGAGATATTACGAGGATAGCTTCGAGTTCTCCGACAATGTGGAGAGACATTTTGTTACATAATAAAGAGGAATTGCTCCATTTGTTCAATGATTGGCAACATGAAATGGATACGATTCGTGCTTTAGTAGAAGCAGAGGAAGCGGAAAAGCTGCACGACTATTTCATTCATGCGAAAACGTATAGAGATGGTCTACCGCAGCGACAAAAAGGGGCCATTCCCGCCTTTTATGATTTATACATAGATGTCCCTGATTATCCCGGGGTTATTTCTGAGATCACTGGTTATTTAGCAAAAGAACAAATAAGTATTACCAATATCCGAATTATCGAAACCAGGGAAGAAATATACGGAGTTTTAAGGGTCAGCTTTCAAAATGAAGAAGATCGGAAGGAAGCAAAAGCTTGTATTGAAAAATATTCTGATTATGACACATTCTTTGGCGATTGAGGTGTTGAAATGAAATTAGAGAGAGTAAACAAGTTAAACGGAGAAATCCAAATTCCCGGTGATAAATCCATTTCTCACCGAGCTGTGATGTTTGGTTCTATGGCAAATGGAGTTACAAAAATAGAAAACTTTCTGCCGGGTGCTGACTGTTTGAGTACAATCAGCTGCTTTCGTAAAATGGGTGTGAGCATCAGTCAATCAGGAACAGATGTTTCAGTGGTTGGAAAGGGAATGGGTCAATTAAAAGAGCCTGCAAGTCTCTTGGATGTAGGTAATTCAGGGACAACTACGAGACTAATATTAGGGGTTCTAGCTGGACTGCCCTTTCATTCGTGTTTAATCGGGGATGAGTCTATAGCCAAGCGCCCGATGTCTAGAGTTACAAATCCCCTTAAGCAAATGGGGGCTAAAATTGATGGACGTGAATACGGCAATTATACACCGATATCCATTCGCGGCGGGGACCTGAAAGGAATTAATTACATTTCTCCAGTTGCCAGCGCACAAGTGAAATCTGCCATTCTTTTGGCTGGATTGCAAGCTCAAGGTGAGACAACTGTTAGGGAACCCCATAAATCAAGGGATCATACCGAGAACATGCTGAAAGCGTTTGGTGTAAACCTTGAGGTTGATGGTTTGACAGTAAAAATAAAAGGCGGCCAAGAATTAACAGCTGCATCTATCTTTGTACCCGGCGATATTTCATCTGCTGCCTTTTTCCTAGCTGCCGGTGCCATTAATCCAAGAAGTGAAATTCGGTTAAATAGAGTCGGGACTAATCAAACAAGAACAGGGATTCTCGATGTCCTGTTAAACATGGGCGCATCAGTTACCCAAGCAAATTCGGTGACAGATCAAGCCGAACCGATGGCTGATTTTATAGTTCGAACTTCTAATTTGAAAGCAACGGAAATATCAGGTGATCTAATTCCGCGATTAATTGATGAAATTCCAATTATTGCTTTGCTGGCTACACAAGCGGAAGGCACGACGGTTATTAAAGATGCAAGTGAATTAAAAGTAAAAGAAACGAACAGAATCGATACTGTTGTCTCTGAATTATCTAAGCTTGGTGCTGACATCGAAGCAACAGATGACGGAATGATCATTCGTGGAAAAACCGCCCTTAAAGGAGGGGCAATAGTTTCAAGTCATGGTGATCATCGAATTGGCATGATGCTTGCAGTTGCCTCGACAATTTGCGAGGAACCAATCCAGCTTGAAGGAAATGAGGCAATCAATGTTTCTTATCCTTCATTTTTTGAACATCTTCGGAATTTATCAGAATAAAAAGGTACCTGCCGTCTCCTTAGGAGTTGGCAGGTTTTTTTAATGATTTAGAAAACCCCTGGCTATGCCGGGGGCTCCTTTATCAGGTGCTTTTGTCGAATTCTCGTTTAACCTGATTAACATCGAAATATTAACAAGTATTACTACCGAAATCATTAGCAACAATAAAGAAGATCCGCCATAGCTTACAAATGGTAACGTAACCCCGGTAATAGGCAACATTCCAGTAGCTCCACCAATGTTAATAAATGCTTGTATTCTAATCATAGAGGAATTGGAGATACCCCTTGTATGGAGTATGGATCATCAGCTTTCAAATTCTGACCAGGGAGCTTACTCCCACATCCTGTACATGTTTTATTGATCCAAAAAACCATGAATGCAAAAACCAATCTAAATCCGACCTGTTTTTTCCTTGTGCTAAACTTGCATGAATGAAAAGAAGAGTTCCCCAACCGAAACGACCATTATCCTCCTAGAGGGGAGTATTTCACATGTTTATGTTATTTGATTTATGTTGCTTTTGATGATAAGACCGGTTCTTAACAATAAAAGTTACAATGGTACCAATAATAGCTACTCCAATAATTGTACCAAGATTAAAACCGAATCCATTTAAAATGATGTATCCAACAGTTCCAGTAAATAAAATATAATAGGCTGCTGGAAGGAGAACCTTTCTTAATACTTCTCCTTCCCTACCGATAAGTCCAACTGCTGCTGAAGCCATTACAACATTATGCACACAAATTATATTACCGGCAGCTGCTCCCACGGATTGAAGTGCTATTACCCAAGATGAATTAATACCAACATTTTCAGCAACTTCAAATTGGAAAAAGCTAAACATCATGTTACTAAAAGTATTACTACCAGCAAAGAAGGCCCCCATAGCCCCGATTAAAGGTGCAACAAAAGCCCATTCACCTCCAGAAATAACAGAAAAACCATCGGCTAAAACAGAGGGTATACTAGCAAACTCTGCAGCCCCTCCATCACTATGAAGAAAAACCTGGACCATCGGCACTGCGAATATTAAAGCTGCTCCTGCCCCAATTATGATGTCAGACGATGACTTTATTGCCTTTTGATAGGATTGTAGTCGCATACCGTGGATCCAATACGTTAATATCGATACCACTATAAAAACAGTGCCTGGTGAATAGAAGATATCAATAGATGAACTGATATCTGTGCCAAACAGATTATTAAATTTAACAGTTAATATTTTTAACCAAGAAGCAAAAGGAAGGTAATCAAGTCTAGTTACAAAGAGCACGATTGCCATAATAATATAAGGTATCCACGCTCTAAATAGTGAAAATGGTGCAGTCTTTTCCTCTTCTTGTATCTCTATCAAACCTGTCCATTTTTCATCCCATTTTGATTTTCCTTGGAAGTCCCATACCGTATCCTTAGGCATAAACCATCCTTTTTTTGCAGCGATTACGGCTGGTATTACACCAATTAAACCACCAAAAATCGATGGGAATTCTGGTCCTAAGAAAATAGCTGTTAAAACGTAAGGTACTGCTAGGCAAACTCCCCCAAATAGAGCGAATTTCCATGCACCAAGCCCTTCTTTAAAGGACTTATTTTTGCCAAAGAAACGACATAACAACACAACCATGAACAAAGGTATAAATACTCCTACCATCCCGTGAATAAGCGCTACTTTTATACCTATACTGTGAATGTATTGATCCCATGATAATCCACCAATTGTGGCATTTACTTTATCAATGGCGCCATCCCCTAATCCTGTACTCACTCCAATTAATATAGGGGTCCCGACAGCACCAAAGGATACAGCAGAACTTTGAAATATCATACAAACCATTGCTGCAGCCATGGCAGGGAAGCCAAGACCCATCAGTAGTGGTCCTATTACTGCGCCGGTTGATCCGAAACCAGCTGCGCCTTCCAGAAAGGCACCAAATATCCATAAAATTATTATTACTTGGATACGCCGGTCTTTGGTAATCGTGGAAACGCTCTCCCGAATAAGCCCTAATCCACCACTTTCCCTAATTGTATGAAGTAGAAGAACGGCACCAAAAACAATATAAAGTATATTGAAAACGGTTATAAGTCCATTCACACTAGAGGCGGCGACTTGGCTAATGGATATCTTCCATACAAATAGAGCTAAAATTAATACCATTATATAAGCTAAAAGCATTGTTCTTTTGGCAGACCAACGTAATACTACGAGAAATAAAAATATAATGAAAATAGGTAACAATGCTAGTAAAATAAGAAGTGATTGACTCATTATTACACCTCTACTTTCTATTTATCTTTAAAATTTCATCGCCTTTCAATAAAAAGAATATTCTGAAAAATATACTTAAAAAGAGAAGAAGGATGATATCATCAAACTTCTTCCTCTAAGATAGAATTTTCTAGTTTTGCGTTCATAAAACCTTACTATAAAGTAAAAAACTACTTTTCTGGCAAAATACTATTCTTATCGCTTACCTCTTCCTCCACAACATGTTGTGGCTTTGTCCCAACAGGTTCCTCTAAAAACCATGCGCCTATACCAGAAAGAGTAGGAACGTCTTGAATCGTATATAGAATAGCATTTTTATGATCAGACGTATTACAATGTTCGTGTTCTAGCCAAGCAGGGGAGAAAAACACATCTCCTTTTTCCCATTCGATCTTCTCTCCATTAATGACACTGTAACCTTCGCCCTGAAAGACAAAAAAGATAGCAAAATTACTGTGTTTATGCGGGTTATTATGTTCCCCTGGTTTTAATACTTGTACTAGTGCATTTATATTAGGTGAAACCCCATAAGAATCCCCAGTATCTTTATTAATAAGCGATACTGCCCCTCTGCCATCACCCATAAAATCTCCGGCCAAAGATTCATCTAAGTGTTTCATTATGTCCTTTCCTTTCCAAATACAAGGTCGAACGGTTGGCTTTGTACTTTTTTGAAGAAAATCTTTGTAACTAATAAATTCTGCTGCTGCATTACCCATTATTTTTCCTCCTTCATATGATTAGGATAATAGATATTTAATTCTTTACAAACCAAGCTTGTTTGTTAATTAATAGTTTGATTCATCATCACTTTTTGTGAAAATAGCACAAAAATAGGAAAACACGAACGAATTCCTGGCAATAATGTTAGTTACCACAACAAACATTAGG